>JANXYX010000001.1 GCA_025408425.1 Granulicella sp.
TACTGGTCCAAAGAGTTCGGCGTCACCGGCGACCAGCTCCACGACGCCATCCGCGCCCACGGAACCCACGTCGCCAGGATCCGCGCCGCGCTCCGCAAGACACACTAACCAGGCCACCGGACGCCCACTCCCCGCAACCCACTGCATCCAGAGAATTTACCTGGGGGTATCCCCGCAAGGGCGTACCCCTCCACAGCACATCCACAGAAGACCGGCCTATAATTTCGCGGCATAGAAAGGAGGGTTCCTTCTATGCCCTCACAAGAGAAACAACCCACCGACAACAAGCAGATCGTCCACCACTTCATGGAAGACTGCTGGAACCAGGGAAAGCTCAACACGGTCTCCGATTTCCTCGCCGACCAGTGCCGCTTTCACGACCCTGTCTTCCCGAATCTCACCTCGGGAGCAGCGAACATCAGGAACCACATCGAGAGCTGTCGCAAGGCATTTCCCGATCTCAGGTTCACCATCGACGACACCATCGCAGAGCATAACGAGGTCGTCCTCCACTGGACTGCACGCGGAACCCACAAAGGCGACTTCCTCGGCATGGCTCCCACCAATCGCAAGGCAATAGTCTCCGGTACCTCCATCTACAAGCTCGATGGATCGAAGATCACCGAAGAGTGGGCGCACTGGAACCTCATGTCGATGATGGAGCAACTCGGCGTTGCCCCGAAGGTCGAAGCCAAACAGCACGTATAAAACAGCCGTGGCCCACCCTCCCACGCTTCCGGTGGGCCACTCTACGTAGTCCCCCGCCGACAGGCAACCACTGGACACAGCCCTCCAATAAGCATCCAATATTGAGGCATGCCGTACGCGCATACACATCCGCGCAACCAGCCCCTCCACCTTCAGGCCGAAGCCCTCCGCAATGCCCTCAAGACCACCCTGTCCCGCCCCAGTCCCGCTCCGCTCCACCACCTCCGCTCCACCATCCGCCGCATCGAAGCCCTCCTCCAACTCCTCCTCGACTCCGCCGACCCTCGCGACAGCTTCCTCAAGGCCACCAAACCCATCCGCCGCTCCTCCGGAACCCTCCGCGACCTCGACATCCAGATCAACCTCCTCTCCCAACTCCCCACCACCGACACCATCCGCCCCCACCTCCAGAAACTCACCCGCTACCTCAAGAAAAAGCGCGTCTCACAAGCCACAAAACTCCAGCAAATTCTCGACAAATACCACAAAAAACCACTCAAAATTCTCCGGGAATTCGAGCCCACAGTGACGCCACCGCGCCTCCAGGCCAGCAAACTAGCCAGAACTCTCTTCACCGAAGCCACAGAAACCCTCGACCCGCGCGATCCCGCCGAACTTCACCGCATCCGCAAAGCCGCCCGAATCTCCCGCTATATCGCTGAATCCACGCCACAAGGCGCCCGATCCGCCACAGCCCACCACTTCCACCACATCCACCAGGTCACCGGCGCCTGGCACGATTGGCTTACCCTCACCGAGACCGCCACGCACCAACTTCCCGCCAGCAGCAGCCTCATCACCACCTTGGAGCGCCGTCGCGATCAGGCCCATCGCGCCGCCCTCAGGCTTCTCTCTACCCCACGAGCCTCTAAGGCTTAGCTGCGGCCTCCGGCATGATCGCCCCAGCCTTCACCCATTGCTCGACCACTGCAATGTCCGCATCCGACATCTTCGGCTTCTTCGGCGGCATCGGTCCCAGCTCATCCGTCGACCCCTCATGCCGCATCAACAGCACCAGCAGCGACTTCGCCGGATCCCCCGGAACCACCGCCGCGCCATGATGCCCCCCATGCAGCATCCCGTCCCGCGTCTTCAGGTTCAACCCTCCCCGATGAAACATCCCTGCATGACACTTGTAGCAATTCGACTGCAAAATCGGTTCAACTTTCGTCGTATAGAACTCAGGTCGGCTAGCATTCTCCTGTACCCCAGCCGACCGCAACCCCAATCCCATCAACACATATCCCGCTACTGCCACTCCCGCTAACACAAAACGCATACAAGCTCCCTGTTAATCCAAGAGTACACGGAACCCAGCTGTACACTTACACTAAGCTGATCGAATCTTTACCGTAGGAATTGCTCTGGCGTCTTCGCGCCTCCTAAATCCATATGCGCGCACACGCCCCCATTACAGCCATTCTGGCGCTCGCAGCTCTGTCCCTTTCCCCGGCCCAGCTCCTTGCTCGTCCGAAGCACGCGACCCACAAAGCCGTCGCCGCAGAACCGGCCAGGAAGCATCCCCACAAGAAGCTCTCCCCCAATCCAACCACAACGCATAAGCCCAAACACCACGCCCGCCGCCAGCAGAGCGCCGACACTCCTGATCCTGTCGCCGTCAGCCGCGTCCACGCACGGATCAAGAACCACCACCCAGCCTCCAGAATCGCCAAGTCCGAAGTACCTGCACCATCCGCGTCAAACACTGCGGCCATCACCGCATCACGCAAAGCCACTTCAGACGACTTCCTAAAGGCTGCCGCCTCCCCCGCAACCGGCCCAGATACGCCCGCTCATCCCGAAGACAGACACAAGACTCCGGCTGACTCCTCCCGCTCCCCCAAGGGAGCAGTAGCCCAACAGACTCCGGTCATCAGCGTCATCCGCACCAACGGCGACAACCCGCAACTCGAGCCCGTGGAAGACATCGCATCCACGCCATCCATCCTGCCCTCTCTCTATAACAAGCGTGGTCGACTGATCGTCCCTCGGCCTCTCAAAGGCTCACACGAGATTCTGCTGCGTCAGAATCAGGTCGCGGACCGCGAGGGCCTTGACCGCATTCGCGACGATGGTGACATCGTCGACATGCGCAGCCAGGGAATGCTCCTCGCTCTCCCCGCCAGTGCTGCCCTCCAAGTCGATGACCGCCTCCCAGCAAATCGCCGCTATTGCCGCCCCTGGACCGCGCAGTTTCTCGCCACACTTTCCCGTGAGCACTACGCTCGATTCCACACGCCGCTTCAGGTAAACTCAGCAGTTCGCACCGTCGAATTTCAGCAGCATCTGCTGCGCACCAACGGCAACGCCGCACCTGCGGAAGGCGACACAGCCTCCCCTCATCTCACCGGTCAGGCCATCGATCTAGCCAAACACGGCCTCTCACTCACTGAGATCGCCTGGCTCCGAGGCTATCTGCTACCCCTTGTTCAGCAGGGTAAAGTCGACGTCGAAGAGGAATTTCAACAATCCTGTTTCCACATCAGCGTCTATCAGAAGTACCTGCCGTCCACTGCAGCCCCGCAGCGCAACTTGGCTGCATCCCATCGCAGCCAGACGTCTGCTCTGGCCACGGCAGTCCGCTAGGCCACACTTCCATAGATGTTGTTTCTGTCCGTCGCAGGTATAGCTAGATCGACTCGCGCTGACCTGTCCGCCAACTCTTGAACGCCGCATCCACCGCGCGCATGTTCTGCACGCCATCCTCACCTGAAGCCGCGAATGTTCCTGTTCCGCGGTACGTCAAAGCAAAACTGTCCAGCATCAACGAATAGCCGTCCCCGTTTTCGACAGTCGCAGTCTCCACTACTTCGCCTCCACGTCGAATCACCAGATCTACAGGGCGATCCACCGTCAGGCCATTCTCTGCGATCACCGCGCCTTCGCTTCCCGTAACCTCAATCAACGTTCGGTACGGAGCCCGCGCGCTCGCTGTAACCGTGGCATACACTCCACCAGTCATCTCCAGTTGCATGGAAGCCACCGCCTCCACGTTGCCTGAAGTTTCATCCTTCCGAGCCAACGTGCTGACACTTATTACCTCTTGATCCAATACGAAGCGCAACGCATCGATGCAGTGCACGCCCACATCCGCGATCGGACCGCCACACGCCAGCGTCGAATCCGTGATCCACTTACGTGGTGCAAGGTTCGCAGGATACGCAAACTGCGCATGTGCCAGTTGCGGCTCACCAATCTTGCCCGCCTGAATCTGCTCTCGAATCCACACGAGGCTGCGGTTGTACCGAAAGTTCTGCCCCACTCCGAAAAGCAACCCTGCGGCATCCGCAGCAGCGGCCATCTCCTGGGCGTCGGCCGCATCCATCGCCACCGGCTTCTCGCACAACACCGCTTTGCCGTGCTGCAATGCCAGTTGCAAGTCATCCTTATGCATCGCGTCCGGTGACGTAATAAACACCACATCAACATCGGGCGACGAGCACAGCTCCTCTCGCGTGGCAAAGCAGTGTGGAATTCCAAACTCGGCACAGTTGGCCGCAGCAGCTACGCTGTCCCGCCGCCACATCCCGGTAAGCGTGGAGTGTTCGCACTTCCCAAATGCTGGAACCAAACGACGAACAGCATGATGGCCGAAGCCAAGAATCGCAAAGCGAACAGGGGTCTGGCTCATGGCAACCTCAAAATCCGGACAGTTTTAGTGGGCGTCGTTCTTGAAGATCTGTTCCGCCAGATAGTTCTCGACCTTCGCCTGATCGCGAAGCATCTCAAAATAGGCGTTCTTCAGCAATTGTGACCGTCCATCGTGAAGCTGCTGACGGATCGCCTGCTGAACTCGAGGATCGTTGACATCGCGCTGTCCAGCCGGCTCCCGAGAGATCAACTTGTAGATCGCATAGCCCATCGGCTTCTTGCTCTGCGAATCAAGCAGCGGCAGAATATCCGTGATCTGTCCGGGCTTCAACTTTGTCACCGCTGTAAACACCATCGGATCCGCAGTCATCTGCGACTCCGCGACAAATCCCATATCGCCGCCGTTCGAGGCGGTTTCAGGACGTTCCGAGAAGTTCATCGCAATCGCGCCAAAGTCCTCGCCGCTATCCAAACGGTTTTTCAGAGCCTGGATCTTCTTCTTCGCTTCAGCGTCCGTCGTCGCCTTGCTGCCTTGTAAATTACCGGGCTGCGGCGAAGGCACACTCGTCACCTGAATCTGTGCCAGGTGATATTGCGTCTCGATCAGATTGAACTCAGCCTTATGTTGATTGAAGTAACTCGTAACATCCAGGTCCGTTACCGTAATCTTCGAGTTGATCTCTTTGTTCAGCAGCTTTTCGATCGTCAGCGACCGATGCAAATCGTGCTTCACATCGACCAGCGTGTGATTGCTCGCCTTCAGTCTCTGGTCAAATTGCTCTTCCGTGTATGGAGCCTTCATCTCGGCGAGCTTGGCATCCACTTCTTCATTTGTCGCCGTCAGATTCATCTTGGCGGCACGCTGCTGCACAATCTCTTCGTCGATCAGTTCGCGCAAAACATTCAACCGCAGCGAGTTCGCCTGTTCCTGCGTAGGCTGCTGTTGCTGCTGTTGAGCATCGCCCAACTGCGCCGTGTACGCTTTTTCCAGCTCGGCATGCATGATGGCATGGCCATTTACCGTGGCGACGACATCCGCGTTGTGGCTACGATTGCAGCCCGCCATTGGCAACAACGCAACAGCCAGCAGCAGCGCAATACTCCGGGATATAACCTGCGACGGGCGCGCGGTCGTTGGCAAATCGAATTCAGTCAATAGTCTAGGCAAAGCTTGTGTCTCCTGCATTTCCTTGCTAATTGCCGGGTTTCGCCGCGGGTGTTGCACTCGTTGAAGGAACAGTTGTGCTAGCTGGGGGAGGCGTCTGGCCAGCAGCCGTCAGCGCCCCGTCAATCATCTGATAAACATACTCGAGCGGAACCGCACCTTCCAGCTTCTCGCCATTGATGAACAGCGCAGGGGTTGAGTCTACACCCAGACCCTCTGCCTCCTTCATCGTTGCCCGAATCATCGTGTCGTCCTGTTTCACCAGGCACGCATTCAACGCGTCGATATCCACCTTCTGGCGTCTGCCCTCGTCGCGGGTTAGCGTATCCAGCGTCTCATTCGCCTTCGCCAGGCTCTTGTCATCCCCGCCAAGTTCGCCTGCGTGCAGATGAACGTAATCCACCAAATTCCAGTAGCCCCCTGGGCTCTGGGTCCCAAGGCAGTTCGTATCAATCGCCGCACGCATCGCCCATGGATGTTGGCTCAACGGAAAATCGCGATAGACCACCCGCACCTGATTCTTGTACCGCTCCGTCAACGCCGGGAATAACTGCGCATGCATCTTCGCGCAGAACGGGCACTCCAGATCATCAAATACCACGATCACCACCGGAGCGTTCGCCGCGCCACCACGCGCAGGACGGTTCGCCGCCGATACCAACTCCTTCGGGTCCTTGCTGATATCAAAGCGCGTGAACTGCGCCAGTGTCTTGCCGTCGCTCGACAGCAGAAACGTCACCGGCTTGCTCGTCTTCCCGTTCGCGCTGAAGTTCACATCGATCGCGTCGAACCCAGCTACATCGCTCTTGCTCCGCAGACCAATCTCAATCTTGTACTCCGGAGGCACATTCGACTTCGATCGAATCAGTACCTCCACACGTCGCGCAGCCTCCGGCGTTAGCGTGCTTGAGCTGGCGGCAGGTGGCTGCGCATGGCACCCAAGAGCGGCCAGCGCGAATGCGAAAACAATGGTTCGAAACGGCTTAACGACAGTCAGCACAATACCTCGATTATCTCACGCTGCAGCCTGGTAACCGTTGCCCGCAGGCCCTCGGTCTTTCATGGCGTAAACCTAAAACAGCCTCTCCGCCCGACGTAAATTGCCCGCCGTCCCAATATTCGCCAACGTGAAGTTGAAGCGGTACGAGTTCTCATTACGGACTGAGCCCAACTCATACTTCCGGTACTCCACGCTCAACCCGCAGCAGTCCCAGTTATACGAGGTCTGCAGCGCTCCATACTGCACCGTTCCCAGATTCAGATCCAGCCCCGCGTTCGCCGCCACTCCCAGGCCGCGCTTCGTCGGCGTCCCATACCCCAGCAGAATCCTCAGCTGGCTAAAGTCCGACGTCGCCGACGAAATCCCTTGCGTATAAGACCGTCCCGGAGCGTTCAGCCGCGCATAGCTCAATCCTGCAAATGTATTACCCTCATGCACATCGACCAACACATTGTTCGACGTAAATTTCTTCGCGCCAGTATCCAGGTCAAAGTCCCACTCGACATCCACCTTCTCTGAAGCTCGCATCCGAAACCGCGAAGTAAGTGGCGAGATCGCGCGCGGCTCCGTCAAAAACGCCACCCCCGAGAACCGCAGCGTCGTATCGAAGATATTGCGCCGCCCCGGTACCACCGCTCCACCAAACTTCTCGTCCAGAAAGTACTTCTGCGCCAACCGCCAGCTGATCCATTCGCGGCTCCCGCAACCCTTCTCAGCGGCCACCGGCACGTAGCCGTCATCTTTCACCTGAATCGCACTCACGTCTGCATCAGCTGCAGTGCAGACCCGCGCCTTTGCCGGTCGCACGAACAACCTCTCCGTCACACCATACTCCAGCTCATTCGTATTGCTCGCGACATCCACACCGTCAAAACGCAATATCTGCGAAAAATTATCGATGCCGCTCACATAGCGGTACGTCAGCACCGGCTCAACCGTATGCTTCACGTCCCCACCAAACAGTCGGCTCAGCACGCGTCCCTCGAACGTTCGTTCAATCACAGGCGCCCGCAACTCCAGCCCCGCTTCAAAGTCCGCCCGATTCACCCCGTCCGTGCTCTCCACCGGGGTCGGCCCCACCTGCGGCGACTTACGGCTGCGGCTGTACACCGTCTCGCGAACGCCCATCAGCGGCAGCAGATGCCACCCACCAGCGGTCAGTGGATAGGTAATCTGCGGGTGCAGGTCGAATCGCTCCATAATGCCGCCGGTGACGAACACTGGCTCAACCCGCTTCAGTCCTGCCGCAGAGCTCTCCATACTCCAGCGAATCCCCGTCGCCCCCAGAGCATGGTCTGTCGCGCTGAAATCCAGCGACGGAACATGAAAGATTCTTACCTGCTGGCCAGCAGTCGTACCCACCGGAACCCGCTTCAGTCCCTGGTAGCGATCCGCTCGCGCCGACACCGCAAATCCATCTGCCTCATGAACTCCATACGCCTTGGACAAAATGTCCGTTGATACCGCCTGATTGAAGTTCTCCGTAAACGCCTCGCGGTAAGGATAGGAGCTCAAGTACTCCACGTCCGCAACCACCCGTGTCGCCGCAGTAAAGTCGTGCCGCCCGGAAAAAGCCACATCCTGGCCACCTTGATTTACATACATCCCGCCCGTCGTATACCCGCGATCCAGCAGACCGCTGTAGTGGGCCATCGCAAAGTCGTCCCCCAGCCCACGATAGCGAAACGTCGCCGACTGTGCCCACCCACGCAGGGAGAAGTACTCTCCCCCCACTGTAAAGTCCATGCTCCGGTTGATCGCCCAGTACAGTTGCTCCCCCAGCACCAGGCCTTTAGTCGAGGACTCACCCACCACCGGAAGCAGAAAGCCGCTCTGCCGGTCAGTCTGGTCCACCGGTTGCGTCACATACGGCAGATACAGCAACGGAATATTCAGCAGCCGAAAGACGCTATTACTCGCCCGAGCCTTCTCCTCATCCACCGTGAACTTCCCGGCATAGAGCATCCAGTCCGGATGCGGCAGCTGGCACGAAGTCACCGTGCCTCCATAAACCTCATACTCCTGCGGCCCGGTCTTCACCACCATGCGCCCCGTAAAAAGAAATGGGTTGCCGTTCGCATACACCATGCGTCGCCCGGAGTTCTTCATCCCCACCGAACCCACCACATCGTAGAAACGCCCCGTCTGCGTCTTTACGTTCAAGCTGCCGTGGCTCGCAGCGATCATCTCATTGTTCCTGCCGCCCGTAGCCTTCAGGTGACCCGTCGCTGTCAGTTCCCCAGACTCCGTGTCGTACTCAATGTGGTCCGCTTCAATCCTGCGGTTGCCATACGTCACCACCACGTTTCCATCCAGTGTGTAGTGCCCGCCCCGCTCCGATTGCAGATCCGATTCGATCACCACCTTCGTCGTCGTCTCCGTAGATGGCAGCACTTCAGCCACCGGATAACGCCTCTCAGCCGGTTCATTTGGCAGGCTCACAGGGGGCAGTGCCTGACTCGTCACCTCCTGCGCCACCACCTGCGGATGACTAACCGCAATCACCGTGATAGTTATGAAGAAGTAAACGGCACGAACGAGGCTCCAGGCGCTATTCTGACGAAGAGGCTGCACTGATTTCAGTGCAGCCAAATTCGGCTCCTGATACACGCCAGCCCGCCGCGCCGGATACGCCTGACGCTGCAGTCCATGCATCCCGCTGTACTGTTCGATTGGTTCGAGGCTTTCAAGACGTCCCACTCTTTGAGGCTAAACGATTTTTACGGAAGTAGGTTTAAGGTTTTGAGCACAATGAGCTCCGCACAGCTTGATCTCCAGCAATCCGACGAAGCCGGTTTCGACGATTCCCCAGCCCCGTCAGCTGCCTTTGCCCTGAAGCAACAGGCGGCGGAGCGGATCGCCGCCCATCGCGCTCGACGTCAGAGATCCACTCCTGCCGCAGCCACTCCTATCGCCATCGCCACGCCGCATAAGGCCCGTGCTGCCCGCATCGCTGCCGCTGTGGCAGAGCGCTACGCCCACTCCCAGACCTATCGCGCGTTCCTGGCCGCCGAAGCCGAGAAGGCTATCGAACAGGCCGACGCTGCAGCCGACATCGCCGTCCGCAACGCCCAGGCCGTCGCAGAGGCCCAGTACAGCCTCATCGCCGAGCTCGACCAGTTCTCCGCCCCGGATACCGAAGCCCCCACAGCCTCCACGCAGCACCAGCCGGTTCCCCAGGCCGCGCCCAGCCCCCACAGACAGCCCGCTCGGCAGATCAATGCCCCCATCACCGTCCGCCTGCTCGAAGACCTCTCCAGCCACAGCCACGACCTCGCCGCATCCTTCACCAACTCTGAGCTCTTCCCCTCACTTGACCCGCTCTGCGACGAAGGCCTTGCCCTCGATGAGGAAATCGCCTTCCGTCAGTCGCCCGTATTCGAGCCCGCCACTCCACCTGTGGAGATCGCTGCAAACCTCATCGAATTTCCCCGCCAGCTCGTCGCCGCTCGCCGAGCCCGCCCCCGCATCGCCGAGGGCCCTCTCCGCGAAGAAGGCCAGTCAGAAAACAACGCCGCTCAACTCCGCATCTTTGAAGTCGAAGCCACCCAGATCTCCACTGCGCCGGCTGCTACATCCACCCACACCGAGTGGTCTTCCATCCTGCTCGACGCACATCCCGTTTCGACTTTAGACGAAACTCTCTACCCCACCGAATACGCACCCCACTACGCACAGGACGCCCAGGCAACCCATCTCAATCCGGACGTCCCACCCAGCACAGCGCCCATCAACCTGCGCCTGATGGCCGGTGCCGTCGATTGCTGCATCATCCTCAGCTCATTCGTCGCTTTTACCGCAGGCTTTGCTGTCACAGTAGGCACTCTGCCCGCCAGCCAGTTCAATCTCCAAACCACTGCACTGGCCTCCGCCGGCATCCTCACGCTGCTCGCAGTGCTCTACCAGCTCCTTTTCTTCACGCTGTCTGATGCAACCCCTGGCATGCGCTACGCTCGCATCGCACTCTGCACCTTCAACGACGAGAACCCCTCTCGCTCGGCCATGCGACGCCGCATCCTCGCCCTCTTCCTGTCCGGCTGCCCCCTCGGTATCGGCATCCTCTGGGCAGGGCTGGACTCCGACCGCCTCGGCTGGCACGACCGTATCTCCCGCATGTATCAGCGCAGCTACTAGCTCTCCTCATCTCCTCACCATCCGGAGCATGACCAGCATCCATACCTCATGCCCGCTGCGCCAGCAACCCTCGTGATCCTTGCTCATCAGAGCCCCTGCCCCTTCCTTTGCTTCGCTTCCTTATCATCCTCAAGGAATCTGCCGCCCCTCGGCGACACCCACTCACTCACGCACAAAAGGCAAAGGGCGGAGTGATCTCACTCCGCCCTTTGCCGTCATACAGTAGATCGTATTGTGCTGTTAGAAGGTCGTGCTCACCGTCAACCGGAGCGTCTTACGCGGCTCCCGCAACGTGTAATTTGCACCATAGAACTGGACCGCTTCCTGGTAGCTGAACCGTCCAGCCCCAGAGTTCGGGAAGTAGTTCTGGAAGCAATTCGTCACTGTCGGCGGACAGATGTTAGGAACAGCCAGTTCCTGCGGCACATCCTTGAACAGCCGCAGCGAGTTATAAGCGTAGAAGATCCGGAACGGTGCATTCACGATTGGCAGAATCACCTGCAACTCGGCACCGTTCGACATACGCGGAACGTAGTTCGTGCCCGGAACCGTCTTCAGGTTGAAAGGGAACGGAGGAGTGACCGTCTGCCCGCCAAAGCAAGCGCCATTCACCAGCGTGGGGCAACCGTACAGTACGCTCTGCTCCGCAGTCTGTCCCGCAACACTCTGCCGCAACTGATCCGCCTGCAGATTAAATGTCATGCCAAAGTCCGTGAAGAACGCGAACGTCACCTGGTTGATAATCGGAATCCGGTACTCAAGATTCGACGTGATCTGCGTATCTCCACCAACCGACGCCAGCCGATAGACCGGCAGCGGAATCTGTACCGATCCCAACGCGGGATTGGTTGGATCGCGCGGAACCGTCGTCCCATCCGGATTCGTCAGGTTGAACATCACCTTGTTTGGAATGAAGGTATACGGCGACAAAGACCGCACATCGAAGCCGCGGATATCAGACTCGCCGCCCGCATACAGACGGTTCGTCGGCGGTGCAACCTCGCCACCAAACCCGGCAGCATGCGCTACCTGTAGCCGGAAGCCAAGAACGTTATGCCCCTCGCGATTGACCCTTAGCCCCTTCATCGGGAAGAACTGACGATAGCTGGCTACCGGCGAATAGTACTTCACATTTCCGCCTGCACCCGCGATCTGTACCGCGATGTTGAAGTCCTTACCCGCATGCGGCCCAACTGCCCGGTCAAGACTCGAGAACGTAAAGCTCGGCGTAATCGTAGACGTGATAATCCCGTTCAACTGATTCTGACCCTGGACACCGGAACGGAATGCCAACGACTGAAATACATTGCGAGTATTGTCGTTGAACGTCGTCACCGACGAGCGAGATAACTGGTACGACAAGCCGACACGCGTTACACCGGTCTTCGCAAATAGGTGGCGCAATGGCTCCTGCACCGAGAGGCTAAACCCGGTCGTCGCCGTGTTGTAGTTCGTCAGCAAAGACTGCTGAGCATTGGTCAGGTTCGAGCTCTGATTGTTCGCAATCGAATAGCTCTTCGCAGGGTTGTAGTCGTACTTACTCGTAAACACCTGGACGCCCAACGAAATTGGCTTGTTCCTCAGGTAAGGCTCCGTAAATCCGAAGCTCAGGTTACGCGAAAGATCGCCGACGTTCGCCTGCACCGACAGCGTCTCGCCCAACCCAAGAAAGTTGTTCGTCTCGTAGTTCAACCCGATAAACGTTCCAGACAACCCGCTGATACCGCCATTCAGGCCGATCGAATTCTTGCCCTTTTCCTTCAGCTTCAACAACAGATCGACCGTTCCATCATCCGGGTTCAGTCGGCTCTCAGAGTCCTGGTCTGCCTTCAGCGCCTCAAAGTAATTTAGCTGGTTCAGGCGCAGGATCGAAAGCTCCCACAACCGGCTGTTGTACTGTTGGCCTTCTTCCAGCAACAGTTCGCGACGAATGACCTTGTCGCGCGTAATCGAATTGCCCGTGAACTCAATGCGGGAAACATAGAACCGCTTACCCTCATCGACATCGATGTCCAGGTAAACCAGCTTCTTCGCTTCATCGATCCGCGGTACCGGCGTCCCAACGAAGTTGATGAAGCCCTGCTCGCCATAGGCCTTCCGCAACTGCTCCAGCCCCTTGCCGAACAGCGTCGCATTGAAGTAATCGCCATCCTTCAGCGCAAACTGCGCTCGCAGCGCCTTGACGTTCTTCAGCTCTTTCATGCCGGTGAACGTGATCCCGCCCAACCGGTAGCGCGAACCCTCTTCCACTGGCATCAAAATATCAATCCGCTTGCCCGTGGACGGTCGCAACGTAAATGGATTCAGCCCGCCCGCATCACGCGTGTGCGTCGTCGGCTCACTCGTCAAGGCCTTGAAGTACCCTCGGTCACGGTATGCAGCACGTACCCGCTCCGTATCTTCATCCAGCTTGCTCGCGTCAAAAGTACGAGCCAGCAAATTCTCCAGAATAATCGAGTGCGGAATGCCGATCGGCTTCAGATTCTTCATCGCCGCACGCAGCGTCCGGTCGTTCACACTGTTATTGCCTTGGAAGGCGATCTTGCCCACCTTCACCGTCGGCCCTTCCTTCACATTGAAGGTCAGCGCTACTGCCGCAGGCGGAATCGTCTTGATCTCCGTACGGATCGTCGCAAACTGGTGCCCATGCTCCGCAAGCAGCTCGCGCAGCGTCACTTCAGCCTTCTTGATCTTTGTGGGGTCGTACTGGCTCTCGACCGTTAATCCAACCTTGGCCTTCTTGAACCGGTCCAGAATGTCCGACTGCGAAACCGCGTTCACGCCCTTGTAGTTGATCTCGCGAATCGTCGGCTTCTCTTTAACATAGATCACCAGTTGCACGCACTTGTCCGTATCTGTGCGCTCAATAATGATGTTGTCAAAGTAGCCCGTATTCCACAAAGAGTTGAAATCCCGCTCTACCACCTGCGGATCGTAAACATCGCCCTGTCGGCTGAACAGCCGCGCCAACACCGACTCCTTCGGAATACGGCGATTGCCGATCACCTGCGGCTGGCACAGCGTCTGCACTCCCTGCGCCGAAAGCGGCGAGCTCGACACACTTGGCGCTGCCTGGCCCAACAGCGCTGGAACAGCCGCCGCGGCCAGTACAACTGCAATTGCAGCTACAGAGATGCGGGAGCGACTGGAGCGCGGGCGCACAGGCTTGGTCTTACACTTCAGGGAGCTTCCGCTCTCTCGGTTTACGGTAAAGATACGCACACCCTCACTGCTCTAAAAATCGGACCCGCCGGACATCAGGGGGAGAAATCGATTATATGGGAGCAGCCCTTCTGTTAGCGAGTTCACCCCAGGGTTCAGGTCCACCCGAGCCATCTTTTTCAGCAGCCTCAACCGCCCGCCCGCCCTACCCCGGTCATTGCCTTCGTGCTGCACCGTTGGGCGTTCCCCCAACAGAACCGCACTCTTCCGCCCAACCCTGATTCTCAAACCGGCCAGAAAACAGGCCGTCCCGCCCCATCTACCCCTCCCCGCAATCCCTCAAAAATTAGCTCTCCAACTCCGCCGAAATCGTATACGCCTGCCCCCCGGGGTCCCATCGCACCGTCAAAATGTTCGGTTGGCAGCACACCTGGCAGTCCTCAACATACTGCTGCTTCGACCCGCCAGACTCATCCACCGTCGTCTCTACCCACTCAAAACACCCCGCACACTGAAACCCAGCCGTATGCATCGCTCCCTCTTTCTCCCACTCGACTCGTTCACTCAACCAGGTCGAACTCGTCCATATCGCCCCTACAGAATCTGGTTGAACTCCAACCGCTCGCCATCCGGCCCCAGAACATTAAAGTACTTGCACCCACTCTTCCAGAAGGGCAGAAACACCGGCTCGGCCTCAATCACCGCAAAGCCAGCCCCCTTCAACTCCGCAAATGCGTCCTCAATACTGTCCACATCAAACGCAATGTGATCGATATGCCCATCTCTCCGGCTCCGGATCTCCTGCAGTTCCGTCTCAGGCATCTGATACAGCTCCAGCACAATCACCCCGCGCTGCATCATCGCCACCGATCCCCGACCTCCCTTGTAGTCAAATCCCGAGGCCATCACGTTCGAAAACCCCAGCCGCTCGTAGAAAGCCTCAGACATCGGCAAATTCGTCACCGGCATCCCAACATGCTGCAAACCATTGATCTTCAGATTCACCTTCATCCCCGCTCCAAACCAATTGCAGTTTTCAAGACACCTTCCGCACTTCAACCAGAGTCGAGTAAAACGTCGCCCCGCCGCCAATATCCGTCAGCCGCTCGCTCGTCAGCGCATTCACATTCGCCCGGTTGCCAGAGAGATCGTTCCCCACCTTGCTCCAGTCCAGCCTCGCCGCCACCACCCCCGCACCTACCTGCGCATTCACCAGGGCTCGTAGTTCGATCCTGCCCCGACCGTTGAACACCTCCACCGCATCCCCTGTAGAAATATCCCGAGCCGCCGCATCCGCCTCATGCATCTCCAGAACCCCTGCCGTCCGAGCCTCCATCCTCTGGTGCTGCGGAATATTCGCAAACGTCGAGTTCATATAGTTGTCCGCCTTCCGTGGCAGAAACTCCAGCGGATACTCCCCCGAATCCGCGCCCGCCCCAAGTCGCGACTCCACCGGAGCACAGAACACCGGAACCGGAACCAACTCTCCCCGTCCACTCGGCGTCCGGAACCACTCTGCCGTACTGAACGGCAGCACCTCACCCTGCTCGTTCGCAGGAATCGCCAGCGCCACGTGCCCCTCGCGCTCCAGCCGTTCCCGCGTAATCCCCTCAAACCACGGATGGTCAGTCCGCAACGCCTGATCGATCAACTCGTCCTCCCCATCCCGGAAGCACTTTTCCTCAAATCCCATCCGCTGCGCCAACTCCCCAAACAGCCTCACATTGCTACGAGCCTCTCCCAACGGCTCAATCGCCCGCTCGCTTACCTGGACAAATAGATGCCCATACGCCCCCTGCACATCCTTCGTCTCTAGAAACGTCGGCGCTGGCAGCAACACATCCGCATAGTCTGCCGTATCCGTAAAGAACTGCTCATGCACCACCGTATAAAGATCAGCCCGCATCATCCCGTGCAAAACATCATTCTGGTTCGGAGCCACCGCCGCCGGATTCGAGTTATAGACGAACAAAGCCTTCACCGCAGGCCCGTTCAAAGCCGTCAGAGCCTGCCCAAGCTCGCTCATATTCACCACCCGGGCCGCCCTCCCTAACTCACTTGCCTGCATCAACTCCGGCATCTGCAGCGCATCCGAATTAAACGGAAACGACCCTGACGTAGACAGTTGCAACCCACCGCCTTTGTACTTCCAGGATCCCGTCAGCAGTGGCAGCATCGCAACCGCCCGCGCCGCCGTCCCCCCGTTCTCACTCCGCTGCACTCCATAGTTCAGCCGGATCACCGCCGCCTTGCCCGTCTTCCTCACACAGGACGCATACTCCACCGCCAGCCGGACCACAGTCTCCGCCGCAATCCCCGTAACCTTCGCGACCTCCTCGGGCGAGTGCTTCGGCAACAGCGCATGCTCCCGCAGCTCCTCAAACCCATGCGTGCACCGCTCGATGTAATCCTTGTCTTCCAGTCCCATCGACAGAATCACATGCATCATCCCCAGCGCCAGCGCCGCATCCGTCCCCGGATGAATCGCCAGGTGCTCATCCGCCAGTGCCGCCGTCCGCGTCCGGTAAGGGTCAATCACAATCAGACGCGCACCCTGCCGCCGCGCCTCCTCTATAAACGGCCACAGATGCACATTGTTCCCATGGATATTCGCGCCCCACGCAATCACCAGCCCCGCCTCCGCAAAGTCCTGCGGAACCGTCCCCAGCTTGATCCCATACACACTCAGCAAAGCCTCGCCACCCGCCGTCGCGCAGATCGTCCGGTCCAGATGCGAAGCCCCCAGCCGATGAAAGAACCTCCGGTCCATCGACCCGTACCCCAACTGCCCGATCGTCCCCGCGTAGCTGTACGGCAACACGCTCTCCGGCCCATGCTCCGCCGCAATCTGCTTCAGCCGCGCCGCCACCGCATCCAGAGCCTCATCCCAGCTGATTCGCTCGAACGCCTCCGCCTCGCGCCCCTTGACTCCACCATATCCAGCCGGCCCCTTCGGCACTCCCGCCCTCCGCCGCATCGGATACAGCAATCGATCCGGCGAGTACACCCGGTCCAGATACTTCGCCACCTTCCCACATAAAAACCCACGAGTCACCGGATGCGAAGGGTCACCCTGCACCTTCACTGCCTGCCCCGTCCCCGTGTCTACCGTCACCAGTACGCCACACGAATCGGGGCAATCATGCGAACACACCGCGTGAACGACCTTCATCGCAGCGGAATTATCGGTCATATTTTTATTCTAGTTCAACCGATCCACCACTCCGCCATCCTGCGCTGTATGCTGCTGCCAAGACTAATAAGGGCATCTCCCATGTCGAATCTCATCAGTTCCCCAGCCCGCCTCGAAGCCTTCTCCGACGGAGTCATCGCAGTCATCATCACCATCATGGTCCTGGATCTCAAAGTCCCCCGCCAGGACGGACTTGCCGGCCTCCGCGCCATCCTTCCCACCCTCGCCGTCTACGCCCTCTCCTTCACCTTCACCGGGATCTACTGGATAAATCACCACCACCTCGTTCACCGCACCGATGAGGCCGATCAGGCCATCCTCTACACCAACCTCGCCTTCCTCTTCAGCCTCTCCCTGCTGCCTTTCTTCACGTCCTATCTCCTCGAAAAAGGGATCAACTCCTTCTCCGTTCTTCTCTACATCCTCTCCATGATCGCCACAGGCTTCTCCTTCCTGCTGCTGCGCCTCGCCATAGGCAGACGCCTGCGCCAGCAGGGCTCGCTCGAACGCGAGGACAAAGCCGCTGAATACAAGCATTGGAGCTCCCTCGCCCTCTACCTCCTCGCCATCCCGCTCGACTTCTATCGTCCGTACTGGGCCTTGGGCATCATCGTGCTCGTCATGCTCATCTGGATCTACCCCACCGCCTCCCCTGCTCCCAAATGCCCGACCACCCTCCCCGAACCAACCGACCTTCGCAGCCAGACCTGAGTCTTTTAATACAGCCCCATCAGCGCCTAAACCACACCATCCATTGAATCCGCACCGACTTCACTCTATGATCCAAGTTTGTCGATACATGCCGGTCCGAGGTAATCACTCATGCAGCTTCGCTTCTGCCGTCGCTCTCCCCTCCGGCTCTCTTTGTTAGTGGCCATTCTTCTCTCGGTTCCCGCCTGCCTCAGCGCTCAGGAGCCCCCCCTCCACACTGCCTCCCCCCAGGAACTCGCAGTCGTCAAGGTGCTCGTCGCTCAGGAAGCAGCCTGGAATCGTGGCGATATCGAATCCTTCGCCAAAGGCTACAAAGACTCCCCCAATACCATCTTCATCTCCCACCAGGTCAATCGCGGCTACGCCGGCCTCATCGAGGAATACCGCAAGGAGTACCCCACCAAAGCCGCCATGGGAACCCTCTCCTTCTCCGAACTAGAGGTCCACGCCCTCGACGAAAACTTCGCCTTCTGCATTGGCAAATACCAGCTCGATCGCAACAAAAAAGAAGGCGGCCGGGCCGAAGGGCTTTTCTCCCTCATCTTCGAAAAAACCGATCAGGGATGGAAGATCATAGTCGACCACACCACGTAGAAAAACGCCCCTACTTGCTCAGTTCGATTGACATACCTTCTGTTAGAACTCAGATTGAGGACCTCATGAATCGCAATCACCCGTCGATCATCTCCCGCCGCCGCTTCCTCCAAACCGCCGCCCTCACCACCGCCGCCGCACACTTCGCACCGCTCTCCCTCTTCGCCCAGGCACCCGACCCCATCGCCCAGATGCGCGCCGGCGGCATCACCGCCAAAATCACCACCCAGAAGCTCCGCGGCAACGTCAGCATTCTCATGGGCTCCGGCGGCAACATCGCCGTCCTCCCCGGCCCCGAAGGAAAGCTCCTCGTCGACACCGGCTTCTCCACCTCCCGCCCCCAGATCACCGAAGCCCTCCTGGCCATCAGCGCCGACCCCATCCAACACCTCATCGACACCCACTGGCACCTCGATCACACCGATGGCAACGAGTGGATGCACTCCGCCGGAGCCACCATCATCGCCCACCAGCGCACCCTCCAGCGCCTCTCCACCCCGCAGGAGATCGCCGCCTTCGGAGCCCACTTTCCGCCCTCACCCGCCGGAGCACTCCCCACGAAAACTTTCACCGACTCTCACACCATCACCACCAACGGCGCAACCCTCATCCTCACCCACTACGACCCCGCCCACACCGACACCGACATCTCCATCCACTTCGCCGACGCCGACATCCTCCACTGCGGAGACACCTGGTTCAACGGCGCCTACCCCTTCATCGACTACTCCACCGGAGGCCACATTAACGGCATGATCCGCGCCACCGAACGCAACCTAGCCACCGGCACCGACAACACCATCCTCATCCCCGGCCACGGCCCCGTCGGTAATAAGACCCAGCTTGCAGCCGACCACCAGATGCTCGTCACCCTCCGCGACTCCATAGCCGCCCTCAAGAAACAAGGCAAGTCCATCGACGAAGTTCTCGCCGCTAAACCCACAGCCCAATTCGACCCCACCTACGGCAAAGGCTTCGTCAACGGCGAAACCTTCACCCGCCTCGTCTTCCAGGGCGTCTAACCCACCTCACGTGGCCTCACCGGCACTTGTCGCTGCCGTTGCCTCTTTTAGTTGTCATCCTTCGCGGAGCGGAGGACCTGCCGTTGCCGTTGCCCTTGCCGTTGCCGTTGCTGTTGCCCTTGCTGTTGCCCTTGCCCTTGCCCTTGCCCTTGCCCTTGCCCTTGCCTTAAGGTAGGCGAGGGCTTCAGCCCTCGCATCAAACGCCCACCCAAAACCCCTTCCTCTCTGCCGAAGGCATGAGTGCAGGCGAAGCCGAAACGAAATATATATCGACTTTGCTTTTGCCCTTGCCTGTCCTTCAACCGCAACCCACAAAAAATCAGGGTCGAGCAAACAAGCTCGACCCTGAAGCATCTGCGCCAAATGCGCCTGCCGCCGTGCGCGCAGCACCTCAGACGGTGAGAATCTCTTTCTCTTTAGCCTTGAACAGGTCTTCGATCCGCTTGATCTCCGCATCCGTCAGCTGCTGAACCTCTTCGTTCGCGCGCTTTTCGTCATCGGCAGAGATCAGCTTGTCTTTCGCCGCCTTCTTGATCTGCTCGTTCCCATCGCGCCGAATATTCCGAATCGCCGTCTTGTGGTCCTCCAGCACCTTGTTTAGCTGCTTCACCACTTCCTTGCGCCGCTCCTCCGTCATCGGAGGAACCGGCACCCGGATCACCTTGCCATCCGTCATCGGGTTCAGCCCCGCGCTCGACGTCCGGATCGCCTTCTCAATCGCCGACACCATCCCCATGTCATACGGCTGCACCAGAATCATCGTCGGCTCCGGAGTACTTACCTGACCCATCTGCGCCACCGGAGTATCCGTCCCGTAGTAGTCCACCTTGATCTGGTCGAGCATATGTACATTCGCCCGCCCCGTCCGCGCCGACAGCAGATGACCACGGAAGTCCTCCACGGTGCTGTCCATCTTGCTCTTCAGTTGTTGGTGCGTGCCCTTCAAAGCCTCAATACTCGCCATTACCGATGCCATACTGTCTCCTCTGCTGCAATCGATATTTTACAGAGACGGCTACGACCGTGCGAGACAAGCCGAGAAAAAGCAATAGATCAGCACAATTCTCCGGAATCCCATGCCACCAGCAATCCATCTTGTCCATCGCTCACGATCCGCTATGACCAGAACACTGCAGCACGCCCAGATACGCCTTCCACGGACCAACCGCATCACGATACTGGTAAGCCATCACGCGCGATAGCTGATGCAGATGCGTAAGGTCGTGAACGGCCCACGTCGCCAGCAGCTCCGAAAGCGTCACCACTCCCAGCGCGGGATGCCTTCCTCGTCGGCGCAAATCTTCCTGCTGCAAATTCAGCGCTCGCAGCGCAGCCACACTCTCACCTCGCAGGCGAACAAAATCGTCCAGCAACTGCTCCAGCGACTTGTCCTGTCCCTCTTTCAACTGCGCGAAGCGGTCAAACGGATCAAACGCCCGCCCTTCGCCGCTCTCCAGTATGGTCCGCACCCGCGGCATCCAGTCGGTGCGCTCCGCGAAGACCAGGTGGCCCACAATGTCGAACGCGCTCCAGCTATCTTTCCCTTCATTGCTCCGCACCCAGGTATCGGGCATCCCACGCAACAGCACATCCAGCGCCCCAGGAGTACGAGTGAGAACTGCAATGGCATCAGTCAGGCTGAAATTCGTCAAGCTTGTCATCCCTACATAGATACATCCCTGTAGCGTTGGACTCAAGCGAACAGCAGAGACACCGGAAAAGCCGTTACTCTTCCGCGCCTTCCACCGGCCCCATCCCCAACCCACGCCCCGCCCGCTTCTTCTTCTTCGCCGGATGCACCTTCGCCTCCACCGGAGGAGCCAGAACCGCGCTCACCTTCTCCTCCACCCCACTCCAATACTTCAAATCCGCCGGCCGCGCAGAAGGCACCGCCTGCCGCATCCGGCAGTACCAGAGCGCCCACTCCAGCTCCTTCACACTCTTGTTCTTGATCGCGGCTTCAATCCGCAATACCTCAGAAAACTGTGCCATCTTAGCTCCCCAACCCGCCCAATCTCCGGCAAGCCTCCATCAAATCCTCATCCTTCTTCGCAAAGCAGAACCGCAGCAGATCCTCACCCTTCCCATGTCCCGGCGCAAAAAACGCCGACCCCGCCACCGCCGCCACGCCTGTTCTAGCCAGTAGATCCCGCGCCTTCTCCGCAGCAGTGTCCCCCTCCAGACCCGCATGCGCCATAGAAGCAAGAATGTAATACGCCCCATCCGGAACATGCGGCCTCATCCCCGCCGCCCGCAGCGCATCCACCAGCATCCCTCGCTTCAACTCATGTTCCACCGCCAGTCGCGCATAGAACGTCTTACCCAACTGCTCCAGCCCATCCGCGCACCCGTGCTGAAAAGGTGCCGGCGCGCACACGTACAACAGATCGTGGAAGTAGTTGATCGCGCCCATCCACTTCGCATCCGCCACCAGATACCCCACCCGCCATCCCGTCACTGAGAACGTCTTCGAGAACCCCGACATCAAAATCGTCCGCTCTCTCATCCCCTCCAGCTCCGCCGGACTCACGTGCACCGCATCCCCGTACAAAAAGTGTTCGTAAATCTCGTCCGTAAAAACAAACAGATCGAACTCCGCCGCAATAGCCGCCAACCCCTCCAACTCCGCCCGCGTAAACACCTTACCCGCCGGATTCGACGGCGTATTCACTACCATCGCTCGCGTCCGCGGAGTAATCGCCGCCCGCACCGCATCCAGATCCAGCCCCCAGTCCGGCTCTCGCAAAGCCACCGCCACCCCAACCACCCTCATCGACCGCAGCGTACTCACGTGATACCCATAGAACGGCTCAAACAGCAGCACCTCGTCCCCCGGATTCAGCAGCGCCATCGCCGCCGCATGAAAAGCCCCTGTCGCTCCGCTCGCCACCAGCACCTCGCGCTCCGGGTCAACCTCCAGCCCATGCGTCAGCGCCACCTTCACCGCAATCGCCCTCCGCAATCGCGCAATCCCATCCATCCGCGTATAGATGTTGTGGCCGTCGCGCATCGCACGCATCGCACCCTCCATCACCACCGCCGGAACCTCCGTATCGCACACGCCCTGCGCCAGATTCACCCCACCCATCCGGTCGCACTCCGCCGTCATCGCCCGTATCTCGCTCTGCACCACCCGCGGAGCCAACTCACTCAACCCCAACCCACGCCCACGCCCTAAAGAGACATCCGTTCGCGACATAACTCACCATCCATTTTTTGCGTCTTGCATCAGGGCAAGGCTTCAGCCGTGCCTCCAACTCGTCCCCGAGCTCTCAGAATTCAGCCGCTGAGGGTACATATACTCACTCAGGCAATAAAACTTAAGCCAGCCCAGTCGACTCCGCCTGCTCCTGCGCATGGTAGCTACTCCGCACCAGCGGCCCACTCTCCACGTGCCGGAACCCCATTCCTTGCGCCTCATGCTTCAGGAACGCAAACTCCTCCGGCGTATAGAACCGAGCCATCGGCAGATGATCCCTCGACGGCCGCAAATACTGCCCGATCGTCAAAATATCCACCTTCCGGTCCGCCAGGTCGCGAAACACCGCCAGCAGTTCGTGCATCTCTTCGCCCAGCCCCACGATGATGCCGGTCTTCGTCACAATCTGGTCGCCGTCCCGGTCGAAGAACATCTCCGCCGCAATCGTCTTAGCCTTCGCCAGAAACCCCAGCGACCGCTCATATCGCCCACCACTCTTCGCCACCCGGTACAGCCGCGGAACCGTCTCGATATTGTGGTTCAAAATCTCCGGCCTCGCCGCAACCACCAGTCGCAACGCCTCTTCCACCCCCTGGAAATCCGGCGTCAGCACCTCCACCCGGCACCCCGGAGCCTGCAGCCGAATCTCCTCAATCACACTCACAAACGCCCGCGCCGCACCCACATTATCGTCATCGCGATTCACGCTCGTCACCACCGCATGCGCCAGTCCCAGCTGCGCCACCGCATACGCCACCCGTCGCGGTTCATCAAAATCGATCGGCTCGGGCTTACCCTTCGGCACCGCGCAAAACCCGCACCGCCGCGTGCAAAGATTCCCCAGCATCATGAACGTCGCCGACTTCTGATTCCAGCACTCCCCAATATTCGGGCAATGCGCGCTCTCGCACACCGTATGCAGATTCAACTCCCGCGCCATCTTCTTCAGCGCATGGAACGTATCGCCCATCGGGGCTTTGGCCTTCAGCCAATCCGGCTTCTTCACCGGCTGCTTCGGCGTCAGGTCAATCTGCACGAGATCAGCATTGAATTGGGCAACTGGCGGAGTCATCCCTCCAATTGTATTCCGCCCATTCTCGCGGAGCATAATGAAGCATTCTCATGTCCACCAACCGACTGTTCCTTGACGAAGACCAGGTCCGCGCCGTCCTCACCTACGGCCACCTCATCCCCGCCATCCGCACCGCGCTCGCAGACTTCTCCTCCGGCCGCGCCGTCCAGCCCGTTCGCATGATCCTCCCCGTCACCGCCCACTCTGGCTGGTTCGCAACCATGCCCGCCATCTACGGAGACGTGATGGGCGCAAAGCTCGTCACTTTCTACCCCGGCAACACCGCTCTCCATAAACACACCCACCACGCCGTCATTCAGCTCTTCCGCTCCTCCACCGGCGAACCCCTCGCCACCATGGACGGACGCCTCATCACCGAAATGCGCACCGCTGCCGTCTCCGCCGTAGCAACCGACCTGCTCGCTACTCCGCAAGCCAGCGTCCTCGCCATCCTCGGCAGCGGAGTTCAGGCCCGCTCCCACTTCGCCGCCCTCTCCCACGTCCGCCAGTTCACGGATGTCCGCGTCTGGTCCCGCAACCCCCACAACGCCCAGGCCTTCGCCAACGAAATAGGCGCCCACGCCACCACTGCCGAGCAAGCTGTCTCCGCCGCCGATGTCGTCGTCACCGTCACCAGTTCGCCCCAACCAGTCCTCCTCGGCAAGTGGCTCAAACCAACCGCACTCGTCTGCGCGGTCGGCTCCTGCACCCCCGACCGCCGCGAACTCGACAACGAAACCATGCGCGGCCCCATCGTCGTAGAATCCCGCGACGCCGCACAACGCGAGTCCGGCGACATCATCCACTCCGGATCCCCAATCGCCGCAGAACTAGGCGAACTCCTCAACGGGGCCACCCTTCAAAGAAACGACCACCCCATCATCTTCAAGTCCGTAGGCATCGCCATCGAAGACATCGCCTCAGCAAAGCTCGTCTACGAAAAATTCAGCCAGTCGAACCCATAGCCAGCAGCAGCACCAAGCCTCTTCACCGCAGCCGCTCCCGCACCTCAGGCCGCACCAGGTAAAGAAAAAACATCAGCTCAAACAATCCTCGAACCAGAAAAAACGCTACGTGACTCTTCGTAAAGAAATAGAGATCACCCGCAGCCAGCAGCACACACCCTGCCACCACCAGCGACCAGCCCCACCGATGCATCCGCAGTAGCCCAAAGATCCCCACCGCCATCAGCGTGCAGATCGTCAGCACCCCATACTTGCCGAACCCGCCGCCAAAAGCATTCTGCAGCGCCCCATAGACGTTCACCATCGTCAGGAAAAGCAGAAACAGGCAAATCGCCGCCACACCCGGCAACATCCCGTGCGCCTTCGCCTCAAGTTTTTTCACTTCGTTCATATCGCTCATAGGGTATGCAAATAGGCCAGCAGATCATCCAGATCCTGCTGATCCATCGTATTCCCCATCGCCGGCATCATGTTCCGCCCACGCAAAACCGTCGCCGTCACCCGCTCGTCCGTAGCCGCCGCGCCACTCGGCAGCGCCGGCTTCTTATACATCCCCAGCAACGAGGGCCCGTGCAGCGATCCCGTCTGCCGGTCGTAGTGACATATCGCGCACTTCGCCTGATACACCCCATGCCCACGCATCTGCTGCGCATTCAACTCACTCAGCGGTGTCGGAGGAGGCACACTCTTACACCCCGCCATCCCCGCCGCCACACCTGCCAGCGCCAAAACCCTCAAAATATCTCTCACAAAACCATTCTCGCATCTGTCTCCAAACGCGACGAAACCCACATCTATCCCTTTCCCGCCATATAGTTGGCCAACGCATCTTCAGCAGCCAAAACCCATCACAGCCACAAAGCCGGGTGCACCATCTTCACGCAGCCTCATCGCGTTAAGGTGGGCATCGTGCGCAGCACGACCGCCGCCCTCATACCCCACCGCCCCACTAATTCGCCGCCGCTATCGCTCCCACAATCCGGTCCATCACCTCCCGGTCCGCACTCGTCCCCGGCAGATGATTCCCCACCAAAATCGAAAACGCCACCGTCTTCCCACTCGCACACTCCACATACCCACTCAAGGCCCGAGCCTCCCCCAGCGTCCCCGTCTTCGCATACACCTTCCCTGCAAGTGGAGCCTTCGCAAACCGCCCCTCCAAAGACCCATCCTCCCCACCCACCGGCAAACTCCGCTTCCAATCCGCAAACCAGGGCTGCCCGCTCGCATACTCCAACAACCGCACCACCGCCCGCGGAGTCACCAGATCATGCCCACTCAAACCACTCCCATCAAAGAAAATAAAATCGTCCCCACCAATCCCCGCTTTCGTCGTGAGAAAGGCCCTTACCACCCGAGCCCCTTGCGCCGTTGAGCCATTCGCTCCGTACGCGACCGCAAGCTGACGCAATAACAACTCCGCATGCAGATTCTGGCTCACCTTATTCGTCACCACTACATCCTCAGCCAGCTTCGGAGACCGGTGTGACGCAACTACCTTCTCATCCGGCCGAGGGCACCGCGCAGATGCGAAACAAAACTGCGACTGCAATCGATACCCTGAAAATCTCCCGTAGCTCAACTCAGGAATTGGCTCACGCATCTCCTTCACAAAGCCTTGCGCGTGCGTTGCCTCCAACCGCCGATCGCCCGGTCTGCCCGAAACAACAATGCCTTTCGACTCAAGAATCTGCTTGAAGGCGATCGCTGCAAACGTCGTCGGATGAGAGATCGCAATCTCTTCGACATCAGGATGAGAGCCCATCGCGATCGACCCGCTTATATTCAGCGTCATCGATCCCGGCTCCCGGGAGAACTCTACCTCCGTACTACTCCCCGCCCTCGTCGTCTGCACAAAGCCCCGCAGATCGTAGAACGGAATCTGCGGATCAAGTACCACCAAAGCCGGAACTCCTTCCTTCTCTCCTGGAGTCACCGTCACTTTCATCTGATTGTCATTAATCGTCAACGCAGACACCGGTGCTCCATACCCCCACACCATGTCGTCAATCGCCCAGTCCTCCGGGTACGGTTCTCGCATAAACAGCGTGTCGTCCCCCACCACATCGCCATCCACCCGCTTCAGCCCCGTAGCCGCCACCTGGTCCGCCATCTCCTCCAGATACCGCAGCGGATTCACCTCCACTACCGGCACCCCCGCCACAGGCTTCGGTCGCTCCTTCGGCTCCACATAAGGAATCTCTCGCCCCGAGAGGTTCGCATCGCCATCCCCCACCAGGTACAGGTCCCCAATCAGCGTATCCGCGTCAGAGAACCTACCCTTCGCCACCACCCGAGTCTCAAACGTCGCATCCCCACCCAGCAAAGCCAGCGCCGCAGCCGTAGTAAACAACTTCGCATTACTAGCCGGTTGAAACAGCTGCACCTCATTCTTCAAATAAATCGGCACCCCATCCATCCCCACCACCGCAATCCCCCAATGGTCCCGCGCCACCGCCGGATCACCCAGCATCCCCTCAATCTGCCGCCCCAGCGCCGTCTGCCCAGTCGCACCCACCGGCGCAACACCCTGCCCCGCGCCAATACCCGTCAGCGCAACCATTAACACCGAACACCAAGCCAGCCTCGTCATCCGCGCAGTCTAGCACCGTTCCCTATCGCTTACCGTCTAATATCCACTCATGTCCTTCGCCACCCGCCACCTCTTCGACTGGAGCCTCCGCACCCGCACCCTCGCGCTCGGCCACCATACCTGCATCATGGGCATCCTCAACATCACCCCCGACTCCTTCTCCGACGGTGGCCACTTCTACACCCCCGCCAACGAAACCGAGCGTGCCGTTACCCAGGCTCTCGCCATGCTCCACGCCGGCGCCCACCTCCTCGACATCGGCGGCGAATCCACCCGCCCCAAAGCCATCCCCCTCTCCCCCGACGAAGAGCAGGCCCGCATCCTCCCCGTCATCTCCGCCATCCTCAAAGCAAAGCCCGAAGCCATCCTCTCCATCGACACCTTCCACGCCTCCACCGCTCAACTTGCCATCGCCGCCGGAGCCGAAATCATCAACGACGTCAGCGGCCATCAGTGGGATCCAGCCATGTCCACCACCTGCGCCCAACTCGCCTGCGGAGTCGTCCTCATGCACGCCCGCGGAACCCCGCAGACCTGGCAATCCCTCTCTCCCCTGCCCAAAGCCGATCTACTTCCCACCATCCTCAACGACCTCGGCGAACGCATCGCCGACGCCACCACCGCCGGCATCCCCCGTGACCGCATCGTCGTCGATCCCGGCTTCGCCTTCGGCAAAATCGGCGACGAGAACTACACCCTCCACGCCCACCTCGATGCCCTCCAAAGCCTCAAGCTCCCCATCCTCGCCGCAACTTCCCGCAAAGGCTTCCTCGCCAAAACCATCGCACCCCTCAACAACGGAGCCACCCCGCCACCCGGAGCCCGCCTCCACGCCACCACCGCATCCAACGTAGCCGCCATCCTCGCCGGAGCCCACATCATCCGCGTCCACGACGTCCTCCCCGCCCTCGAAGCCGCAGCCATAGCCGACGCCATCCTCATCGCCCGCTAACCACAGATTGCCCCCGAAGCACAGCCCCCAGCCTACCCTCGCTTCAGCCGTTGCCATTGCCATTGCCATTGCCATTGCCATTGCCGTTGCCGTTGCCGTTGCCGTTGCCGTTGCCGTTGCCGTTGCCGTTGCCGTTGCCGTTGCCGTTGCCGTTGCCTTAAGGTAGGCGAGGGCTTCAGCCCTCGCATCAAACGCCCACCAAACCCCCTTCCGCTCTGCCGAAGGCATGAGTGCAGGCGAAGCCGAAACGAAATATATATCGCCGTTGCTTTTGCCTGTTCTACGTCTCATCCTCCTCGAGACAAAGCAGCTACCCTCGCCGCTGATCCCGTAAGAAACCGGCACTCCCCCCGAGATATGCCCTTACCTCGCCACCATCTCCGCACTCAACCGCACCGCTCCACCCGCCACCATCATGCTCCGCGTCCAATCCTGAAACCCGGTCTTCTTCACCACAATCTCATGCTTCCCGGGGGCAAGATTCAGCGTCGACGGCGTACTCCCCACAAAGCTCCCGTCCACCTCGATATCGCAGTTCGGCACGCTCGCCTCGATCGTCACGCCCGCAGCAGCCGCTGCTCTTGCTCTTGCCGTTGCCTGTTTTTTAGTTGTCATCCTTCGCGCAGCGGAGGACCTGCTTTTGCTTTGGCTTTGGCACTTGCTGTTGCTGTTCTAAGCCGGATTCCCCACCCCATCCGTCGTCCAGCTCTGCGTCTGAAACGCAAGAAATATCCCCATCCACGTACTCTTCCCCGGCAAATGAATCAACAGCCCGCCATCCTGCCAGACTCCGTTATCTCCTCCATGCCCACCCTGCGCACTCCCGCCCATGGGACTCCCCTGATTCATATGAACATCGTGCATCCCGTACACATTGCCCTTATCCGTAAACGCGCTCCCAAACACATAGATCACGCCACCTTTATCCGCAATCGTCATATTCAGCAGCGTCACCACCGCATTCTGCAGTGCACCCGAACGCACGCGGTTCATCATCTTTTCCTCTTCGCTCAGCCCTTGCGGCCGTAGCTGCGGTAACAGCGTCATCTCCTCCCGCGTCACCATCGGCATACCATCTATCGTCTCCCGCACAAAATCCAGTGCCAGCCCACCCGCCACACTCTCCAGCGGCGTCCGTCCCATCGGTAGTCCTAGCAGCGCCGCCTCATCCGCCGGCACAAAGTCTTCCTTGATCGCATACAGCACCTCCGACCCATCCACCGACTGGATGTTCAGCGCCACCGTAAACGATGTACCCGGAGCCTTCATCGTGATCTGGTAGTGCGTGCTTGCTCCCGCCATCACCTTGCCAGAAACCGGCACACCCGCAATCACGCTGTAATTTGTAATCGGCATCGTATCAATTCTCTCCACTCATCTATCCCAGCTCAGTTCTGCCCAATCAGCTTGGCGAACCCTTCGATGCCACCAACTGCTCCAGCAGCCGGTCCGCCACACCCCCCGGCTCCTCCGTCAAACCCGTATGAACCGCCGAAACCTGGATCACCGTATTCCGAGGAGCCACCAGCCAGTGAAACCGCTCCCGTTGGCTCAACCGCGCAATCGGCCCCGCGGACTCCTTCCCAGCACACACGTCGCAGATCGCCCGTAATTGTAACCGTACCCGTTCTACATCCAGCTCCGGCCACAACGCCAAAAACCGATGTTCCTCAAGCCGAACCCGCGCCTCCAGCACCTTCTTCTGCAGGCAAAACACGATCACACCCGCGTTCAGGAACTCCTCCCGCTCCACGCTCGGCACCACGCGAATTACCGCATAATCAAACGAGTTCTGTCCGTGCACGCATGGCCTCCTCAACAAACCTCTCCTGCCCTGCCAAACGTCGCATCAGATACTCAACGTACGCCGTCCGCTTTGCCGCTGCAGTTCCAATCCCATCGACCGGCACCAGCCATGCATCCGGCACAAACTCCAGAATATCCGCGAACACCTGCTTATTCAGCCATCTCAGAGAATCCTCTGCCGCCCACTCCATCTCACTCGCCCACGGCAGCAGCACATGGTCCTTCACCGCCGGAAACGCCGACTCCGCAGCCACCGCCACATTCTGCCAGTTGTGATGAAAGTACAGCGAAGCCCCATGATCGATAAAGTAGAGCTCCCGATGCCAGTTCAGCAGATTCGGGTTCCGCGCTGTCCGATCAACATTGGTTACAAATGCGTCGAACCACACTGCCTTCGACGCCAGCTTCGCCTCCGCCTTGTCCCCCGCCGCAGGATCGAACATCATCGACCCAGGCAGAAAGTCCAGCGCCACATTCAGCCCCACGCTCGCCCGCAGCAGCCCCCGAATCTCCGCATCCGGCTCATTCCGTCCCAGCGCCGCGTCCACCTCCACCAGCACAATCTCCGGAAGCCGCAGCCCCAGCGCGCGCCCAATCTCTCCAGCAATCACCTCCGCCACCAACGCCAGCGGTCCCTGCCCCGCCCCTCGAAACTTCAGCACATACAAACCCAGGTCATCTGCCTCGATCAGCGCAGGCATCGATCCGCCTTCACGAAACGGCATCACATACCGCGTCGCCCGCACCATCCGCAGCCCCGCCGTCACCACCGTCTCAACTGACCCCATCCCAACATTATCGCTCCACCACCGCCATGCGAATGTGACCATCCTCACCAACACCCCAACTTCTTCCCGCCATCCGGGTTCACATCAAAAGGCATTTACAGTTGAACCAAGAGGGCCCCGCAACGCCATGCAACGAAGTCTCATCCTGTTCCTTAGCCTCATCGCCTTCATCTCCCCAGCCATCGCCCAGCAAGGCCCATCCCCCGCCGAGCAGACCCTCCTCAAACTCGCCAATCAGCGCCGCGCCGAGCACGGCATCGCTCCCCTCGCGTGGGATCCCGCACTCGCCCACGCCGCCCGCATCCATGCCAACTGGATCATCCACGAGCAAGGCCGTCTCTCCCACCAGTACGCCGGCGAACCCGACCTCACCACCCGCACCGCCATGTCCGGTGCCCACTTCTCCACCGTCGCAGAGAACATCGCCGACGGCGGCAACAGCGTCATCGCCATCGAACAAAAGTGGATGAGCACCCCCGTCCACCGCGCCAACATCCTCGATCCCCGCCTCACCGTCGTCGGCATCGGCGTAGCAGAGGAGCAAGGCACCCTCTACGCCGTCCAGGACTTCGCTCGTGCCGTACCCGTCCTCCAACACAACGACGTCGTCCAGCAGGTCCGCCAGCTTCTCCTCGATCAGGGCATCCGACCCGCTCCCTCCAACGCCGACGCACAAAGAAACTGCGAAATGTCCTCCGGCACCGTCGGCCACCCGCTCCTGGTCATCCGTTGGGAGGGCTCCGACATCACCCAGATCCCCAGCGCAATCCTCCAGCAAATGCCCTCAGCCCGCTCCCACACCGCCGCCGTCGCCACCTGCCCTGCCCAGCAGCCCGGCAACGAAGGCTTCACGACCTACCGCGTAGCCGTCCTCATGTACTAACTCTAGTTGCCGTTCTCCTGTGTTGCGCACAAAGCTTTACTGGGCGTTGACTTCCTGACTGGCTGATGCCGCCATATCTAACCCAGGATCGTCCTTTTGAAGAAGCGAGTTAGAGACCCTCAGTTCCCGCGAAGAGAATAGTCTTGGCTCGAGTTCAATCGCTTCCGGAAGCTCGGCCTCAGCTCCTTTACCCGCTCCAAGTTGCTTGAGCGTTCGGGACTTAGCGACGATGAAACGATCTAGTCCTGGAATTGCGTCGTTATAGGCCTTCACAGTAGATGCAAGCCGGTTCCCGATACTGGCCATGCTTTCCGCAAACCGCACTACCTCTCCGTAAAGCTCGGTGCCAACCTTTTTAATTGCCTCAGCACTCTTATTGGCCCTCTCCTGATCAAGCACATAAGCGACGGCCTTAAGCAGCGGAATGAGGCTCATGGGGTTGGAAATAAATACCCGCTTCTCGCACGCTTCGCGAATCAGGTCTGCCTCATCTTGGATAGCCGCATGGTACATGCCGTCATGCGGGATGAAGAGAATGACGCAATCCATACCTTCGTAACGTCGCCAATATTCCTGCGACGAGAGGTCCTTGATGTGCCCCCTAAGCGATTTGGCATGGGCTTGCGCGAGGACGGCCTTTTGAGTTTCGTTCTCAGCATTTGAAAATGCGATGTAAGACTCCATCAAATTCTTGCTGTCGATGATCAGCTTCTTGCCTTTTGGAAGGTTAATGATTGCATCGGTTCGCTTCCGACCATCCTCCGCATCAGTGCTGTGCTGGAGCTTGAAGTCGATTTCAGCCCTTAATCCGGCATTTTCGAGTGCGTTTTCTAGCGTCATCTCGCCCCAGCTTCCTCGGACGACTGGTTTACGAAGGGCATTCGAGAGTGACTCGCTGGCACCTGCTAACCGCTTAACTTGATCGTCGAGGAGGGCTTCCGCCGTTGACCGAGCAAGGTTGCTATCTTCTACATGCTTGTCGAGACGTTTAATCGTCTCCTCAACAGGCTTCAGCATCGTCTCGATGTGTTGTTGGTGCAATTTCACATCGGCAGTGGTCTTTCCTTCATGTTTTTCAATGATGCCGTTGGCTGTCTCGATTAACTGCGCAGAAGCATCCTTTAGAGTTTCCGCAGATAGCGCTTTGAACTCAGTTGTGAGCACACCTCGTGCCTGATCGATGAATTCATTTAGCTTCAAGATCTGCTCATTCTTCGCGTTGACTATCGCTTCCTGGGCCTCTCGTTCTTTGGCAACCATTTCTATGGCACGATTGTTTGCTGCTTCGGCATCTTTTAGAGCCTCAGTCTTCTCACGGTCAAGCACTGCGATTCGATCATTCAACAATTTTATTGCGCCGTCACGGTCCGCAAGGGTTGTCTTAATTTCGTCAACGCGAGCCGCTTCACTTTGATATCTGCCGCTCTGCTCCAGAGCCAACTTCAACTCAGCGGCAGTATCGGAATATCGCTTTTCCGATTGCGCTGCACTCGCCTTCGCATCATTCTCGCGTTCGCGGGCTTCGCTAATCGAATTGCGCAATTCCTGAGAGCGGCCATGGGCAAATAGCCACGTCACACAACCGCCAATAATGATTCCAGCAACCAACCAGATAAGACTAAGTATCTGCATTGCTCCAATTTACGCCTAATCTTCGCCGCACCCAAGTAAAAATCCTTCTTGAGACAATCGATCTAAAGCTCCCCTCTAGCCCAACTCCCCCCACTGGCATACCATCTCTCTCACCACGCAACGAAGGGCTGGCCAGCACATGAACCTCACCCGACGCTCACTCCTCACCACCCTCGGCCTCACCACCGCAGCCACCCTCACCCGCCGCGCCTTCCCCCAGCCCTCAACCGCCTCCCCCATCCACGACCCCCAACGCCCCAGCTATCATCTCCTTCCCGCCCGCGGATGGATGAACGACCCCTGCGCCCCCATCTTTTATCGTGGCCAGTACCACATGTTCCACCAGTACAACCCCCACGCAGCCATCTGGGGAGACATGCACTGGGCTCACGCCACCAGTCCGGACATGATTCACTGGCAACGCCTCCCCATCGCCCTCGCCCCCACCCCAAAATCATCCGACTCCGAAGGCTGCTTCACCGGATCCTCCATCCTCCACAACGGCACTCCAGCCATCATCTACACCGGCGTCCAGACCGTCCCGCGCGCCCAGGCCACCCTCCTCGACGACCACACCAGCCTCCGCGAATCTCAAAACATCGCCATCGCCACCGACGACACTCTCGGCTTCTGGCGCAAACTCCCCAAACCCGCCATCCTCACCCCGCCACCTGGCCTCAAAGTCACCGGCTTCCGCGACCCCACCCCCTTCCACTTCAACGGCCAGCGCTACCTCCTCGTCGGCTCCGGCCAGCGCGGCAAAGGCGGCATGGTCCTCCTCTACCGCGCCGGCAAAGACCCCGACGGATCCCCCTCCCTCACCCACTGGGAGTATCTCCACCCCATGGCCCACGGCGAATGGTCCCACACATCACCCCCCGTTCCAGACCCCGTCGACTCCGGAGAAATGTGGGAGTGCCCTGACTTCTTCCCCCTCGGTGAAGGTCCCTCCGCCAAACACGTCCTCATCTACTCCACCCGCCGCAAAACCTATTGGCAGTCCGGAGTCCTCAACCCCACCACTCTGCTCTTCCACGCCGAAAAGTCCGGCGAACTCGACTACGGCCATGGCACCTTCTACGCCCCAAAAACCCAGCTCGACGCCCACGGCAACCGAACCCTCTGGGGCTGGCTCCCCGAAACCCGCCCAGAGGCCGACTATGCCCGCGCCGGCTGGTCCGGCATGATGTCCCTACCCCGCCGCCTCTCCCTCAAAAACGGCAACCTCCACATGGAGCCAGCCATCGAGACCCAGAGCCTCCGCTCCACCGCCAACCCCAACCCATCCCACCTCTCCAACACGGCTCAAGAGTTTTCCTGCGTCCTCCACGCCGCCAGCTCCCCCACCCCTTACACCCTCACCGACCCCACCGGCCCCATCCTCGAAATCCGTTCCGACCACCATCAGGACCCTCTCACCATCCGTCTCAATGAAATAGAGATCAAAATCCCCGAGCGCCTCCCTGCCCGGGCAGCCCTTCAAGTCTTCATCGACAACTCCGTCATCGAAGTCTTTGTCGACAACCGTTTCTGCATCACCCGCCGTTTCTACGCCAGAAACCCCACCCAACCCGTCGCAACCCTCACCATTGCAGGCGCATCTAGGGTCACCCGCCCGCAATCCTTCCCCCTCCAGCCCATCTGGCCTCTGTAACTCTTTGACTCATAATGCAAGCGACAGCTTCCACTTTGCTTTACACTCAACAGGGCGCTCATTATCCTTGAGCAAGGCATCGCCCGAACTCCGAACGGTACTTGAATTCCGTCCGTATACTCGGTCGCAGCATCCAACACTTTGGTCCAAGACGTAAACAGGAGAGACACATGGCTGCAGTTGATGAAAAAGTAAAACAGATTATTGTCGAGCAACTTCAGGTGGATGAGGCCGAAGTAACCCCCGGCGCCAGCTTTCAGGAAGACCTCGGTGCGGATTCGCTCGACGTAGTCGAACTCGTCATGCAGTTCGAAGAAGCTTTCGACATCCAGATCCCCGACGAAGACGCAGAGAAGATCAAGACCGTCAAGGATGCAGTCGACTACATCGAAAAGAATCAGAAGGCGGCCAAGTAGCAATGCCCCAGCTGCGTGGACAGTTTCAACGGCGAGTCGTAGTGACCGGCATCGGCCTCATCTGCGGTGTCGGAAAAACCGTGCCTGAAGTTTGGGAAGGCCTCCTCGCAGGCCGTAGTGGCATGGCGGAGATCAAAGCATTCGATCTCACCGGCCACTCCGTCCGCTTCGCCGCAGAGGTCAAGGACTTCGATCCCCTCCTCTTCGTCGAAAAGAAAGAGTCCCGGAAGATGGGCCGATTCATCCACTTCGCCCTGGCCGCTGCGGCAGAGGCGATGGCCCACTCCGGCCTCATCATCGACGAAAGCAATCGGGATCAGTTCGGCGTTCACATCGGCTCCGGCATCGGAGGATTCGACGTTATCGAGCGCGAACACTCCGCCATGCTCGCCGGAGGCCCGCGCAAGATCTCCCCCTTCTTCATCCCCGGCTCCATCGTCAATCTCGCCGCCGGACACGTCTCCATCAAGTACAACGCACGCGGCCCCAACGAGGCCACCGCGACCGCCTGTACCTCCAGCGCCCACTCCATCGGTGACGCCTTCCGCATCATCCAGCGCGGCGATGCCGACGCCATGATCGCCGGAGGCACCGAAGCTGCCATCACCCCCATGGGTGTCGGCGGATTCGCTGCCATGAAGGCCCTCTCCACTCGCAACGATGACCCCATCCACGCCTGCCGTCCCTGGGACAAGGACCGTGACGGATTCGTCGTCGGTGAAGGCGCCGGCATCCTCATCCTCGAAGAACTTGAGTTCGCCAAAGCCCGCGGTGCCAATATCCTTGCGGAAATCATCGGCTACGGAATGTCAGCCGACGCCTTCCACATGACCGGCATGGCCCCCGAAGGCGAAGGTTGCTTCCGCGCCATGTCCAACGCCCTCCGCGTCGCCGGAATCACCCCCGATCAGATCGACTACGTCAACGCCCACGCCACCTCCACGCCCCTCGGCGACGCAATGGAGTCCAAGGCCATCGAAAACGTCTTCGGCGAGCGCGCCCTCAATCACACCCTGCTCGTCAGCTCCACCAAATCCATGACCGGCCACCTCCTCGGCGGAGCCGGCGGCCTCGAAGCCGGCATCACCATTATGGCCATGCTCAATCAGATCGCCCCACCAACCATGAACCTCGAGAACGTCGACCCGGCCTGCCGCCTCAACTACGTCCCAAACAAACCACAGGCCGCCAAAATCGACTACGCCCTCTCCAACTCCTTCGGATTCGGCGGAACCAACGGCTCTCTCGTCTTCAAGCGCTGGACCGAATAAGTAACATCTTAAGTTTCAAATAGAAAGGCACGGCTACTCGCCGTGCCTTCTCTTTTGCCTTCAAGGCGGAGACCACTACGCGCTACGGCTGCACCATCCGCCACGGCGAGACCGTTCCCCACCCCGCCAACTCCTTCGCAGCCCACGTATTGCTCTTGTCCTTATGGCAATTTGTGCAAGGATTCGGCACATTCGACTGCTCCGTCAACGTAGGCGTTATAAACCGGAACGTGTGACTCGCCACAAAATTATCTTTGATCGTCGACGCGATCAGCGGCATGTGACACGCAACGCACTCACTCCCCTTGCTGCCCGCCGCATGATGCGTATGCTCGGCGACAGTGCCCTTCAGCCCCGCCGCATTCGTATTCGTATGGCATTGCAGGCACAGCTTATTCCCCTCTGCAATCAGGTTCGCCGGATTCTCAGTGCTATGCACCTCATGGCAGTCGAAACAACGTAACTGCCGGTGATACATAGTGCTCTGAATAAAATCGTTCCCCTGCATCCGGTTCTTGTGAGCCGACATATCTGCAAACTGGAAAAAGTTCGTCACTCCCGGCTTCAGCTCTTCCAGCTTCCACACATCCGCCAGACGGTCGCCCACCGTATACCCCACCGGCCAGTCGTATCTCTTGCCCGCAATCTCATCCGCCACCGGGCGTCCCTGGCTATGGCACTGAATACATGTATCGTTCCCGCGCACATAATCCAGATACTCCGGGTTCACAATGTTCGTCTTCAGCGGATGCTTCACATGCTCGCTACCCGGCCCGTGGCACTTCTCGCAGCCAACGTTCCACTCCGTCACCTGTTTCGTTTTGACGTTGTAGTTCACACTATGGCAACCGTCGCACAGCGGTCCCGTCGGACGCTCAAAGTTACTCGACCCATAGAACGGTATCCACCAGTCGGTTCCAGCCTCGGCGTGATACGGCAGCCAGCGCTTCTTCGCTACATCCCACTGCGCCGGCTCGGCAAAATAGTCAGCGCCACGCTTCGTGAAGAACCGCTGCTTCCACTTGCTCCCATACACAAACGCCACATCCTTCAGGTCGAACGTCACCAGCGGATCGGCCTTCGTAAAGTCCGCCAGCACCGCCTCAGGATGCTCCTTCGGGTCACGGACAACGTTCGCCATCCGCGTCTTCTTCCAGCCTGCGTATGCCTCGGCATGGCAGCGCTCGCAGCTTTCGGAGCCCACATACGTGGCGCCCTTCGGCACAACGGTACCCGGCCTTACCTCCGACTCCTGCGAAGACGACTGTACCTGTCCCAGACCAAAGGTGGACACCATCCCCACTACCACCAGCACCCACACTGCACTCCGCACTCGTCCCATTGCCGTATCCTAATCCATCCCTGCGTAGTCTTAGCTAAAAACTGCCGCCATCGCCACGCTCACCACCAGCACCACCGCCCACCACCCAACGACGATCGCCGCCGCCTTGCCCCGGCTCACCTTCGCCACAATCGCCGTCCCCATCACCAGCAGAAGCAGCACCCACAATCCCATCACATCCAGAAAGCCCAACCCCGCCTTCAGCCACGGAGCCGCATCCGGCAGATAGTACCCAAGGTTCGTACCCACCGGATCCCGCAGATCAAAGCCATCATTATTCCCCCCAAAATACAGCGTCACTACCGTCAACAAGCCATTCAACAGCTTTGGCAGCCACCCGTACATCCACACACACATCATCTGCGCGAAAGTCGTCTGCGCCCCCAGGCCAAAGTTGAAGCTCGCCCACAATACCATCGCACCAATCGCACTCAGTCCCAGAATGAAGATCGGCGAGGCGTACGACGTATATCGGTAGCCTGCGATCATCCCTTTCATCCGCGTCTCCCGCTGCTCAGGAGTCAGGCTCGCCATCAACTCTTCCTGCTTGGGACTATTGTGAATCTGATTCTCCACCACCCGGTCGAACCCCACCTGCCGATCAATCACAACCGTCACGCCCAACGAAACCACCGCAGTCAACACAAACGGAAGCCACCAACTCGTACTCCGCAGAATGTCCGTAAACGTCTTCGTCGGTGCTAAGAAGGCATCCACCACGCGCTCCATCTGGCTCAATCCCTGCACGCTCTGCACCGCCACGGTCTCGCTCATTTGGCTCTCTCCTCGGTCACCGCATCAATCGCACTTGCGCATAACGCGGACAAACCCTTTGTTTCGTTGCCGGGATTGTAGACCGCACAGCATGCATCGCGCCAGATAACTTTCCACCTCCGGAACCCCGCATCGCAAGGCATCCCTCCCCTGTTCGCAATCCAACTACAGACCCAGATCGCTCAACCCCGGGTGATCCTCCGGACGCCGCCCGATCGGCCAGCGAAACAGTCGATCAGATTCCTCGATCTCTAGATCGTTGATGCTCGCATGACGATACTGCATCAATCCGTTCTCATCGAACTCCCAGTTCTCATTTCCATACGCGCGGCGCCACTGCCCCATGGCATCATGCGACTCGTACGCAAACCGTACCGCGATACGATTTCCAGTAAATGCCCAAAGCTCCTTGATCAGGCGATACTCCAGCTCCTTCTTCCATTTACGCGTCAGAAATTCAACGATCTGCTCCCGGCCGGCTACAAACTCTGCACGGTTACGCCACCGGCTATCAACCGTGTAAGCCAGAGAAACACGTTGCGGATCCCGCGAATTCCAACCATCTTCCGCAGCCCGCACCTTCCGGATTGCGGTCTCGCGCGTAAAGGGCGGTACCAGGGCGACGGGCGGAACCAATGTCATGGTGTTCTCCTTGAAAAGGTGAAGTCGTCAAACCGAATCAGTTGGACTAGATCATACAGACCGATCCGCACCCCTGAATCAACCCAGGACACACAAGGCCTCCCGTCCAATCCGTTCTTCATCGACCCCATTCCGAAAATATGTAATATTATTTGTTACGAATATGGGTAATCGACTCCCGCCGGACCTCCAGCCCTACTCCACCACCACCAGCACATCTCCGGAACCCACCGTATCCCCCACCACCACCGCCACCCGAACCACGCGCCCTGCCTTAGGCGACTTCAGCTCATTCTGCATCTTCATCGCCTCAATCACCACGACCCCTTGCTGCTCTGTCACATCCTCTCCAATCACCACCAGCACCCGCACCACGCGTCCCGGCATCGGAGCCTTCACCGCACGTGGCCCAGCGGCCCCAACACCCGAACCACGCCGGCCCTGCAGCGACCGCGGATCCTCCACCTCAACCCCATACCGCGCCCCTCCAATCACCACCGCATCCCCATCCAGAACACACCGGTACTGCCGCCCATCCATCACCAGCGACATCACCCCCGGCTGCAATACACACGCATCCACCACCACCACCCGCCCATCCACCACACACTCCACCGTCCCGCCCACGCTGGCATCAAACGATGCCGGCAGCTCCACTCGCCGACTCTTCCCATCGATCACCAGCCACAAGATCATGCGCGCAGCCCTTCTCGTCGCCCAGCCACCGCCCAACGGCTCTCCTGCCCCACACTCGCAATACTCGTTCGTTCCTTCGCCGCAGAAGCCGCAAACAACGCTGCCACCACCGCCACCACATCCTCCGGAACCTTGTCTTCCGAGACTATGCCCTCCAACTTCGCCGGCTCTCTCGCCAGCAGCCGTTCCAGATACCCCGTATCGATCCGCCCTGCACGAAAATCTTCATCCCGCAATATCCGTTGAAACAAGGAAATATTCGTCTTGATCCCGCGAATCACATACTCCTCCAGAGCCCGCAGCATCCGGTCAATCGCCACCTCCCGCGTCTCTCCATACGCAATCAGCTTCGACAGCATCGGATCATAATCCAGCGGCACCACCCACCCCTCATACACCGCGCAATCCTCACGAATCCCCGGCCCACCCGGCTGCACCAGCCGCGTAATCTTCCCCGGCGAAGGAAAGAAGTTATTCTCCGGATCCTCAGCATAGATCCTGCACTCCACCGCATGCCCACGGAGCCTTACATCCTCCTGCTGCACCTGCAACGGCTCTCCCATCGCCACGCGGAGCTGCATCTGCACCAGATCCAGCCCCGTCACCATCTCCGACACCGGATGCTCCACCTGCAGCCGCGTATTCATCTCCAGAAAGAAAAAATTCTGTTCCTCATCCACCAGAAACTCCACCGTCCCCGCATTCACATATCCCGCAGCCAGCGCCAGCCGCACCGCAGCCTCGCCCATCTTCCGCCGCAGTTCCTCGCTCACCACCGCCGACGGAGCCTCTTCAATCACCTTCTGGTGCCGTCGCTGCACGCTGCACTCCCGCTCCCCCAGATACACACAGCCGCCATACTCATCCGCCATCAACTGAATCTCAATATGCCGTGGACGCTCGATCAGCTTCTCCAGATACACTTCGCCCGACCCAAAGCTCCGCTCCGCCTCACTGCTGGCCGCCACATACGCAGCCGCCAGATCCTCCGGCCGCAGCACCGCCCTCATCCCCTTGCCCCCACCACCCGCAGCTGCCTTCAGCATCACCGGGTACCCAATCCCCGCTGCCACTTGCTGCGCCTCTTCGACTGACTCCAGTCCCGTCACACTCCCCGGAACCCGCGGCATCCCCGCCTCATCCGCCGCTCGCCGCGCCATCGTCTTCGATCCCAGCCTCCGCATTGCACTCGCCGGAGGCCCAATAAATGTAACTCCAGCAGCTACACAAGCCTCCGCAAAATCCGCATTCTCCGAGAGAAATCCATACCCGGGATGCACCGCATCCGCCCCAGACTGCCGTGCAATCTCCAGGATCAAATCGCCCCGTAGATAACTCTCCGCCGCCGGTGCAGGCCCCAGCCGATAAGCCTCATCCGCATGCAACACATGCAACGCGCCACGGTCCACATCCGAGTACACCGCCACCGTCGCCAGCCCCATCTCACGGCACGCACGAATCACCCGCAGAGCAATCTCTCCACGGTTTGCAATCAATACCTTTTTCATTCCCCTTCGCACGCCGCAATTCTACGCCACAAATCCCGGCCTATCCTATCGCCCGCGCCGACACTCCCCGCTACATCCAGGCCGCCCCAAACAAAAGAGCCTCCCGCAAGGGAGGCTCTTCCTCTAAAACAATTGCTCCAGCAGCTTACTGCATTGTTACGCCGCCAGCGTTCTTCTTTTCCTTCTCAAGCTCATTCTGCTTACGAGCGCCCATCGCCTTCTGGCTCCACTCATCCGCCAACGCCAGATCAGCCTTGCGCGCTGCGTCGTTGCCGCACTCCAGGTCGGCCTTGCGACGATAGGTGAGGTTCAAATACTGCATCGCATCGTCATAGGTCTTGTTGAGGTCCACAGCCTTGGTCAGATACTCCAGGCCTTCCGCAACAAGAGATGTGTTGGCATCCTGAAGCTTCTGGCATGCGCCCTTGCTCTTCTTCACATTGCCAGTGCCGTCGTCGGTCAACCCATCCGCAGCCAGAATCGTAATCGCGTTCTTGTAAGACTGCATCCAGTCCACAACACCAACCGTGTAGTGGGCCTCAGCGTCAGTCGGTGCAATCGCAATCACCTTCTTCTCGTACACCTTCGCCTCATCAAGCTTCTTGATGTTGCGATCAATCGATGCAATCTGCTTCAGGGCCGTCAAATCGTTCGGGTCCTTCGCCAGCACCTCTTGAAAGCCATCCAGCGCCTTCTGGGCAATCTTCAGGTTCTCAGGAGTATCCAGGTTCGGCACTACTTGATACGAATACGCGGTCGCCAGATAAAGCTTTGCCGCTTCGTACTGCGGATCAAGCTTGATCGCGTTCTGGAAGTTCGTCACCGCTTCTTCATAGCGTGCGTTCTTAAAGGCCTGTACTCCCTTGTTTAGCTGGTCCCGCGCCTTTAGGCGATTGCATCCGGTTGTGCTACCCAGCAGCATAGCCAGCAAAGCGGCCGTAACCGGAATCCGTGCGGTTAATCTCATGGGGCGTGTTATCTCCTTCAAAATAGGCGCGTAGGTCGTATCGACTGGCGGATGGCAAAATAGGAATTGTTTTTCTGCTTGCCGATTGATTGTAACGGTACAGTGCCCTGTATGACCAGTGTTTAGCTTGCACAATTCTCTGTAAGGTAGCGATGCCGCTCTCCAACCATGAGAGGACAACGCTTCCCTCCACCTACACCGGGCAGTTGCTCGGCATATTTGTAACTTCACTTCAGACGATTCCAGCGAATGCGTACCAGTAACGGAACAGTAGATTGGACTCGAAAAACTCTTTTGTCAAGACTCAATTACTTTGCGTGGGAAAGCCACACAGACCAGCCACCAGGGGCGCTCTGCCCGCTATGGATCCACTTCACCCCACCAAGCCCCAGTCTTCGCAGTTGGATGACCCCAGCCTGCTCCTTTAGAACGAAAACGGGCGGCCACTCTGCGTGGACGCCCGCTCCCTTCAACCAGATAGCTCTTACTGACCCGCTTCAACTCGGGGCGTAATCAAACCAATGTTGTCCACACCAGCCTGATGTCCGAAATCAATCACCTCAGCAACCTTGCTGAAGTCCAGTTCCTTGTCGCCCTTCACAAACATGACCTTCTCCTGCCGCGTCGCGAATATCTCGACCAGCTTCGGCTCAAGATCCGCCTTGTTGAAGGCTGTGTCGTTGATCTTGTACGAAGGAGCACCAACACCATTCGACAGCACCTGGACCACAATCGTCCGGTCGTTAGGCTGATCGTTGGTCTTGTTCTTGGGCGGCTGGGGAACCAGCGTGTCCAAACCCTTCGGTGTCACCGGTACGATGACCATGAAGATGATCAGCAGTACCAGCAGCACGTCGATCAGCGGCGTAACGTTGATCTCCGACTGCATTCCGCCGGCATTTCCTCCACCCATTCCCATAGCAATCTCCTTAGTTCTTCTGCTCGCACAACAGCTAGCGGCACGATCCTTCTGCTAAATCCAACCCCTACTTCTTCGGTGCATCCTGTTCGCGCTTCTCAGTCAGCAATCCAAGCTGACTCACGCCGGCAGAGCGGATACCATCAACCGCATCCATCACCTTGCCGTAGTTCGCGCGGATGTCTGCACGCATAAAAACTTGCTTGTTCGTCTTGTTCTCAAGCTTCGCGGATATCTTGCCGCCAAGGTCATCCATCGTGACCTGGTCGCCACCAAGAAAAGTTCTGCCATCGCGTGTCACTGCCACGACCACGGCATCTTCTTTGTTAGCGTCTTCCATCACTACTGCAGCATCAGCCTGCGGTAGATCGACGTTCACCTTGTTGTTCAACATCGGTGTGATAACCATGAAGATGATCAAGAGCACCAACATCACGTCCACCATGGGTGTGACGTTGATATTGGAGTTTACCTTCTTGCCCTCATCGCGCTTATTGATACCCATACAGTATGCTCCGTCCTGTCTGCACGTCCTGCAATGCATCCCGCTTCGTCCGCTTTGCTCTCCAGGTGTCCTTCGCTGAACACCTGGAGAGGCCAAGCAGCAATTCCAGCAGGTTCTGCCCTATCCATTCATGCCAAAAGGCAGATGGTTTAGCGGTGGCTCTGCTTGATAAAGTAATCCACCAGTTCGCTCGAGCTGTTATCCATCTCGACGTCGAAGGCTTCGACCTTACCCGTGAAGTAGTTGAACGTCATAACCGCGGGAATCGCGACCAGAAGACCGAAAGCCGTCGTTACAAGGGCTTCCGAAATACCGCCGGCGACTGCGCCGATACCGGAGGTCTTCTGCGTTGCGATCTGCTGGAAGGCGTTCAGAATGCCGACGACGGTGCCGAACAGACCGATAAACGGTGCCGTCGAACCGATCGTTGCCAAACCACCAAGACCACGCTTCAGCTTCGCGTGAACGATTGCCTCAGAGCGCTCCAATGCGCGCTGCGAGCTCTCAACCTGCTCCTCGGTGATGCTGCCGCCAGAACCGAAGCTGCGGAACTCCTGCAGACCAGCCGTGACAACTTCAGCAAGGTGCGACTTCTTGCAACGGTCCGCAACCTTGATCGCCTCATCCAGACGGCCGTCCTTCAACGCGCCAGCAACCTTAGGTGCAAACTCGCGAGACTGCTTGCGGGCTGCAGAGAAATACAGAGCGCGGTCAATGATGACAGCCAAGGACCAGATCGACATGATGAAAAGTAGAATTACGACCGCACGGGCGAGATTACCCATGTTGCCCCAAAGCTGCAGTGGGCTAAAGCCGACCTGTGCTTCTTCGAAGAACAGCGCGAGCGTGGAAGGTACATGAGCGAAGTTGGTGAGTTGAGCGAGAATCACTGGAATCTTTCCTCCTGGTTAAACCCTGGTTGAACTGTATTGATCCAAAACTTGACCGTGAATACCCCAAAAGTTCCACATGAGGGGTACGCCACGAAAGACGTTTCTGAGTGTTCCAGAATCTTGAAAACCGTTAGCTGCCAAAGTTGAAGTTCACGGTCACCGTCGTCTCGACTTCGGTGGGTTCACCGTTGAGAAGATACGGCTTATACCGCCAGTTCCGAACTGCATCGAGCGCACTCGCCCGCAGCATCTCCGGACCGCTGATCACCTGAAGATTCTCGACGACACCTGTCTTCGAGATCATGGCATGCAGAACCACAGCACCCGAAACGTGCGCAGCCTTGGCGATCGGAGGATAAACCGGATGCTGCTGTGAAATCGCAAGACCCGCGATCACACCGCTCGACACACGGGTTGGGCCAGCCGGCTTCGCTACCTTCACAACCGGTGTCGGTGCCGTGCCAATCCCGCCGAGCACGCCGCCTGGGACGCCGCTGCCGCTGCCCATACCAGACATGCCAGCTACGCCAGCCATCTGCGGCATCGGTGCAGAGTCTTCCTTCAGCATCTTGATGTCTTTGGGGATCTTCGTCGGAGCGTGCAAGCCCTGATCAACCTCGGACACCATCTTGATCGGCTTCACTACTTGGGCCGGCGGTGGTGGCGGTGGAGGTGGAGGTGGTGGTGGTGGTGCCGTCAGCATCGCGGTCATTGCCGTCTTCGGCAGTGCTTCCGGATACAGCAACGGAATCAAAATCATGGTCGCCAGAATCGCGCCGTTGAAGATGAAAGTACCAATCATCCAATACTTGGACTTGGTCTTTATCTGTCCGCCGGATTCCATCAGTGAGTCTTCAAACATATCCAGCCTCTTTATCGTGAAGAAGAGCTATTGATCTTAGACACCGTACTCTGCAGATTTGTTCCCGACCTGCAAAGTTCCCTGCGAATAATACTCCATTCGCCTAAACCTTCGCGCGCTTCGATGGCAATGTTGCCGCCTTACCCCGGGTCGAACGCCAATCCTGGTAAGCCACCAGCATCGGTGCAGCCACCGCAATCGAAGAATAGGTGCCGATCAGGATGCCAATCACCAACGCGAACGAGAAGCCGTGTAGAACCTCTCCGCCAAACAAGTACAGCGATACCACCGTCAGAAACGTCAAGCCGGAACTCAGTACAGTTCGGCTTAGCGTCTGGTTGATACTGCGATTGACAACATCGGATAGCGTCTCACGCCGCGATAGCGCCAGATTCTCGCGTATACGGTCGAAGACGACAACGGTGTCGTTCATCGAATATCCAATCAATGTGAGGATTGCTGCAATTACCGTAAGGGTTATCTCCTGATTCGTCAAGCTGAACGCGCCTACCGTAATCAGAGTGTCGTGAAACACCGCAACCACCGCCGCAACGCCGTAGATCAGCTCAAAACGGAACCAGAGATAAATCAGCATCCCCAGCAGCGAGTACACTGTCGCCAGCATCGCCTGCTTCTGCAGTTGCTTGCCCGCCGTCGGCCCGACGATCTCCACCTGCTCGATCGTAAAGCTCGAATCGTGGTACCCAGTGCTCAGTGCGTTCTCCACGCTCTGGCGGCCCGCGTCGTGCGCCGCATCCGTCGCAGTCGACTCCGGCAGCGCAATAATCACCTTGTTCGCTGCATGCCCGCTAGGATCGCTGATCCGTTGAATCCGCGCATCCCTGACACCCGCACGGTCAAACGCCTGCCGGATGTGGTCCTCATTCGGTGCCTGTGCAAACTCCACCCGCACCTGCGTGCCGCCCTTGAAGTCGACGCCCAGCGGAACATGGTGCCAGAACATGATGCTCAGCAGCCCGGCTACAGAAAAAATCAGCGAAAACCCGAGAAAGTACCACTTCTTCCCGAGCCAGTCGATACTCGTACTACGAAACAGTTCCACGCTCTTACACCCTCGGCGGCAGCCCCGCAGGACCCCGCAATCTCTCTAAAAATCCAAGCCGTTCCAAGCCAGCCAAAACTACCAGCTAAATCGACAACGCCGCGCCACGTTCCTTCTTCTGCAAAATCGAGTCGAAGATCACGCGCGAGACAAAAACCGCTGTAAACAGGTTCGCCAGCAAACCAAACGTCAGTGTCACCGCAAACCCGCGCACCGGCCCCGTCCCGAACAGGAACAGAATCGCCGCCGACACAATCGTCGTCACGTGAGTATCGATAATCGTCACCCACGCATGCGCAAACCCCTGCTGCACCGCCGCCGCAGCCGTCTTACCGGCCCGCAGCTCTTCACGGATGCGCTCAAAGATCAGCACGTTCGAGTCCACGCCCATACCAATCGTCAGAATCACACCAGCGATTCCCGGCAGCGTCAGTGTCGAACCCGTGTACCCCATAAAGCCCAGCAGGATCAGCAGGTTCAGCATCAGCGCCAGGTCCGCATTGATGCCAGCGCCCCGGTAGTAGACCAGCATAAACAGCATCACAGCCAGCATGCCCGCAACCGCGGCATACACGCCCTGCCGAATCGATGCAGCTCCCAGGCTCGGTCCAACCGTCCGCGTCTCCAGGTACGAGATCGACGCCGGCAAAGCACCCGTCCGCAACATCAACGAAAGGTCCGAGGCCTGCTCCTTCGTGAATCCGCCCGTAATCTCGCCACGGTCGCGAATCGCCGACTGGATGCCCGCCACTTCGCGAACCTTGTTGTCCAGTACGATCGCCATCGAGCCCGTTCCCTTGTGCTCGTCCGTGTACTTATAGAACCGGTCGCCAGCCTCGGTCGTCAGCGTAAACGTAATGTTCGGACGGCCATTCTGGTCCTGTGAAGGCTGCGCATCGCGGAAGTCTGTACCCTCCACCTCGCTGGCACGCTTCAACAGCCAAACCTGCTCTGCCGCACCAGCAGCGCCGCTCCCCTTCAGCAGCATCGCATCCGCGGGAATCCCCCCGGCATTCGCCTGCAGCGCATCCGCATCCGTCGCAAACGGTCCACCTACTACAGCATGGATAGCCAGCTTCGCGGTCGACTGAATGACGTCTTCCACCTCGGCCGGATTATCAATTCCAGGCAACTCCACCAGAATCTGGTTCTCGCCCAATCCGTACTTCTGAATCGTCGGCTCGCTCACGCCCAGCTTGTCGATACGCTCGCGGATCGTCTCAATCGACGTATCCAGCGTGCGCGTCTCCAGGTCGCGAATCGCAGTCTGCGTCATCGTCAGCGCAAAGGATCCGTCCGACGTCGTCGCAATCTGGTACGAGGCATAATCATTGCCCTGCAGCACCGTACGAGCATCGCTCAGCTTGCCCGCCGGAATCCCCGACACCACAATCTTCTGAGGATTCGCCGGATCGGTCTTACCCACCGTCGCGCCTACGATGCCGGCCTTCGTCAGGTCAGCCTCCAGCCGCGCCACGTCCCGGTCCGTCGCAGAGCCAACAGCCTCGGCAACATGCACCTCCAGAACCAGGTGAGTGCCACCCTTAAGGTCCAGTCCCAGCTTGATTCGGTCTGTAATCGACTGCTTCAGACCACCATGCGGGATCCCCACAATGCCGAAACAGAAAACCACCAATATCGCAACGATGAATGCCGTCTTACCGGCCAGATTCTTGCCCATGATCTTTATTGAAGGTGCGGTCCGCGTCGCTCTGTTCCAGCTCCGCTACCGCTAATCCTTGTTTTCCTCATCCGTCTCTAACGGTTCAATCTCGTCTTGCTGTGCCTTCTACTGTCCTACTTCTCTTCCGGTGTCGTAACCGTAGCAATCGCGCTCTTTACAAACTCCAGCTTCAATCCATCCGGCTGGACACGCAAGATCACCACATCGTCCTTCACCGTCAAAACTGTCCCAACAATACCGCCGTTGGTCGTAACCTTGTCGCCGGCCTTCAACTGACCCAGCATCTCCTGCCACTTCTTCTGCTTCCGCTGGTTCGGTGCAATCATCAAAAAATACAGCACCACAAAAAATATGACCGGCAACGCCAAACCGCTCAAATTCCCAAATCCGCCTGCCGCAGCCTGCATCCACATCGCCAGCATCTATAAGCTCCGTTCGCAACCCAATCCCCGCGTATTGCAACCAGCTCAAACCTGCAAATCGCGCGAATCGTCTATTCAGTGAGTTACATCCAACCAACTGGCTGCCCAGGGCTGGCAGCACAAGTACCGCCTGCGGCCGCACAAACGACGCGACTCCGCTTCAGGCCACTAAGAAGGCCCAGCCACTAAGCATCGCGTAACCGCCACCCCCTGTCAAGAAGAGACGCCAGCAGCACCCGTGCAGCGTGCAATCCTGCCGTCCCGCGACTCTCCCCTCACCCCTGCCAAACCCGCATCCCCACCCCCGCAGCCGCCGCAATCCCCACCACCACCCACGGCCTCACCCTGCCCGTCAACAACGCCACAAACCCCGCAGCAGCAATCAAACCATCTGCAGCCGATCCCACCGCACTCGTCCAAACCGGACGATAAAGCGCCGCCAGCAGCACCCCCACCACACTCGCATTCACTCCCGCAATCGCGGCCCGCATCCCCACACTCCGGCGCAGCACCTCCCACCACGGCAGCACCGCCACCACCAACAGCAATCCCGGCAATGAAATCCCCACCAGCGCCAGCACCGCGCCCCGCACCCCCGGCAGTGGCAGGCACACCGCTCCCAGATAAGCCGCAAAGCTGAACAGCGGCCCCGGAATCGCCTGCGCACCGCCATACCCCGCCAGGAACGTCCCCTCATCCACCCAGCCCCGAGCTACCGTCACACTCTGCAACAGCGGCAGCACCACATGCCCGCCGCCAAACACCAGCGCCCCCGTCCGGTAGAAAGCCTCAAACAGCGCTACCCCACCGCCCGGCCGAAACCGCAGCCACCCCGGCAGCCCAACCAGCAGAGCCACGCATGCCCCCGCAGCCCAAACCGACCACCGTCGCGAAATCCCCACCAGCCAACCTCCCATCGGCTCGCCCACCTCCCGGCACAGCCCCCAACCCACCACCGCGCCAAACCCCAGTGCCAGCATCTGCCCCAGCGCATCCTGCCGGGCCAGAACCATCCCCGCAGCCACCGTCGCAACCACCATCCGTATCGCATCCGGAGCCAGTGCCTTCCGCATCCCCCACACCGCCTGCGCCACCACCGCCACCGCCGCCAGACCCAACCCGTGCAGCAGCCCCAGCCCAAGCCGCCCCGTCAGCAACCGGTGCCCATACGCAAACCCAAACATCAGCACAGCCGACGGCAGCGTAAATCCCACCCACGCCGCCAGCGCCCCCGCCAGACCACCCTCCATCAACCCAATCGAAAATCCAACCTGGCTGCTCGCGGGCCCCGGCAGAAACTGGCACAGCCCCACCACCTCGGCGAACCGAGCCTCCTCCAACCACCCCAGCCGCGCCACAAACTCCTCGCGAAAATATCCAAGATGCGCCACCGGCCCGCCAAACGACGTGCACCCCAACCGCAAAAACCGCAGGAAAATCTCCCCCACAGTCGTCTTCGGCCGATTGCCCTTCACACCTGTCCGCTCATCCACCCATCCACCATGCCACACAAATCGGCCTTCGGCAGTTTCCACAATGCCGCTCACCGCAACCAGCACGCCCCGTGAACCGGAGATCCAACTCCAACAGCCACAGTGTGATTCACGACACAGTGCGGTTCACGACACAGTGCGGTTAAGACATACGCGATTCCGACGCAACACCCAATGCGTCAGCCACCCGGACGCAAAGCCATCAAACCGCTGTACTTCCCCATCAAGCCTTCAACCGAACTCCCCGGATCAGGCCGCCCCGTGTCGCCGGTGTGCAATCGCATTCAGCCGCTGAAACGCCCGCTGAGCCATCCCGCTGCCCTTGTTATGGCTCCACTCCGACTCGGACTTCGCTTCGACATCAGCAGACACCGGACCGTAAAACGACTCGCGCCCATCCGTCGAGCTCCAGTCAATCATGCCAGCAGCTCTCTCCGCCGCATCCTCATCCTGCATCCTCGCAAGGCTCCCTACCAACAGGCTGCGACGGACTCCCTCGTTCGTTGCATTCATGGCACACTTCTCCTCTAGCCAGATTCAATCAGTGGGGAGGATTTTCTGATGAGATTAGAAGATATACCTCCTGATAGATTCATACAAGTCCCAAAATGAAACTGCCGAAAGAATTCTGGCGACCCCGAATTCCTCAGATCGAAGCAGATTCCATCCAACCTCTCAGGAGACCTCAACATGCCACTCCCCGACGACATTACCTCTATCGGCATCCAGGAAAAAGAACTTACCCTTCCCGCATTCGATAACGACATCGCCTGGACACTCGGCCTCACTCTCCGTCAGCTTGCCGTCGCCCGCAAGCACCCCCTCGTCATCGATATCCGTCGCTTCGGCCAGCCCCACCAGCAGATCTTCTACACCGCGCTCCCCGGCACCACCCCGGACAACGCCCGCTGGGTCCAGCGCAAATCCAACGTCGTCGCTCGCTTCCATCGCAGCTCCTACGCCATCGGCCTATACCTCCAGCAGAACAACACCTCCATCGCGGAGAAATACGCCCTCCCCGATGCCGACTTCGCTGCCCACGGTGGAGCCTTCCCCATCCACGTCGCAGGCGCAGGAATCATCGGCTGCATCACCGTCTCCGGCCTCCCCCAGCGAGAAGACCATAACCTCGTCGTCGAAGCCCTCTGCATCCATCTCAACCGCGACCACCAACTCCTCCGCCTCCCAACCCTCCAGTAATCCAACCCTTCATCCCATCAAACCTGCGCCACCCAACGGCAATCTCCGCTACGATCGCCGCCGCCGCCGTGATACCGTTCGGCCATGCGACTCGTCCTGATCACTCTTCTGGCAGCCCTCACCAGCGCTGCACCCGCTCAAAATCCCGCAGCCCCACCCGCCCCAACCCTCTCCCCCGAGACCCGCACCGCTGTCCGCAACCTCGTCGGAGAAGTCCTCGTCAACGGACAGGCCTACGAATACGACCGCCAACTCGCCGACACCATCGGCCCCCGCCTCACCGGATCCGACAACTACAACCACGCCGTCACCTGGGCGCTCGACACCTTCAAATCCCTCGGCCTCACCAACGTCCACACCGAACCCTTCACCATGCCCGCCCTCTGGGAGCCAGAAACCCCAGCCACCGGACACATCACCTCCCCTCGCCTCCAAACCCTCCACATATACTCTGCCGGCTGGAGCCCCTCCACCCCCAATGCAGGAATCGCCGGAACCATCCTCTACCTCCCCGCCATCCTCCCCCTCGAAAAGCTAGAGGCCATGAAGGCCCAGATCGCCGGACACATCGTCCTCATCGACAACGCCAGCTACGGTGGGCACCCCGCCATCGGCGACCTCATCAAAGTCTTCGCCCTCCTCAACACCCTCGCTCCCCAGGCCGTCCTCCTCGCCGGCAGCGCCAACGGAACCGAGAACGCCGAATCCCTCACCTTCAACGGCGACCTCACCAAATTCCCCGTCGCCCAGATCGGCCTCGAAGACGTCCACCTCATCAAGCGCCTACTCGACAAGGGGCCCGTCACCATCCAGTTCGCCTTCAAGAACCGCATCCGCCCCGCCACCCAGGTCCAGAACGTCATCGCCGAAATCCCCGGACGCGAACTCCCCAACCAGTTCGTCATCGTCGGCGGCCATCTCGACTCCTGGCACCCCGGCACCGGCGCACAGGACAACGGAACCGGCTCAGCCACTGTCCTCGACACCGCCCGCTCCGTCCAGGCCCTCGGCCACCCGCCCCGCAGAACCCTGCGTTTCATCCTCTTCGGCGGCGAAGAGCAAGGCCTCGTCGGTTCCACCGCATACTCCAAACAGCACATCGCCGACATGCCCTCCATCGACGCCGTCCTCATCTCCGACACTGGCAGCCAGCCCTCCAAAGGCTGGTACCTCATGGGTCGCGAAGACGAAAAACAGGCCCTCGCCCCCATTGAACCCCTCCTCGCCGGGCTAGGCTCAAACCAGACCAGCTCCGACACCGAATTCCTCTTCGAAACCGATCACGCCGGATTCGAAATGCTCGGCGTCCCCACCCTCGTCCTCTGGAACTCCGTCGACAAGTACTTCAAGCTCCACCACCAGGCCTCCGACACCTTCGACTCCGTCGTCCAGCCCGACCTCACCCAGGGAGTAGCAACCACCGCAGCAACCGCCTACGCCATCGCCGACGCACCCCAACCCTTCGCCCCCCACGACACCCCCACCCAGGTCGAAGACTTCCTCAAAAAAGCCAACGAACTGGAAAACTACAAATCCCTAAAATCCCTCAACTGGATCCCCTGACCCTCACCCCTTACGAAGAGAGTATCGAAACCATCACCCCGCCAACTCCCCCCGCACCCGCTCCATCGTATCCAGATAAAACGCCAGATTATGAATTGAATTCAGCACCGCACTCAGCGCCTCCCCACTCGCATACAAGTGCCGCAGATAAGCCCGCGTATACCGCCCACAAACCATGCACCCGCACTCGGCATCAATCGGCCCCTGGTCCTCCGCATACTGCAGCTTCTTGATGTTCAATCTGCCCCCCGACGTAAACAGCAACCCATGCCGTCCCGCCCGCGTCGGCAGCACGCAGTCCATCATGTCCACGCCCATCTTTGCGTACTCTTCAATCTCATCCGGATACCCCACCCCCATCACATATCGCGGCTTGTCCTTCGGAAGAAACTCCAGCGTCCGCGCAATCATCTCCCGCGTCACATCCCGCGGCTCACCCACCGCCAACCCACCAATCGCATACCCGGGAAAATCCATCTCCACCAGCCGCTCCGCAGACTCCTTCCGCAGATCTGCATACATCCCACCCTGCACAATCCCAAACAGGCTCTGCGTCTTCCCCCCCAGCGCCTCAAACCACGGCACCCGTTCTTTATGTAACTCAAAATGATCTTTTGATCGCTGTGCCCACGCATGCGTCAGCCCCATGCTGTCCCGCGTCCGCTCCCACGACGCCGGAGTCTCTACGCACTCATCGAACACCATCATCACATCCGCACCCAGCGCAATCTGCACATCCATCGAGTGCTCCGGCGAGAAAAAATGCTTGCTCCCATCCAGATGCGACCGGAACTCCACCCCCTCCGGCGTAATCTTCCTTAGCTTGCTCAGGCTGAAAACCTGAAACCCACCCGAGTCCGTCAACATCGGCCGATCCCAGCTCATGAACTTGTGCACCCCACCCATCCGCCGCACCAGCTCATGCCCTGGCCGCAGATACAGGTGATACGTATTCGCCAGAATAATCTGTGCGCCCTTGCCACCAGCGCCATTCACCTCCAGCACGCTCTGTGGAACCGCCTTCACACTCGCAGCTGTCCCCACCGGCATAAACACCGGAGTCTCAACCACACCATGCGGCAGTTCCAGCCTGCCACGCCGCCCACCACCACCATCGATATTTTGAACTTCAAACGAAAGAGACATGCTCTCTGGATTGTATTGGTAAGAATCACAAGTCCAATTTCCAACAGCCACCACCCTACTGCTTCTCCAGCATCTCCACCGCCTGCGCCACTGTCATATCCATCGGCAGCACCTTGAACTCCCGATGCTCCGCATGCTCCTTCTTCGCAATCGCCTTGAAGAAGATCGCCTTGCCGTTGATATCCGTATCCAGCAGCGCGGTCTTCCACTCGTTCCCATACACCCGCTCCCGCGTCGTCGAAAAATTGCTCCCCGCATGGATCGTCGCCAGCAGTCCAAACCCAAGACTCACATCCTCCGGCAGCCGTGCCTGAATCGCATGCAGCCGAATCACCGGCTGCTCCACCAGCAGCGACCCCGTCATCCCATGCAATATCCGCTCCTCCAGCGACTGCGGCTCATACTCTGGATTCGGCTTGAAATCGATCTTCAGAAACCCGCCCTCCTGACGCGGATTCTCAAACACAAACGCCTTCGGCAGCAATGTCAACATCTGCTTCGCATGCGCCTCGTCATTCTTCAGCGCCTGCGACCGCTTCGCAAAATCTTCCGGATGCGCCACGATATCCGCCATCCGCGCACTCTCCGCCGCCAGCCGCACCCCGCTCAGCGCCTGCCCATCTTCCGACATCAGCAGTCGAACCTTGCCCGACGTCGTCTCTGCCACCTTCTCCATCCACAAGTGACCACCCGTCCGGTCTGATCGCTCAAACGAAAGGTACTCATAGTGGTCGCGATGTTTCTCCGCCTCGTTCTCGTGCTCCACCATCATCTGCACAATCGCCAGCGGCGGAGCCTCCACCGTATCCGCCTGAACCACCCGCGACAGCACCAGCGAACCCGTACCCACCAGGGCTGTCCCCGTCAGGCACACCAAGCCCAGCCGTACCAAACCCACTCGTCCAACCCAGCCCTGCTTACTCAAAATCGACATCGTGCACATCCGGAGCCAAAAATTTCTTCCTGCTTCATCATTGCATTCAGATGCACAGAACGACCCACGTAGCCGCCCACCAACCCTCTTCCCACGAACGTCAGCCCTAAAAATAGGTGGGCCAGCCCCGGAAAAATCCAGAGCCAGCCCACCACCTCGCAACCGTAACTCCAATTACTGGCGCGCGCCACCCGCCGCAATCAGCGTCTGGCCCGTCACCCAGCCCGCATCATCCGATGCAAAGAATACCGCAGCCGTCGCAATGTCCTCAGGCCGGCCAATCCGGCCCAGAGGAGTCGTCGCCTCCACATGCTTGTGGAAGTCGCTCCCAATAAAGCCTGCCGAATGCACACCCTCCGTCTCGATCAAACCAGGATTCAGAGAGTTCACGCGTATCTTCCTCGGCCCCAACTCGCCAGCCAGCGAAACCGTGATCGCATCCACGGCCGCCTTCGTCGCGCTGTACACCGAAGCCGTCGGCACCGGCATCGGTCCCACCAGAGAACTGATGTTGATTACCGATCCGCCCTCCGGACCAATCAGCTTCACCGCCTCCTGCGTCGTCAACAACAAACCCAGAACATTCAAATCGAACTGCTTATGAAAATGCTCCGGCGTGATGTTCCCCAACGGCTGAAAGTCGTAGATGCCGGCATTGTTCACCAGCACATCCAGCTTCCCGTAGGCCTGCTTCGTCTCCGCAAACAGCTTCGTAATTCCTGCAGGATTCGATACATCGCCCTGCACCGCAATCGCCTTGCCGCCCTTCGCAACAATACGCTCGACAACCGCATCAGCACCGCTCTTGCTGCTCGAATAGTTCACTACTACCGAAGCGCCCGCAGCCGCGAAATGCTCCGCAATCGATGCCCCAATGCCCTTCGAAGCGCCCGTTACCACTGCAACCTTACCTGTCAGCTTGCTCATTGCCCTAGTCTCCTGTGTCCAGCTTCATACTTCGATAACCATCTAATTGATGTGCCGTATCGAAAGAAGGATTCAGGGATATAAATATTTTGTTGTCATCCTTCGCGCAGCGGAGGACCCGCTGTTTTGCCTGGGCTGCAACTGAACTCCAGTCGGGCTACAGCTTCTTCAACTCAGCCAGATACCGCTGCCACGTCATACGCCGAAACGTCACGTCCACAAACTTCCCGTTCCGGGTCAGGTCCACCAGTCCCACCGCCTCAAGCTCTTTCAAATGATGCGACATCGTCGCAGCCGTAATCGGAAACTCCGTCCGCAGCGCCGAGCACCCCACACACTGCCCCGCAGCAATATGCTGCAGAATCTCAAACCGCCGCGGATCCCCCAGCGCGCGGTTGATCGCCTGCACATCCACCGCCGCCTTCGCCGCCGACTCCCGTTTCACAGCCATCCCTCCCTTATAGACCAAAAAGCCACTCAATCGGGCAAAACCTGCCCCCGCGTCTCAACCGCAAAAGAAATCACCAATAATCCAACTCCAAATGCAATCGCCGTAAGCGATACCGGCCTCCCCAGCGCTCCCAGCCCAAAATTCACCCCACCGCGATAAAACGTCCAAAAGAAGTTACAAATAAGGAAAGCAGCCACCCGCAAAACATACGGGACCATTCGTCAATCCCAGTTGAACGCGCCCTACCCCAGCCCGCTCTTCAAACGCTTCAGCATCTCCTCCACCGTCACCCTTAGCACTGGATGCACCATCCGCGGCGCGATCTCTGCCAGCGGTTCCAGCACAAAAAACCGATCCTGCATCTCCGGATGCGGCAGCACCAGCTCCGCCGTAGACATCACCGACTGCCCATACAGCAGCAGGTCCAGATCGATCACGCGTGGCCCCTTCCCCACCACGCCCGTCCGCAGCCGCCCCATATCCCGCTCCACCCCCAGCAGCCCGCGCATCAACTCCACCGGCTCCAGCTCCGTCCGCAGCAGCATCGCCCCGTTCAAAAACCTCGGTTGGTCCAAATACCCCACCGGAGCCGTGTCGTAAAACGACGACACCCGCACCACCTCACCCAGCGCCCTTACCCGCTCAACCGCCTCCCGCAGATTCGCCTCCCGGTCGCCCCCAACCGAGTCCAGGTTCGACCCCAGCGCAATCGCCGCAACCCCGTTCACAACCGCTCCATCTGCTGCCGAAAATTGACCAGTGTTTCCACCCGATTCTTCAGCTTCTGTCCACCAGAAGCCCTACGCATCCACGGTCTGCAAAACCTCTGAAACCGTCTCAGACTCATCAATTTCGTCGTATCCATGTGCCAACTCCCATGCCGACCGGTCCCGCATAAGTCGTTGCACCAGAGCAGTATGCATCGCATGACCCGCCCGTTCCGCCACCACCCGGCCCTGGATCCGCCGCCCCGCCAGCGCCAGATCCCCAATCAGGTCCAGCACCTTGTGCCGGACAAACTCGTCCGCAAACCTAAGTGGCCCATTTTCAACACCTTGCTTCGAAATAATAATCGCGCAGTCGTCCGAAACCCCTCGAATCAACCCCATATTCCGCAGCATCGCCTCATCTTCCTTAAAACCAAACGTCCGCGCCGGCGCGATCAAATTAAAGTAGTCCCCAGTCGCAAGATCGCCCGTAAAGTTCTCATAACCAATGGGTTCCGGGAAATCGATCGAGTAGTCGATCCCATATCCCTCGCCAGGATACACCCCGATAAACTTGCTCCCCTCCCGAACCTCAACCTCTTTCAGTACCTTCAGATACTCACGCTTCCGGCGCTGCTGCTTTACCCCATGTGCTTGAAAAGCAAGCACATACGGCAACGCGCTCCCATCCAGAATCGGAACTTCGAGGTTGTCCACCTCGACAATCACGTTATCTACCCCAAACCCAATCAGCGCAGACAACAAATGTTCCGTCGTCGATATCAGCACACTTCCCCGCATCAGACTCGTCGCGTAGCTCACCTTCGCCACATTCCGCCCAATCGCAGGAATCTCGAAGTTATCCAGATCCGTCCGCCGGAAAACAATCCCCGAACCAGCCGGTGCTGGAACCAGCCGCATCTTCACCGGCGCGCCGCTATGCAGCCCAACCCCGTTGAACTCTATCTCTGTCCGGATTGTCCGCTCATAATGAGCTTCCAGTGCCACGAATCAACTCTCCAAGGATGCCCCCGTGAGATTACAGGCGGAACCGCCCCGCAGAATGTGGCAAAATAACCACACTCCCACTCCCATTTCCCACACCCACCCCCCCACTCCCGGTTTGCCCTGCACAAGCCGCTTGTCTGCTATAACCTACGCACATGACGCCCAACCCTCTCGTCGCCAGCGTGGAAGCCCACATCCGAACCATGCCCGAATGGATCGAATCCCGCCTCCGCGCCCTCGTCCAGCAGGAGTCCCCCAGCGAGGACAAATCCTCCGTCGATGCTGCCGCAAACCTCGTCGAAGCCTGGGCCCGCGAACTCGGAGGCCGCGTTAAGCGGCACAAACAAAAGCACTTCGGCGACATCCTCGAACTCCGGTTCGGCCCCGCGCGCCCCACCCGCAAACCCCTCCTCCTCCTCGGCCACCTCGATACCGTCTGGCCCCTCGGCACCCTCAGCACCATGCCCGTCCGCCAAGCCGACGGTAAGCTCTACGGCCCCGGAGTCCTCGACATGAAGGCCGGCGTCGTCATGGCCCTCGCTGCCATCCAAGCCCTCAAGTCATTGAAAATAAACCGTCCCATCACCCTCCTCCTCGTCAGCGAAGAAGAGATCGGCAGCCCCGTCTCCCGCCCCATCACCGAGCGTCTCGCCCAGCAATCCTCCGCCGTCTTCGTCCTCGAACCCGCCCAGGGTCTCGCCTACAAGACCGCCCGCAAAGGCGTCGGACACTACGAAGTCCACGTCACCGGCATCGCCGCGCACAGTGGGGTCGACTTTGAACGCGGCCACTCCGCCATCCGCGAACTCGCAAAACTCATCGAAACCATCTCCGGCTTCACCGATTTAAGCCGCAAACTAACGGTCAACTGTGGTGTTATCGCTGGTGGAACGCGGTCAAATGTCGTCGCTTCTCACGCCCACGCCGAGATCGACGTCCGCATCGCCAAAGCCAGCGACGCCGCCCACGTCGAACGCCTCTTCCGCCGCCTCAAAGTCTCCGACCCCCACTGCAAGCTCGAAATCACCGGAGGCATCAACCGCCCACCCATGGAGCGCAAACCCGGCACCATCGTTCTCTTCAAGCAAGCCCGCAAACTAGCCGCTCAACTCGGCTTTCACCTCGACGAAGCCGCCACCGGAGGCGGTTCCGACGGCAACTTCACCGCCGCCCTCGGCATCCCCACCCTCGACGGCATGGGAGCAGTCGGCGAAGGAGCCCACGCCGCCCACGAGCACATCGTCGTCGAACACCTTATCCCCCGCACCGCACTCCTCGCAGCCCTTATCGCCTGCGTGGACTAGATACCCAGCCTGGCCGCGCCCCCGGGGTTCAACTTATCCTCGGCCGCGCTGAGCAGTGCAATCGTCCGCGCAATCGGCAGTCCCATTACGTTGAAGTAGCAGCCCTCGATCTTCGGAATCCAGCGTGCCGCATACCCCTGAATCCCATATGCCCCGGCCTTATCCAACGGCTCGCCACTAGCAAGATAAGTCGCCATCTCCTTCTCGGTGATCAGATCGAAGTAGACCTGCGTAATCTCCACGTCACTCAGAGGCGCAATGCGAGAGACGATAGCGATGCCCGTCAGCACCTGGTGCGTCCGGCCCGACAGCAACCCCAGCATGCGCCGGGCGTCCGCCTGATCCACAGGCTTGCCAAGAATCTCGTGGTTGCACAGAACGGTCGTATCAGCACCGATGACGACCAGCGGATCGTCTGGCGTGTCCAGCGATTTGTGAGCAGCCCACACCGCCTGGGCCTTCTCCACCGACAGACGCTGGACGTACGTCGCAGCACTCTCACCCGGCTGTACGTCCTCGGAGACGTTGGCCGACTCCACAGTAAACGATAGTCCAGCCTGGGCCAGCAACTCTCGGCGGCGCGGCGAAGCGGAAGCAAGGATCAGCATCTAGCTCTTCGTTCCTTCCACCGTAATATACGCCTGCATCGTATGCGTCTGGCCAGACTCCAGCGTCACCGCATTCGCACCCGCGTTCACCGTCTCCACGCACAGCATCTCGTGCCACTCATCCGGTCCCATGTCCGGCAGCTCCCGCCACGGATTGAACACCACCGTCGTATTGGAGTTCGTCTTCGCAATCGTTATCTTGCGCCGGCCCGCCTCATCGTGGATCACGCAAGTCGCCGTAGTATTCGGATACACGCGATCCGTAAATCCAGTAAACCGCAGCGGAGCGTTCGCCGCCGGATTCACCTTGAAGTTATCCGTCTTGTCGATAAACGAGGTCGGCTCCAGTCCCGTCACACTCACCTCATGCACATCCACCACTGAGAAATAAGTGTGCATCGCCTCTTCAAACACCAGCGGCATGGGCGCATCATTCGCAACCGTAAACTGCATCGTCAGACTGCGACCGATGATCAACCGAAACGCCACGCGAAACTTGTCGAACCCCAGCTTGCGGCTGATCTCCGTAGGCCCCAGCGTGAAGATAAGGTGCAGGTCATCGCCCGCCAGCGCCACAGACGCCAGCGTCCAGTCCTGAGTCCGCGCAAACCCATGTGACGGTCCCGGCTTCCCATCGATCCGGTCGTTCTTTGAGTCCGTCGCAAACCACGGAAACGCCAGCGGCACGCCGCCACGGATCGGCTTGCCCGGAGCAAGATCGCTCTTCCGGCTCATGAAGATCACCGGTTCCTGCCCCGTTGGCTGCCACGCCGCAAGATGTGCGCCCTGCAGGTACACGCGCGCCGTGGCATGTGACGTCGACACGTCCGCGTAGATCAGGCCACTGGGAAGTTGATGAAAACTCAAAACCCCGGGCAGTGCAAAATGCTCACTCAGTTGTGCGAGGTCCATGGTCCATCTTCTCTAGATGTAATGTTGCGCGGCACCCACTTCGGATGCCGCTGGTTTTTATATCTGCGAGTAGCTCGTAGGCGTCAGAATCAGATTCGAGATATTGCTCACGATCGGCTCATACGCATAACGCTCCGAGCTCGATAGCTTCTTCCACTCCGGCGCCGTCTGGAACGCCTTCCAGCTCGTATCCAGATGGTTCATGTCCTCGAACGTCAACATGTACGTCAGGTTCGGCATGTGCGACCCCACCAGCGTATCGCCGTAGAACACCTGCCCGCAGCCCGAGCTCTGGAAAATATCGAACTCGCCGTTGTGGAACATCTCCACTTTGCGAACGTGCGCTCCATAGGTTGGGCTCTCATACATACGCAACTGGAAGATGCGCTTCTCCTTCTTCGGCGGCGTCAGCTTCGGCCAGCCCTCAAACGCAATCAGCAGCGAGCTCTCCATCCGCAGAAACGCAGGGGCCGTCGCAGGCGCACTCCAGGCGGGCGCAGCCGCCTTCATGAACTCCGCATCCTGTGCCAGCTTCAGGTCCAACGTCACCAGCGTCTCCACATTCGTGCTCGGCAGCAGCACATACAACGTTGGAGTATCCGACCCATACGTCAGGTTGAACGCACCCACCGGCGAGATCCCCAGACGATTCACCGCCGGAATCAAAGCCTCTGCCACATACTTCTCCATCAGCTTGCCCTGCGGCCCCGACTGCAGATGGTACTTGCGAATCTGGTAGTACTCCCGCGGCTTGCCTGCCGGTGTCTGCATCTCGGCCACTGCCGAGTTCTGTTGCGTAAGCGCAAGCGCCGATGCTGCCAGCGATGCCGTCAAGAATTCACGCCTTTCCAATAGAGCCTCCAGGCAGCACTTTGCGCCGCCGTATAAAAGATTTGAAATGCACTACGAAGCATATAGGTTGGACCAGTCTTCCGTCAGCAGCATCATGCCGACGCGTCAGACAAGCACCCCCCAATCAGTAGCCCGCCTCGCCCACCACGTTCTCCAGCGGCTGCCCTGCCAAATAACGCTTTAGCTGCGCCACACCAAACCGATACGCCCGATAGATAAACTCCGGCGTCGATCCCCCCACATGCGGTGTAATCAAACAGTTCGGAGCCGTCCACAACGGATGCCCCGCAGGCAGTGGCTCCGGATCCGTCACATCGACCGCCGCCCGAATCCGGTGCTCCACCAGCGCATTCACCAGTGCATCGGTCACCACCACCGGCCCTCGTGCCGCATTCACCAGCAGCGCACCCTTCTTCATCAAAGCCATCTCTGCCGCACCAATCAGCCCACGGGTCTCCTCCGTCTGGGGCACAATCGCCACCACAATATCCGCCTCCGGCAGCAACCGGTGCAGATCCCCAATCGCGCTCACCACCGGAGTCTCCCGAGCCGACCGCGCAATCCGCAGCACCTTCACCTCAAAGGGCAGCAAGCGCGCCTCAATCGCAGCACCAATCGACCCATACCCCACAATCAGCACCGTCTTGCCCGCCAGGTCCTCTCCCAGCACTCGATACTGCCCCGCCGCCGCGCCATCTTCTCCCAGAAAGTTATCCGTCGCAGTCGCAAAGCCCTTCCACTCCTGCTTATGCTGCAGGTCGCGATACACCGGCAGCCGCTTCATCACTGCCAGAATCGCCGCCAGCACCCACTCCGACGCCGAAATATCGTGAATCCCCCGCCCATCGCACAGCACCACATCCTTCGGTATCCACGGCGTAATCCAGTCCACCCCGGCCATCATCGACTGCACCACCCGCACCCCGCGCAGGTGCCGGAACGTCTCCTCCGCATTCCGCCGCGCAAACGGAAGAATCCAGAAGTCCACATCCAGCCGCTGACCCTCCGCCATCGTGCGCGGAATCCTCACCACCTCAACCCCCGCCGGAAACTCCGCTAACAACTCCGACGAAAGCGCCTCATCCACTCCAACTTTTACCATCTCATCAGTCTGCACCAACTCCCCCACCAAGGTCTACGCAGCCATGGAAGCCGCCTACATCAAACTACCCAGACGCGGGCGGCGTTCCACTCACAGACAGCTACTCTCAAGCGCCCTGAGGCATCGGTCGCTCGTTCAGGATCATCCAGGAAGTACCAAACTTGTCCCGCAGCATGCTGAACCGGAACGCATAAAACGTCTCCTGCATCGGCATAATGATCTCACCGCCATCGGAGAGCAAGCCATGGATTCTCTCTGCCTCCTCGATGCTGTCGACCGATAGAGACAGATACACACTGCGCATCGGCTGGAAACGCTCCGGCGGAACATCGCTGCCCAGCAGCGCCGTCTGGCCAAGCATCAAACGGGCGTGTAGAACCGTCTTGTCCCACTCCGGCGAGGTAGGGGTCACACCCGGCGCCTCGCCGTGCGTCATCAACATCGTGATCTTTCCGCCCAGATGCTGCTCATAGAAACGGAAGGCCTCTGCACAGTTGCCGCCAAAATTAAGGTAAGTATGAAGCTTCATCGTCGTATTCGTCCTTTCGCATTTTAGGTACAGATGGCAAGGGTGGAATCAGGCCCGCTTTGTCGTTACGCATATCTCCGCCAATACCCACTAGAACGACACCCTCGCACCAAACTGAAACTGCCGCGGATCAGCCGCAGCCGTAGGCGTTCCCGCCGCCGTATAAAGCAGATCCACATCAATCGTATTGTTCTTATTAATCAGATTGAACACGTCCGCCGTAAGCTGCAGCGCCACCTCATGCGAGAACGTAAACTCCTTCGCAACCCGAAGATCCGTAAACACGTTATACGGCTTCGTCCCGGTATTCCGCGCCAGCGACCCATTGAAGTAGCTGCTGCTCAGCCCCGCACCCGCGGGCGCATCCGCATAACACGGCAGATTCAGAAACCCCGTAGACGAGTACTTCGAAGCCACCGCAGCCGTCCCGCAACTCGTCGTCGCACTCCCCGACGCGACCGCATTGGGACGATCCGTCAGCGGATTGAAATCGAAGTTCGTATCCGTCCCCGTCAAAATATTGAACGGCCTCCCCGCTGCAATCTCAAAGATCGGAGCAACCGTAATTCCAGACAGCGCCACCTCACGCAACGCCGAGCCCGTCCTCCGCCCCGTGTTGTAAACCCCACTGATCACCAGCCGATGCCGCTGATCAAACGTAGAACTACTCCGCTCCGCATTCGGGTTGAAGTTGTTCTGCGGAGCATCCGCCGTCGAGACCACGTCCGTCGAGTCATCAATCGCATGCGACCACGTGTAGCTCACCAGAAATTCATAGCTCGAGCTGAAGCGCTTCTTCAGATTCACCGAGAGAGCGTTGTAGTTCGAAGTCCCCGTCGTCAGGTTAGGCGACATATCGCCAAACGGTACCGGCACCCCAACCCCTAGTCCATCCGCAGCCGCTATCTGGCTGGCCAGTGCGACGCACGCTCCCGCCCCCTGGCTTACCAGAAACGGAGCCAGCGCTGCGTTCAGTCCAGAGCGCCGAAAGAAGTTCAACAGCGGTGGAGCCACATACGGCCCTGTCGGCCCAACCCCGCAAGGTATCGTCCCACTCGCGGTCGCAACCGTCAGCGGGTTCGATGTGGGGCTGGCCACCGCAGACTGTGGCGTGCCCGGCAGTACCGAAGCCGTCCCCGCATTCACCGCCGCATTCGCATTGCGCCAGTTCGCCACCACCAGCGCCGGATTCACCGGATTCACATTCACCGGACGATTCAAGTGACGCCCGCCCGTCGAGTTGTACGCGATGTTCAGCGAGAGATCATGGCCCAGGTCTTGCTCCATCCCAAACGATATCTGCTGCACATACGGCGTGTGAAAATTCAGGTCCGCAGGCAGCCCGCTGGGCAAAATCGCCAGCGGAAATCCCGAGCCGAGGTAAGCCTGATTTACAAACAACGACGCCGAGTTATTCGGATCGAACCGCTGTTGCCCCGGCAGATAATTCAAGCTCGCAACCGGCAGGCAGTTCGCATTCGAAAGCGACCCCTGAAACGTATTCGTCGCATTCAGATTCAGCGGGCTGAACGTACTCGCCGCCGTGCACGGCGACCCACCCGCCAGGATGACCAGCGGCACCGAAGTCGAGTTGAAGATGACCGACTGCGACTCCAGGTTCCCCGGCGCGCGGTCGTAGAACAGACCGTAGTTCGCCCGTACCACCGTCTTGCCATCGCTGCGAATATCCCACGCCGCTCCTACGCGCGGCGCAATATTTGCGGCCTGCAACCGGATACCCTGCCGAATCCCATACGCCCGTTCCGCCGCATAGGTATTGGCGTTCAGCGCGCCCTGCGTCGGGAAAGCCTCCACGTCATACCGCACACCATAGTTCAGCGTGACGTTGTGGATGTGCCAGCTATCCTGCAGAAACGCCCCCAGCGTCTTCAGGTTGTACTTGTACTTCGTCAAGCCAATGCCCTGTGCAAACGACTGCGGCAGTCCCAGCCCATACGCCTGAATCGGCGAGAAGCCCGGCAACCCCGCCAGCAGCGGCGACACGTCCGTCGCATTCAACGCCGCAAACGTATAGTCGCCGCCACCATACAACTGCCCCTGCTTCAGATTGATCGGAATATAGCGAAGGTCCACACCAGTCTTGAAGTTGTGGTTGCCCACCGTATACGTAAAGTTGTCCTGCAACTGCGACTGGTCTTCAATCCGGTCCACCACCGAGAACGGCGTCTTGCCGAAGTACGCGAAGCCCGGAATATTCACTGCGACCCCACTCCCACCCGCCGATTTGCTCGGCGAAAAGTTGATCGGATGCCGCGCATACTGCACCCGCAACTCGTTCACCTTGTTGTTGCCCAGCAGCAGCGTATGCTGCCCCGCAATCGCGAAGTCATGGAACGACTGTGTCGCCGTGCGCGAGAAAGAATTCTCGCCCAGATTCTGGTTTGCTGCACTCTCCTGAATCCCGCTGATAAAGCTCGGGCTCACGCTGCCACGCAGCATCAACTGCTGATTGTTTGTCAGCTTGTGGTCCAGTCGCAGCGAGTACACCTCCGTCTTCTCCGAAATTGGGAAATTACCCACCAGGCTCGTTAGCGGCGTAAACGAAGTCGGCGTCACCTGCCCCGAAGTGACAAAGCGGTTCGCACCGATCGTCGGCTGTAGAAACGCAGGGTTCAGCCCCGTCGTCGCCAGTGACGAACTCGACCCCACCAAGGCAATATACTTCTGGATGCCAGGCGTCGCCGATGGCACTGCCGGATTGGTCAGAAATGCCTTCTGCGCCGCTGTCCCCTGCACCGTCAGCACACCAGCAGGTGCGCCGTAGAAGCGGCTCACGTCAATACTCGTCAGTCCAAAATTATCCTTCCCGATCACCGAGAAGCCCGTCTCCTGCCGTCGCGTAATCTCCGTCGAAAAGAAGTAAAACGTCTTGTCCGCCACAATCGCGCCGCCCACCGTAAACCCCGCCTGCACCCGCGTATACGCTGGCTGGTTCACCGTGCTGAACGGATTCGTCGCCTGCAGATAGCGATTGCGCAGAAATCCGAATGCCGACGCGTGTGTCGAATTTGTTCCTGATTTAGTCACAATATTTACTACGCCGCCCGACGCGCGCCCATACTCCGCCGCAAAGCCGTTTGTGATGATCTGGAACTCCTGCACCGCATCCTGTGACACTGTCGCCCGCGTGCCGCCAGAGACGTAATCCCCCGCATCCGCCCCGTCCACGTTAATCGAGTTCGACCTCGCCCGCACTCCACCAAAGTTCAGCCCCGACGTTGGAATCGCCCCCACGCTTGGCGCAGCATCTCGCGCAATCTGCGAGTTCGTCAGCGTGAAGTTGATGTAGTTCCGCCCATTCGTCGGCAGGTTCGCAATCCGCAACTGGTCCACTGTCGTGGACTGCGAACTCCGCTGCGTCTCAATGATGTCCGCCCCCGCGTTGACGTTCACCGTGTCACTCCCAGAGATCGCCAACCCCAGCGGTAACTCCGCTTGCTGTCCAATCGTCAGCGTGACATTCTGCTCAATCAACTTCGCAAAGCCCGGTGAACTGACAGTCACCGTATACGTCCCCGGAGGCAGCAACAGCACCTGGTAGTTGCCCTGCCCGTCGCTCACCGTAGACCGCGAATATCCCTTCGAAGCATCCGTAACCGTAATCGCCGCATTCGGCACCACCGCCCCCTGCGGATCCCGTACTACCCCGTTCAACTGTGCAGTGGAGATGTTCTGCGCCTGTAATTCAGAGGAGGAGATACACGGCGCGACCAGCAGGATGGACGAGAAAGATAGAAGCAGCAACCGTACGGTACGAGTAAGCATGGCTAATGCTCCCTGGCCAGCGGAACGGAGCGCGAACACTACAAAACGCGCCATACAGTATTCCGGCGACGCGATGTTCTACATGAATGAGCATTCATTTTGCAAGTACTATAGCCAACGGCCACTAACTTCAATGCATTCGTGCCCTTATGTCTATTGGGTTACACAGCACCGCAGACACCGCACCCTCCCTCGCAACGCCGATCCTCTAGCCCTGCTTCACCGTCTTCGCACCCGTCGGACACAACCCCAGCAGCGGGCATTGCGCACACTTCGGCTCGTTGAACGTGCAGTCCGTCTGGCCCAACTGCTTGATCAGCGTGTGGTGCTCATCCAGCATCTCGGCGCTCCACTCCGCCGGCACCAGCCGCATCAGCCGCTCTTCCGTCATTGCTGCATCCGCACGCGGAGTCAGCCCCAGCCGCTGCGTCACGCGCAGATGGTGCGCATCCACGCACAACGCCCGCCGCCGCAGCGTGCTGAAGTTCACCACCGCCGCACTTACCTGCGGCCCTGCCCCCGGAAACTGCTCCAGCCAGCTCCGAATCTTGTCCGTCCGGTACCCTGCCAGAAAATCCAGCGTCAGCGTCCCGTACCGCTGCGTAATCAGTAGCAGCGAAGCCTTCAGGTTCTGTGCCTTCTGGTCTGCAAACGTCACCGCTTCAATCGCCCGCTCGATCTCTGCCACCGGCGCATCCCGCAGCGTCTCCCAGCTTCCGAACCGCACCCGCAGTTCACGCAGCACCTGGTCCGTCACCTCCGTCTTCGTCCGCGAAGCCAGCAGCGAGTAAATAAACTGCGTCAACGGGTCTCGAACCTCCCGCGCAGCAGGCTGGCCAAAGTGCTCCAGCAGCAACTGGTGGATACGCGGAAGCCGGTCATCCACGGGACGTTGCGTTGCGCCAAAAAGTGATTCGTTCATGCCGTCGAGATCGTTCAATCCTTCGCTCTAGTCATTCATCCTTCAGCTCTGCTCGTTCCGCGTCACGCCCAGCCGCGGGCCCGCTGTCGTCTGCACCCCCCACGCCATCCGCGGAGTATTGTGCGCCATTCCAAACCGTCCATCCGGCCCCAGCAGAATAATCCCGCCATGCCCACCCAGCCGCGCAAACAAATAGTCAATCGCCGCCTGAGCCGCATCCTGCGGAGAATCGCCCGCAGCCACGCGGTCCACCGCCCACTTGCCCAGCACCAGCTTCATAATCGGCTCACCCCAGCCCGTCAGCGAAACCGCAGCCGACAGATTGTCCGCATAGCACCCACACCCAATCAGCGAAGAGTCCCCCACCCGTCCCGGAGCCTTGTTCAGCGTTCCGCCCGTACTTGTCCCCGCCGCAATATTGCCATGAACGTCCAGCGCCACCGCGCCAACCGTATCGTGAGAGTCCAGATTCCCAGAGAACGTCTCATCCGGAAGCCCCGCAAGCTCCGCCGCCTGCGCCTTGTACAGCCGCTCCTGCTCCCGCGGAATCACCAGTTCCATGTTGTCGCACAGTGCCATCCCATGCTGACGCGCAAATCGTTCCGCCCCCGTGCCCACAAAGTAGACATGCGGGCTATGGTCCAGCACCAGCCGTGCAGCATGAATCGGATTCCGCAACCGCTCCACGCACGCCACACCGCCCGTCCGAAGATTGCTGCCATCCATCAGCAGCGCGTCCATCTGCACCCTGCCATCCTGCGTTAAAAACGAGCCGCGCCCTGCGTCGAAGATCTCGTCATCTTCCATGACTGCCACCGCGGCCTCTACAGCATCCACGGCCGTCGCACCCCGTTCCAGCAGCGCATACCCTGCCGCCAGCGCATTCGCGATTCCCATCTCATGCGCGACAATCGCATCGTCGGGCATTGCCCAGGCGCCACCGTGAATAATAAGTGTAGGTTGCGGATTCATACTGCTATCAATTGTACGGAGCCGTGAGCATTCCAGCTTTACGCCGCCCAGCCAATCACCACAAACGCCATGCCTCAGGCTCGCGCGCCAGCGTAGCCATCAGGAAGTTCGGATCCTCTCCAGCCTCCGGCATGAACCGCCGCACCAGCGAAGCCGGCGCCGGATACCGCAGCACCGACACATCCACAAACCTGTCCGGAACCATCGAGTTCCGAATCGAATGGGACGTGCCCGCCACAAAGTAAATCCGCTTCCCCCCGCGCGCCACCTCATGTTCAATCAGGTGCGACCGCATCAGCGTACTCAGCGAATACGACGGCAGGTCCGCACGATTCATCTGCCACTCGATAACCGTACTGGCACCATTCGTCCGGCCGCCAATCAGACTCAGCCAATCCCCATTCGCGGCCTTCAATCCAATAAACAGAGATCCCTCGACAAACATCTTCGCCGCGTCGTAACGCCATCCCGCCACTTCATCCGATACCGGATACGCGCAGATCCGATTCATCTCCACGAACTCATTCTTCGTCAGCTCAGGATGATCGATCTGCAGGTAGCCAAGATTTGCCTCGGCACGCCGCCGATACTGCCTCAGGTTGCGTCGCGTATGCTTGCCCAGGTTCGCCAGCGTCTCGTCCACCGTGGCTTCAATCGGCAGATAACCCGTCATGTCGCGAGTCTCTGCCAACCACCGAAACCTGCGCCTCGCACCCGACTCCACCCCTGCCGTATCCAGCGGAGCGACTCCATCCTCGTACGTCAGTTGCACCATCAGCGCATGCCGCTTCATCAGCGCAGCCGCAGCCATAAAAGCAATCCGCGGTCGCAGAGCCAGCGGAGCGATCACCGTTCGGTCGCCCCCGTGATAGTCCGCGACAAAAACCTTGCAGCCCACGTCCTGAAACTGGTACTCGTACAGCAGAACGGCTCCATCCACCTCATCCGCACTACCTGGCATCCGCCCCTCCGCACTGCCTCCCAGCAGGATCAGAGTCGGCCGCTTCCCCACAAACCCCGGCCTCGCCAGCAGATACTCCAGATGGTCCATCGCCCCAGCCTGACCACAACGCGCGCTCAACTCAGCCAGCAGCGGACGCAGATTCAGTATCGAATCGCGGCCCGCAACGATATGAGTCTGCAGCGACATCGTGACATTGGATGTTTCGATCAGGGCTTGAATTGGCGCGAATCCGCTCATAGCATCAGGTCGTCAAATCTCTTCAATCTCGCTGTAAAGTAACCAAAACGATGACTTAGCCCGATCCTACACGCTCACTTCGAGGGTTCGCCTGCAACTTTAGTCGAGCGCGCCCACCAACAATTCCCATAGCGCGAATCAGTGAACCACTGTCCTACTACTGCGCCAGCAGCTTACGCCGCTCCGTCTCGTTGTACGTATACCGAATCCGGTGGATCACCGTCACCGTCGAGAAGAACGCCAGCACCCACAGCGCCGGGGCCATCACGTTCCACCGATTGCATAGCGCTCCCAGAATCACGCACACAATCCGCTCTGGCCGCTCCATGAACCCCACCTTGCAAGTCCCGATCAGCGCCTCAGCCCGCGCCCGCGTGTAGCTCACCATCACGCACGCCGTCATCACAAACGCCACCAGCCCCACATAGAACAGCCGGTTCCCCCGCGCGTAATACACCAGCAACCCAAAAAAGATCGCCACATCCGAGTAGCGGTCCATCACCGAATCAAAAAAAGCCCCAAACACTGAAACCTGGTTCGTCAGCCGCGCCACCCGGCCATCCACCATGTCGAACACACCGGCGCCAATAATAATCAGCCCCGCATACAGGAACATCCGGTTTGCATTACTACCCCGCGCAAACCCAAAAAACAGCGCAGCAATAATATTGATCACCAACCCGATAAACGTCAGTGCGTTCGGTGAGATACGAGTCAGCGCAAGACCGTTGACGATCTTCTGCAACAACCACCCGCTACCCTTCCCGAATGCGCTTGTCCAGGTCACTACTCGTCCCTTACTCCCCCACCACGTCGTGAATCGTCATCAGCTTCAACACTTCCAGCTCCCGCTTGCCATTCGGCGTCACCACGGTCGCGATATCGCCAATCATCTTGCCCAGCAGCGCCCGGCCGATCGGAGAGGTGGTCGAAATCAACCCCTTCGATACATCCGACTCTTCACTCGTCACCAACTGGTACTGGATCTCTTCGTTCTTGCTCGAATCGAACACTGTCACCGTCGCGCCAAAGCCGACCTTGTCGTGCGGAATGTTGACCAGGTTCACCATCGCAAGCTCGCCCATCCGTTTCTTCAGCTGCCCAAGACGGGCGTTCACGAAGACCTGGCGCTGCTTCGCCATGTGATACTCGGCGTTCTCACTCAAGTCGCCCAAAGCGACAGCCTTCTTTATCTCCGCAGGAAGTTCAGTCGTCAGCTCATGTTCCAGCAGCTTGATCTCTTCCGCGAGTCTCTTCATTACATGTACGGGCATGGACCTTCCGGATGTCGCAGACGCGCTCACGTCAAACTGACGCGGCTCCGCCCTCAACTCAAAGCCCGATTATACGACGCACCCCACCCACAACGCTAAATCGCCGCTCCACCAGAGGATTCACCCCCTATCTTCGCCCATGTAAACTACATCCTGCGCGACACCCGCTCAAAAACCTTCCTCCCTGCCTCTTATGCCCATCGGTTTATCTTCGACGCGATTCCTCTCGCTCATCCTGCTCGCGACCGCCTGCCCCTTGCTCGCTCAGGTAAACCGGGGCGAGCTTCGCCTCAAGGTCACCGATCCCGTCGGCCTCGGCCTCAAGGCCTCCGTCACCGTCTCCAGCGCCGCAAACCAGTACACCAACGCCCTCACCACCAGCACCGCAGGCACCGTCGAGATCAAGACTCTCGGCTACGGCATCTATCGCGTCCACGTCGAAAAACAGGGCTTCACCCCTACCACCAGAAACGTCGAAGTCAGGTCGGCAATTCCCGTCGAGCAGTCCATCGCCCTCGCCGTCGCTCCCGTCAACACCTCGGTTGACGTAAACGACTCCACCACCCTCATCGATCCCAATGGTCCCTCCTCCATCATGCAGATCGGCGCGCAGCAGATTCAGAACCGCGTCGGCTCCCTCCCCGGCCGCTCCATCCAGGACCTCGTCAACTCCCAACCCGGCTGGCTCTACGAGGGCAACGCCGTCCTGCATCCCCGCGGCTCCGAGTACCAAACCCAGTTCGTCGTCGACGGCGTCCCCCTCACCGACAACCGCTCCCCCGGCCACGGCCCCGAGGTCGAGGCCGACGATCTCGACTCCGTCAGCATCTACACCTCCGGCTTCCCCGCCGAATACGGCCGCAAGATGGGCGGCGTCATCGAACTCAACACCCGCCGCCAGCCCAGCCCGGGCCTCCACGGACAGCTCACCCTCGCCGGCGGCAGCTACGACACAGCCTCCTCCTACGCACGGCTCCAGCAGACATGGGCCAGGAGCACCCTCAGCGTCAGCGCCTCCGGCAGCATGTCCGCCCACTACCTCAACCCCGTCGTCCCTGAGAACTACACCAACCGCGGCACCACCGGAGACTTCTCCGCCCGCTACGAGCAGGACCTCACCGAAAACGACCGCTTCAACCTCAGCGTCCGCCACGAACTCTCCCGCTTCCAGATCCCCAACGAGCAAATCCAGCAGCAGGCAGGCCAGCTCCAAACCCGCGCCAACTTCGAGACCATCGGCACCGGCGGCTATCAGCACATCCTCTCGCCCGAAAGCCTCATCCAGCTCACCGGCATGGTCCGCGACAACGCCAACAACCTCGACTCCAACGACCGCTCCACCCCCATCCTCGCCTTCCAGCAAAACCACTTCCGCGAAGGCTACTTCAAAGCCGCTTACTCCCTCCATCGCGGTCGCCACGAGTTCAAAGCCGGTATCGAATCCGACGCCGCCTTCCTGAACGAAGACTTCCACTACCTCATCACCGACCCCACCCAGTTCGACCCCGCCACACCCCCAACCCTCGCCTTCGCCGCCCACCGCCCCGACCTCGAGCAATCCGGCTTCGTCGAAGACCTCATCCGCCTCGGCAAATGGACCATCAGCGCCGGACTCCGCTGGGACCACTACCAGCTCCTCCTCAACCAGCACGCCCTCAGCCCCCGCCTCTCCGTCGGACGCTTCCTGCCCTCGCTCAACATGGTCCTCCACGCCTCCTTCGATCGCGTCTACCAGACGCCTTCGTTCGAAAACATCCTCATCTCCAGCTCACCCCAGATCGAAGCGCTCAGCAACCAGTTCCTCCAACTCCCCGTCCAGCCATCCCACGGCAACTACTACGAGGCCGGCCTCGCCAAGGCCTTCACCGACCGCCTAAGCCTCACCGCCAACCTCTACCGCCGCGACGTCCGAAACTTCGCCGACGACGACCAGCTACTCAACACCGGCGTCAGCTATCCCATCTCGTTCGACAAGTCCGTCATCTACGGCGCCGAAGCCAAACTCTCCCTCGTCCGCCTCGGCAAACTCACCGGCTTCGCCAGCTACTCCTACATGGTCGGCACAGTCTGGTTCCCCGTAACCGGAGGCCTCTTCCTCGGCGCAGACTCCACCGCCATCGCCCAGTTCACCTCCGGACACTTTCCCGCCACGCAGGACCAGCGCAACACCCTCCGCACCCGCTTCCAATACCAAATCGTCCCCCGCCTCTGGCTAGCCTCCGGCGCCACCTACGGCTCAGGACTCCCCTTCGCCTACACCGGCACCCTCGACGAAGCCCTCGCCCAGTACGGCCCCCAGATGGTCAGCCGCATCAACTTCGACCGCGGCCGCATCCTGCCCTCCCTCGCCGTCAGCGCCTCCCTCGGCGCCGACATCTACAAAACCGCCCACACCACCACCCGCTTCCAGGCCGACGGAGACAACCTCAACAACCGCCTCAACGTCATCGACTTCGGCGGTCTCTTCTCCGGAAACGCCATCGCCCCCAACCGCAGCTTCGCCCTCCGCCTCAACACCACCTTCTAACCCCCAACCCTCCAACCCTCCAACCCTCCAAAGAAATTGTCATCCTGAGCGTAGGTGCTCACAGCCTCACCGTGAGCACCGCAGTCGAAGGACCTGCGGTTGCATTTGCATTTGTCGTTGCATTTGCATTTGTCGTTGCAGTTGCATTTGTTGTTGCTTTTTGCTTTTGCTTTTGTTGTTGCTTTTGCTCTTGCCGCTGCCTGTTTTTTAGTTGTCATCCTTCGCGAAGCGGAGGATCTGCTTCTGCTTTTGCATTTGTCGTTGCTTTTGCATTTGCTGTTACCAATCTACCCACCCCACCACCCACAGGACTATAACTTCACACCATGACCACCGCTCACGAACACCTCACTGACCTCCACTCCTCCGACCACGACCGTCAGAACAAGGCCTTCCACTTCTTCACCCAGCCCACCCCCCAGCCCGTCGACTGGGCCTACCAGGTCTGGGACGACCTCCGCGCCACCCTCAAAACCGGCGACAACCGCCAACGAGCCATCGCCGCCCAGGCACTCTGCGCCCTCGCCGCCAGCGACCCCGAGAACCGCATGGGCAAAGACCTCGGCGCCCTCCTCGCCGTTACCAAAGACGAGCGCTTCGTCACCGCCCGCCACTGCATGCAGTCCCTCTGGAAGGTCGGCGTCGCCGGCGAATCCCAACGCAAAGCCCTCGTCACCGGCCTCATCCAACGCTTCAAGGAGTGCGCCTCCGAAAAGAACTGCACCCTCATCCGCTTCGACATCCTGGAGTGCCTCCGCCACATCTACGACGTCACACCCGACGAAAACCTCCGCACCACCGCCACCCAACTCATAGCCCTCGAACCCGACCGCAAATACCAAAAAAAATACACCACCCTCTGGCGCAAATAATCCCCCCACCCCAACCCAGGCACCCCATGATCAACACAAGCAAAGCGCGCGTTCATCGTCGGGTTACTCACTACGGAGCATTCCCCGCTCGACGAAGGATCAAGTGAATCCCTGACCAAGGTGGCACGTTCAGTTGACGGTGAGGCTTGAAACGTATCTGACCCACACAATTCAAAATTTTTCTAAGAGAGAATTGATCTCAGATTCAGCGAATATTTGGCAGTCTGAATAGAGCTTCTTTAGCACATCGGGAAGCACAATCAGTAAAGCCGCAGTAGCCGCTTCAAAGTTGGGAAATTCTCGTCTGAACTTATGGATCTTTTCTAGATTCTCAGAAAGCCGCTGCTTTCGCTCACTCTCGTCTCCCCAAACAGTCACCCAATAACGACAAGTAGCGCAGGACTCAGGACAACGACTTCCATCATGCGATAGAAATGATGCCCACCCGCAATCCGCAAGGATGAGCGTCTTTCGACCATCATCCCGCCGCTTTTCGCTATTACATTTTCTGCATGACACAAGAACATTTCCCGGAATATGCAAGCCAGCACGATACTGATTCATCCCATCTAGATGCTCAATGACTGAACCCGTATCTTTCAAGCTCCGATCGCAGTAAGGGCAACGATTGCCGAATCGAAGTCGAACGAGTTCCCCATACACTTCTCCATCAACTCTCATTCCCCACTCGCGAGAGATTTTCCTGCTCAATTCGTGGAGGAACATACTGACCATCTTATTTGCGACATCAGACTTAGCTCGCCTCGTCGCTGAACGTAGTTGGGCGGTGGCGTCTTTCAAGACTCACCGCCAAGTAGCCAATCAACCTCAACTCCCAGAGCCTGTGCGAGCGCCTTGACTTCGTAATCTAATACGCGTCGGTGATTTCTCTCGATCTTTGCAATCGCGGCGCGATCAAGTTGGACTCCTATTCGGGCGAGTCTCCCCGAGAGAGCGTCTTGTGTAAGCGGCGGTTGCGCCAATTCGCGTCCTTCAGCCACACGCCGGCCGATTATGTTCTTCTCACAAGAGCCCTTGATCACAAAAAGAGACTACTCGCGGAATAATCGCAGAATGTTCTACTCTAGAACACTCTGACGGAATTGCAGGGAGCCCATCCTATAACCTTTTTTGCGGGGGCTTAAGCCACACCCCAAAAGCCAAACCCAAGCCGTGTCCTACCGAATGCCGGAACACAGGCCCAGCCGAAACTCCTCATCTATCGCCTCGGCATTTTCTTTTCGCATTTTCCCCAGCAAATCCGCATGTCAAGCCCCAAAACCACCTATCCCCAACAAAACAAACCACATCCCCACTGCCGATTAGTTCTCCCCAATCCCATAAAATAGAACTAGAAGCAAAGAAGAAGCCCACCAAGCCTATCTCCTTTGTTTCCAATACTTTGCACCTAAAGTCTTCATTCCAAACACTTTAGCCGGACAGGTCCGAACCTAAAGCGTTTCGAATCAAGACTTTGCACTAATAACGCCGGGGTAGGGGATACCCCGTAAAATGATCTGAACGATCGAAAGGAGCCAACAGCTTGAAGTTTCTAGCCACCCTCCTGCTGCTGGCCGTCCTTATAGCCGCCGCAGCCGCAGCCCTCATCTACCTCCCCTACGGCCCCACCACCGAAACCTTCGTCGACATCGCCCCCGGAACCGGCACCCAGGCCATCGCCGCCCAGCTCGAACAAGCCGGTGTCATCCGCACCCAGTACGCCTTCGACCTCCTTCGCGCCATCAAGGGCCGCACCCTCAAGGCCGGCGAGTACCGCTTCGACCACGCCGTCCCCATGACCGAGGTCTACGCCCGGCTCGTCCGCGGCGACGTCTACACCCGCGCCCTCACCATCCCCGAAGGCTTCAACATCTTCGACATCGCCCAGGCCGTCGAAGCCGCCGGACTAGGTTCGCGCAGCACCTTCCTCGCCGCCGCCCGCCAGTACACCGAACTGATCGCCCCGTGGCACCAGCCCGGCGACCCCCAGCCCCAATCCCTCGAAGGCTACCTGTTTCCAGACACTTACCACTTCTCCCGCCACACCACCCCGCTCCAGATGCTCACCGCCATGGTTCGCCGCTTCCGCCAGGCCAGCACCCAGCTAGGCCTCACCACCGACCCCGCCCGCACCGTCATCATGGCCTCCCTCGTCGAGAAAGAGGTTAGTCAGGATGCCGAGCGACTCCTCGTCGCCGGAGTCTTCGTCAACCGCCTTGCCCAGCGCATGCCCCTCGCGACCGATCCCACTGTGATCTACGCCGCACTCCTCGAGAACCGCTGGCGCGGAACCATCTACGCCTCCGATCTCCAGTCCCCATCCCCCTACAACACCTACAGACACCCTGGCCTCCCCCCCGGCCCCATCTGCAACCCCGGCATGGCCGCCCTGCGCGCCGCCATCAGCCCCGCAAAGACCGATTACCTTTATTTTGTAAGCGATGCAGCCGGTCACAGCCGATTCTCATCCAATCTCAAGGAGCACGCCCAGCAGGTACAGACCTACCGCCAGTCCCAGAAACAGGGCCGCTAAACGCTACAACAACCTGAATCCAGAAACATTACCCGGTCCCCAGCCGTATACCCCCTAGCAACTCTTCGAAGCGAACCACCGGCCCGAATCATCTATATAGACAAAGGGAAAAAAGTCTCGATCCAGTAGCATCCAGTTTCTGCTGCTGGCTGCAAGGGGACAGATATACTTGAATTTCGTGCCAATGAGGATAAGACAAGCGTTTGCGGCGGTTTTGATCGGTATGGCCCCGACGCTGACGGGCTGTCTTTCGCACACGCGCGCCGTCCCAAAAACCCACGCCCCCGCCATCGTCCTCGACGCCACCCTCGACCAGCTCACCAACCAGGTCAACTACCGCTACGAGGCCATCCAATCCATGAACGCCTCCGTCGAAATCGTCGCCACCACTGGCGGTGGTCTCGTCGGCCTGGAGAAGGACTCCCTCAGCTTCGGCGGCTACATCTTCGTCCGCAAGCCTGAAGATCTCCGCGTCATCCTTCGCGTCCCCCTCCTCGGCTCCCAGGCCCTCGACATGGTCAGCGACGGAAAATCCTGGAAGCTATGGATCCCGCCCCGGAACCGCGCCATCGAAGGCACCAGCGAGATCACAAAGCCCTCGAAGAACGGGCTCGAAAACCTGCGCCCTGCAGTCTTCCTCGACTCACTGCTTATCCATGGCCTCGCCCCCGACCAGATCATCTCCCTCACCTCAGACGTCCGCATCATCGACAACTCCCGCAAGAACAAGAAAGACCTCGTTCAGGAGCAGGACTACGACCTCGAAATGCTCTCCCAGCCCCAGGGACAGATCGCCCGCACCATCCGCGTCATCCATATCAGCCGCGAAAACCTCCTGCCCTACCAGCAGGACATCTACGACCCCGCCGGCAACGTCGTCACCAAGGCCTTCTACAGCAACTATCAGACGTTCGGCGACATCCCTTTTCCCACCAAAATCGTCATCAAGCGTCCGCTCGACCAGTACAGCCTCACCCTCACCATCACCAAGATCAGCTTCAATCAGAAGATGGAAAACGACCAGTTCGACCTAAAGATCCCGAACTCGGTTCCCATCCAGGAAATGAACTAGCGCGGTCACCCGAGCCGTCGCAGTCGCCTGCTCCCAGGCAATCTCCCCACGCCATCACTGCGTCAGCGAAGCCAGCCCCGTCCGCCGAGCGTGTTCCCCAATCGCCGCATTGATCTCCAGCGCCAGCGCCAGTGCTGCCCGCCCAGCGTCACCAGAGACCACCGGCGTCTCCCGCGTCCGCACCGCCCGCAGGAACGACTCAATCTCCAGTCGCAGCGGCTCCCCCGGCTCCACCGCCACCTTCTTCAGCGACAACCCCGCCGTAGGATGTTGCCCCGCCTGCTGCACCATCGCCGCCATCGCCACCAGTTGAGCCATATCCAGCCCCGCCGCTGCCGTCACGTCGATCATCAGCAGATCCTGTCGAGCGAAGTCCAACGACAGGTACTGGTGCGGCTGAAAGAATCGCAGCTTCCGCACCCGCTCCGTACTGACGCGGCTGGCCGTAAAGTTCGCAATGCAGCCGTTCTCAAACTCCAGCCGAACATTCGCGATATCCACCTTGCGCGACAGCACCGGCAGCCCCACCGCGCGAACCTCTCGCACCGGCGACTCCACCAGACTCAGCACAATATCCAGATCGTGGATCATCAGATCCAGCACCACGTCCACATCCAGCGAGCGCGGCGTAAACACGCTCAAACGATGCGACTCAAAGAACATCGGCCGGTTCAGATGCTTCCGTGCCGCAGTCACCGCCGGATTGAACCGCTCCAGATGCCCTGTCTGCACAATCCGCCCATGCTCCCTGCTAAGCTCCAGAATCCGGTCCGCATCGGCCACACTCGCCGCCAGCGGCTTCTCAATCAGCAGGTCCACCCCGGCCACCAGCAACTCCTCAGCCGCCGCCCGATGATGCACCGTCGGAACGCACACGGAAGCAGCATCCAGCCGACCAACCGCTGCCAGCAGCCCGCCGATCGTGTCAAAGCCCGGCACGCCAAACTTCGCCGCAGCCTCCGCAGCCACTGTAGCGTTGGAGTCCACCACCCCCACCAGCTCAACCGGAAACCCAGCCTGCTGCAACTCCTGATACACGCGCAGGTGGTTCCGCCCAAACGCGCCCGCGCCCACCACCGCGACCCGCAAAGGTCCCGGCGTTGCTTCTAAATTGGACGTGGAGTAGGGCACTACTTCGTCGAGACCGGAGCCTCAACGGCCTGACGGCACCGCGCATACAGCTCCAGCAGTTGCGTTACCAGGTCCTCGGGCTTCGTGGTGGGCGTCACACCAAACCCCGTCGTCGAGCCGGCAGCCTTCGTAACATTCGACTGGGATGCAACAAACTTCAGCAGATCGAGCGCGATGTCTTCCGTGCGCCGCGCAGTTGCGTTCAATTCCATTGGGTTACTTCCTCTCATTCCTCGTAGCCTCGATGTTAATGGCCGCCCCACCCCGCACGCAAATCACCCACCACTGGACAATAGTCCGAGTTGTGAAATTATCTGGCCAAAGTTCTATAACGGCAGCATTCCAGCAGCCGTCCGAATCCCCCACCATCATGCAGAAAAAGCTTTAGCGACGAGAGGGCGCGCCTGCGTCTCCTGGCAACACAATGGAAAATGTCGTTCCCTGGCGATCTCCACCCGTGTTCGACCGAACCCGAATCGACCCGCCATTCTTCTCCACCAGTTGCTTGCAGACCCACAGCCCAAGGCCGGTTCCAACCGAGCCCTTCGTCGTAAAAAAAGGATCGAAGATATGCTTCGTCGTAGCCGCCACCATGCCGTGCCCACAGTCGGCCACAGTAATCCGGACACGTCGTCTGCCGTCATGCGGATCAACAGACGCGGAAGCACGCAGAACAATCCGCCCATTCGGACCAACCGCATCCAGGCTATTTGCCAACAGGTTTGCCAGCACCTGCCGCAGTTCCCCGGCGATTCCCATCACCCTCAGATTTTCACCACATTGTTGCTCAACCCTGACCCCATTGGCCCTGATCTTTGCCTGGAGCAAATTGATCACCGAGTCAATCAAAGCGCTTGCGGAGTTACTCGTAGCAGCAGAGAACTCGCGATAAAACCCCAGCGTCTGCCGAGTGATATGCGCGATACGGTTCAACTCCCCGTCTGCGATGTCCAGATACTCAAGCGCAGCCTCAGGGAGGCCCTCTGTCTTGCGGACCAGGTACAGCGTGTTCATCATGGCCTCGAGCGGATTGTTGATCTCATGCGCGATACTTGCCGCCATCCGCCCCGCGCTGGCTAGCATTTCACTCCGCAGCAGAGCCTCTTCCGCATGCTTGCGCGCCGTATTGTCGGTACCGATCAACAGGTAACCGATGATGGCGTTCTGCGCATCACGCAGCGCCGTAACCGACACCACTGCTGGGAACCGGCTTCCGTCCTTACGGATATAAGTCAGTTCGTAGATATCCTCGATCCCCCGAGACGCCTTGAATACCAATGCCTCAAAACCCGGTGTAATCGCGGTTCCAAGTTCCAGACTCAACGCTCCTGCGCGCGCGATCACCTCCTGCGGATCAGAGATGTCAGCAGGCGTGATCTTGTTCATTACTTCAGCCGCCGTGTAGCCCAGCATTCGCTCAGCCCCGACGTTGAAGATCTGAATAACGCCATGCGCGTCCGTAGCGATGCTCGAGAAATTGGCGCTGTTGAAGATCGCGCGCTGCAAAGCACCTGCCTTAATCAGAGCCTCTTCCGCAGTTGCAGTCTTGTGCATTTTCAACCCTGATTGCAGGCCGGCGTCGAATGTCTCTACTGCCCCTAAAAGGCTCAAATCCGTATCCCCGCCAGGACCAGCAAGCTCTCATTCGTAGCCGCGGTCCACTTATAAAAAGCACTGTCTCACGCATACAGATAGCTACCCCAGCCAAACTGTTATCGTCAGACCCAACCACTTCACACCACCCAGCCACGGCTTCCCCAACTCTCCCGGAGAGGGCCGTCGGCGTTCTTGCAATCTCTAAGAAGGCGTTCATGCCCGAATAACCGCGTACTCCTGTCACATCAATCGGCACGAAAACCAATGTGAATCCATCCTTCTGCATAGCTTGCAATTGAGATGCTTACCCCAGCCCGAAAGGTTGCCTAACCCTCCGGCAACATATCTACCCCCCTTGCCGCCCGGCTCTTCCCCTTCCAGAAACTGTCCCGCAGCTCGCGTTTCAGAATCTTCCCTGTTCCCGTCTTCGGCAACGGCTCCTCCGAAAAATGAATCACCCGCGGCAGTTTGAACTTCGCCAGCCGCTGCCCCACAAACGCTATCAGCGCCTCCGTCGTCACCCCTACGCCCGGCTTCAACACCACCCAGGCCACAGGGATCTCGCCCCACATCGTGTCCGGAGCCGCCACCACCGCACACTCAAACACCGCCGGATGCGCAAAGATCGCTTTCTCTACTTCAATCGACGAGATGTTCTCGCCCCCGCTGATGATGATGTCCTTCTTGCGATCGACGATATGCAGGTACGTCTCCTCATCCCACACCGCCATATCACCCGTATGAAACCACCCCTCAGTCATTACCGCCTGCGTCGCCGCGGGCTCTCTGAAGTACCCGCTCATCACCATATCGCCCCGCACCACAATCTCGCCCATCGTCTGCCCATCGCGTGGCACGTCCTTCATCTCGCTATCGACCACTCGCAACTCCACCCCCACAATCGGCCACCCCGCCATCGACTGCCGAAACAGCCGGTCCTGCTCGTCCCCTGCCGTCACGGTTCCCTTCACTCGCGAACTCGAAACGATCGGGCTCGTCTCCGTCAACCCATACCCCACCTTCGACTCACAACCAAAGGCCTTCTCCAGCCTCTCAATTAACTCCGGCGATGAAGCCGCACCACCCAGCAATATCTCCTTCAGACTCGACGTATCGAACTTGCCCAACTCCGCGCTATTCAGTAGCGCATTCGCCATCACCGGCACCAGAAGCATCCTCACCGCACGCTCACGTTCAATCAGCCGCAACACAATCCCCGGCTCAAACCGCCGCACCATCACCTGCAACTGTCCACTCATCGTTGCCGTATGCGCCGAACCCCAGCCATTCGCATGAAACAGCGGAATCGTATGCAGATTCACATCGTTGTCACTCTGAAACGCCATCGTCAGCACATCCAGTGCATGCAGATAAAGCGTCCGGTGCGACAGCATCACACCCTTCGGTGTCCCCGTACTCCCGCTCGTGTAGAACAGCTCCGCAATCGCCGTCTCATCAATCGTCGTCCAGTCCGGACGATCGATCCGTCCCTGAGCCAGCAGCTCCTCGTAGCTCAAATGTGCCTGCGGTATCGCGCCATCGATCGCCACGTACTGCTCAATCCCAGCGCACTTCTCCCGAAACGCATCCACCAGCGGTGCAAACTCATTCTCAAAGATCAGTACCCGCGCGCCCGAGTGGTTCAGAATCTCCGTCAACTCAAACGACGTCAGCCGCACATTCAGCGGCATCACAATTGCCCCAATCAGCAACGGCCCGTAGTACCCCTCCAGCAGCTGATTGTTATTGAAGCTCAGATACGCCACTCGGTCGCCCGGCCTCACCCCCAGCTCATGCAGCCCAAACGCCAGCCGCTCACACCGCTCCCCTAACTGCGCATACGTATATCGCTTCTCACCCGATACGACGCCAACCTTCCCACCATACAAATCCACGCCACGATACAAACAACGAACTGGGGTCAAAGGCAGATGCATCACGCACACTCCAGTACAAAATCTGACAACCATGGCCGAAGAAAACGTTGTAGCGCACGCATCAGAACCGAGAGCGAGACTCTCGCAACCTCACCGCATGCCGCTACAAAATCCTGAGGATTCTATACCGCAGCGCGTTCGCTGTTCGATCAACTTCTTAAACGTTCCCCCCGCGCGCCCACCCTGCAATCGCTCTCTACTCCACCAGCCGAGCCTCTGCCCGTACCCCGCACAGAACCTCATACGAGATCGTCCCCGCCAGCCGCGCATGGTCCTCTGCCGTAATACCATCCCCCAGCAGCACCACCGCATCGCCCATCTTCACGTCAGGAATCTCCGTCACATCCACCACCGTCAGATTCATCGACACCCGCCCCAGCACCGCAGCCTCCTGCCCATGCACCATCACCCACCCACCCGGCAGCCCGCTCGGTCCGGAAAGCTCCCGCCTCAATCCATCCGCATACCCCGCAGCCAGCAGCGCCACCTGCATCGGCCGCTGCGCCACATACGTCCCGTTGTACCCAACCGTATCGCCCCGCCCAATCTCCCGCACTGCCAGCACTCGCGTCTTCCACGTCATCACCGGCCGCAGTTGCTCATGCACCAGCGAAGCCGCGTCTCCCGCCTCACCCTCAATCGTCAGGCAGTACCCATACAGCCCAATCCCCGCGCGCAACATTGCATCGCTGCCAGCCCGCGCCGCCACGCCACGCAGCCACACCACAGAGCTCCCTTCCCCCGCCGCCGCCACGCAGTTATCAATCATCGATGAGTTCCCCACATGCACCAGTTCCGGACGAATCCCGGCTAGCGTCACCTGCCCCATCGCCTGCTCAAACGCCTCCCGCTGCCGCAGCGTCTGTCCAGACAGCGCCACCTCGGTCGAAGCAAAATGCGTCATCACACCCTCCACCCGCAGCCCCGGATGCGTGGCCAGCCATGCCAGTACCGTCTCCAGCCCCTCACCCGGCGGCACTCCCTGCCGAGCCATCCCCGTATCCACTTCCAGATGCACCCGAAACCGGAATCCCATCTCGCGTCGATCCACCGCCGCAGCCAGCGGCTCCAGCTGTTCCACTCCCCACACCACCGGAGTCAGGTCATGCTCAATCAGCAGGTCCGCCTCATCCGGCAGCGAGCCCCCCATAATTAGTATCCGCGGCTGTAACTCAACCGGAATCCCCGCCGCAGCCAGAATCCCTCTCGCGGCCACACCCTCTTCCGCATCATTCACGCCCAGCCAGCGTGCTCCGGCCTTCGCCAGCACCGGCGCACACACTGCCAGCCCATGCCCATAGGCGTTCGCCTTCACCACCGCCAGCAATGGAATCCCCGCACCCGCCGCAGTCCTCAGAGCGTGATAGTTCCCGCTCAGCCGCTCCTCCGAAATCTCCACCCAGCTCTTCACGCGCACCGTCCTGCCATCATCCTAACGCCTCTCGTATCTCGCAGATAGAAGCAGCCCCCTTCTCGGACGCAACCCTTCCCGCAAAATACGATGGACCGTTCAGCAACTGGAATCCAGCTAGTACCCGCCCGAATCCCCACCCGGGGCCAGGTTCTCGAACCGCGTAAAGTCCGCCATGTATGCCAGATGCACAATCCCAGTCGGGCCATTTCTCTGTTTGGCGATAATAATCTCCGCCTTACCCTTCAGGTCTTCGTTCTCGCGGTCGTAGTACTCCTCGCGATGGATAAAGCACACCACGTCGGCATCCTGCTCAATCGAACCCGACTCGCGCAGATCGCTTAGCATCGGCTTCTTGTCGCCGCCCCGCTGCTCACTCGCACGCGACAACTGCGACAGCGCCACCACCGGCACCTGCATCTCCTTCGCCAGAGCCTTCAGCCCTCGCGAAATCGCAGAAACCTCCTGCGTCCGGTTCTCAAAGCCCTTCCCACCGCTGTTCGCTCCCGTCATCAACTGCAGATAGTCGATCACGATCAGGTCCAGCTGCCCATGCTGCTGCTTCAGCCGCCGAGCCTTCGCCCGCATCTCCGCCAGCGTAATCCCCGGCGTGTCGTCGATAAACATCTTCGACTCCATCAACCGTTCCAGCCCCTGGATCAGCTTGCTCCGGTCGTCACGCATCAGCATGCCCGTCTGAATCGCCTTCGAGTTCACCATCGCCTGCGATGCCAGCATTCTGCGCAGCAGGCTCGCCTTACTCATTTCCAGCGAGAACACCGCCACCACCTTGCCCCCGCGCACCGCCGCATTCTCCGCAATGTTGATCGCCCACGCCGTCTTGCCCATCGAAGGACGCGCCGCAATGATGATCAGTTCACTCTCCTGCAGCCCGCTCGTCATGCGGTCGAAGTCGATATAGTGCGTCGCCAGCCCTGTAACTTCGCGACCCTGCTCATACAACGCATCAATCGACCCAAACGACGAAGCCACAATCTCGCCAATGCCCGAAAACCCACCCTGAATCGCGCTGTCCGCCACCGCCGCCAGCTTCGCTTCAACGTCACTCAGAACGTTGGTCGCATCTTCCCCCTGATCAGACGCCCGCACCGCCCCATCGTTGAAGATCGTCATCAACTGCCGCAACAGGCTCTTGTCCTTCACAATCCGGACATAGCTCTCAATGTTGAAGTTTCTCGGAATCCCCTCGCTCAGGAACGCCAGATACGCCGGCCCGCCAATCGAGTCCAACTCCTTCTTCTTCGACAGCGCATCCATCACGGTCAGATAGTCCACCGCATGTCCAACCGCCAGCAGTTCCAGCATCGCCGAGTAGATGCGCCGGTGCGAGTCCAGCGAAAAATCCTCAATCTTCAGCTTCCCGGTCGCATCGCTGATCGCCAGCGCGTCCTGAAGCATCGCACCAAGCACCGCAATCTCGTTGTGTATCGAGGCGGGCATCGAATCTGTACTGTGTAGTTGAGCGAAAGAAGCCATGTCTTACTTTCAATCTAGTCGCCACACGACCGGACCGCTACCCGCGATCAGTGTGGAAATAAAGGAAATCTGGACTTCCAGTGTAACTTGGCCACCCAGTACGGCCAGCGCCACCGGATGTTGTACGCTGAAAGCACCCCCATTCCATGGAGTCCAAATGGCCGCCGATAAATTCCTAGAACTTCCTCCCGCCGCGCAGCGCGACAAGGCCTCCTTTGAAGTCCTCCGCGTCTGGATCGCCGAGCAGGGCCAACACGTTTCCATCCGCAGCGGAGCCTGGGAAGACCCCTTCGCCTGGGGGATCGTCCTCGCAGACCTCGCCCGCCACATCGCCCTCGCCCACAAAATGCAGGACGACAAAGTCGATCCCGAAGCATTCCTCGAACGTCTCCTCGAAGGCTTCGAAGCAGAAATCGACAACCCCACCGATGAACCCGAAGGCGAAGTCACCCAGTAACTCCCCCAAGTTTTACTTGTCATCCTTCGCAAAGCGGAGGACCTGCTCTTGCTCTTGCCCTTGCCCTTGCCGTTGCCGTTGCCGTTGCCGTTGCCTTAAGGTAGGCGAGGGCTTTAGCCCTCGCATTAAAACGCCCACCCCATACCCACACCTCTCTGCCGAAGGCATGAGTGCAGGCGAAGCCGAAACGAAATATATATCGACTTTGCTCTTGCTGTTGCTTTTGCCGTTGCTGTTGCTGTTGCGCTTGTTTTACGCCGACATTCTGAGCGAAGCGAAGAACCCCTGTATTTGCCTTTGCCGTTGCCCGTTCCTAATCGGTGTTATCCGCGCAAATCGGCGCTAAGCATTCCCCGCCGCTACTTCCGCTTATACTCCTCAAACAACTCCGGAAACTGCGCCTTCAACCCAGCAATCTTCGGAACATCACACACCTGAATATACGGATTCCCCGGATTCTTCTCCGCATAGTCCTGGTGATACTCCTCGCCATCGTAGAACGCCTTCAGCGGCACCAGTTGCGTCACAATCGGCCGCCCAAAAACCTTCGCCCCATCAAGTTGAGCGATATAAGCCGCTGCAATCTTCTGCTGCTCCGGCGTCGTATAAAAGATCGCCGACCGATAGCTCGTCCCCACATCCGGCCCTTGCCGATTCAACTGCGTCGGATCATGCACTACTGAAAAGAAAATTCGTAGCAGCGTCCCATAGCTCACCCGCGCCGGATCGAACACCACCTTCACCGCCTCGGCATGCCCCGTCGTCTCGCTTGAAACCGCACCATAGTTCGCCGTCTCCGCAGACCCACCCGAGTACCCCGCCGTCGTCGCCGTCACCCCATGCACCCGCTGAAACACCGTCTGCACGCCCCAGAAGCATCCGCCTGCAAACACTGCCGTCTCGCTGTGACCAGCCAACTTCTCATCCACCACAGGAGCCGGAATCGGCTCCTTCCTCGTCTCAGCACCAAAAACCATCTGCTTCACCCCAATCGCCAAAACTGCACCACCAACACCACAATCCCTGTACGAACCAAACCAGTACCCATCGTCCTACTCCAATCGAACACTCCCACCTTAGACGCCACCCAACACCCTTTGGATACAAGTACCTGCAGCCACTACGCGATCTGCTTTCGCCCCTGAATCTCGATATACACATGAATCAGGCTCACCGCAGCCGGCGTCACCCCAGCGATCCGGCTCGCCTGACCCAGCGTCATCGGCCGCACCCGAGCCAGCGTCTGCTGCATCTCTCGGCTCAACCCGCTCACCGCCGCATAGTCGAACCACTCCGGAATCACCCGCTTCTCTGCCTTCCGCATCTTCTCCATCGATCGCCGCTGCTGGTCCAGATATCCCGAGTACTTGATCTCCGTCTCCACCGTCTTCATCTCATTCCGAACCCACGCCGGCAGCCGCTCGCCCCCGTCACTGGAAGAAGCCGCATCCATAGCCGCAACCCACTCCGCAAACACCGCACCACCCTGCGCCAACCGCCCCCGCAGCAGCGGAGCCACCGTCTCAATCGCCACCTCAGGACGCTTCAAGAACTGCGCAAACGTAGTCCCGGTAATAAACGCCGCATCCCCATCCAGCCGCTCCAGCAACTCCACCGGAAGCTCCTCCACCCGCACCCGCGCCGTATTCAGCAGTGCCTCAAACGCCGCCGCCCGCGCCTGCTTCTCTTCATACGCAGCCCAGGCCGCATCATCGATCAGCCCCAGCCGCCGCCCATGCGGAGTCAGTCTCCAGTCAGCATTATCGATCCGCAAATGCAGCCGAAACTCCGCTCGCGAAGTAAACATCCGGTAAGGCTCATTTGTCCCTTTGCTGATCAAATCATCGATCAGAATCCCCGTATAAGCCTCGGTCCTGTCCAGCGTGAACCCCGGCTCCCCCCGCACTGCCAGCGCCGCATTGATCCCCGCCATCAACCCCTGGCACGCCGCCTCTTCGTATCCACTCGTTCCATTGATCTGCCCCGCCAGATACAGCCCATCAAACTTCTTCACCTGCAGCGTCCGGTCCAACTCCGTCGGGTCGATCGCGTCATACTCAATCGCATACCCGGGCCGCAACATCTCCGCATTCTCCAGCCCCGGTATCGACCGCACCATCGCCGCCTGAATCTCCATCGGCAGGCTCGTGCTCATCCCGTTGATGTAGACCTCATGCGTATTCAGCCCCTCCGGCTCCAGAAAAAACTGGTGCCGCGTCTTCTCCGGAAACCGCACAATCTTGTCCTCAATCGAAGGACAATACCGCGGCCCAATCGCCTCAATCTGCCCCGAGTACATCGGCGACCGATGCACATTCTCCCGAATCAGCCGCAACGTCTCCGGCGTCGTATGCGCAATGTGGCACATGATCTGACGCAGCGGAGGCACCCCACCCTTACTGAACCCCGTCCGAAAACTGAACGGCGTCGGGTCCACATCCCCCGGCTGCTCCTCAAACTGCGTCCAGTCAATCGTCCGTCCATCCAACCGTGGCGGAGTCCCTGTCTTCAATCGGCACTCCCGCAGCCCCAGCCGCTTCAGCGCCTCCCCCAGCAAAACACTCGCCGGCTCCCCACTCCGCCCCGCCGTGTACTGCTGCTCCCCGCAATGAATCAACCCATTCAAAAACGTTCCGGTCGTAACAATCGTCGCTCCGGCCAGCACCACCCGCCCATCCCGCAGCTTAAGACCCCGCACAACTCTGGGTGCCCCATACATCGCAGCTTCATCGCGATGTGTGGGTTCCTCTACCTCCTCCACCACCAGGTCCACCACCTCAGCCTGCTTGATAAACAGATTCCGCTGCCCCTCCAGAACCTCTCGCATCTTCACCCGGTACAGCGCCTTATCGCACTGCGCCCGAGGACTCCACACCGCTGGCCCCCGACTCGTATTCAGCAGCCGAAACTGTATCCCGCACGCATCCGCCACCTCCCCCATCACCCCACCCAGCGCGTCCACCTCCCGCACCAGATGCCCCTTCGCCACCCCACCAATCGCCGGATTACAACTCATCTGCGCAATCAAATCCAGATTCAGCGTAAAGATCGCCGTCCGCAGCCCCATCCGCGCCGCCGCCATCGCCGCCTCACACCCGGCATGCCCAGCCCCAACCACCACCACATCGTACTGTTCCGTATAGCTCACCATCTCATTCTAAATAGCCCGTCCCCACTCGCCCGAAACTTCTCTTCCCACCAGCAACACCACCCCCAATCCATTTACATTAAAGAGATGACGACTCCGTCAAAGGTCGACCTTGTAGGCGTAGGACTCAACGCCACCGACACCGTAATCCCCCTCGCACACTACCCCGAGCGCGGCTCCAAAACCGAGTACAGCAACGTCACCGTCCTCCCCGGCGGCCAGGTCGCCTCCACCGTGGTCGCCTGCCAGCTCTGGGGTCTCAAGACGCGTTACGTCGGCAAACTCGGCGATGACGTCGCCGCCACGCTCCATCGCGAAGCCTTCGCTCGCGCCGGCGTCGAGACCCAGATCACCACCGTCTCCGGCGGTGCCAGCTCGCAGTCCCTCATCCTCGTCGACGAAGGCGGTGAGCGAACCGTCCTATGCCGCCGCGACGAGCGCCTCATCCTCCAGCCCTCCGACCTCCACCGCGACTGGATCGTCAACGCCCGGGCCCTCCACGTCGATGGCTACGACACCGCCGCCGCAACCCTCGCAGCACGATGGGCCCGCGAAGCCGGAATCCCCGTCATCGCCGACCTCGACGAGCTCTACCCCGGCGTCGAAGACCTCATCGAAAACATCGACTACCTCATCGTCAGCCGCGACTTCCCTTCCCGCCTCATGGCTGAGCCAGACCTCGAAAAAGCCCTGCAGGCCATCCATCGCCGCTACGGGTGTCGCCTCACCGCCGCAACCCTCGGCCCGGAGGGCGTCGTCGCCTGGGATGGCCAGCAATTCCACCACACCGCCGCATACCGCGTCCCGGTAGTCGATACCACCGGTGCAGGAGACATCTTCCACGCAGGATTCATCCACGGCCTCCTCCAGGGATGGCCCCTCGATCGCCAGCTCGACTTCGCCTGCGCCGCCGCAGCTCTCAACTGCACCGCCGTAGGCGCTCGCGGAGCCATTCAACCCATCGACCAGATCGAGCTCCTCATGGCGACTGGCAACCGCTATCCCGCACTCGCCCACTCCTACACCCGCAGCTGACCGGCGCGCTCCCATCACCAATCTCAAAAGTGCGCATCTAATCTACCCAGGTGTGCAGCATGATTCCAAGCTTCCACTTCCGCCATGGCTGGTTCTTCGCTATCTTCCTCTTCTGCGGCGCACTCGTGCTCGCCAACGTCGTTCACTACATCCTCTTCCGCATCCTCCGCAAGAAAGAAAGCCAGTCATCTGGATTGGGATTGGGCTGGGGAGTGCAACACCACCTCAGCGGTCCCGCCCGCGCCATCTTCTTGTTCACCTGCTTATTAGCCGTCCTCCCCGCCATCCCCAACCTTCCCGACAAGTTCGAAGACCTCATCCGCCAGGGCCTCATCATTGCCATGGTCATCGCACTCGGATGGTTCGCCATCGGCTGCATCTACGTCATCCAGAACGCCATCCTCCGCCGCTACGACCTCAAGGGCCCCAACAATGTCCAGGCCCGCCGCGTCCACACCCAGTTCCTGCTCTTCCGCCGCATGGCCATCACCTTCGTCGTCATCATCGACGCCGGCGTCCTCCTCTGGACCTTCAACAACCCACGCGTCTGGCACTACGGCACCGGCCTCCTCGCCTCTGCCGGTTTCGCCTCCCTCATCCTCGCCACCGCAGCCAAAACCACCGCGGAAAACCTCCTCGCCGGCCTCCAGATCGCTCTCACAGATCCCATCCGCATCGACGACGTCGTCTTCATCCAGGGCGAGAGGGGACGCATCGAGGAGATCACCTCAGCCTACGTCGTCGTCAAACTCTGGGACCTCCGACGCCTCATCGTCCCCCTCAGCTACTTCATCCAAAACTCCTTCCAGAACTGGACCCGAGAGTCCGCCGACCTTATGGGTACAGCCTTCCTCTACGTCGACTACTCCATCCCCGTAGAAGCCCTGCGCCGCCAGCTCGAAACCATCGTCCACGCCTCCCCACTCTGGGACCAGAACACCTGCGGCCTCCAGGTCACCAACCTCACCGACAGCTCCATGGAACTCCGCTGCCTCGTCAGCTCCCGAAACGCCGACGAAAACTTCGACCTCCGCTGCATCGTCCGTGAACAAATGACCGCCTGGATCCAGCAACACCACCCAAGCGCCTTCCCCACCACCCGCTTCGCCGGCCTCCCAGAGACGCTCTCCGGCCAACGCCAAAACCCTGAACCCACACAGCCCCCACCCAACTCCACCGTACAAATGCCGGGTGCCCCATCTTCGCCGCAGTCTCATCGCGGCTAAGGTGGGCATCGGGCAAAGCCCGACCGCACTCCTCCACCAGCCACAGATACTCTCCAGCCAGAAATACGCCCGCCCGCCAATCCCTCCCGCCCCACCAATCTCTCCCGACCCGCCAATCCCTCCCGACCCGCCAATCCGGAAGCCCCACCAATCCGGAAGGGCACGGCTTCAGCCGTGCCATAAAAAACCGCGCCAAAGGCGCTTCCGCTCTGCCGAAGGCCGGAGTGCAGGCGCAGCCGGAACGACTAGACTCCCCACCGCAGCCCACCAAAAAGAATTAATCTCCAAAAACCTCAGCAATTTCGCATGTCAAGCCCCATAATCACCTAACCCCATCTCAGTCAACAACATACGCGTTGCCGCTTAGATACCTCCAACCCGTTACAATTGAAGTAGACATAAAGCAAAGCCCCGGCCAAACCGGGGCTTTCGCCATTAATCATCGCAACTTCAATCGAATCTAATATTTACCAATAAATATCCTGGAATCAGTGACTTACGACCGATAAATATCCTATGGGGCATAATATACTTGCCGCACAAACCATTGACGGCGGATAATGCTTTCAACGGGTTACGGGGATGCGGATGCATAAGGCTAGAAGGATCATCGCGGGAGGCGGGCTGCTAATGTTTGCTTGTCTCCTTGGTCTCGCTTCGTTGCACTGGACTCAATGGGTAAACGACCATTCCGCGCTTGTCGTTCGGATAATGGAAGGGTTGGCAGTTGGAATTGTCTTGTGTTTCCTATTTTGGTTGTTCACTAACGACAATTCCAATCCCAAAAATGGCGGTCAGATGAGTAAGACGACGCACGGACCCAATAGCCCCATTGGGGGCAGCGGCAAATCGATGACGGCGAGTGGGGATATCAAGAAAATTAAGGCAAAGAATTATTACGAAGCCCCACCTGCCGCACCACCACCTCCAGAGCCAAAGCCCGATCCTAAGTCCAACTTTGTCATTTCTAAACCCGTACCACACGTTGTCCGCTTCAACCGTGTTTATTGGCAATTGGATGAGAAGGGCCAACTAGGGACGATTTTTAAGATTCACAATAAACCAGCAGGAGTTGGAGGCCAGACTGGTCAGGCCCATGCAGTATCAGTAAGTCTTACCTTCAGGGAGAAGGGCACAGAGATTGCCAGGATCTCTCATGCTTGCCTGATCGGTCATCGGGAAAATGCGATGAATTTCGAAAATGATGACCACTGCGATGTTTTAATCTGCACGTCCTATCCTCCATCGCTCAAGGTTTACGACAATAAGACAAACATTGATCAGAACGTCTACCTTGGGCATAAGCCCCTACCAAGTCCACCATTTATTAGCAATCAGCTAATTAGCTTCTCTGAGTTGCTTGAAATTGATGTCAAGGTGAAATCAGGCCCTGACACCCTCGCGGAGAAGACATTTCAATTCATCAAGACTCCTGAACAAACCTTGTATGTCGTAGGAGATTCCAAATGAAACCTGAATACCACGAAGGCCCGGAAGCTCTAGAGCGTTTTGAAAAGGGAATGACCAAGCTGTTTCAGGCACCCAAATCATCCGTGAAACAGAAGCCAAAGACCTTACGTAAACCGAAGAAAGCCAGCAAGGGTTAGTGCTTACGTTTCCCGCGTCCTTGCCGCTTTTCAGTGTGAGGTAGCGCTGCCAGTGCCGGTAAGCTCTGCATAGGTAAGGCGGAAGCCCGCAACATTGCTCATCGCCTTCTCAAATCGCTTCGCATCATTCATTTTCTGACCGCAGTTGTTGAAACGGAATACTTGCTCCGCGAGGTAACGATCTAAATGGAACGGCTCAACCGCAACATACGTGCCCTTCAAAGTCCGCTTGAGCAAGCTCCAGAAGTTTTCGATCCCGTTTGTGTGAACCTGTCCGCGAACATACTCCTGCATGTGGTTCACCGTCTTGTGAACGAAGAGGTTAGTCGCATCCACGCCCTCATATCCAACCCACTGGTCGGTGTAGATGTGTGCGCCCCAGCCTACATGCTCAAGGATTTTGTTCTGCAAGGTTTCACGCTTCGCATTGGGCACAACCATCGCCCGAACCTCGCGAGTGTTGCGAGTCCTCATGCCCATGACGACAGCCTTCTTATCGCCGTTCTGGTAGGCAATGCGGCGTTTGGAGTGCATGTTCTTCGAGCGTCCACCTATGTAAGTCTCATCTATCTCAACTTGGTTCTTCGGAGAGCCGCCGATCTTGGTGCCCTTATCGCTCTTCATAACCTCGCGAATCCGCTGGAGCATGAACCATGCCGTCTTCTGCGTAACACCGATGCTACGGGCCATCTCGTAGGAACTGACACCGTTCTTGCAGTTCGTAAGCATCCAAAACGCCGTCATCCACTTGTCGAGTCCGATGGGCGAATCCTCAAAGATCGTCCCCACCTTGAGCGTGAACTGTTTCTTGCAGGGGTTGCAGTACCAAATCTTCCGAGTCTTGATGAAAGAGTGCTTATCCCCACCACATCGGGGGCAGGTAACTATCCCATTCGGCCAGCGCAAATTGAGCGCGTACTGAAAAGCGCGGTCTGCATCCGAGAAGTAAACGATGGCTTGTTGGAGTGTCTTCGGGCTGTCCATATAAGAATGGTATGCCTAAAATATTTGTGCGTCAACTATATTATTACCATCGTATGTAGCTGAATCCATGGATGTTAGCAAGGGGTACCCCGGGAGGGGGGGAGGGGGTCAGAAAACACCGATAGCGGCAACCCAGCCCCAGGCCCTACACTGCAAGCCACCAGGAGGAGTACGACATGCTCTCCACCAGCCCCATCATCGCCTTCATCCCCACCCGGGACGCTCACCGCGCCCGAACCTTCTACGAAGATGTCCTCGGCCTCCGCTTCGTCCACGACGACTCCTTCGCCCTCGTCATGGACGCCAACGGCACCATGATCCGCATCGCTCGCGTCGGCGACTTCACCCCCGCCACCTTCACCATCCTCGGCTGGGAAGTGCAGGACATCCAGCAGTCAGTAACTGAATTAGCTACAAAAGGACTTGAATTCTCGCGCTTCGGCTTCCTCCAGCAATCCGACGCCGGCATCTGGACCGCGCCCGATGGCAGCAAAGTCGCCTGGTTCAAAGATCCTGACGGAAACACCCTCTCCATCTCTCAACACGCCAAGCCAACCCTTTAGAACTCCAACCGAAAGCCGAACTGAACCTGCCGCTCCCGCAACTGCTCCGTCGCCGCCGACGCTGGAGCCCCAAACGCTGGAACCTGCAATCCCTCCGCCGCCACCGTCGCCGCATCCTGAAACACCAGCGGCGTAACCCCATTCACCGCAGTTCCCACCAGAAACGCCCGCTGCGACACACCGGAATAGTTCACGCGGTTCGCCACATTGAACACTTCCACCAGTCCTCGCGCGCTCACCCGCTCCGTAACTCGAACCGCGCGACTCAACCGCACATCCAGGTTGGCCGTATCCGGCAGCCGCAGCGTATCGCGCCCCACCGTCGGCAGATACACCGCTCCGCCAGCACCGTTGATGCTCTCCCGCCCACCGCTCAGCCGAGTGCCCCCGAAGATGTCATAGCTATACGGCCGCCCACTTTGCTCCGTAAACACCGGAGCAAACAGCCACCCATTCACCGCCAACCGCAACCACCGCCGAGGCGTCGCCAACCCCGGCTCCCACACCGCACTCGCCACCACCTTATGCGGACGGTTCAACGCCGAAAGTCCTTTGTCATACTCCACATGGAACGGATCGAACTGCCCATTCGTATGCGGAATCGCACCACCGCTCTGCCCATAGTCAATCGCCTTCGACCAACTCCAGCTCGCACGAAACTCCAACCCTCCGCGACTCCGCCGCCGTGCCTCCAGCACCACCGCATGATACGTAGCATTCGCGTTGGACACGATGTCAGTTACCGGTCCAAAGCTCGCACTCACCCGCTGCGTATACAGCGGAACCGCAAACGTCTCACCACTCTGAACCCCGGAAACACCACTTCCGCCGCTAAGCCGAAAGCTCTTCATCCCAGTCGAAGCAGCGATATTGATGTCCACCGAGTTCGGAAGCTGCCGGTCGAGGTTCACCAGGTAACTCGCGCTACCCACAACTCCAGCTCCCAACTCACGCTCTACGCTCAAGCTCCCCTGCTGCACCATCGGCAACCGGAAGTGTCCATCAAACACCATCGCCGACGTCGTCACTTCCACCGCAGCCGGAGGCGCCGCCAGGTACGCGCACGCATACCCAAACCCCTGATTCACCACCTGCGGACACGCAGTCACCGAACCCGGTACGATCCGCACATGCGTTGCCGAAGACGGCAGCGCCGTATCCACCAGCGCGCTCCGTATCGTCCCACCCGGAAGCCGCCCATAGAACTGTCCATAGCCAACCCGCACCACCCCACGCCCCGCGCCCAACGGCTCCCAGCCCACTCCCAGCCGCAGCCCAAGATTATTGCGATCTTCAGGAAACACGCTGCTCGATCCTGCTTTGCCGAACACCGAGTCCAGCAGACCGTTCGGCTTCTGAGGCAGCGGCAACAACTCATACTCATATCGCAGCCCAACGTTCAACGTCAGCCCCGAACGCACTCGCCAATCGTCCTGTACAAAACCTGCCCACTCCTGCGTGTCGAACGTCACGGCCTGCTGGCCGAAGCTCTGCGTGAACGACCGGAAGCAGAAGTCATGCACCGCCGAGTGAATCGATGGGCAGCCTCCATTCGGGTAAGCATGCACGTCGAAGGTGTAGTCCGTAATCCAATCCACCAGGCCGCCCGCATGACCGCCCGTCGATCCACTGTCGTACTGGAACGATCCTTCCACATCGCTCAGCGCATCGACATAGTCATGCACCAGGCTCAGGTCCACGCCAGCCTGCACCAGATGACGCCCACGAGCCCACGTAGCCAGATCCGAGAGCTGCACCCGCCGCTCATCTGGATAAGCGCGTCTGCCCAAAGCCGCCGGCGTACCAAAGATCAGCCCCTGAGGTCCTATCGAAACCTGCGGAGCAAAGCCTCCCGGCCCCACCCCCGGCTCCTGCGGCAGTGGAGACTGCGCTGTCTCAAACTGAAAATCACGGCCAAAATGAACACGCACCTCGTTACTCACATTGGCGTTCGCGGTCCACATCCAACGCCCCAGGACTGAATCAACCCTCGCATAGCTGTTACCCAGGCTTGCAACGCCACGGTCGACGACCGCAGCAGACCGCGCCCCGGCCGGAGCATCCGAGCGCGCCCGGTTGTACTCCACACTCAACTGATGATGAGCCGCTCTCTGCCAATCCATCTTGAGAAAGTTAACCGTCTGGTCCTGCCTGCGCGGAACCAGCCCGGTCAGACTATTCAGGTAGTTCAATGCCGCGTTCACCTTGGCAAGGCTCACCCCGCGATTGGCCAGCAACGCACTCTGCGTCGCCGTAAGCGAGTAGAAGGACGCATAGCCCGGCGAAGAGACTGCAGGATAACCCCGCCGCTGCTGATCGAATGTATAGAAGTAGAACAGTTTGTCCGCAATCGCTGCGCCGCCAATGCTGCCACCAAACTGCTGTCGCAGATCGTGCGGCTTCACCACTCCGCTCGTCACCACGCCATCTATATACGTCGTCGCAATCGAAAACGGGTTGCTCGCCCCAAACGCACTCTCGCGGATAAGATAAAACCCCGAACCATGCAGTTGATTCGTGCCACTCTTTGACACCGTCGTCACCACTCCGCCGGCCGCATGACCATACACCGCCGAGTAGTTCTGCCCACTCACGCGAAACTCGCGCACCGCCTCCTGCGAGAACGTGTATGCAGCACCAGCATGTCTTCCCGAGCCGCCGCCAATCGCAGCACCGCGCACCGTCCCTCCGCCAAATCCTGAGGTCAACTCCTCCTCTACCTCCGCACCGGCTTCTCCTCCCGCGCCACGCGGCACAGCACCAAAGCTCTGATCGTCGCTCGCGCCATCGATCGTGGTGCTGTTCTGGGTTGCAGGCAAGCCTCTGAAGCTCAAAAGCCCATCGCCGGAGTCGTCGAGAGTCGTCGTCGGCAGCAGCAATGCGAACGTCTGCCAGCGCCGCCCATTCCCCGGAAGCGGTTCGATCTCACTCTTCGTCACAGCACTCGTTACCGCAGCCGAGGAGCCGTCCTCCAACGCGCTGATCGATGAGGCCCCCTCCATTACCGTCACGTTGGTCGTCACACCGGCAACTCCCAGCCGCGCAACAATCTCAGCAACTCCACCGACCTCAATCGCAATCCTTCGACGAACAGTCCGCTGGAAGCCTCTTGCCTCAATCGTCGCTGCGTACTCGCCCGCCGGCACCCTCGCAACGACAAACTCGCCACCGCGTCCAGTCGTCACCGTGATGGTCCATCCTGTTGCGAGCGCCTGCACCTGCACCACTGCATCTGCAACTACCGCGCCGCTTGCATCGTAGACATTTCCCCGAATGGCCCCATCCACCGGCGTCTGGCCCCACGCGCGCAGACCTGCTGCCGCCGCCATAACACTCAGCAGCAACAAACACAGCTTCGGCAGTCTCTTCATCGGAACCGCACAAAATACTGCACGGAACCGCGGGAACAACAAGGATTCTCCACGCACCGCAAACTCCGCATAAAAAGGCGACGAAAGGAGATCACTATCGATCGAGGTCCAGCCCCTGGCCCTGCAGACTGAACACCGCATAACTCAGATTGATTGAGCAGCCACAGACTATCAAACTACTCACCCACTCTTTTTGCCACACCCGCAATCATTTTCAAGGGTTCGAAGCGGCTGTTGCTTAAGGGGGGTGACTTCGGCTTCGGCCCTTACTTTTCGCGTCAGAAGGGCTGCTCACAAATAGCAGTGTTTTGGGTGTTCTGCCAACATACCGCGCGCTTGCTTATACACTGGATATTGACATGTTTATTGACGAAGCACGAATTCGCATTAAAGCCGGCGACGGCGGCAACGGCTGTATGGCCTTTCGCCGGGAGAAGTTCGTCCCCAAGGGCGGCCCCTCCGGCGGCGACGGCGGACATGGCGGCGACATCATCATGTCCTCGTCACTCAGCCACAACACCCTGGTCCACTTCCGTTTCAATCCGGAGCATAAAGCGCAACGCGGCGGACACGGCCTCGGCTCCAACTGCTCGGGCTACGCTGGCGAATCGATCACTCTCAAAGTTCCCGTCGGAACCCTGCTCTACGATGACGATACCGGCGAACTGATCCACGACTTCACCCGCCCCAACGAGTCCATCGTCATCGCCCGTGGCGGACGAGGCGGACGAGGTAATCAGCACTTCGCCACCAGCACCCATCAGGCTCCCCGAGAGCACGAACTCGGCCGTGCCGGCGAAGAGCGCAACTATCGCCTTGAGCTGCGCCTGCTCGCCGATGCAGGTCTTGTCGGCTATCCCAACGTCGGAAAATCCACGCTCATCTCGCGCCTCTCCGCTGCCAAGCCCAAGATCGCCAACTACGCCTTCACCACACTCGAACCCAACCTCGGCGTCGTTCAGGTAGGCGAGTACCCACACACTGAGTCCTTCACCGTGGCGGATCTCCCCGGCCTCATCGAAGGCGCCCACCTCGGAGCAGGCCTCGGCATCCAGTTCCTGAAGCACATCGAGCGCACCAGCGTCATCGTCCACCTCGTCGATGTCTCCGACTCCAGCAATCGCCCCGACCCAGTCGAGGACTTCAAAGTAATCACGGAAGAGCTCAAGAGCTTCGATCCCGCCCTCGCTGCCAAGCCAACTATCCTCGTCGCGGCCAAGGCAGACGTCGCCAATCCCGACAAGCTCAAAAAGCTCACAGCGATGGCTAAACGCCGCAAACTCAAGTTCTTTCCCATCTCCGCTGTAAGCGGCGAAGGCATCGAGCCCCTCAAGTACGCCATCGCCGAACTGGTTGAACTCCATCGCCCCATCCAAATGGAGCCCGAGCCAGTCGAACCGGCCAGAGTAAAGCCCGCCTACCCGCCACCAGCCAACTCGGCGCGGGGCAGGTCACGCTAAGGTCACGCAGCCCACCGCGATGCCCGTACCCCAAAGCACACTCTCCCACTTGCACCAACTATCCCGGGGCGGGCCAATGTTTCGGTAGACTCATAGCTACGCTGCTTACAGCTTTAGTTTCAGTTTGTACGTTCGAGGATCCCTATTCATGAAACTCCGGTTACTTGCTGTAATCGTCTGCCTCTCTATGGCGACTGTTGCGGCCCACGCTCAGATCGGTCTCTATCTCAACCCCATCGCAATCCGAGCCAGTAACTCCACTGCAGATTCGGGGCCCTTCGCCTTCCTTGGTCAAAACGCTAAGTCCCAGATGTTCTACGGCGTAAACCTTGGCGGCTACTACACCCTCTTCCATCAGGGCAACACCGAAGCTGGCATCGATGTCCGCGACTCCATCGTGCACGGCAACGGCGCGGCGCTCAATAGCTTTCTCGTCGGGGGTCGCGTCGCCTTTGCCCCCTTCAGTCGCCCCATCAAGCCATACGTTCAGGCCTCGGTCGGAGCAGGAACGTCTCGTGCTGCCACCAACCCCGTACACATCACCAAAGCCCAGTACGGCGTCTACGTCGGTGCCGACTACACTCTCAACCGCCACGTGGATCTCCGCATCCTCGAAGTCGGCTACAGCTCGCTGACCACTGCCAGCAGCGCCACCATCGGCGGTACGGCCACCATCCCCGCTTCCAACCTTCTTAGCTTCAGCACTGGCATCGTGCTTCGTTTCCCGTAAGACCGTACTTCGCTCCTCTAATCCGGCCATAGTACCGCTTGCAGTCATTACCTCCGGACGGTACATCACACCGCGTTAGCCCCACTGCCCATGCGCGTAGCTCTCTTTGGCGGCACGTTCGATCCCATCCACCGCGGCCATCTGGCCATCGCAAAAGCCGCGGCCGACGCCTTTCGTCTCGATACCGTCCTCTTCGCGCCTGTTGGCCGGCAACCCCTCAAGCTGGAAGGCACCCCCACACCCTTTGCCGACCGCCTTGCCATGGTCGCCCTCGCCACCGCATCAGACCTTCGCTTCGCCGTCTCCGATCTGGACGCGCCCCGGCCCGATGGCGCGCCCAACTACACCATAGACACCATCACCGCGCTGCAACGTCAAATGCCCCAATCCACTCTCTTCGTCCTCGTCGGCGCCGACAGCTTTCTCAATCTCCGGCACTGGCGGCAGCCTGATCAGCTACTCACCATGACAGACTGGATCGTCGTCAGCCGCCCCGGATTCTCCCTCGAAGACCTATCCCCCCTCAAGCTCACTCCCGCCCAATACTCTCGTATCCACCTCCTCAATAGCGTTCACGAGGACGTCTCAGCCACGGACCTCCGTCGCCGCCTTCAACAAGAAGATCCCTGCAGCGACCTGCTCCCTCCTCCAGTCCTCCAATACATCCAGCACCATCACCTCTACTAGCCTGCTTCACGGCCTCTGCTCGCACTCTTCGCCTTCGCATTCCTCCCGATTACCTCAACTTGCATCCAATCCAGACAGGGCCACCGCTGGTATACGCGACCACAACCCGATACGATAGAGATTGATAGAAGGAGCATCATGCCCTCAATTGAAACCTACGAGCTGCTTCTCGCCGCCGCTGCGGCCGCCGAAGACAAAAAAGCCGAAGACATCCGCATCCTCGCCCTCGACCCCACAGAGAGTGGCCTCACCGATTACTTCCTCATCTGCAACGGAACCAACGAGCGCCAGAACGTCGCCATCACCGATGAGATAGAGCTCCGCCTCAAGCGCGAGTTCGGCGTCTATCCCAACTCCGTCGAAGGCCGGCGCCAGGGTGAGTGGATCCTCATGGACTACGTCGACTTCATCGTTCACGTCTTTTCCGCTGAGAAACGCGCCTTTTACGGCCTGGAACGCCTCCGCAAATCGGCCACCACCATCAGCGTCGACGACCTCAACGCAGAGCTCAAGGCCGCCATCGCCGCCACCCGCGCCAAAGCCCCAAGAAAAGCCGTAGCCCCAGCCACTCCGAGCCTCGCGGCAAAGAAGATTGTAGCCAAGAAGGTTGCAGTCAAGAAGACCGCAGTCAAGAAGGCCGCAGCCAAACCAGCTCCAGCTAAAGCACCTGCGAAAAAAGCTAGCCCCGCAAAGAAAGCTGCGGCAAAGAAGGCCGTATCCAAAGCTCCAGCGAAGAAAGTAGCAGTCAAAGCGGCAGCCAGGCCCACCACGAAGGCCACGAAAAAAACTCCGGCAAAGCGTTCAACCTCGACCAAAAAGTAATCGCGACCAAAAAGTAACCGTTATCGATCGGTATCCAAACACACAAAAGCGGAGAGCCAAGGCTCTCCGCTTTTGTGTGCATAACCTCAACCGACGATAGTGCTCGTCCTTGTATTCATTCGGTTCGCCGCCGGGAATCCTGGTTGCGAGCATCCCAGAAAGCTTTCACCGAAGAAAAGAAAAAGAGAGAGGAGGGGCTACTAGCCTCCTCTCTAATTGCTTCACATCGGTTCGGTTAGAAGTTGATCTTCAATGCGAACTGGCCGAAGCGCCGCTCGTCGTTCGCACCGCTATTGTTGCCAATGCCGCCCTTGGACGCCGTGATCGGCACCGGTACGCCGTAGCCGACGTTGGCAACATCATTGAGACCTTGCTGAACAAAGAGATTGTGATGGTTGAGAAGATCAAAGCCTTCTGCACGGAACTCCAGATTGATATCCTCATGAATCGGGAAGGTCTTGCTTATAGAGGCATCGAAGATCCATGCCCCAGGTCCGCGGAAACTGTTGCGAGCAACCATGGTCGAAGGGAACGGGCCCCAATCAGAAATTCCAAACAGCGCAGGATTGCCGAAGCTAACGGCTGCCGGAAGATTGCCGATGACGTAGCTGTTCGATCCACCTCCATGCTGACCGCTCGGGATTGATTTGAAGGTGTGCTGTGGAATCGCACCACCGGCTGGTGCGTAACGTGCAACTTGATAGCCGCTGTTATTTTTCGTGCTGTCAAAGTAGGTGAATGGCGAACCCGTACGGACTGTATACATACCCGTAACCTGCCAGCCACCCAATGTCTCGGCCAGCAAGCCATGGCCTTTCGCATAGAAAGGGGGCCGGTAGATCGGCGCGATCACTAGACGATGGCGGATATCAAGGTCGCCATTGCCTCGATCGAAGCCGGGATTGAATGGCTCCGTATATCCAAGCCCAAACGCGTTATTGGTCTCGGAAAACGTCGTGCTGAGATCGTCCATCTGATGCGCCAGCGTGTAGTTCGCTACCAGGCTGAGTCCAGTGTTACGGAGGTTAATGCTTTGGAACTGGACGTTCATCGACTCGTAGTAGGAGTCGCCATTGGAGCCCCGGTTATTGATGTTGGAATATTGGCTAATCAGTCTTGTGAGCCCGGTCTTTCCTTGGGCATCTTTGGTTGGATCGCCAAGAAGCGCATTGCCCGAACCGAGGGCGTTTATGTTCTTAATATCGTACAGATGGAGCCCGCGGGCGCCGGAATACTGCAGCGACAACACTGTGTTGTGTGCCAGTTGCTGTTCCAGCGCCGCATCCCAGAACTGCGTCTGCGCCGTGCGTATATTTTGGTCCACATGCCGCAGGCTGGTGGGCGGCAGCGGAACACTTCCCGAGGCTCCCCCAAGTGGACCGGAATTCGAACTGGTGATCTTCGTATTGTTGATCACGACAACTGCGTAATTCGGAGGATTCTGAATCACGTTAAAGGTGACGTTTCCGAAGTTTCGTTCATAGCTGATGCCATAGCCTCCACGAAGCGCCGTCTTACCTGTTCCAAAGAAGTCATACGCGAAACCGATACGCGGCGAAACTGTGCCGTATTGCGGGTTCCACAGGCCTCCGATTGGACTCTTTGGAGTGGTAAATACCTGGCCGCTGCGAATGCCCTGAAAGAGATCTGCGCCTGCGCCATAGTAAAAGTTGGAATCCAGGTTCCGGTTGTTGTTATGCTGCACGCCATAGTACTCATAGCGCACGCCATAATTCAGGGTCAACTTCGGCGTTAGTCTGAATGAGTCCTGCGCGTAAACGCCCCAGTCATGGAAGCGGTTGCTGCGCGCAAAGCTCGGCTGGGTTGCCGGCAAGGTGATGGAGCATGCCGGCGTCTGCGTTAGTGCACCCGTATAAGGGTTGCGTACGCACGGCAGTGCGCCGTTGGGGCTAACAGCCGCCTGAAACTGGAATAGATTGCCGGTGATGAGATTCTGCAGTCCGGCCGTTCGATTCACGCCAACCTGCTCGGACGCCTGTGCAAACGCTCCATAAGAGTTATTGGCCTGCACGTAGATGATCTGGACACCATACTGCATGGAGTGTCTCCCCTTCTGGAAGTGCAAATCCTCATTGACCTGGATCGTATTTTGCGGTCCGCCAAAGGGTAGGCCACCAAGCGCCGGGTTGAAGTCGTAAAATCCCGGCAGTTGGATAAACGTACTGGTTGTCGGTAGCTGCGCATTGGTTGACACAATCAGCGTCGGGACGTTCTGCAGCTTCGTGTCGTAGCTCAAGGGCGCATTGAATCTACTAAAGCTGAGTTTTGTTGTGGAAGCTATGAATGGGTTGAACACATGGGTTGCGCTCAGCAGATAAGCTCGGGATTTGGCGGCCGAAGCAACGTTGTATTGAGAGTAAGGTGACGCGAACGCTGAGCCACTCTCGTCTATTTCTTGATAGTCGGCATAGCGGAAGAACATCGTGGTGTGGTCCGACAGGTTGTAGTCCACCCGCCCGACGATGTTGTAGGTGTTTTGCGGAACACTGCCGCCGGTGTTGATTGGGGCGGTATACGCCACCGTACCGAAAGCCGGGGTGCTGGCCGGAATCCCCGTTATTCCAAGCTGGCCGGCAGTGTAGGTCTTCGTGAAGTTGAAACTCTTGCCGCCCGAATAAGTCGTAAAGAAATCCTGCGTGTTGGCTGCGGAAAGAGCGAGAAACTGGGGCGTGGGGACCGCTGCAAGACTTATCGCGGAACTGCGGACGCGGGTCCATTCCGTGCTCCCGAAGAAGAACAACTTATCCTTGATGGCTGGACCGCCCACTGCGAAACCAAACTGGTTGCGTGTGTACTTGCCCTTCGGGGCACCCTGTTGGGCATTCAGAACAGTGTTCGACGTGTAGGTGGAGAGACGGTTGAACTCCCACAGGACGCCATGGAATGTGTTGGTGCCGCTCTTCGTCGTCACGTTGACGATCCCCCCCGAGGCCCGGCCGTATTGGGGTTCATAGTTACTGGTCTGGACGCGGAACTCCTGCGTAGCGTCCTGGGGAATGTAGACCCCGACGTTATCGGCGAAAACGCTGATGTTCTCGACGCCATCCAACAGAATCTCGGTGCCACTCGACCGCTGTCCATTTACATTGAAGCCCACACCGCGCATAGTTGCATTCTGCGAGTTTCCGCCCGTGGTGTTTCTCGAATCGCCGCTATTAGTGCTATCCCCCGCGGATACATTGCCCGCAAGCGCGACAAGATCATAGGGATTACGAGTAAGGCTCGGCATCTGTGCCACCTGGGTCGCGTTTACGATCTGCGATAGTTCTTGTGACTGCGTGTTGGTCTGTGCCCCACCCGCAGCGGTCACCTCCATGGTGGTGACCTCTCGCGTCAGCGAGAGCTTGGCGTCCACCGTTACCTTGGACGCGACCGTGACCTCAACACGAGTAACGTAGGGTTGAAATCCAGCGCCTTGTATTGTCAGTTCATAGGTGGCCGGTTGCAGGCCCGTGACGACGTAGGCACCTGTGCCACTGGTGGTTGCAGTACGAACAGCATTTGTGCCGATGTTCTTTACGGTGACGGTTGCATTGGGCAGAAACGCGCTTGTAGGGTCGGTAACCGTTCCGGCAATCTGCCCAGTCTCCTGAGCAATGGCATTTGGAGTCAAGGCGATCAGCGCGATTACGATCGCCAAAAGCAATATTGAACTAAATAGGTTCTTCATTCACTTTCTCCTAACCCTTGATTTACAGCTCGGCCCAGAGGGTAATGAACGAGTATTCATAGTCAATTATGCAATTGAGGGACCATTCCACTAAAGAGACGGCAATATCGTAGTAAAGCCAATTTTTGCAATACTTGAATCGAATCCCCATCAATTCCACTGCCAAACTATTATGAAAAACAGTATATGAAAAACAGTAAAATTTCATTTTCCATGAATAGAGTTGGCACTCAATTCTTGAGTGCAATGTATTAGGGTAGTGACGATCCATTAGGAATCTTGCCTCAAACCTTTTATGAAAATCACTCTCACTGCTGTCCTCGCCCGTACCGCACGCACCAAGGCCGAGCCCACCGACCGTCTACTCGCCGACTACATTGCTCGGACCGCCCGCTACATCCCCTGCGACTCCCAGCTCTTCGATACCGAGCCCGCCTTCCTTGAATGGCTGGAGCACCAGCCTGGACGCGTCCGCCCCTTTGCCATCCTCCTCGACAGCCGCGGCCAGCAGCTCACCTCCGAGGAGTTCGCCACCCGTCTCGGCCGCCTCCGCGACGACGGCACCCAGCGCCTCGTCCTCGCCATCGGCCCCGCAGACGGCTGGTCCCCCTCCGCCCTCCAGAAGGCGCAACTCCTCTTCTCCCTCGGACGAATCACTCTACCCCACCAACTTGCTCGCGTCGTATTAGCCGAGCAGGTTTACCGTGCCACGACAATCCTCGCCGGCCACCCCTACCACTCCGGCCATTAGGCCCCCGCTCCCACAACCGCGTTGTGTAACCTAACAGTTCTATGACCGAATCCTCCCCTGCATCCTCCCGCCGCGGCCTGATCCTTATCAACACCGGACCAGGCAAGGGCAAAACCACCGCCGCTCTCGGAACCGCCTTCCGTGCCGCCGGCAACGGCATGCGCGTCCTCATCCTCCAGTTCCTCAAAGGATCCTGGCACTACGGAGAGCTCGACTCCGCCCTCAAAATGGGGCCGGACTTCGTCATCAAACAGATGGGCCGCGGCTTCGTAAAAGTCGGCGGTGCCGAGACTGACCCGGAAGACATCAAGATGGTCGAAGACGCCTGGGCCGAAGCCGCCGACGCCATCCTCTCCGGCGACTGGGACCTCGTCGTCCTCGACGAGATCAACTACGCCATCGGCTACAAGATGCTCGACCCCCAAGCCGTAGCCGACGTCCTCCGCTGCAAGCCCGAGATGGTCCACGTCATCCTCACCGGCCGCAACGCCCACCCCCTCTTAATCGAACTGGCCGACACCGTCACCGAGATGCGCGAAGTCAAACACGCCTACCAAAAAGGAATCCTCGCCCAACGCGGCATCGAGTTCTAAAAATGAGAGCAAATAGTGCGCCCTATTTTGTGGATAGCTATCTGATACTGGGAAAAAAGAATAAAAAAAACAAAGATAAAATCCATAAATTTAATAAAAATAACGCATTACGTAATATTTTTTATTGACTGAATGAAATTATGAGACATAAAGTAGATTCATCCTGAGGAGGAACTTTATGGATCACCGTAAGTACGTGCCCGTCTTGAAGTGGAAGATGGGCGAATATCAAGCTTTAGCCCGCCTTAGCGAAGAGATCAAGTCACGAGTCGTCCCGCTGATCGAAGTACCTCCTGCCGGTTTCGACTTTGAAACCAAGCAAGTGAAAAAGACGCCCTCTGAGCACCTGAAAGACTTTGGCAAGAAACTCAACGACAAGTGGCAGGATCGAAATTGCCTTCTTGATCTGAAGTACTTTGACCCAAAGATCAAGATGGGGTCACAGCACTACGTGAACTTCATTTTTGACCAAACCATCGCTAACGACTGCGGTGCTATACCCGTTCTGTCGCTTCAGAGCGACGAAGCCTTTTTAAAGGCTGTGGCCAAGATTCCGAGCATTGAAGAGAGCGGAATTGCGATCCGCCTTGCGAACGGCGACTTTGACAATCCTCAATTAGCGGATCAGATCAAGGACATCGGAAAGAGGACAGGCGTGGGCTGGGGGGAAACCGACGTAATCGTGGACCTTTGTAGGCCCGAATACATTCCAAAGACAGTTTTTCGCGGCGGACTCGCGATGATGTTGGCTTCGATCCCTCAACTCAACAAGGCGCGTTCCATGGTCGTCATTGGAACTTCGTACCCAAAAGTCTTGGCTGAGTACAAAGATAAGGAACAGCACGTGCCTCGTATGGAATGGATTGGATACAAGGATTTCGTCGGCACCCTCGACGAACAGGCGAGAATCCCCACATTTGGCGATTACGCCGTCGCCCACCCAGACTTAGTTGAACTTGATATGAGGTTCGTTACTCCGTATGCCAAGCTACGCTACACATTAGAAGACTCGTGGTATCTAGCCATCGGAAAGGCGGTCCGCACCGAAGGATTTGAACAGTATCGTGATATGTGTAAATCACTCATAAAGCAGCCCTTCTTCGATGGACCGAATTTCTCGGCAGGGGACGAATACATTGACCAATGCGCTAAAGGCAAGGTCAAGACGGGTAATCTCTCAACCTGGGTGTGGGTCGCTAACAATCGGCATATAACGAAGACGCTATCTGACCTCTCCAGTTTTTTCGACCTTTGAGGCAGTCCCTCACGCGGCCACGCAGCTCATCAATCAAAAGTTGATCTGTAAGAAGCTTATATTGGAACGCTCTTGGCCTTCGAAGGACCGCGCCCGTGAAACCCAAGCTTTCGAGAATTCCGAGGACTTCTACTCTCCACAGCAATTCGGCAAGAGCTATAGGGTCAATCTCATTATTGATACCTGCCGTTCTGTAATTCTCGAATTTTATCCCTCCACGGGGACCCAAGACCGCCACCTTCACCCCCCACCATTCCGGAAGCCCGGGTATAGCCTTCGCAGCATGTCGCTCACCGACAACCAGAGTTGCCTTGTCTAGCACCTTGCCGTACGTCTCGACCTGGAAAGGAAGACGCTCGAGGGTATCCTTGTCGCTTTTCAATTCGAATCCATGCAATGAGCCATTTACAACCGCCACATCGACTCTGCATCGCCCATGACGAAGCCCCAGTTCATCGAGCACAAGGGTATTGGGATCGCCATGATGGTCGCGAAGCACAGTACGATGGAGGGCCTTGCGTACATCAACGTCGCGCATCCAAACTCCATTTCAGATAAGTCACCGTCACAATGGGCTGCGCAAGTACTTTAGCAGAAGTGTTGCATGTAGGATGCGTCCGGGTAGTCCAGCGGTAAATAGGAAGTAGCCGCTCTGCAGTGCCTCGGCCTCTCTGGTCAGTCAAGTTTCAAGCGCATGACTAATTCCTCCCTTGCCCGCGGAGCTGATCGTCTTGACAGACCCCATCCGTCAAACAACCCCAGACCAATCCCGCAATAAACTCCCCAGACCCACAAGTCCAAACCTATCTCCCCTGTTTCGAAGACTTTGCACACTTTTGACGGGGAAGGGTACCCTACTCCTCCCGCCGCTCCTTCGCCTTATAAGCCCGCGTCACCACCCCAGCCTCTGCCACGCACTTATCCGACACCCTCACCGGGCTCGCGCACTTCCCCGCCGCCGCCCGCGTAAAGCTCCGCAGCAGCCGGTTCACATCCACCTTGCCATCCCGCACCTCGCGCTCCACCGCGGAGTGCATCGCAGACAGCAGCTCAGCCCGCAACTCATTGAAGACCTTATCGATGTATATGTATGGCATCCACTCTCCACGCCCCAAGGCACCTGTCGAAACAATACAGGCAGCCCCAGAAATCCGCATCCCCGACCGCCTCCAAACTTTACTTGCGTTCCCCCTTGCGCCCTTCAATAGTCCTGTATATCGTTCTTATGACTACGAGGAAACGTTTACATGTCCACAAATTCGACTCCCACCGCCACCTCCCGCCGCTCCTTCCTTAAAGCCTCCACCCTCGCCGCCTCCGCCATCGCTCTCCGCGGCTCCAGCCTTCTCGCCCAGACCACCGCGCACACCGACGCCACCATCGACCTCTTCCCAGCCGAACCTATCGGCACCATCTCTCCCGAGATCTACTCCCACTTCATCGAGCATCTCGGCGGAGTCATCTACGACGGCGTCTGGGTCGGCGAAGGCTCCAAAATCCCCAACCAGAACGGCATCCGAACCGCCTTCATCGACGCCATGCGCGCCGTCCAGGCGCCTGTCCTCCGCTGGCCCGGCGGCTGCTTCGCCGACTCCTACGACTGGCGCGACGGCATCGGCAACCGCGACAAGCGCCCCGCCCGCTCCGGCTTCTGGGACCAGCAGGACAACAACCAGTACGGCCTCCACGAGTTCATGCGCACCTGCCGCGCCATCGGCTGCAAGCCCTACCTCGCCGCCAACCTCCGCACCTTGCCCGCCCGCGACTTCTACCAGGAGATCGAGTACTGCAACGCCCCCGCCGGCGACGTCCCCTCCAACTCCGCCGCCAAGGCCGCCCCAAACTCCCTCGCCGCTCTCCGCGCCGCCAACGGCGACCGCGCTCCCTTCAACGTAGATCTCTGGGGCGTCGGCAACGAGTCATGGGGCTGCGGTGGCAACCTCACCCCCGAAGAGTACGCCGCCATGTTCCGCCGCTACACCGCATGGACCCCCTCCTACGGCAAGGACCCCCTCCGCTTCGTAGCCGTCGGCCCCAACGGAGACGACGTCGACTGGACCACCCGCCTCTTCAAGTCCCTCTACGGCAACCCTGAGCGCCGCCACCTCTGGGGACTCTCCATCCACTACTACACCTCCGGCAGCCCCTCTCAGTTCGCCGCCGGCGACGCCCTCAAGTTCAACTCCGACGACTACTACGACCTCCTCACCCGCGGCTCCATCATGGAGCGCGTCGTCAACGACCACTGGCACGCCATGGGCAACACCCCCGGCCAGCCCCAGGTCAAACTCGTCGTCGACGAGTGGGGAGCCTGGTACGGCAAGGGCACCGAACTCGCCCCCAACTACAACCTCTCCCAGCAGTCCACCATGCGCGATGCCCTCCTCACCGGCATCACCCTCGACATCTTCCAGCGCCATGCAGACAAGGTCGCCGTCGCCAACGTCGCCCAGTCCATCAACTGCATCCACTCCCTCATGCTCGCGCAGGAAGACAACTTCACCGTCACCCCCACCTTCCACGTCTTCCAGATGTACCTGCCCCACCGCGGAGCCCAGGCCATCCGCGCCGAGTTCACCGCCCCCACCATCGAGAACCCGCTCGCCAACGCACCCATCCCCGTCGGCGGCAACAGCTACATCGGCTCGCTCGAAGCCGTCAAAACCCTCGCCGGCCTCAGCGGTTCAGCCTCCATCGCTACCACCGGCAACGGTAAAATCCTCACCCTCACCGTCGTCAATCCCCACCTCGACCGCCCCATCACCTCCGACATCGGCATCCGCGGAGCCAGCATCTCCTCCGCCAGAGCCACTGTCCTTGCCAGCAACGACGTCCACGACCACAACGACTTCGCCCACCCCAACGCCGTAAAACCCGCCCCAGCCACCACCGAGCAACCCTCGGGCGGACGCCTCATCCACACCTTCCCTGCAGCCAGCGTCACCACGCTTCAGATCAGCATCGGCTAGCCCTGACTGGTCAGGGCCGGTCTTAATCCAACCACAAAAGCCGTAGATCCCTCAATTCAGAGGATCTACGGCTTTCAACTATCAGGACACACTCTTACCTGCATCGACCAAAGTCAACCGGATTGCTCCAGCCCTTCCGAAACTCCTGCTCAGGCTGCTTCGGAAACCTCGTCCATTGCCACAACATCAATCGGCGCTGAAAGACACTGGTCGAGCAGACCCAATCCCGCCGGGTGACCTTTCCAACCCTCACGGCTCAGCCAGTTATCCCGGCTGCTCCATACCGAGTGGATCGCAAACACCATCGGATCCTTCGACAGCCGATAAAGATCACAGAATAAACATTCACTCTCGCGTCTTGTGTTCGTCACCAGACGCTGAAGTTCATGCAACATCATCCTCTCGAAGCCCTTCTTCGCTCGGAACGTAGACACGTAGAGAGCAGTCTCAACTTCTTTCGCGCTAACTGGTTTCTTCCGCATAATGACTCTCCAAAAAATTGGCTGATCCGCTCATAAAGGATGTCGTTTTATAAAATCACGCTGATCCCCGACGGATTGTGCAGTCCGGTCCCGGACTCCACATCTATATGCGTCTAAAGTTGGTCACGGTAAGGTCTTTGCGGTATACAGTACAGAACTTATCAGGTAAATATCCATCTAAACCATTGATGAACATATGGTTAGCGTTATAAAAATATACTGAACTTTACCTGACGCAATACAGGGTACAATTCTGCGGCGGAACATAATGCCATGCCGGTTGACTCCATAAGCGTGAATCCGATTCACCTCGACGACGCTGAGAAGGCTGCCGTCGAGCGTCAGCTCAATCGAATCCTCGAAAATCGCCACTTCAACCACAGCCGCCGCTTCCCTGCTTTTCTCCGCTTTGTCGTCCAGAAAACCCTCACCGGCAGCACTGATCTCCTCAAAGAAAGAACCCTCGGCGTCGAGATCTTTGGCCGGGCCGCTGACTACGACACATCCTCAGACCCCATCGTCCGAGTCACCGCCGCGGAGATCCGCAAGCGCCTCGCCCAGTACTATCAGGAACCCGGCCACGAGAATGAACTACGGATCTCCGTCGACGCCGGCTCCTATGTCCCCCAGTTCCACTGGCCAAACCAGACTCAAAGCCTCACTCCGGACACACGTCCAGCTTCAGCACCGCTAGCCACACCCCACGCCTCTCCAGAAATTGCCAGCCGGACGCGGCACTGGCCCGGAATCACGTTCGCCATCCTAATTGTCCTGGGGTCGGCTGCAGCATTAACAGGTTGGCGCTCCACCCACAACTCCCCCATCGATTTCTTCTGGGGTCCTGTCCTCAACTCCGGGGACCCCGCATTGTTCTGTATTGTCGAGCAGCGTCATTTCACTGGCCTTGCCGTGGATTCCGCCGACCCGACCCGACAGATCACCATCAAGACCGACATGAACACCGTCAACCTCGATGACGTCACGGCCATCGTCAAGATCGGGAGCCTGCTCCGTGACGGCGGAAAGAAGTACTCCCTCAAGGCAGCCGATGCCACCACCCTCTCCGACATCCGCAACGGCCCTACCATCTTCGTCGGCGCATTCGACAACGCCTGGACCATGCGTCTCACCAAGCCACTTCGCTTCCGCTTCGGCAACGACCCGGAGTTCACCTCAGGAGTGGATCACCGACAGCACCTCCACCAAGCCACCGCAGTGGTTCACTGAGCGTCCCATCCTGGAAAACGCCAACAACTATCGCGAGTACGCCATCATTGCGCGCTTCGTTGATCCCGACACCGGCCAACTCTGCGTCATCGTCGCCGGCCTCGGTCAAGCCAGCACCCGGGCCGCCGGAGAGTTCCTCTCCGATTCCACCCTCCTCGCCGAGCTACAACACCTCGCACCCTCAGCCACCAGGAAGAATCTTGAGGCAGTCATCAGCACCCAGATCATCGACGGCCAGCCCGGCGCACCGAAGATCGAGGCCTCCTACTTCTGGTAGGCCCCAATCCCCGGACGTCGTCATCCTTCGCACAGCACTAGACTTGCTTCCGCCTAGTGCTGCTCCCGCATGTTTGTATCGATCGGAGCCGTCGCAGCCGATTTCCGCTTCCGCTTCACCGGAGGTGCCGAACTCGGAGGCCGATTCTTTCCGTTGCCATTGCGACGTTTGCCCTGAGCCTCCACAACGCTCCGCATCCAGTAATTGCCCTCGGCGTCCACCTCAATCCCATGAACCTCGCGTTCGAAGCCCGGGAACCGCTTGCCGAACTCCTCCATCGCCAGGATCAGCTTGATCACAGGACTGTCCGCACTACCCAGCCGCTCGCCCGGCATACTCATTGGAATCCCCGGCGGATAAGGCACCAGCATCACTGCGGCAATTCGCCCGGCCATATCCCTGAAGCGGATCTTCTCCGTCTCGTTTCGCAGCAGCTTCTGGTACGTCTGCGCCGGAGTCAGCACTGGATCGAAGTCCTCATCGCAGGCCTCGTTCACCAGCCCTGAAAGATTCAGCTCCACCATCGCCGCGTGCATCTCGTCCGAGAGCTCCTTCAAAGTCACATTTCGGTACCGCGCAGGAAACCGCGACACCAGCTCCGGCATCGCTTCTTCCAACGGGGCTTCCGAGTCGTACAGCCGCTTGAACTCGAACAAGTTCTCCAGCAGGCTGCCCCACTTGCCCTTCGACGTCCCAACCGAGAACAGCACCAGCACCGTGTAATCTCCAGTGCGTGCGATCTCCACTCGCCGGGCATCCAGAAACTCCGTCAGAATCGCCGCCGGAATCCCCCAGTCCCCAACCACACCCTGCGCATTCACGCCTGGCGTCAGAATCGTCACCTTGGTCGGGTCCAGCATGCAGTAGTCGTCTGCAATATCTTCGTCCTGGAAACCGTGCCAATCCTCGCCCGTCTTCAGTGTCCACGCGCTCGACCGATTCGTCAGCAAACCGTCCGCAGCCTCTTCCAGCAGGTAAGTCTTCCCATCCAGCGGATCGAACACATACTCCGGCTGATACAGCCGGAAGAACCAGCCCTCTTCAGCCTCCCGCAGCCGATGCCCAATCGACGACATCGCCTTCCGGAAGCTGATCGCATCCTGCAGCGTCTCACTCATCAGTGTCGGTCCGGCAGGCTCGTCCATCATCGCCGCCGCAACGTCCAGCGAAGCAATCAGCGGATAAAACGGCGAAGTCGTCCCATGCATCATGAACGATTCGTTGAACTGGTCGAAGTCCAATGCAGCACGCGGGCTCAGCTTCACATGGATCATCGATCCCATCGAAAACGCTGCCAGCATCTTGTGCGTCGATTGCACCGCGAAGATCGCCGGACGATCCGGCATGTCGTCCGGAACCCCCATCGCAAACCGTCCCTGGTAGATCTGGTGGAACTTCGCATACGCGTACCACGCCTCGTCGAAGTGGATCCGCGGCACGCTCTTCGCCAGCTCCGTCACCACCCGATTCACGTCGTAGCACAGCCCGTCATACGTCGAGTTCGTCACCACCGCATACGTCGGAACCTGCGACCGCGCACCAGCCGTCAACGGACTCTTCTCAATCAAGCCCTGGATGAAGTCAGGATGAAACCGCTTCAGCGGAACCAGCCCGATCATGCCGTATCCATTGCGCGTCGGCTTCATATACACCGGCCGCGCACCCGTCACCGTCAGCGAGTGGCAGATCGACTTATGGCAGTTCGCGTCAGCCAGCACAATGTCGTCCTGCGCAATCAAGCCATGCCCGATGATCTGGTTCGAGGTCGACGACCCTCCCAGCACATAGAACGTCCAGTCCGCACCAAAGATCCGCGCCGCATTCCGTTCCGACTCGCCCGCTGGCCCAATATGATCCAGCCACGACCCCAGCGGCGCAGTCGAGATCCCCAGGTCCGAACGCATGATGTTCTCGCCGAAAAACTTGTGAAACTCCATCCCCACCGGATGCTTCAGAAACGCCACGCCGCCCATGTGCCCCGGCGCGTCCCACGAGTAGGCTCCCTGGTCGGTGTACTTCTTCAGCTCGCGAAAATACGGCGGCAACAACTGCTCGTGATACCGCTCCACCGCAAAGTCCACGCGGTTCGCAATAAACGCAGGCGTATCGCCAAACAGGTGGATGTACTCATGCACCTGCTTCACCACTTCCAGCGGAAGCTCGCTCACCAGCGTGCGGTCCGCAATCAGGAAGATCGGTATCTTCTTATTCCGGCGACGCACGGCGCGCAGAATCTTCAGCGCAGCTCTCTCGTCGAACTGGTTCTCCCCCTCCAGGTCCCAGTCCAGCAGAATCGCACTATACGACGGGTCCGACGTCACCAGCGAAACGCCATCCTCCGGAGTCGACGTCCGGATCACCTCATAGCCTTCTACTTTAATTGCATCGACCAAACGTTCCATGGCCCGGTCCGATACGGAATCCGTGCCACCCACTTCACTTGCGATCAATAAAACCCAACGGCCTTCTGCGGTCATACACCTCTCACAACAAACATATCTGATCTTACAGCGTTATCTTTATTAGACGTTGAAGCCTCGTAAATCCCGCAGTCGGCCTAATGCCACACCCCCACCCCACAATCCCATACAATAGACGAGGCTCACGGGAAGGTTCACACGCATGGCCTGGTTTAAGCGCGAAGATCTCGAAATCATCAACGACGAGCAGAAGACCGTCCGTACCGAAGGCCTCTGGGTCCGCTGCGACGGCTGCCGACAGATCATCTGGAAGGCAGACATCGAGGCCAACCAGCAAGTCTGCCCCAAGTGCGGCAAGCACTTCCGCATCGACGCCCGCGCCCGCATCGAAAACCTCCTCGAACCCGGCTACCAACTCGTCGACCTCGAACTCCGCTCCACCGACCCCCTCCAGTTCACTGACCTCAAGCCCTACGCCAAACGCCTCATCGAAGCCCAGAAAAAAACCGGCCTCAACGACGCCATCATCAACGCCATCGGCCACATCGGCCCCCACCCCGTCGTCCTCTCCGTCATGGAGTACGCCTTCATCGGCGGCAGCATGGGCGCAGTCGTCGGCGAAACCATCGCCCGCGCCGTGGACCGCTCCCTCGCCACTGGCCACCCGCTCATCATCATCGCCGCATCCGGCGGAGCCCGCATGATGGAAGGCATCGCCTCCCTCATGCAACTCGCCAAAATCTCCGCGGGTCTCGGCCGCCTCGACGACGCCGGCATCCCCTACATCTCCGTCATGACCGATCCCACCACCGGCGGCGTCACCGCCAGCTTCGCCATGCTCGGCGACCTCAACATCGCCGAACCCGGAGCACTTATCGGATTCGCCGGCCCCCGCGTCATCGAGCAGACCATCCGCCAGAAGCTCCCCGAAGGCTTCCAGCGCTCAGAGTTCCTCCTCGAACACGGCTTCCTCGACGCCATCGTCCCACGCAAAGAGCTCAAGTTCTACATCTCCGCAGCTCTCACCTGGATGACCTCTTCTCCGCCACTCTCCTAAGAAGCGTCATCCTCAGCCCAAATCCCTAAGCCACGAAAGGGCACGCGTTCACGCGTGCCATAAAACCGCTCCGCGAAGCGGACACCGCTCTGCCGAAGGCCGGAGGTGAAGCCCGCAGGGCGAAACGACAGACATATCGCCGTTGTTCTTGCCTTTGCTTCTGCCCACGCCTCGACCACCTGTCAAGCCCCCCGCATCGAGTTTTCCGCCGCTCGCATCTCGCAAACCACACAAAAATAATCTCTTACACCAGAAAAATAAACTCCCGGAAAGTTGACTATGAGTTTCCCCCAATCCGGTAAAATAAAACTAGAGACAAAAGACCAAGCCTCCCGCCCACCAGCCGGAGGCTTTCCCTTTTAGAATCTAATATTTAGACGTAACCCATTTGTTTAGAATAATTTAGCAGCACATGTTTTGCTAAACCATTGTAATCAATAGACTTATCACAGGGGATACCCCCAGGGGGGACCCCCCAAAAAAACGGGAGAAAGGAGAAAGCCAGACACCTATGCAGCCAGCACAACCATCCCGCACCGCACTCCGCGTCGCACTCCGCCGCGCTGCCCACCAGATGTACGATGCCCCGCCCCTCATCCTCAACGATCCCATCGCCATCCCCATCCTCGGCCCCGAATACCTCCAGGATCTCTACAAAACCGCCACCAAACTTGAAAAGCCCTTCTCCGTGGCCCTCCGCGCCTTCATCGTCGCTCGCAGCCGCTACGTGGAAGACACCCTCGCCGCAGCAGTCGCCCACGGCACCACCCAGTACGTCCTCCTCGGAGCCGGGCTCGACACCTTCGCCTATCGCAACCCCTTCCCCCACCTCAACGTCTTCGAGGTCGACCATCCCGCCACCCAGCTCTGGAAGCTTGAACTCCTCCAATCAGCCAACATCCCAATCCCACCCAACCTCTCCCACGTCCCGCTCGACTTCGAGCACGAAACCCTCCCCCAACAGCTCCTCGCCGCCGGCTTCAACCCCCACGCCAAAACCCTCTTCGCCTGGCTCGGCGTCATACCCTACCTTACCCTCCCCGCCTTCCGCGCCACCCTCAGGTTCATCGCCACCCAGCCACACGGCTCAGCCCTTGTCCTCGACTACAGCCAGCCCCGCTCAGCACTCCCTTTCTTCGAGCAACTCGCCCACGACTCCCTCGCCTCACGCGTCGCCCTGGCCGGCGAGCCCTTCCAGCTCTTCTTCACCCCAACCGAGATCGCAGCCGACCTCGCCGCCTTCCGCGCTATCGAAGACCTTGACTCCTCCGCGATCAACGCCCGCTACTTCACCCACCGCTCCGACCAACTCACCACCCGCGGCACCGCAGGCCGCCTCCTCAGCGCCTGGCTCTAGCTCCGTCAACCCCACGCGCCATAAGTCCCACACCCTTGCAACATCAAAAAGTGGCGGGAGCTCATAGCCCCCGCCACCAGTTATCAACATTTTCCAGCCGAACCTACTTCACATCTGGCTCCGCGTTCGGATAGATCCTCGGAATCGGAGCCGACAGCTCCTTCTCCTTCTCAGGATGTGGGAACGGCTTGCGCGGCATCATCGCCTCACGCTCGCTCGTGTTGTAGAGGAAGATCGCCTCAACCACCGCAGACTGCTCCAGATCGAACGGGTGCAGCCGGTCATAGGTGTCCATGTCGGAGTGGTGTGTCCGCGTCTCGTAGTCCATCGGATCCTGGATGAACTGGAACCCCGGCAGACCCACCGCGTCATACGACAAGTGGTCGGTTCCGCCCGTGTTCTGGTAAGAGATCGTGCTCACTCCCAGGTCCTTCAGCGGTGCGATCCACTGCTTGAAGATCGGTGCAATCGCCCAGTTATCCTGCGTATAGACACCGCGAACCTTGCCCGTGCCATTGTCGAGATTGTAGTAGGCATCCAGCGTCTCCCACTCCTTCGTCGTCGTCAGCGCACCCTTCGACCGCATGAATGCCGGAGTATTCGGATCAGCATCCTTAGGCTCGGCAAACGTTCCAAAGTGCGACTTGATGTACCCCTGCGAGCCGTACAGCCCCTGCTCCTCGCCCGACCACAGCGCAATCCGGATCGTCCGCTTCGGCTTCAGGCCCAGCGACTTCAGGATCCGAACCGCCTCCATCGCAACCACCGAGCCCGCACCGTTGTCCGTAGCGCCCGTCCCCGATATCCAGCTATCGAGGTGTCCGCCCACCATCACTACCTGGTCCTTCAACTTCGGATCACTGCCCGGAATCTCCGCAACTGTATTGAATCCGTGCTCGTGGTCGCCAGTGAACTTCGTATCAATGTTCAGCTCCAGCGTCACCGGCACGTGATTGTCCAGCAGGCGTCCCAGCCGGTTGAAGTGCTCAATCATCATGACCGCATTCGGAACCGTAATCGCCGTCTCCTTCACCTGCGCACCACGTACCAGATTCGCTCCGTTGTCGTCGAAGATGATCCCGGTGCCGCCGCCACCGCCGCTGTCGCGCGAAGGTGTAATGATCGCAGCGACGCCCTCGGTGGTCATCATCTTTATAGCGGCGGTTCGCACCTGCGCAAGGCGCGCACGATCCGGAAACCGGCGCTGAATATCGCCCGGTCCGTTCGCCGTCGGATAGCTCTCCATCGCAGCCAGTTCTTCCGTTGTGTACCGATGAAATAGCGACTCCGTGACATCCGGAGCGGAACGCATCGCACCGAACAGCACGATCTTGCCGCTCAGTTTGCCCTTGTACTTCTCCAGATCCTTAACATCCTGAACATCAATGTGGACCGCCTCACCCGTCACTGGACCCTTCGTAGCCGGCGACCAGGGTGCCGCCTGCGCCATCAACGGTTCAGAGTCCGGAGAAACCATCCGAATCCAGGTATTAAGCTGCTGCCAGCCCATCCCGAACTCGCCCCAATCCTCCAGGTGCGCATTCTCCAGACCGATCTTCGTTAGGGTGTCCCGCGTCCACGCATTCGCCTTCGCCATGTTCGGAGAACCCGTCAGCCGGGGCCCAATGCCGTCCATCAGAGCACCGGCAAACTCCATCACATGCGAGTGCTTGAAGCCTTCCTCGCGAATCCGCGCATACATCGTCAGGTCAATATCCTCGGTTGCCGGCTGCAGGCCGTAGTACGAAGGCGTCTCGACGACATCCTTCTTCTTGGCATCGGCAGCATAAGTTGGAAGGGATACAGTTGCAAGAACTGCGATACAACAGCTCCAGCGGGCAACGGACTTGATCAGCTGCATGCGGGCGAGACCTCCGGGATATGTTTCCTGCCAGACGCAGGAAGAATCACAAACCCTAGGTATACGTTGCCGAACCAGAAATAGTCTAGATTGTCGATATTATGGCTCGAAATGACCGCCATACTGCTCGCGTCAGTAATCCGCGCCAGCTACTTGCGACGCAACTGCCTTCTTGTCCACAACGTCCCGAGATACGCCAGCGAGGCCGCCAGCACCAGCAGCCCGATCGGTAGCCCAATACGTCGGTACGTCATCCCGTAGTCCACAGCACGATGCGTCACGGAGCTGTAAATCAGCAGATAGATGATCGCGGCAAAGGTTCCAAGGAAGAATGCCGAGAACCCTGTTGCAACGCTCATCAGCAGGCTGGAGAACCAGCCCAGGTCACCAACCGGCACTCCGAAAAGGTAGCCTAAGCCTTGCTCACGAGAAGTAGTCGGGGTTCCATGCTGGGATTGCTCGCTCATAGCAGTAGAATACTGCTTTATGGCAGAGAGTGTTCAAAGCGTGCTCGTTCCAGCGTCACAGGTTGCTCGAGAAGTCGAAGTACAGAAGGCTCCCAATGGCGTCAGCTATGGTGCCTATGGGGAGACGACTATCCCTGCGCACGAACTCGATCGCATGGTGCAGGCAGTTCCCGTGTCCATCGCCGGTGCGCTGACCCGTAAGACCTACTACTTCGTTCCTTTGGCCATGAGTGAAAGTCGACCCGACGGCCGAGGCAACTCCACCGACAGTCCAAGCCACCGCGGAGCCAGTGAGGCGACTCTGGTCGCTTCAACTTACTCGCCAGAGCTTGTGGACCAGTCGATATGCCATCGCAACGTTGCACTGGACGGCATCGATGGAGTCTTCATCTCCACGCGCCTACTCAGCGACCGCTTCGCCCTGGCATTCGAGTTCTTTATCAACGTCGGCCACGCCTTCGTCGACGCTGTCGGTGTACCCGCCAGCTTCACCGAACTCGTCTGGAATCAGGCCTTGGCCGATGTCCGTGGCGAAACCAGCCAGGACGCCTGGGAGAGCCGTAATCTTTCGCTCGCAGCAGGATCGATCGACGGCAAGGCACGCATCGACGAGAAGGCCAAGACCAACTACATCGAGTCGGCGTTCTCAGACGCCGTCGCCATCTATCAGCTCTCGTTATCGGTCGACTTCGACTACTCCGAGCTGCGTGAACGCGAGTACCCGCTCCTCGCTCCGCAGGCTCTCGCAGAACGTCTCCGGCTCGTTGCCAAGCTCTTCCCGCCGAACCCGAAGTATGAGTTCGCCATCCGTTATCGGCGTCGGGCTTGACCGACTAGGCCATGTGCTCCGGAAGGTGGCACAGCCTCTTGAAATTGCTACAGTGATTCAGCGCGAGGTCCTTATGCCTGTCATTCGAGCCTGCAAGAGCTGCGGACAAAAAAATCGGATCACCGCAATTCATCTCGCCGACACCGGGCGTTGCGGTACTTGCAAGAATCCAATTCCTCCGCTCAACGAACCCCTCCCAGTCGATCCAGCACTCTTCGATGAGATCGTTCAGACGGCCCGCGTTCCGATACTCGTGGACTTCTGGGCGGAGTGGTGCGGCCCCTGTCGCGCAGCAGCACCGGAGGTCGCTCGCACCTCAGCCGATCTTGCCGGTCAGGCCATCGTGCTCAAAGTCGACACGGAACTCCACCCACAGCTCTCCGCCCGGTTCAATGTTCGCGGAATCCCCAACTTTGCCGTCTTCTCGCGCGGCAAGCTAATCCAGCAGCAGGCAGGATTGGTCGGCCACGACGTCATGGAGGCGTGGCTGCGATCCGCCGCAACCACACCATCCTGAACGCCAGCTCAATCCCATCCAGCAGGCAGTTATCACCGCATTCGCGTATGCCCCACACCCAACGAGCCTATCAAGCCAAACGATTGCAGCAGCCACACAATCACCGCGATGATGACCACAGCGCGAATGATCTGTTTAATCGTTCCGTCCATCGGGATCATCCCAATGAGGTACAAAACCAAGCCAACTACAACAAGTGCCACGATGATGCTGATCAATCCAGAGGTAAGCATTAGTGTTTTCGTCCTTTTCCAACTTGATGTCTTCCTAGTCAGATGCGAAAAATCCGCTCGGCTCCATCTTTATCGTTGCCAAAATAGACCTGTCCAAAAAGAAGCCCAGGCCGTCGTTCAAAACGACAGCCCGGGCCACCTGCTTGACCGTTATTTCTCCATCTTCGGCAACTCCATCAGCAAGCCCCCATTGCCAGTTTGTACGGTAGGAAGCTGGCCATTCCAGCGCTCGATCAGCGCTTTCTGATTCTCAATCTTCCGCAACTCCAGCAACTGCGGCGTCAGCGAAGTCTGTCGGATCTTGTTGGCCTCCGCCTCACCATTGGCGCGCGTCACAGCTGCTTTGGCCTCACCTTCCGCCTCTGCGACGGTCTTTGCAGCCTCAGCCTGAGTCTTCGCGAGTTCATTCCTTGCACGCTCCGCATCCTGGATCGCCTGCGCCTTGGAGGTAATCGCAGTGGCAATCACCGCCGGAACTCGCGGTGCACCAATAAACCCGAACTGCTGGATGCCCACGCCGACTGGCTCCATCTTTTGCTGAATCAGTGCCTGCACCTTCGCCAGGAACTCTGCCTTCTGCTCGCCGTAGATCTGCTCCACGGAGTAGGTCGAAGCCACCTCATTCAACGAGTTCCTCACCACATCCCGCAGGATACCGTGGGTGAACATCTCAAGATCGCTCAGCCTGTACTTCACGTAGAAGTCCGGCACTCGCCTCGGCTCAATCGCATAGCTCAGTGAGACGTCGCAGTAGATCTCCATCCCCTCTTTCGAGTTGAAGCTCATCTCTTCGTTCGACGCCCTGCCTTCACTTAAATCGTGCGTCCACTTCACCGTCTGCACAAACGTGGGGAACTCGATAATCTGGCTCCGCAATGGGCTGTAGAACACCCAGCCTGTCCGGATCGGTATCTCCGACGGTCCACGCTGCGATCCGCTCAACACCACTTCCACGCCAACATAGCCAGCACCGATGCGCGTAATCGACGCCACATAGCTAAAGAAAATCATGACCACAATGACGGCCGCGACGATCACGGCCCCAGCCTTCAACAGCTTCGCCATGTGCTGCGTCTGTGCATCATCGTTCCGGCCGTTACCAGGATTCATTACTTCACCAAACAGAGTCATCTCCGCCTCCAGATACCACGAAACACAATAAAACCGCCCACTGCGATCAACAGCAGCAGGCACACGCCCCCCAGAACAGCTCGATCACTCGGCAAATTGAGTAGGTGGAACGCCGTCACCATGCCCCAGTACAAGGGCAGCGCGACAAGCAGAGAAACCAGCACTTTCCAAAACAACATCCAAGGGCTCCGGCCAATTATTTCCTAGCCCAACAACCGTTTTCTACCTATTCAGAGTAGTCCTAGTTCCGTAAAGAGTCCGTAATAATCGGTGCGATTCGCAAGTCCGATTGTTGACCCCACTCTCATCAAGCATCAAGCGCCGGTCAACTACCCCGTCACGACTCCCATCGCCAGCACCGCACATCCCAGTGCCAGAACGTCCTCCGCGATCGCGATCTTCCAGTCCTGGCATCCGATCAGCTGCACTAACTCGCGGCGAACCAGATAACCACCGAACGCCCCGATCAATGCTCCAGCAACACCCAGAATGATCCCTTCCAGAGCAGACCCTCTCAGGCTGGTCGCGACGATTGCGCCCACCAGGCCGCCAAACACCAGCCGCGCAATCAGCGGCCCTGGAGCGGTGCGATTCGGCGTCTGTGGCAGCTTGTCGCCAATAAACTCACCAGCAGCCAGGATCGTGAAAATCACGGCCGAAGCCAGATTGGCTGTCCAGAAGGCCCAGCTATCAAGAACGGGCAGATGGCCGACGTACGCGAACCAGCACAGCACTGCCATCGGCGTCATGGTCCGCAGGCCTGTAACCACGCCTAAGAGTGGAATCGCCACGAGCCACGTCAACATTGCAATCGCCATCAGTCTCCCTTACTTTGTTGCAGGTGATCCCGGGTTTGCTACAAAACGCGGCACCGTCATGTCGTCTCCAAACCGCCATGCAGTCAGATAAGACAGTTGCAGAATCCTCGTCATCTTTACATAGTTGATCTTTTCCGCCGTATCCGTGGTGTGATGATAGTCCGGATGAAAGCCCGTAAAGAACCAGAACGCGGGGATATTCTTGAGCACAAACGGAAATTGGTCGCTGCGAAAGAAGACGTTCAACGCCGACTCGTGGTCGAAGCGGTGATCCAGCACCAGACCAACATGCTTGTTCTCCTCTTCCACCACCCGGTCGTAATCCGGGCTATACAAGGCGCCGATCAGGTTCAACCTGTTCGTCGTGTCCGCCGGAATCTCGATCAGTCCGTCAGTCTGCGGACTGGCAGTTTCATTCCGTCCAATCATGTCGAAGTTAATCATTGCCCGCGTTGTTGCCAACGGCCGCAACGGGTGCTGCGCCATGTAATAGCTGCCCAACAGGCCCCGCTCTTCGCTGGCAAACACCACGAACAAAATTGAACGCCGCGGTCTCTGCGGGTTGGCCGCAAACGCATGGGCTAGCTCCACCACCCCGACCGTACCGCTCCCATTGTCGTCGGCGCCATGCCAGATCTCCTCGCCGCTCTCTCCGTCATGATCGTGATGCCCCGAGATAATAATCGTCTCCGCCGCAAGGCGCGGATCACTGCCCTTCAACAAGCCGGCAACGTTGTGCGAGATGCCAGTAGTTCGTGAAGCGTTTTTCAGGTGGATCGACAGACTTGTGTCCGGCAACTCCCGCGATTGGACCGTCAGGTCCTTGTCGATGGCCGCCTGCAGCTCGTGCGGAGTCCTACCTGCAGTCGCAAGGATCTCCTCTGCCACCTCGTCCAACACCGCCACCGACGGGATATGTAACTCATCGTCGGGAAGCGCTTGCATAGGAATCGGTATCGCTCGCGTGATGCTACCGCCAATCCTGGCTGCCCGTTCCGTATTCGTAAGGTGCTTGCGGTTAGGCTCTGCCACCACAATCAGTGCAACCGCTCCATGCGCCTGCGCGTTCAGCAGCTTAACCCGGGTCGTGGCATAGCGTGTATTCCCGGTCCCGTTGAAGATAGACCGCGCATCGGTCTCCTGAGGCTCATGGTCGAATACCAATACGATCTTGCCCTTGGCATCAATATTCTTGTAGTCGTCGTACCCAAGCTCTGGCGCCGTAATGCCAAACCCCGCGAATACCACGGGGGCAGTCACATCGGTATCATCGTGGTACGCTCCAAGTGCCTTCGGCGCGCTCCAAACGATCCGCTTGCCGCCACGATCTAGCGTGACAGCAGACGCCGCGCGATCCGCACGATACTCCACCAGGGGCACAGCCTGCAGGTAACTGGGCTTCCCGTTTGTATCCGTCGCTGCTGGCGTCAGGCCGGCCTTGGCAAACTCACTGGCAACCCACTCAGCCGCAGCGTCGTCCCCACGCTGGAGACTCATCCTGCCACCCAGCGCATCGGAAGAAAGAAACGCCAGGTTCGCTCGCAAGTCAGTCTCATGGATGACTCCGTAACCGGCCATCTCCCGCACCGGCACCCTGGCGGGAGCAGGAGCCACAGTCTGGGCCATGCCCAACTGCACAGCACCAACTCCAACCAACATGACTACCGCTACGCAGTGAGCAATTTGCATGATGACAAAGGTACACGGACGCACCCGAAAGCGCGGAAAATATGTTGTCGAACCGCATGTCCGGAACACACCATAAAGTCACCACGGTTGCCACACCAAATACCAGCAAATACCAGCAAAAAACCACGATTTCGGCTCAGAAAATCGTGGTTTTGCGATCAATTTGTCCTATAAAACCTCTACTTGCCTACTCTTGCCGCAGATAGCTGTACAAAGGGAATCGTTCCGTCATCTCGCCCACTTCATGGCGGATTTGCTTCAATTTCCCTGCATTTCCTCGGTTTTCTAGGGCCTGTACGATCCACGTGGCGATCTGTTTCATCTCCTGCTCCTTCATGCCACGAGTCGTCAGCGCCGGCGTACCGATTCGTATACCGCTCGGCTTCATCGGCGGATTTGAATCATACGGAATTGCATTCTTATTCACAGTAATTCCAGCCTCTCCGAGCGCGTACTCTGCCTCCGAGCCGAGGATTCCCTTCTGGAAGACATCGATCAACATGAGGTGAGTATCGGTACCACCGGAGATGATGCGATAGCCCTCTGCTGCGATCGCTTCGGCAAGCACTTTCGCATTTGTAACCACTTGTGCTGCATATGTAGCAAATTCGGGCTCCAGCGCCTCTTTGAACGCTACGGCCTTAGCCGCTACGATATGCATCAGCGGTCCGCCCTGCTGGCCGGGGAACACACTTCGGTCGATTCCGGCTGCGAACTCCTGCTTGCAGAGAATGAGTCCGCTACGTGGACCACGCAGGGTTTTATGGGTCGTCGTGGTGACAACATGCGCGTGCGGTACTGGCGAGGGATGAACACCTCCAGCCACCAATCCAGCGAAATGCGCCATATCAATGAAGAGATAGGCACCTACTTTGTCGGCGATTGCCCGCATACGCTCAAAATCAAACTGGCGCGGATAAGCGCTGCCACCACCAATGATCATCTTGGGCTGCTCACGAACGGCGGTAGCTTCGAGTTCATCGTAGTCGATGGTCTCGGTATCCTTGCGCACCTGATAGCCAACGATGCGGTAGAGTTTGCCGGAGAAATTCAGCTTGTGCCCATGAGTGAGGTGGCCACCGTGGGCAAGATCGAGCCCGAGAACGCAATCTCCGGGTGCAACCAACGTCATGTAAGCGGCAGCATTCGCTTGTGAGCCAGAGTGCGGCTGAACGTTTGCGTGGTCGGCACCAAAGATGCGTTTCGCGCGGTCGCGAGCAATATTTTCAACGATATCGGCGTATTCACACCCACCGTAGTAGCGTTTCCCCGGGTAACCCTCAGCATATTTGTTCGTGAACACGGTACCGGCGGCTTCGAGCACCGCCCGGCTCACGAAATTCTCGGACGCAATCATCTCTAGCCCTTCGTGCTGACGGGCGATCTCATTCTTAATTTGCGCGGCAATTTCCGGGTCAGCAACGGCGAGGGGTGCATTCAAATTGATCGGCATTTCGTTATTTTATCCTTAGATTTGAGTGTGAATGCGCAATGTCCGCGCAGATGTGATGCGGTGAAAGTATTCGTATTCGGTAGCTCATTCGCCCTGTAGTCGGCATGTAATGTGTTCAGGCTTTGATAGTTCCCTTTTGCGCAAGTCTCTTGAATGACTCGTAGATGAACGAGCCCAGATACCAGCCGTCAATATATTTGTAGGGCGTTTCGCCTGTGGTGTAGTGGCCGCAAGGCAATACTTTGGAGACATAATCCACTTTGCGGTGATCGAAGTTGTTGAGGACATCCAGGGAAAACTCGCGGAGAAAGGTCAGGTCGTAGGTGGCGTGGACGACCAGGACACGCTTTGGATTCGCGGCAAATCGGTCCATATAGGACATTGGACTGACTGCGGTGAAGACTTCGCGGACCTGCTCCTGGGTGAGTCCAGCTTGTTCGAATGCAGCACGAATGTGGCGGGTACTCTGACCGGTCCAAACAACGTCGCCAAACCAGGTAGAGGCGTGATTGAATGCGCAGACCTGGAGCCGGGCATCGTGAGCGGCCGCGATAAAAGCGTAACAACTCCCCAGGCTGGTTCCGAGGACGCCGAACTGCTCGTATCCTTGCGATTCCAACCAGTCGATACAGCTACGGATATCGACGACGGCCTGACGGCATGCGGCTGTTGTTCGCCCGATATTTGAGCTGGTGGCGTAGTCAGAGCGCTCCAACTCGGCTGGGCGGCGGATGTCATGGTAGGGCTTGGAGAGGCGCAGCGCAGAGATACCGAAGCGGTTAAACATGGTGCAAAGCGCGTTATGGCTGAAGGCATCGGCGTTCCACTGTGGCATGACGATAATGGCCTGCCTGGGCCTACTGGGCTGCTTGGCAGAGGGCTCCGGGGCGGGATACCAGCGGGCGTTGACGATGTCGTTCTCTGGATAAGGGGTGCTGACGGGGGAGGTGAAGCGCAGAAATTCGGCCTCTTCGAGTTCGCCAACTGCGGCCTGAAGCTTTAGCTCTGCATCCTGCGCGAGCGTCTCCGGGCGTACGTTGGTGGGGAAGAGTTGGGGGTGGCGGGTCTCCAGGCGGAAGTCCGTTGGAGTGACATAGCCGAAGAAATCCTCAGAGTGCTCAACAATTTCGTGATTGAGAGCGACCATGCGCTGAAGGTCGTCTGGGATCGCGTCTGCATTGGCCAACCGACTGAAGTCGTTAAGCCAGTCGAAGCCCCATTCGAGCGGCCGGACGATGCGATTGGTATCTCGGGTGGTGAGGGCTGTCTCCCAGGAGAACATCCACTTCGCGTAAAGCCTTGAGAGCATTTATTTAGTTTACCAACCCTTTTTTTGAAGAACAGCGGCCTAATACTCCGCCAAGACCATGCAGACGCGACCGACGATGTAGTCGGCAGGGGATTCATGTGCAGCTAAGGCTAGAAGTTGAACAGGGAATGTCATTGCGTACGGGCGCAGGATGAGGCGGCCTTCGTTGAAGTCCAGGAAGCGGATGAGCAGGGCCGCGCCGCAACGGATGGCGTAGAGGGTCGGCTGGTGAGCCCGATAAGGGGCTAGTGAGTTGTAGTGGCGGTCGAGTACTGCGATGGCTCCCGGCGGCACAATGGGATCCATGGCTGCAGCCTGCTGAGCGTCGGCGCGGATGGCGAGAAAGCGCTGCCAGTTGGCGTGCTTTGCAGAGGGGCGTGGGCGGTTGTCCTGCAGGCGGGAGGCAGAGACCTGCAGGGTTTCGATGATGGCGGATGGGCTGATTCGGGGGTCATCCATGGCGGAGGACGGTGAGACCACGGGAAGGATTTCGACAGGATCTCTTGTAACTGTTGATATAGATGCATTTATATCTATCGGCAGAAGTTGATCGATGGTCAGGTTCTGGGAGGCCAGGACACGATCGAGACCTTCGAGGGAGAGGGAACGCTTGCGATTGAGGAAGTTCGAGACGTGAGCCTGCTGGAAGCCGGCCTGCCTGGCGAGGCGGCTGCCTGTGAGGATGCCTCGGTCGATGCGCCGGAGGAGTTCGAGCCGGAGGAGTTCGTGGAGATCCTGGAAATTCATATGGCTTTTGATTCCCGTCTTGATCCATAGCATTTGATATGGCGAAGATTAGGCGAATAGTTAGTTTATTGCAATAAGTATTTGCTCTAAGTGATGATGTTTATTCGGTTTTGGTTACTTTTGGGCGATAAAAAGATTACTGTTGACAGGGATTTTGTCTAAAGCTATAACCTTGAGACTTTCCATTATGGGACTCGGCGGCAAGCGAAAAAGGCTTTATGGCTCGATTCGAGCAGAGGGTCTGGTTTGCGGCTGAGGCTGGGTGGAACGAAGGCAGGGATGAGGTTGATTTTTCCCAAGGGACTACACCGCAGTAAGCATCGATAGACAGGTGTTGCAGCCTGAGTGACAGGACCATAGAGTCCGGCGCTGAGAGCGACAGCACTTCATAGCAACCTGAGCGAGCCCCTTCGACCGCTGAAAAATAACCGAGGCTCGCCGGGGGAGAACTACGCCTTGAAAGGAACGAAATGAACAACTTGCGCTTGGATCTTAAGGTATGTGAGGGATGCGGGGCTTTGTGGCTTCGCACGGGACTAGCAGCTGGGGTGTATTGCCGGGGCTGCTCATGGAGGCTGGCTGAATTTCCAGCGCCGCGGGAGCGACACGCGGGAGGCCGGAAGCCTTTGTTGAGGCGGGCTACAGGCTGTGCTGGATCTGCGGCACGGACTGAAGTTGAAGTGGCTGGGGGTGCGCGATGAGTGCAGCCTGTGCGATTCTGCCGTTTGTGTGGGCCACGGCTGCGGAGCCGGAGGGGATGAAGCGGAAGCCGGTTGCGGCGGTCGTTGCTGTTGCCCGGGAGGACGTGGCGGCTGCGCCGGTAGCGCCTGGAATGGCGTTTTATCGGAAGTATACGGAGGGGATCCTGCGACGGTATCTAAGGCTCTCTTTGGAGGCGGGCAGGGCACCGTCGCTGCTTGGACGGGAGATGTTTCGCGGCAAGGTGACGTCGTACCGAGTTCACAGCTTCGAAGACGTGGTTATTTTCGTGCATGATGTGGAGAAATGTCTGGCAAAGCTGGATGCGGGACAACAGCAAATCATCCATCGGATTGCATTGCAGGAGTACACGCAGGATGAGCTGGCCAGCATGACAGGGTTGCCACAACGGACACTAGGCCGCCGGTATGCGGGGGCACTGGATCGATTGACAGCAATCTTTCTGCGGGTGAAGCTGCTGCAGCCCATGAAAGAGTGTCAAGGGGCCGGAGGCGAGGAAATCCCTGCAAGTAGCAGTTTCTATTGTGTTTAGGAGGAACAAAATAGTTGACTGGGAGTTATGTGGCAGTTGCTATTCTAGAAAGGTAAGTAAGAAATAGAAGTGACGAGACGGGAGGGCGCCTGGAGACAGGTTGCTCTCCCGTTTTGCATTGGGGGCTGAGCATGGTGAAGAAGCGAGTAGCGGGACGGTTTGTGCGGGATGAGAGTGCCGATGGCGAGAGAGAGCCGAGTGAGGTGAAGGCGAAGAAGGCACCAATGGCGGCTCCGCGACCGAAGTATTGCCGGACGTATACGCGGAAGAGAGTGGCGGAGGCTTTGCCGGACATTGTCGAGAAGTTTGTGGAGGAGGCGAAGAAGGGGAGCGTTGCCCATGCAAAGGCGTTGGCGAACCTGGGCGGGCTGGATAAGGGCGACGTGGTTCCGAAGGTGACGAAGCGCCGGGGTAAGGGTGTGGCGGGGTTGCTGCTGGAGGCTTTGAAGAGAGAGCCGGGGAAGTAAGAGGCGGACTGCTTGAGTTCGACGTTCCCGTTATTCGCGGAGAGGCTGCGAAGGGCGGGCACACGGCAAAGGCATCGGCAACGAGCAGGCAGGGGCAGAACGATTGAGGAGGAGGTGGCATGGGACATGTAGATGGGCTGCATCGGCGAATGGCCTGGACTGGTACTGGGCGAGGTGAGGGTGGCCTCGACCATTTTGGCCGAGCAATGGGTACAGGACTGCGGGAGAGGGCGGAGGCTGAAGTTGGTCTGTGGGGTTCGGCTCCCTTGAATTCGGTACAACTCCGCGCCATGGCGGTGGAGTTTCCTGTGGTTCATGGACATCCGAACCGGCTGCCGTTTGAAGGAGTGCTGACGCTGGTGGACGTGGCGAGCGATAAGGCTCCGAGTGGAGCGCGTGGGCATCGGGTGGTGCTGACGCGCGAGGCGGCGGAGGCGGCGCTACCGAGTCTGCTGGGGATGGCGGTGGACTACAAAGCCGGGTGGGATGGCCATGATGCGCGACAGAAGTGCGGCATCATTACCGCGGCCGAGGTGGATGGGCAGCGTCTGACGGTGGCGGGGTATCTGTTTGCGCGGGACTTTCCGGAGATGGAGGCAAAGATCCAGGGGGAGAGTTCCGGAGCGATGGGGATGAGCTACGAGTTGGCGGATGCGCATGTGGCCGATATGCGGACACAGGTGTGGACTCTGACGCGGGCGACTTTTACCGGCGCGGCGATTCTGCTGCGGGAGAAGGCAGCATACCGGAGCACGAGCTTCCGGCTGAAGCGGAACGGGAGTGCAACGCCTGCGGGGGCGAGGCGACACTCCAGCAAAGCGGTATAGGGATGTTGCGCTGAGTGCCAGGCGTGACGGTTTGCATTGGCTGGTGGATTGACTACGAAGGAGAGGGAATGACGTTTATAGGAGTGTTGGAAGCGATTGGGAAAGGCTTTGAGAAAGGCCTGAAGTGGGCCGTGGAGTATGCGGTTCCGGTGGAACGGCTGGTGGCATTGTTGTTTCCAGCGGCTGGGCCTGCGGCTGTTGCAGTGGCGGATGCGACTACGTTGATTCAGAATGCGGTGCTGCTGGTGGAGCAGAAGTATGCGGCTGCCGGTGCGCAGAACGGTTCGGGTGCACAGAAGCTGGCGGAGGTCATGCTGGTGATCGAGCAGACCGTGACCACGCTGCTGGTGCAAGCGGGAATTAACCCGCACAGCGGATATGTCGCGAACCTGGTCTCTGCGGTGGTGGCAATTCTGAATGTGCAGAGTATGCCGGCCGCGGCCAGTGCGGGCGTATCGACTGGTGCGAAGGCCTAAGAGGTTTGAGAGGGAGTAGCAGACCTCCGCTGCAAACGTAAGAGATGTGAAGGAGGAGAGAGCATGGAGATGGAGATGAAGGACGATTTGGGTGTGAGCGAGTTGGGCACCACGGTGGAGCGACTGGCGGCTGCGGCTGGATTGCTGGAGCAAGCGGTGGAGCGGCTGGTGCAGCGGCAGAGCTTGTTTGTAGACGACGCCGAGGCAAGCATTGGGCGCATCGTGGCGACTGCGGAGCAACGACGAGAGAGTGAACTGGAGCGGAAGCTGGCGGCGGCAGAGGCTGAGATAGCTGAGCTACGGGCTGCCAGTGTATCTGTACCTGCTGTCGTTACACATGGGCGCAAGACGATTCCTAGTGCGATGGTGAATCTGCTGGCGAAGCAGGGTGTAGCAGTGGATTCGATGGAGGCTGGCGCGTTGGATAGCGCGCTGGGCAGCTTGAGTATGGAGCAGCGGTTTGCGGTGAAAGCGCAGTTGATGCGATCTGGGTTGCTGGGTTAGGGCTTGTTTCTTTGATGCTTTGGGCTGCGAAACACGGTCTACGACTAAGTGCATTGCGATAACGATGGTGAGATGGGTGCGGCTAAGGCTGCGCCCTTTGTGTTTTTGAAAGGGATAAAAATGAACGCTAAGTTTACTGAGATTCATGCGGCTGCGGATTACCTGGGACCTGGTGCGATTGAAGTTCCGATGTACCAATCGGAGATTACGGATCTGGTTCGTCGTCGGGGAGTATTTGGACAGCGAATCAAACAGGTTCCGGCTACTGGTCATCCTTCACGATTCTTTGAGGAGACTGCGATTCCTTCGCCGGCAGCATCGTCTGGCTTTGTGGATCCACGCAATATTGTTGCGCCACTGGTGACTCCAACACGGCTGGAACGGAGTGTTCCGTTGAAGGCGCTGGTTGCGCAGATCAACTACAACCTGTTCGATATTGAACTGGGTCAGCAGCAGAGCCAGTTTGCGTATCTGCAGGCAAAAGACCTTGCGGATACGGTGGAGGGAGTTCTTCGCACGCATGATGTTGCGTTGTGGAATGGCACTGATACGAGCTTGAGTTCGCCGACCACGACACAGTATTTCGGTGCGGGTGGGCAGATTGCAGCGGGCGGCAATACGGTGACGATCGGCACAAGCCAGAGCATTGTCGATGGCTTCAAGTCGACGATTGCGCAGATGGTTTCGAACAGCTCGTATGGGGTTCGGCCCACGGCGATCTATGCGAATCCGGTGCTGCTGGATTTGATTGATCGCGAGATGAAGACCGAGTTCAACGTGGTGCTGAACACGAAGGAGATTACGGCTGGCGTTTCAGTGAAGATGCTTTCGACACAGGCTGGCGATATTCCGCTGATTCCGGAGTGGACGCTGAGCTATACGGGTACTCCGGGTTCGGGCTCTGCGGTGCTTCCGGCTTACATTGTGACCGAAGACCTGATTGAGTATCACTGGTTGAGCGATCCGAATCCGCGAATCTTCCAGCTTGGCGTTCCGGGCTCGCTAGCCTCGCAGTATGTGGTGGTGAAGTTTGGCGGTCTGGTGGTGAAGGGTGCGAACTACGCGCACTACCAGGTACTGGTGGATCGCTAGAGCACCGATTTTGAGCTGAGTGAATGAAGGTTGAGCAGGGACCGGTTAAGTATGTGCCGGTCCCTGTTGCTTATTAGGGAGAGGCGGGTGCGATGGGGTATTTGTTGCCAACGGAGTATGTGCAGTATGGTCTGACGACGGAGACCACGGATGACTGGGTGACGATGGCATCGGCGCTGATGGAGGCGCATTGCCGACGAGCAAGCCTGCTGGTTACGCAATATGTGGAACGTATGCGATTTACGGCTGGAGCGCAGACGGTTCGGCTGAGCTATCGGCCACTGACTGCAGCGGCAGGAGCTGCAACGGCTTTGGTGGCAGTGCGGGTGAGATATGGACGGCCACGGCGAGGCGAGATGGCTGACCCGGCGCGGGAGCAAATTGCCTGGGCCTTCAGCGTGCCGGGAAGTTGGAATGTGCTGGACGTTGCGAGTGTGGATGTGGATGCCGCTACGGGCGAGTTGACGTTTGCGCAGAACTTTCTGGGATTGAACTACAACGAGGCGGAGATTACGTATACGGCTGGCGTGGCGACGGTTCCGGTGGCGGTGAAGGTGGCGTGTGCGCAGATCGTGAAGAATGCTCAGGCGACGCCGGCGATGAATGTGAAGTCGAGCCGGATGGACACGATGCAGATGGAGTACTTCAGCGGTGCGCTGATCGATGCACAGGTGCAGGCACTGCTGCGGCCGTATGTAGCGGAGAGGCTGGGGTGATGGGATGGCGGACTTGATGAGGGCTTCGGGCGCGGCGATACGGGCAGCGGATGTGTTGCTGCGCAGTGCTGGTGGGCGGGTGGTGCAGGTACGGTTGCCAGCTCCTGGAGTGGCTGGCGATGCGAGCGAGCAGTTGGGGTTGGCGGTGCCGGAGTTTCAGGATGTGGAGCTGGCACCGGTGGTGTTGCGCAAGAGCCGGGAGCAGGGTGCGGGGGGCAAGAGTGCCAGGTGGGAGTTGCTGGTTTCTGCTACGGCGGTGAATGGAGTAGTGGGGTCGCTGGGGTACTCGGCGGCGAGTGTGCTGTTTGGAGTGGCGTATGGGGTGGTGATGGATGGAGTGCTGATGGAGGTGGTGTCGGCTACGGAGTCTGAGTTGGGCGGAGTGCCGTATGTGTACCGTCTTATGCTGCGGGAGCCTCAATCGCTGCTGGTTTAGGGGCATCACGAATGTGTTACGGATGAGGTTACTTTTTATGCAGAATGCTCGAGATACGTTTTACGTCATGTTGCGGGACCGGCTGGCGGCTTTGAATCCGGTGCGGACGATGGTGGTGCGGGGAGTGACGCGACCGGGAGTTCTGGTCGAGGAGAATGAGCTGGCGTCTGCTTATCATCCGGTGGATACGTTCTGCCTGAGGTGGACGGGGCTGAAGGTGGCGGCGCGGTCAGCACTGCCGCTGGTGTCGATGGTTTGTGAGATCGAGTACGCCACGGATGGAAGTGCGGGGAGTGGCGGGATGGATCGGGGACGACTGCTGGCAGGAATGGATGCGGAGTTGGTCGCAGCGGTGAGTGCTGCTCCGCAGAGCGCGGGGAAGCTGAACTTCGCAGGGATGTCGGCAGGTACGGCGGCGGTAGCGATGGCGACGAATGTGTTTTGGAGCGATGCGACGTTTGGTGCAGCGGTGGCGGACGGTGAACGGCTGATGCGGGTGGCGACGGTTGAGGTGTTTGCGTACCAGGAAGCGGGTGAGCTATGAGTACGATGACTGCTGTGGGTGCGGTGGCTCCGGTGATGCGACGGGTGCGGGCTTACTTTGCGCCAGTGAACCGTGTGGCGGGAGTGCCGACGGTGTTTGATGCGGCGCAGACGGGGTCGTTTGGGCTGGATGCGCCACCGGCTCCGTGGGTGGATCTGGGCTGGTGTACGGGGTTTGCGCGGAAGTGCGGGACGAAGGTGGCGGCGGTGCGGGCGGGTGCTCCGGCAGTGGCGCAGAGCCAGGTGCGGACTGAGGTGGAGGCGACGGTAGCGCTGGAGTTTGAGGGCTGGGGCAAACTGCAGATGGCGCTGGCGGCGGGGTCGCAGCAGATGAACCTGCTGCGGACAGTGGCAGGTGCGACGGCGAATGGGAGTGGTGGCGTTGCTGCGGCGGCGGTGGCGTTGACGAGTGGCTCGACTGCCATGGCTTTGAATGTGGGCGCTATGGCGGCGGCGGGTTTCAGCGTAGGTGATCTGGTTGCGGTGGACGTCGACTACACGGGGCAGGTGGGTTATGTGGGGAGCGGTGCGAGCGGAGCCTATGTGCGGCAGGCAGCCGATGTTGGGAGTGATGTGAACTATGTGCGGCGGGTGACGTTGAATGTGGGACAGGTGACCTCAATAGTGGCGGGTGTGCTGCAGTTGGGAGGCGCGCTGCTGGCTGGGGCTCCGACGGTGGGCATGAAGGTGAGCCGGCTGGTGGGGTTTGTGGATCGCGAAGGGGGCAGCTTCTTTCAGGAGTGGTCGGGGCTGTTCTGCATGGATGGCGAACAGGGGGACCGGGTGATCTATCACTATCCGCGACTGCAGGCGATGCAGGGGGCTGAGGAGAAGTCTGAGGTTCTGGCGGGGCCGCTGGAACGGATGAAGCTGGCGGCGGCGTTTCGCGCGCTGCCAGTGGTCGATGCGAATGACGGCGCTACGGTGGTTTGCTTCAGGAGCTACCTGCCGGGTTAGTGCGCGTGGGAACTGCAACAGATAGAGGGCGGAGCGGTGCAGGTCGACACCGTTGGCGCAGGTGCGGCTGCGTGTCGATGGGGTGCGCGCATCCGGGGAACGACAAAGGGGATTGGGATGAGGAGAATATTGATGCATTGGAAGCCTAGAGGATGGACGCTGGTATGTGCGCTGATGGCGCTGCCGAGCGTGGTGGCGATGACGGTAGCGACGGTTGCACAAGTAGTGACGGCGAATCCGATTGCTACGACACAGGTGGCAGACACGATCTATCGTGCGGATGGAAGCGCTGCGACAGGGACGGTGATTGTAAGTTGGGGTGCATTTACGACACCATCGGGACAGACCATTCCGGGCGGAAGTACATCGGCAACGATAGCTGCTGGTGGTGGGTTGAGTGTTCGCCTGGCACCGAATGCAGGGGCTACACCGATGGGAAGCTACTACACGGCGGTGTATCACCTGGATGACGGGACAGTAAGCCGGGAGTACTGGGTGGTTCCGTCGAGCCAGTCGGCGGTGCCGTTGGGGGCAGTGCGGAGTACGGTGCTGCCGACGTCGGTAGCGATGCAGACGGTGAGCAAGGCGTATGTCGATACGGCGATTACCGCCGCAGTGACGGGGCATCCGCTGTCGAGTTCTTCTCCTTACGTGTTGGTGGCCGGCGATGCGATGACTGGTGCGCTGGTGCTGCCGGGAGATCCTGCGACTGCGCTGCAGGCGGCAGACAAGCACTATGTGGATGTGAGCGTGAGCTCGTTGACGAGTGGACTGGCGCAGAAGGTGAGTACGCTGCCAGCTGGCTCTCAGGTAGTGACGCAGCCGGCTGGAACACAGCTGCAGGTGAATCTGCTGAACGGCGTGGAGTATGCCAGTCAATATGTAACTGGCCGCGGCGACAATGGAATTGCGAATGCTGTATCGAGTGGAGATTGCGCTAACGGCTGCGAGGTGGCGGTTGATCCCGGCTATAACTCCGGGGAGATCTACAAAGCGCAGACGTGGAACAGCAGCAACAGCGGTGGCACCCATGTAGAGGACACTCGCAACGGGGAACGGCAGGACAACTACTTCAATCCGTCGAACGAAATTGCATTGGGGATTGATGCGGGGCAGGTAGTGGATGTTGTTTCGACGCGAAGTGCTGCGAGTGTGTTTCAGCGTACCGGGGCCCAGGATCCGTCATCGATTGGGGTGCTGATTTCGCATGAGGGACTAACTGGGGGCTCGAACTTATTTCCTGAAGCGATCGAGAGTCCGGTGCCTTATTTCAAGAGCACGTATAGCGCGTTGAGCGTGAATGGCACCTACAACACGATGGGCCAGCATGTACTGGCGCCGCAAAGTATCAGTTGCTACGGCGTGGGGGACTGCCTGATTGGAGCGCAGTTCATTACGGTAGCAGGCGGGCTTCGCGATAGTGCCGATGAGGGCGCGCATCCGTTTGATCTGCAGATCCACGAGGATTCGAAGGTGTTTCAGGGAACGTGCAGCGCGGGTTGCACGGCGGGCTCGACGGGAGTGACGATTACGCCGACGTCGGCACCTGGGACGCAGGGTGAAGGACGCTTTCTGATTGACAAGAATCCAGCACATGTCATGACGGCTGGATTGTTGACAGGCAATATGACTGGGGCTCCGGGAGCGGGAGCGACGTTTAGTGGAACCATCTTTGGCGTGAGTGTGTTTCTTGCAACGGGACAGGTGATTCAGTCACAGGCAAATAATATTGCGCCTGGGTTGGTTACATTTGCGATTGCAACGAGTGGAGTGACTTCGGCATTTGCGACCAATACTGCTGCTTTGTCTGGTTCCAGTGGCGTCGCTTGTGTTGTGGATGTACCGAATGGCAATGCTCCGAATAACTATGAGATGGCGAACTACTCTGTGGTGGACGCGACGCATTTGCAGATGACTCTGAACAAGCCGCATGCACTGGGGGCGACGATTGCGGTAGGTGGGCTGTGCGGGTACGGGCTGGAGCAGACGGTAGACACGACGCAGGGAATTCGGCAGGTTTTCCCGGTGATTGGATCGTTCTCTGCGACTGGACTGTACTATGCGGCGGGACTGACTCCGATTGTAGGCAGGAGCGGACTGACGAGCGGGTATCTGAATCTAAGCCTGGCGGTGGCGTCGATTGCACGCAGCGGCAACGTGGTGACGATTACAACAGCAGGGAATCTTCCGGCCGATTTGAACGGTTTGACGATGACGATTGCGGGCGTGGCGGACGCCAGCTACAACGGAAGCTATCCGGTGACGACGACTGGGCCGAACACTGTGACGTATGCAGAGACGGGCGCAAATAGTACCAGCTCGGGCGGTAGCCTATCGGTGGTGACAGGGGGGTACGCGCTGTATCCGATGGCAGAGGTGCTGGGCGTCTTCAACACGACGACCAAGGCAGTGGATGGGCAGATGACACTGGCTCCGAACAATGTGCCCTGGGCTGCGAATGATGTGGTGGAGCAGCCGCACTTCTTTCAGGAGAGTGTCTCTGCGGATACGGAGTATGTGGGGCAGGTGACGCCGCGGCCCGCTGTAATATTTAGCGCAGGGATCCAGTACGAGGGCAACGTAGGGCCAGGGATGCATGGGTGGGCGATTGCCAATGCAGCGCCGGCGACGAACTACTTTGGCCACGGCGGGACACATGGTGTGCCGGACACGGCGTACGAGTCGACAGGGATATGGCTGCGGACGATGAGTGCGCAGGTGGGTGAGCAGGCGGCGTTTGCGCTGCACTGCAATTCGCATGGATGCGGTAACTGGAACTCTGGCTACGACCTGTTTGAACTGGATAGCAATGTTGCCGTGGATACGATGTTCTTTCAGCCGATGACGAGTGCGCTGTCGTTGACGCTGCGAGGTACAACCTATGGATTTACACCGCAGGCATTTACGGCTGGAACAGTTAATGCAGGGACGATCAATGCGACGACGGTGAATGCAACGACGATCAATGGTGCGATGAGTGCGTCGCAGTTGCCGGTGTTTGTTGCCTCGGGCAGCGGGCATGCGGTGGGCGCCGTGCCTGATCCGGGCGCTACGGCTGGGACTACGCGATATCTGCGGGAGGATGGAACGTGGGTCGCGCCTGTGGCGAGCAGCAGTGCAAGCAGGCTGCCAACGGGGGCTACTGCTGACTACAACTTTCTACAGGGAAGCGGGACGGTGCTATCCGACAATAGCGGCAACAGCAATAACGGAACGCTGGGAAGTGGATCGCAGGCTCCGACATGGACGACGACGGGGTTGAGCTTTGCGTCGGGTGGGCAGGGGGTTTCTTTGCCTGCTGCGCTGAACGCGAGCAAGACGTTTCTGTTTGGCGTCTATATCAATCCGATCACAAACGGTAGCGGACCAACCACGAATACCCAGAACACCTACCCTGCATTGCTGACGAGTTCCACGGGAGGCAGCGGCTTCAATCTCTTGTATCTGAAGTCTGCGAGCACGTCGAATTTTGATGCCCCGTACGTATTTTCTCCGACAGTATATTCTTCCGGACAAAAGACGTTTGCCCAGAACCTGATATCGGGATTCAACGTCATTGGGGTTGTATGCGGGACAGGCGGCGGCAACGTCGATCATCTTTACGTCAACGGAGTAGAGGTGGCAGCGTATGGGGCACAGGGGAACACCTGCGGCTCGCAGACTACGGGCAACTTTTATCTTGGGAGTTCAAATGTCTCACCCTGGAATACCTCTGGCCTGATTGGAACGATGTACCGCGCCGTGTTTTATTCGACCCAGTTGACGTCGGGGCAGATGCTGGTGGCCACCGGTGTGATCCGCAATGATGTGGCCTCGCGTGGAGTTGCGGTTACGCCTGCTCCGGTAGGGCTAGCTGCGGCTCAACTGCATGCGATTGGGGATTCGATCACGGCTGGGTATGGCGCAACAACACCGTGGCCGACGCTTCTCTCGCTGACGAACCAGCCCCCCTATGTGATTACGAATTGGGGCATTACGGGAGTTCCGGCGGAGGCGATTGTTGGGTCGGAACCGAATCGTGTTGCGCCGCTATGCCAGACATCGCAAGGACCTGCTGTGGCTGCGGTGTTTGCCGGGACGAATGACTTTGGCCAGGGCGCTACTGCGACGACGGTGTTGAGTTATCTTGCGGGAGAGACGCAGACGCTGAAACAGGCTGGTTGTCGCGTGTTTCTGATGACGATGATCTCGCGGACCGGAACAGATCTGCTGAGCAATACCTTCGATTCGGACAAAAACAATCTGGACGCTTTGATGTTGCAGGGCTGGAAGGCGGTGGGGGCGGATGGAGTGATTGACGGTGCAGCGAACCCGCTGCTTGGCGCGGATGGGGCGAATACGAATGCGACTTACTTCCAAGGCGACCATACGCATCCAACGAATGCCGGACAGGCGTTGATTGCGGCGGCGGCGTCTAACGCTCTCAATTACACGTTTGGATTTAGCTCCAGCAATCCGCGCATCGTGACGGCGGCGAGTTACACGCTGCTCTCTGGCGATGGTTATGTGACGGCGAACCCCACGGCGAATCAGGTGCTGACTTTGCCGGACTGCACTGGGCCCAGTGGAGCGACGTATACGGTGGCGAATATCCAGTCAGCCTTTACGGTGGGTGTGGTGACGGGTAGTAGCGCGCAGCTGATCAATGGGCTGGCTTCAGGAACGGCTGTGAGCGTGCCTTCGAATAGCTCGGTGGTTTTTCGCGATGTGCCGAATGCGAAGAGCGTGTCGGGTTGCCATTGGGAGAAGTAGGGCTGGAGTGATTCGGCGCAGCTTCATCCTTGTTGGTGAGGATGGGGCTGCGCTTTGCGATTGGAGCGACTGAACGGGAGACGGTGCAGGTGATTGCTATGCGGCTGAGAGAGAAGGATTGTCCGCACGATTTGGAAGAGCTGCTGACTGTGGGCGGGATGCTGGATGAGAGGCCGACCGCGCTGGGCGGGGTGAGTGTGGCGACATGGCTGGCGCAGAAGCTGCTGCGAGTCAGGGATCGCGAGGGGATGGAGCAGCCGCTGCGGGCGAATGTTGCTCAGCGCATGTTTGAAGAACGGCGAGGACAGCGGAATATTGTGCTGAAGGCCAGGCAGATGGGCGTGACGACCTGGGTGGCGGGACGGTTCTTTTTGAAGACGATGACGGGGCGCGGTGTGCTGACGGTGCAGGTGGCGCATACGCGCGAGGCGGCGGAAGGAATCTTCAGGATGGTGCAGCGCTTTTGGGAGTGTCTGCCGGTGGAGTTGCGCGAAGGGCCGCTGCGGCGGAGTAGAGCGAATGTGGGGCAGATGTGCTTTCCGGAGCTGGATAGCGAGTTTCGAGTACTGAGTGCGGCGGATGAGAGTGCGGGGCGTGGGCTGACGATGCAGAATCTCCACTGCAGCGAAGTGAGCCGGTGGCCCGGCGATGCAGCGGCGACACTGGCTGGATTGCGGGCAGCTTTGGCACCGGGCGGCGAACTGGTAATGGAGTCGACGCCGAATGGAGCGTATGGGTGCTTCCATGCAGAGTGGCTGCGGGCGGGGGCTGGGCTGGGTGAAGAGTGCGCTGGCGGGAGTGATGTAGTGCAGCATTTTTTTCCGTGGTGGCTGGAGGAGGCTTATGTTGCAGCAGCGCCTACGGACGGGCTTCGGGAGGATGAGGAGGCTCTGATGTTGGTGCATGGTCTGACGCGGGAACAGATCGGGTTTCGACGCGGACTGGAGGCGAGCTATCGTGGGTTGCGGTCGCAGGAGTTTGCCGAGGATGCGGAGAGCTGCTTCAAGGCGACGGGCGAGTGCTGCTTCGATGTTGCGGCGATTGAGACGCGGATGTCCGCATTGCTGGCACCGATTGAGATCAAGCGTGGGGGAGCGCTGCAGATCTGGCTGCCTGCATTGGCTGGCAAGGAGTACCTGGTGGCGGTGGATACGGCGGGTGGCGGAGCGGGTGGAGACTTTGCGGCGGTGCAGGTGATTGAGCTGGGCACGGGGCTGCAATGCGCGGAGTTGCAGCAGCGGCTGACGGTGCTGGAGCTGGCGAAGGTCTCCGCGGCGCTGGCGCGGGAGTATGGAGGGGCGATGATTGTGGTGGAACGGAACAATCATGGGTCGGGCGTGCTGGCGTATCTGGATAGTGTGGAGCGGTATGCGCGGGTGTATGAAGCAGCCGGGGTTGCGGGTTGGTTGACGACAGCAGGGAACAAGCCGGGGATGGTGAGCCGGATGGGAGCGTTGCTGGCGGAGTCGGCGGAGATGTTTGCGAGCAGGAGATTGCTGGGGGAGTGCCGGACGTTTGTAACATCGGCTGGTGGCAGAACAGGTGCGGCGAATGGAGCGCATGACGATTGCCTGATGGCGATGGCTGTGGCACAGGCGGTCCGGGCGGAGTTGCTGACGTACAGACGTTAGCGCAGGTACGGCGATGGCTGTGGCACAGGCGGTCCGGGCGGAGTTGCTGACGCACAGACGTTAGCGCAGGTACGGCGATGGCCATCGCGCAGGCGGTTCGGGCGGAGATACTGGCCCGTAAACGTTAGGGCAAGCGGTCGTGAGGTTGCAATGTATTCTGCTGAGGTGGGGTGAGTGGTGGCGGTTCTGGCAGTGCAGGCGATTCGTCGGATGCGGGGTGGAGCGCAGAGCCAGTTGATGCTGGGTGCGGATGGCAAGCTGTGGGTGGTGAAGTTTCAGAACAATCCGCAGCATCTGCGGGTGCTGGCGAATGAGTTGATCGCGACGCGCCTGGCGGCGGTGGTGGGGTTGACGGTTCCGGCGAGCGATGTGGTGGATGTAACCGAGTGGCTGGTGGCGAATACCGCCGATATGTGTGTGGAGCTGCCGCGAGGGGGCCGGCAGCGGTACACGGCAGGACTGCAGTTTGGCAGCCAGTTTGTGGGCGGACTGATGCCGGGGCAGGTGGTGGACTATCTGCCGGAGCCGCAGCTGGATGAGGTACGGAACCTGGCGGAGTTTGCCGGGATGCTATGTATCGATAAGTGGACAGGGAACTGCAATGGGCGGCAGGCGGTGTTCGAGCGGAGGCCGCGGGAGCGGAAGTATCGGGCGACGTTTATCGATCAGGGATTCTGCTTCAATGCGGGGGAGTGGAACTTTCCGGATAGTCCGCTGCGTGGGGTGTATGCGCGCAACCAGGTATACGCGCGCGTGACGGGATGGGAGAGCTTTGAGCCGTGGCTGAGCCGCGTGGAGGAGATGACCGCGGGGCCGCTGTGGGAGATCGCGGAGGCCGTTCCGCCGGAGTGGTATGGCGGCGACACGGCAGTGATTGAGCGGCTGATGGAACAGATGCTGGCGCGGCGGGGGCGAGTGAGAGAGTTGATCGAGTCGTTCCGCGATTCGAATCGAGAGCCGTTCCCAAAGTGGGCGAAGAAGGGGACGATTGTGGTGCCGCGGCAGTTCGAAGAGATAAGCAGGGCGGGTAGATTTGTAATGTAGGGTGGTTGTCGGATTGCTAAGGGAGAGGGTTGAGGCTTTGAAGGAACGACTGCCATGCGAGTTCTTCCTGATTCGGTATGTGCCGGATGTGGTGAAGGGCGAGTTTACGAATATCGGAGTTGTGTTGCGGGAGGCCAATCCTGCGGCAGGGCGTGCCGATAGCACGGTGGTGCGCTTTACGCGCGACTGGAGCCGGGTGCGGTGTATGGATGCCGACGCGGATGTGGCTCTGCTGGAGGCGTTGGAAGGGGAGATTGCGGCGCGGCTGCGGATGGGAGTGAATCCGCGCGATCCGAAGGCGGTGCTGGATGTATTACAGGACTCGCTTTCGAACTCGGTGCAGATTACGGAAGCGCGGGCCTCGCTGGCGGAGAGTTTGCCGGCGGAGATGGACCAGTTGATGCGGATGTATGTGGAGTCCTTGAAGGTAAAAGTGTCGCGTCAGCGTACGGGCCGGGCGGCGATTGCGGGAGCGATGCGGACGGAGTTTGAGCGCGCAGGGGTGTGGGGCCTGATGCGGAAGCGAATTGCGGCTTCGGTATATACGCGGGCCGGCGACCCGATGAAGATTGATTGCGGATACAGGCCGAATGGGGTGATTCGGATGTTCCAGGCGGTGTCGCTGGAAGGGGATGTGGAGGCGGCGAAGGTGCTGGCGTATACGGCTCCGCAACTGCGTGAGGGAGTGGCACGGGTCGAGAGAGCGAAGCTGGAGTTGACGGCAGTGGTGGAGCCGCTGCGGACGGTTGGCTCTGATGACGATGAGGCGACGGAGAGATACCGGTTTGGGGTGGAAGCGATGGAGCGACAGGAGATTCGAGTGATGACGGTGAGCGATCTCGCACGAATTGCGGAGACGGCGAGGGTAGAGCTGAGAGTTTGAGTTGAATGATTTGCAGGTGATGAAGCGGTAAGGCATAGCTCAAGGGCTATGCCTTTTTTTTGTGAGCTAGCGAAACAGAGAGGGGTGAGGTTATGGGGATTCAGGCGAGAGTGAAGGATGTTTGGCAGAGGCTGGCGGGAGTGCAGGCGGCGGCAGGCGATGCAACGATGGGGGCTCGGAAGACGGCGATGCTGCCATCGATATTGAGCCCGTATAACCCGGCTGGGCGCGCAGGCCAGAGTGCGCTGCCAAAGCCGACGGCAGCCAATCTGCGGAAGTTTGCGGAGACACCCGTGGTGCGACGAGCCATCAATGTGGTGAAGGATCGCATCGCCAGCATGGACTGGCAGATCAAGGTTCGGCGAGGCTACGCACATGTAACCGTGGAGGATGCAGAGGTGAGAATTGCAGCCCTGCGGCAATGCATGGAAGAGCCCAATATGGCAGACAGCTTTCGCGTGTTGTGGGAGCAGGTGCTGGAGGACTTGCTGGTTGGCGGCTTCGGGGCTGTGGAGATGGAAGCGACCGGCGACCCGCTGCGTCCGTTTCATCTATGGGCTGTGGATGGAGCGACGATCCAGATCGACGCCGGGTGGCATGGTGATCCGGACAAGCCACGCTATGCGCAGGCGACCGGAAAGCTGGGGAGAGAGGGGCTGGTTCCGCTACGCGACGACGAGTTGATGTATCTGCGGCTGAATCCTCGAACCCATTCGCCGTTCGGGCTGGGTCGGCTGGAGGTTGCGTTTGAGACGGTGACCCAGTTTCTGAGTGCGAACCGCTATGCTGGACGGCTCGCGAGCAACTCCGTGGTGCAGTATGCGCTATGGCTTAATGAGGCGACGCCGGAGCAGCACGACCGGTTGATTCGCTGGTGGCAGGATGAGATCGAAGGCACTGGCAAGGTTCCACTGCTGAGTTGCGAGCAGAAGCCGGAGGTGTTGCGTTTTGCAGGCGGCACCGATGCAGACCTGCGGCTGGCCTGGCAGGAGGCACTGATCCGAATGATCGCGAATGCGTTCGACCTGCCCCCCATGCTGCTGGGACTTCAGCATGACGTCAACCGTTCCACCGCAGGGGAGATGGCGAATGAAGCGTTCCAGAGTGCCGTGGTTCCCGTCGCGAAGTTGCTGGCGGAGCACATCACACGCGATCTGTTTGCAAAGAAGCTGGGGTGGCGCGAGTTTGAATTCTGCTTCAACGACCTGGAGACGCGCGATGAGATGCAGGAGGTCCAGATGCAGACAGAGCTTTTGCGGGCCGGGGTGTTGACGGTGAATGAAGTACGACAGATGCGCGGTCTGGAGAGTCTGGACATCGCGGAGGCCAGCCTGCCAGTGACGGCCACGCAGGAGACGGTGGTGGTGCTGTGACATTGACGATCGACAATCTGGATGGCAAGGGCGCAATGGACTATAGCGGATATCTGTGTCCGGAAGGACCGCTGAAGATCGAGCGCGTTCTGAATGCACCTTCTAGTTGTCATGCGACGCTCGATCTGAATGAAGCGGCGCTGGCGATTCCGGTGCGACGAGCCCGGGTGGTAGTGACCGCTGGCAACGGGACGACACTCTTCACGGGCTACGTCGCTACTGAACCGGAGTCAGTGTATGCCGGAGCCGGGACAAAGGGGCCGGTCTACCGCGTAGTCTTCAGCGCGATCAGCGATGAGTGGCTGCTGGACAAACAGGTGGTTCCGCTGAGTGGTGCCGGGCTGGCACAGTCGGGTGGCCAGGTGTTGACGACGCTGACAGACCGCGTGGATGCAGGTCTTTTCACGACGACGGGGGTGACCAATGGTCGGTCGGTGGGTGTGTTTCAGCCGGTGCAGGCGGAGAGCTGGTCAAGCAATGCGGGCAGTGCAGCGGCGGCGACCTATGCAACTTATCGTGTGCTAAACGGCGCGATAAGCCTGCAGCCAGCAGGGGCTGTGACTCATGCTCTGAGCGACGGGAACGGAACATTGCAGGTAGCAGCTTTGAAGTCCTCGGTCGTGAAAGAACTTGCCAACGACGTCACCGTGAGCGGCGAGATGGAGCCCGCAGCCTATGTGAGCGAAGCCTTTGCCGGAGATGGAACCACAACGGTGTTTCAACTCGCAGAGGCTCCCTTCAAGGCTGGGTCATCTGGTAATGCCGCACATCTGCTAGCAGATAGCTTCAACCAGGGTGCGCTGAGTACGCAGATCTGGAATGTAACCGATCCGGGATCATATCTAGGGCTGAGTACGTTGGGGCTAACTATGACAGGCGGTAATGGCCTGGATGGTCAGACGACGCTGGCGGCGATCGACCTGGTTGAACTGGGCGGCACGCTTGTAATTGAGGCTGGCAACGTGCAGCTTGGGGCAACGAGCGATGGCGTGCTGTGTGGGCTGTATGCAGGTGCGACACAGCGAGCGAATTGCTTTGCCGGGTACAACGTCAGGCAGAGTGGCGGGACGACCTTAGTGGTTCCTTTCGTAAATGGTGGTGAAGCAGGTACTGCGTACACCATGCTGAGCGGGCATGTATACACGCTGCGGATTCGCCTGCACTGTGCGGAGATACAGCGTGTGCAGCAGAGTTATTACGCCATGGTGGATGGCGTCGTAGAAGCGTTTGGGGGTGGACTGGTAGCTGCTCCGATGGCGGTGTTGTTTGAGCTGCAGGACCTGGGCGTGGCATCGAATACGCCAGCAACCGTTCTCTACGACGGAGCGGTGACGACTTCGCCCGCAAGCTGCAGCTTTGTGGCAGTGAACAGTGTGCAGCTGGTCGGGTCCATGGGATATTGCAGGATCACACAGGCTGGTTCAGCGTGGGTGGTCAGCACGCTGCCAAGCGGAGTCAAGACGACTCGGTTGGCAGGGGTTGCGGGGGAGGGGGCTGATTGCACTCTTTCTGCTACTGGTCTGGTTACATTTGCAGCTGGGAGAACTCCTGTGGCAGGCGAGATTGTAACTGTACTGTATCGAGGCGGCCGCAGGGCGGTGGCACGACTTCAGGACGCGGCAAGTTTGGCGGCTGAAGCTGCTGGTGGGATGCCGGGATCGGCTTGCTGGCTGGGCAGAATCGTTCAGCCAAAGGCGCGGAGTTCGGCAGATTGCGAGAGTGCGGCACAGGCCGTGCTGGGTTTTGCGACCAGCCGGGCGGCGGCGATTGCAGGATCGTACGAGGTGATGAATCCGCCTGATGTGTGGCCAGGGGATGTGCTGGCAGTGACACGCGGTAGCCAGACGATGAGTGTCGTCGTGCGCCGCGTGACCATCGAGGATGGCGGTGCGTGGCCGGAAGTGCTTGGCTACCACATCGCATTTGCGAACGATTGGGCGGAAGGACTGGGCCTGAAGCTGTCGGAAGCAATTGCTGCGGACGCCGTGCTGCCACCCGCTGCGCTGAGTGTGCCTCTATCTGCGGGGGGCGCTGTGATTGCTAATCTTCTGCAGTTACAACTGGTCAGCGCGACGACCTCTGCGCTGCAGATTGATGCTGGGACAGCCCCGCCCGCTGGCGGTGGCTTTGAAGTACGGCGGCGGGACTGGGACTTTGGTCCAGCGGTCGATCAGGATCTGGTGCTGCGTAGCGCGGTGCGGAGTTTCTCCATTCCGCGCTGTGGCCAGGTTGAGCGTTACTACGTGCGGATGTTCGATGCGTCGACGCCACCGTTGTACTCGCGATTTTCAGCTGCAATATTTACCGATCTGCCGTAAAGCGAATGCTGGACGGCAGGCGAAAGGAGGAAGCGAATGACAGAGTTCGAAGGGCAGGTATTAGCGGATTTGAGTGTGCTGAAGAGCCAGATGAAGCAATTAATGGGAATCGGCCAGCCGGGGCGTTTGACCCTGCTGGAAGAGCGTGTGGAACAGCATGAGCGCAGTGTGCAGCGCTTGAAGGGGTTTGCCGGGGCAGTGGGTGGCGTTCTTACCGTCTTCCATCTCGCGCTGGACTACATGCGCCGTTAGACAAGCAGGTGGAGGAGAGAGATGGATTTCTTGAAGTTGTTTCTGCGTTCCATATCGTTGCTGCCCGGGGTGATCCAGGGGACTGAGTCGCTGTTTGGCGAGAAGACCGGGCCGCAGAAGAAGGCCGCTGCCGTGGAGATTGTTGGCGCTGCCATCAATCTTGCGGATGCCGTGACCATGAAGCACATCGCTGACTCGGACAAGTTCACTGCCGGGCTCAGCATGATCATCGACGGCGTGGTGGATTGCCTGAATGCGAGTATCTGGGCGAAGCCGTAGGGTGCCAGCCGGCTGGCTGGGGCGGTATGGCGTTCATGGTCTGGTCCGTATGGAGTTGCGGTGTAAAACGTATAATCGTTGCCATGAACGCCGAACCCCTGGTTGGAATTGTGATGGGCAGCCGCAACGATTTTTCCGTGATGCGAGCTGCTGTTGAGGTGCTGAAAGAGTTTGGCGTTGCGCATGAGGCGCGCGTAGTCTCCGCGCACCGGACGCCGGATCTGCTGTTTGCGTACGCTGAGACTGCGGTGGATCGTGGGCTGCGGGTGATTATCGCTGGCGCGGGCGGTGCGGCGCATCTGCCGGGAATGATTGCCGCGAAGACGGTGGTGCCGGTGCTGGGCGTGCCCATTGCGGCGACTGCGCTGCAGGGGATGGACTCGCTGCTGAGCATCGTGCAGATGCCGAAGGGAATTCCCGTAGGGACCCTGGCGATTGGCGCGGCGGGTGCTGCCAACGCAGCGCTGCTTGCAGTCGCCATGCTGGCCGCAGCGGGAGACACGGAACTGCGGGCAAAACTGGTTGCGTGGCGCGACGCGCGACGGGATGAGGTGCTGGCACAGAGCCTTGATGATTTGAAAGATGAGGTTGGAGCTTGAGTGCGTCAGAAGTGAAGCGAACTATACCGATTCTGCCGGGTGCGACCATCGGAATATTCGGTGGTGGACAACTGGGCCGCATGACGGCGATGGCGGCGCGTGGCATGGGCTATCGCATCCAGGTGCTCGATCCCGATCCGGCTTGCCCGGCGCGGTTTGTCGTGGATGGCTGCATCGAAGCCGGATGGGATGACAGTCGCGAGGCGGCGAATCTGGCGCGGGGATGCGACGTGGTGACGCTTGAGATCGAGCAGATTTCTATCGCCAGTATGGAGGCAGCTGCGAACTTTGCGCCGGTGCGGCCCGGTGGGGCGATGCTGGCGATTATTCAGGACAGGATTGAACAGAAGGACTGGCTGCGGCGTAACGGATTTCCGATCGGCGACTATCGTGCCGTGCGCTCGCTGGATGAGCTGCGGACGGCGATCGGCGAGTTGGGCGGCAGATGTTTCTGCAAGAGCGCGACCGGCGGTTATGACGGGCGCGGCCAGGGGAAGGTCGGCTTCAAGCCCGGCGCGGATGCGGAAGTCGAGGCGCGAGATGCGTGGGCCGCACTCGGCGAAGGAGCTGGCGTCGCAGAGAAAGCCGTAGAGCTCGAGCGCGAGATTTCGGTGCTGGTGGCGCGCTCGCCCGCAGGCGAAGTGAAGGTCTACCCCCCTGCGTGGAACCATCATGAGGAGCAGATTCTGGCTTGGAGCGTGATGCCTGCGCCGCTCTCCGATGCGATGGCAGCAGAGGCACGTGCTATTGCAGAGGCCATCGCCGACACCTTCCAACTGGAAGGCATTCTGGCGGTCGAGCTGTTCTGCACCACCGATGGAAAGCTGCTGATCAACGAGCTGGCGCCGCGTCCCCACAACAGTTATCACGCCAGCGAACGGGCCTGCGCGACAAGCCAGTTTGAGCAACTGGTGCGCGCCGTGTGTTGTCTGCCACTGGGTGATGTTGAGATCGTGCAGCCAGCGGCGATTGCGAATCTGCTGGGCGATCTGTGGCTGGATGCCGCCGGGGCAACGCGCGAGCCGCACTTCGATGCCGCGCTGGCAGTACCGGGGGTGCGACTGCATCTGTATGAGAAGCATCGTCCGCGCAGAGGACGGAAGATGGGGCACCTCTCTGCTGTCGGAAAGACGCCGGAGGAGGCAGTCGAGCTGGTGCTGCGGGCAAAGGCGCTCCTGTAGATGGAGGGGCCAATCAGCTTGCAGGAGCAATATCGTTCTAGAGCTATCTTGTGGAGGGACATGCTCCTACTCCCGAGGGACGTCGCGCTTGAATTTGTAACCGACTGCGAACGTAATGGCATACGGTTACTTGGCTTCGACGCATTCGAGCCACCAGCAAGCGACACGATTCGGTGTCGCCTGGAAGAATGTCTGGATGTATCCACCAAGGATTATTGGGACTACAGCGTCCCTGAATTATGCGATGTGATGCGGGATCACATCCGGTCCACGGATAATCTGCTGTTCGAGTTTGTCATGCCATAGTGCCTGAACAAGGCCAGGGACAGCACGGAAAAGCGCGACGAGCTCGATTGGAGCTTGCCGCGCTTTTCCCATTTGCTGAACAACTTTTTCTCTACCCGATGTCTTCCGACCAGTTCTCGAGATAGGCCTTGAAGTCGGTCATGAACTTGCCCGCGTCCGCGCCGTCGACGATGCGGTGATCGAAGCCGAGCGTGAAGCGCTGGATCGAACGGATCGCAATCGATTCCTGACCATCTTTGTCCGTAATGACTTCGGCTTCCTTGTTCAGGCCGCCGATGCCGAGGATACCAACCTGTGGCTGGAGGATGATCGGCGTGCCGAACTGCTCACCGAAGATGCCGGAGTTGGTGAGAGTAAACGTACCGCCGCTGACTTCATCGGGAGCCAGCTTCTTATTGCGGGCACGGTCCGCCAGGTCGATGATCGAGCGCGTAATACCGAGGAAGTTCTTCTCCTCAGTCTGCTTGATCACCGGGACGATGAGGCCCCAATCCAGCGCGACCGCGACGCCGATGTTGATGCTCTTGTTGTAGAGAATGGCATCGCCCTGCATGGATGCGTTGACGATCGGATGCTTCTTCAATGCCACAATCGCGGCACGCGTGATGAAGGGCATGTACGTCAGCTTGACGCCATTCCGCTGCTCGTACTTGTTCTTCTCCTTCTCGCGCAGCTTCACAATGCGCGTCATATCCACCTTGAAGACGGTGTGGACATGCGGGCTGGTGCGCTTCGACTCGACCATGCGTTGCGCGATGATGCCCCGCATCTTCGACAGAGGAACGAGCTCGCCCGGCATTGGCTGTGCGGCGGATGGCTTGGCGGCAGCAGGAGCAGCTGCGGCCGGAGCGACGGCGGCAACTGGTGCAGCAGAGGGCTTGGCTCCACCTTCCACATGCGCCAGAATGTCGCTCTTTGTGATGCGGCCAGCCCCACCTGTACCCGGAACCTGCGTCAGATCAACCTTGTTTTCCTTTGCGATCTTGCGAACCAGCGGCGAGGAACGAACGTGCTCGCCTGCCGTGACCGACGCTGCTGGTGCTGCTGCGGCAACCGGTGCAGCGGCAGCAGGTGCAGGTGCCGCGGCGGCAGGTGCAGCCTTACCCGCAGCCCCGCCAATCACCGCAACCACAGTATTGACTGTCACGGTCTGGCCTTCGCTCACCTTGATCTCGGTGAGAGTACCGGCGATCGGCGATGGAATCTCAGCGTCTACCTTGTCCGTCGAAATCTCAAAGATTGGCTCATCGCGCTGGACCGTATCGCCAACCTTCTTCAGCCACTTGGTGATCGTACCCTCTGTGATGGACTCGCCCATCTGCGGCATCACGACTTCGGTGCCAGGACCAGCCGGTGCTGCAGGCGTGGCGGCAGCGGAAGGAGCTGCGGCCTCTACGGGAGCTGCGGCAGGAGTCTCAACCTTGGCAGCGGCGGGTGCGGCGGCGCCAGAAGCCGCTCCTTCAGAGATCGTGCAGACGACGGTGTTGACCTGGACAGTTGAACCTTCCGCGACCTTGATCTCTTCCAGAGTGCCCGCTGCAGGAGAGGGAATCTCAGCATCCACCTTGTCGGTTGAAATCTCGAAGAGCGGTTCATCGCGCTGGACGCTGTCGCCCGGCTTTTTTAGCCACTTGGTGATGGTGCCTTCGGTGATGGATTCGCCCATCTGGGGCATAACTACTTCAGTCGGCATGGTTTCCTTATCGTGACACTGGGACTAGTTGCGGTGTAGCCGCGCAACTTCGGATTATAAGACGCTGTGTGGATAACTGGCAGATTTAGCCGATAATCGAGCACTTTGGGCGATATCGCTCTTAACCGCTCTCCCCGGCGGGGGGAACGTCCCGGGGCTTCAGCAGCTCATCGAGTGACTCGCACCACAGCATCTGACGACCAAAGACCCGCCCAAAGTTGCGCCCCACGGAGTTGATCGCAGCCTCCATGGTTGGCGGATGCGCATCGTCCGCCTCAAGCTCCAAGCTCGTCACCTGTCGGTCGGTAATGCCGCAGGGCACAATCCACTCGAAGTCCCGGAGGTCCGTGGTCACGTTCAGCGCGAAGCCATGCGACGTCACCCCCTGCGAAACGTGCACGCCGATCGCCGCAACCTTCTTCTCGCGGATGCTGCCGCCGGCCATCGTCCATACTCCGGTCAGCTTGCAGATGCGCTGGGTCATCACGCCAAAGTCGCCGCACACGCGAATCAGCACCTCTTCCACCAGTCGCACGTAATCTACTGGCCCGAGGTGCGGCCCCTTCTTGCCGGGCAGGTCGCCACGCAGGTCGATGATGGGATAGCCCACCAGCTGGCCCGGCCCGTGGTACGTCACATCCCCACCGCGATTGATCTCATGCAGCTCCACGCCGCGGCTCGCCAGCAGCTCATCGCTGGCCAGAACATTCGTCCGGTGCGAGTTGCGTCCCAGCGTAATCACCGGAGGATGCTCCAACAGCAGCAGCGTATCCGCGATCAACTGCTGCTTCCGCGCCGCAATCACCTGCTGCTGGATCGCAAGACCCTCCGCATAAGACACCCGCCCGAGATATATGAAGTTGATATACGTCACTTTATTTTGACTAGATCGGTCGAAACAATTAGTAAACCCAATTAGCTACTAGTTCAATGTGGCTATAACTGCCCCTATCTTCTTCCAATCCTCAACTTGTTTGAGCCATGGGCGATTTACGAGCCCCAGCCCACTGCAGTGTCCAACTGCGAACACATACTGTTTGTCTGGTGTAACCCATGAATTTCCCGCTGCCTCTCCGATGAGACTAGGAGTACTGCTCAATTCAAGCGCCTGCCTTACTGCCATCCAACCATGCTTTCCCATTCCAACGATAATTGGTGGTCTTAGATGGACTAAGAGTGGAACTAGATGGTGGACGGAACAAGATTTAACCCAACGCTCTTTGATTTGAGCATTCATTGCGCCATTCTTTAGGCAAAGTATCGAATTAGTGAGAAATACCGGTGCGCTCGCATCTTTTGCAGGAGGCTTGCCGACGGCTAGGCCGGCTTGAGCAAAGAGTAGTTGCAGGTTGTCATTCGTTGTATTGTTGGCTTCGTCGAACCCTTTGTTGCGAATGAAGTATCCGAAGTCACTGAAGTCTTGTCCCACCACCAGGATTTTAGGTAATTCGTGACCAAGCCATTGTGACCAATAGCTAACGACTGGAGGATCGAAAGCTTCTTGGCTCCCATTGAATATTTGGCCAGGGTCTCGTTGCATACAAATCTGACAGTTTCTTCGGGCTGTCGCCAACACGTTGAGTGCTTCTCCTAGCATTCAGACCTCGGCTTTCTACTAGTGCGTTGACATATTTTGCGACTTCGGTGTAACGGTGAGTATGGATGAGGGAAGACCATTTAGTTGACGTCAACAAAATGGTCTGAGGAACCTCTGAACGAGCCCGGTTTCGAAGGGCACGGGCTTTAGTCGCTGAGGCACGGTTTGACAGCCTAATCAGACGTTGACTAGCTAAACGTTGATGGCCATGCCTTCCACGCTGCTGAACGCATCCAGCAACGCCTCTGCCACCGTCGGATGTGCGTGGATCGTAAACATCATCTCCTCCACCGTCGCTTCCAGCTCCATCGCCGTTACGGCTTCCGCGATGATCTCCGTCGCGTACGGCCCGATGATGTGGACGCCCAGGATCTCGCCGTACTTCGCATCCGTAACGACCTTGATGAAGCCATCATGCGCATCGACGATGGTCGCCTTGGAGTTGCCCACAAACGGGAACTTGCCCACCTTCACCTCGTAGCCCTTTTCCTTGGCCTGCGCCTCGGTCAGGCCCACGCTGGCAATCTGCGGATCGGTATAAGTGCAGCCCGGAATGCGGGTGCGATTCACTGGACGCGCATACTTGCCGGCAAGTTTCGCCGCCACCACCATGCCCGACATCATGCCCACATGCGCCAACTGCGGCATGCCGCCAACAATGTCGCCAACCGCATAGACGCCCGGCTCCGTCGTCTCCATCCACTCGTTGGTCATGATAAAGCCGCGATCCGGCGTGATCTTCACCTTGTCCAGCCCAATATCGGCGGTACGCGGAGCGCGGCCAACCGCCACCAGAACCTTCTCCGCCTGCTTCGACTGCGGCTTGCCATTCGCGTCCGTGTACGAGACCAGCGCGCCGTCCTTGTTCTTCTCGATCTTGGTGTCCTTCACCGAGAGGTTCACATCGATGCCGCGCTTCTTGTACAGCCGCAGCAGCTCCTTGCTGATGTCTTCGTCTTCCACCGGAACCACGCGTGGCAGCATTTCAAGAATCGTCACGTCCGCGCCAAAGCTCTTGAAGATCGACGCAAACTCAACCCCAACCGCGCCCGACCCGATCACCACCAGCGACTTCGGCATCTCCTCGATCTTCAGGATCTCGTAGTTGGTCAGGATCGTGTCATCCGCCTTGTATCCCGGCAGCATCCGCGCGTCAGAACCAGTCGCCAGTACCACCTTCTTGGCTTTGATCGTCTCGGTCTTGCCGTCCTTCGTCGTCACTTCTACCGAGTGGATGCCATCCTTCGCCGGCCCCGTCAGCTTGCCATAGCCCTTGATGGCGTTGATCTTGTTCTTCTTCATCAGGAAGTCGAGGCCCTTGGTATGCCGCGAGATCACGTCATCCTTGCGTGCCAGTACGCCCTTCCAGTTCAGCTTCGGCGCTGCCACTTCGATGCCGTAGCGATCGGCATGCTTCAGGTGGTCCCACAGCTCGGCGGAGAACAGCATCGCCTTGGTAGGAATGCAGCCCCACAGCAGGCAAGTGCCGCCCAGGCGGTCATTTGCATCAATCAGCGCAGCCTTCAAGCCATACTGCGAAGCGCGGATCGCACAGGTGTATCCGGCCGGACCGCCACCAATCACCACAACGTCATAGATCGTCTCTGCCAAAGGAATCACTCCATCCTGCTGTAATGTCACAACTTTTCCGATTTTACGCCGAGCTTCGATACTCCTCCAAAACCCGCCTCAAGAGGGCATAATGTCAGCTCAGACAAAACACAAAGGAGGTCGTCGATGAAATCTCTGCCCGGCACCGCGTTAATCGCTGTAATCCTGCTCGTAAATCTCTGCGCAACCGCAGCCAGCGCCCAAACCACGGGGAACGTCACGCCACCCCACAAGGTCTTCCTCGATACCGACATCGGCGACGATATCGACGACGTCTTCGCCCTCGGCCTCCTCCTCTCCAGCCCCGACATCCAGATCGTGGGTATCTCCTCCGCCTGGGGCGACACTGCGGTGCGCAGCCGCATGATCGACCGCCTGCTCTGCGAGACCGGACGCGAAGAAATCCCCGTAGCCACCGGAATCTCGAAGACTGGCCCCGGTGCCGGCGCGTTCTCCCAGAGGCCCTGGGCCAGCAAAGGCATCGATCACCAGCACGCCGACGCGGTCGCCCTGCTGCTCGACCAGATCAAACAGAACCCCGGCGAACTTACCCTCGTCGCTATCGGCCCCCTCACCAACATCGGCGCCGCCATCGACCGCGACCCCACGACCTTCCGCGAGCTGAAAGGAGTCGTCCTGATGGGCGGCTCTGTCTATCGCGGTTATGACGAGGACCACGGCTTCATCACCGCCGCTCCGCCTAACGCCGAATACAACATCGCCATGGACCCCGCCGCCGCGCAAAAGCTCTTCCACTCCGGCGTCCACATCTACATGATGCCGCTCGACTCCACGCAGATCAGCTTCGATGAGACCAAGCGCAACCTGCTCGCCTCCCTCAGCACCCCCCTCACCGACGCCATTCAGGTCCTCACCGCCGAATGGACCCGCACCACCCACAGCCACACCCCCACCATGTTCGACGCCATCGCCGCCGCCTACGCCATCGACCCCAACACCTGCCCCACCACACCCATCAATATCGACGTCGATGCCGAAGGCTTCACCCGCGTCGTCCGCGCCGCACCCAACGCCGAAGCCTGCCTCGAACCCCACCCCGAAGAGTTCTTCAAACTCATGATCCCCCGCCTGTTAAGCCAGAACCTCACCGGCACCCACGCGTGCGTCGAGCCCGCAAAGCATGCGGTCACACAGTAATCCAGAAATTGTCATCCTCGCGCAGCGGAGGACCTGCTTCTTCCTTCGGCACTTAGCTATCAGGCCGACTTCGCCACCATAGCTTCCATCAGCGCCATCGCCATACTATTCGCCGGCGTAGGAATCCCATGCTTCCGCCCCATCCGCAAAATCACGCCATTACGAGCATCCAACTCCATCGGCCGCCCTGCCCACCGGTCCGCCAGCATCGAGTTCACCCCATCCGCCGGAGCAGCCCGCTGCGCCGACAGCACCGCCTCCGCGACACCCTCCTCCAGCACCGCGCCCTCCGCCCGAGCCACCGCCGCACACTCGCGAATAATATCCAACGCCACCTCACCCAAAGCCTCACCCCGCACCACTCCCGCCGGCTGTAGCAACAGCGCCGACAGCACTCCCTGCGAGTTGTAACAAAGCTTCCGCCACACCACACTCAGAAAATCCGGCACCTCCGCAGCATCCGCTGGACTCCCCGCAAACAGCCCCACAAACTCACGCCCCAGCGCACCCCCCGGAACCTTCAGATGCATCACTCCACGCTGCCGCACCCGATCCGCCGCCTCACGCTCCACCGGACAATCCACCATCACCGGCAGAATCTTCTCCATCGGCACATACGGCGCAAACCGCTCGCGATGCTCCACGCCATTCTGCAGCACCGCCACCGGAGCACCCTCCGCACACAACCCCTTCAGCCACTTCGCCGCACCCGCCACATCGTAGGCCTTGGTCGCCACCAGCACCCAGTCCACCGCAGGCGCCACCGCCGGATCAGTCACCACCGTCGCCCGTATCGCCACCGGCCCGTCGGGAGTATCCACCACCAGCCCATCCTGCGGACGCCGCGCACACAAAACCACCTCATGCCCCGCCTGCTGCAACAACGCAGCAATCACACTCCCAATCGCCCCCACCCCAACCACCGCAACACGCGCCATTAGTTACCTCTTCTCAAAGTTTCGCAATGCTGTACACAGAAGTCTAATAGCCAGTCTCTAAACCGCCGAATTGTTCTGGACAGTATCCTCGTCAACTCATATCGTCATCGTCATGCCGAAACCTGTGAAATTTTACTTCGGAAGATTAAACACTCTTGGACTATACGACTCAAAGCGAGACTTCTTACTACAAGGACTGCGTACAGATGTTGTGTTTGAAAGTCGTCACCAACGATGGGGCTACTTCCAAATCCGCGAAGACGCATCCTCACTTGGTCAGTTCATTACAGGCTATCTTGTACGTTTCCGTTCGCTTGAGGAGACGGAGATAGCTCAATTAGAAACGCATTCCATTGGAACCGAATCCATAGAGAATTTTATCGTTGCCAAGTCTCGTTTTTATCTTCATATTCCATCCGGCTTGATCGCTTTTGACACGGCAGGTGGCAAGGTAAAGGTTCCCACATTTATTGATATGTTTTGCCGAGTATTTGAAGAGGGCTTGCAAAACTTCTTTGTATCTGCGGAAATCCAGATGGTTGAAGATAGGCTTGAATTTTTCCGATCGATCAGAGAATTTACGCGGATCATCAAGGTACAGGTTGCACTGCATCCTTCCAATCCTCGGAACGCTGATCTCTGCGTAGGGGTGGACAACCGGATGAAGGCTATTGGTGCAACTAGCTTGATTGAAGAAATCCGCAATGATAGCCAGGACGGAACGCTGAAAGTTGGTGAAGATGAGCAGTTACAGAGCAAGTTTTACATGGCAGAAGATGGCTACGGAATTGCTAAAGTAACGGGGACTATAAATGGTGAAACGAGAACCATCAGCACGAGAAACAACCCAATTACATTGTCAGTACCGAAATTTCAAACACTAGAAGATGGTGTTGTAGAGCAACTACTGGGTAGGTTTTCAGAAATTATGAGTCGGTTTGTCCGCGATGAAGCCTAGAAACATATTGATCTCTTGGGACACCGGGGCCGCTCTAGTGGTCTCAATAGCTATATGGATTTTTACGTCTCCGCGAATCAGTCTTGCTTTTGGGAAAGATGTCTATTCGGTCGCGATCAGTTTGTTGTCGATCGTATTCGCAGTGTATGCAGCTGCTTTGGCGCTCATAATGACTTCGCCTGACGATGATTTCGTTCGGTTCTTAGAAGAAGACGGCAGTTTTACGCGGCTTGTGGCGACGTTTAAACATGTACTTGCCTGTCTGTTTGCATCGCTTTCAATGTCTGTAGGTTGCTACTTTGTGACGGCTTATAAGTTGTCTTTGAAAGGACATTCGGACGACACGCAATGCACTTGGCTTCTAATTGTCCTAGCCGCGCTCGCTGCATATTCGTTGACAGCGACCATGCTATCGATGGCGGACTCTATCAGCTACTCGAAATATCGGATCAAGTTTCTAAAGATGAAACAGTAGCCCTCACCCCAGCACCTTCGCCGCATCCTTCGCAAAATAAGTCACAATAAAGTCCGCCCCAGCCCGTCGAATCGACAGCAGCGACTCCATCATCGCGCGCTCCGGCTCCAGCCATCCGCGCTGAAACGCAGCATGCAGCATCGAGTACTCCCCCGACACCTGGTAAGCCCCCATCGGCAGATCGTACCGCCCCCGCGCCTCGCGAATCACATCCAGATACGGCATCGCCGGCTTCATCAGCAGCATGTCCGCACCCTCCACAACATCCTGTTCGATCTCGCGCATCGCCTCGCGCAGATTCGCCCCATCCATCTGGTAGCTGCGCCTGTCTCCAAACTGCGGAGCGGAGTCCGCCGCCTCGCGAAACGGCCCATAGAACGCGCTCGCAAACTTCGACGCATAGCTCATGATCGGCGTCTGCTCCAGCCCGCCCGCATCCAGCGCATCGCGCATCGCAGCGATCCGGCCATCCATCATGTCGCTCGGCGCAACGATATCCGCGCCAGCCTTCGCCAGCGAGGCAGCGGTCTTCGCCAGCAACGCCACGCTCGAATCATTCTCGACTTCAAAGTGGTCGCCATCCCGCGCCACAATCCCGCAGTGCCCATGCGACGTGTACTCGCACAGACAAACATCCGCAATCTGCACCAGCGAGTCCAGCTTGCGGTTCTTCTTCAGCTCTCGCAGCGCCGTCTGCACAATGCCGTCTTCGGCCCACGCGCCCGTCGCCTGCTCATCCTTCTCCGCCGGCAGCCCAAACAGCAGCAGCCCGCCAATCCCCAGCGCCGCGCACACCTCGGCCTCTTTCACGGCCTCATCAATCGAAAGATTAAACACGCCCGGCATCGAGCTGATCTCTTTGCGAACACCTTCGCCCGGACAGATAAACAGCGGATAGATCAGGGCACTCGGCCGCAGATGCGTCTCACGCACCAGCGACCGCATCGCTTCAGTCCGGCGCAACCGCCGCAAACGCGTAGCAGGAAAGTTCATCCCAATAGTCTAAGCCGAGCCGCCAGGCTTAAGCGGAGCACGCTGTGAGAGAAACCTAGCTGCGGTCCGCGATCGCGTCGTACTCCAGGCCTGAAGCCGCCGGAACCAGCACCCAAAGCGTATAGATGCCAAGCCCCGTTCCCAGCAGCGGCTTGAACAACGCCAGCACAGCAGCAACAATCGCAACCGTCCGCCCCCACGGCTTCCGGCTCAACAGACCGATACCCACCAGCAGAGCGAGCGCCGCACCAATAACCGTAATCGTCCCAATCACCGGAACCAGAGCGCCCATCCACGGCATCCCAAAGACCCCGAAATCGTGATGCATGTGCCAGCCGTTGTACCCGAAGCCCCCCATCGACATGGCCCGCAGAAAGAACATCCCCATCAATCCGGCGATCACCCGATAAGCCCCATAGATGCACCATAAAACCCCTAGTGCCTGCAGATTCCGCTGTACCCGCGGCATCATCGGCGGCATCACATACATCGGCGGCGGGCTATATCCCGCCGGTGGCGCAGCTACCGGAGGCCCCGATACCTGCGTCCCGCACTTTGTGCAGAACCGAACCTCTGTCTCTACCGGTTGACCACATGCCTGACAGACCATCGCACACCTCCTGAACATCCCACGCGGCCCGCGTTCTCTTCCTTTTACGCACATCCGGCGTCGCCAGTTCCATCAATCTCACAGACTCTGGAGTGCGACGGTTACGATAATAGACGTGAACCCGCTGTCGCTGTTACCCAATATCCCGTCGCCCCTCCCCGAAACCAGTACCGCCGCACTGGAATGGTTCCGCCTGCGCGACCACATCGCCGACCGCACTTTTTCGCCCCTCGGCCGCGCCTGGATCCTCGCCCTGGAGCCCTCCAGCGACCTCCCCTGGATCGACCAGCAGCAGCAGCGCACCGCCGAACTCCGCCGCATGCTCTCCAGCGGCGGCAGCTTCGACTTCCGCGGCCTCTTCGACCCCACCATCCCGCTCGACAAAGCCCGCATCGACGGTGCCGCCCTGGAAGCCACCGAGATCCGCGACCTCATCCACGTCGTCGAGCGCGTAGCCGCATGGCGCAACCTGCTCGAACCCTCTCCCAACGCCACCCGCTACACCTGGCCCGGCATCGCTCAGCTCTCCGCCCCGCTGCTCCACTACGACTTCGCCCCGCTCCTCCGCATGTTGCGCGGAAAGATCGAACCCGACGGCAGCCTCAACGACGACGCCTCCCCCGAACTCCGCCGCATCCGCCGCGCCATGGAGCGCCAGCACCGCGCCATCGAGGACAGCCTCCGCAAGTCGCTTCGCGCCCTCTCCGACGGCGGCAGCACCCAGGACGAACTCATCACCATCCGCGGCGACCGCTTCGTCATCCCCGTCAAAGCTGAGTTCAAACGCAAGGTCCCCGGAGTCATCCACGGCTCATCCTCCTCCGGCCAGACCGTCTTCGTCGAACCCCTTGAAACCATTGAGCAGAACAACGAACTCGTCCGCCTCCTCGACGAAGAGCAATCCGAGATTCACCGCATCCTCGTCGCCATGACCCGCGCCCTCGGCCAGAACGCCACCGCCATCCACCTCGGCACCTGCATCCTCGCCGAGGTCGAGTCCCACGCCGCCCGCGCGCGCTTCGCCACCTCCCTCAACTGCGTCCGCCCCACATTCACCGTCGAGGATCCACAGCTTTCCCTCACCGCCGCCCGCCACCCGCTGCTCGAACTCCGCATGCGCGCCGCAGCACTCGAAGAAGGAAGCGAACCCAGCACTCCCGTCCCGCTCACCATCATCCTCCCGCCCGCCGCCAAGCAACTGATCATCAGCGGCCCCAACACCGGCGGCAAGACCGTCTCGCTCAAGACCCTCGGCCTGCTCGCTCTCATGGCCCAGGCCGGAATCCCCGTACCCGCCGAAGAGGCCATCATGCCCCTCTTCACCAGCATCTACGCTGACATCGGCGACGCCCAGTCCATCGAGCGCAACCTCTCCAGCTTCTCCGCCCACGTCGTCAACCTCGACCGCATCTCCCGCCTCGCCGACAGCAACTCCCTCGTACTGCTCGACGAACTCGGCTCCGCCACTGACCCAGAAGAAGGCGCAGCCCTCGCCGTCGCCATCGCCACCCACTTTCTCCACCTCAACACCTGGTGCTGCATCACCACCCACCTCACCTCGCTCAAGGTCTACGCCGCCAATCACGCCGGAGTCCTCAACGCCGCCGTCGGCTTCGACCAGCAAACCCTCACCCCCACCTACGAGCTGCGCCTCGGCGTCCCCGGAGCCTCCGCCGGCCTCAACATCGCAGCCCGCCTCGGCCTCCGCCCCGACATCATCGCCGCCGCCCGCGCCCAGATGACTACCCAGACCGCCGACATCGGAGCCTTCCTCGACTCGCTCCACGACCAGCTCACCGCCGCCGCCGCCGAGCGCGAAACCTTACGCCTGCGCGAAGCCGAGCTCTCCCGCGAAAAAGCCCGCGTCGAAGTCGAAGGCCGTGTCGAGCAGAAACAACGCACCAAGGAGCTCGAAGCCAAACTCAACTCCCTCCTCGAAGACTTCGCCTACCAGCTCCGTGAGACCGTCAAGGCCATCGACGACAAGACCGTAGCCCAGAAGATCGCCCGCGACTCCGACCGCCGCATGGCCACCCTCCGCCGTGAGTTCTCCGAGCAATTCAACTCCACCGTCGTTGCCCACACCACCCGCGCTGACAAGAACGACCCCGCCGCCCAGCCCCACCTCCCCAAGGGCATCAAGGTCGGCGACCTCGTCAAACTCAAATCCCTCGGCCGCCAGGCCCGAGTCGACCGCATCATCGACCCTAAGAACTTCGAAGTCTCCATGGGCCCCATGAAGATGCGCGCCGCCATCGGCGACATCGCCGAGGTCGAATCCGTCAAAGTCGTCACTCCGCTCGAAGCCGCCCGAAAGCGTGGCAACATCACCGTCTCAACCACACAAAATACCGACTACCTACCATCCGAAATCAACGTAATTGGACGCACCGCCGACGAGGCCCAGTCCGAAGTAGAGCGCTATATCGACCAGGCATTCCTCGCCGGACTGCCCCGCGTCCGCATCGTCCACGGCACCGGCATGGGCGTCCTCCGCCGCACCCTCCGCGAATACCTCCGCAGCCACCCCCACGTCTCCGAAGTCACCGAAGCCGCCCAAAACGCAGGCGGCCAGGGTGCAACGTTAGTCGAACTGAGGCAGTGAAAAGTCACCTTCGCTGCAGCTTCTCAGCCAAAAGCCTTCGGGGTGTCGAGTCGACTTAACGACCCGACACCCCGATTTGATCTTTGGATGAAGTGAGCTTAATTCTTTACGGTCATCGCATCAGAATCTACAGCCTTCTTGCCCGTTACTCCCTCTAATGCCGCAAGGATGCCACGATACTCGTTCTTATCACACTGCATCGCGAAGCCTCCCTTTTTGTCTCCATCAGCCCACGTAAGCCCAACAAAGTGCTTCTTCGATTTCGAGAATGCCATCAAAGCGCCTACCCCCAAGGAGATAATGGCGAGGCCTATCGCCGTCCCGATTCGCCGGTGTACATCCTGTCCGTACGTAATCTCAGTGATCGAAGCCGCGGGGATGTTTACAAGCTCATCTTTGCCATGAGCAATCCGGATAATCGTCGAATCCACAATAAGCTGCACGTTCGTGCCTGATTTTACGTTTTGAACCGAGCCGCCATCATAGGTGACTTTGTAGCTGTTATCTGCGGCGAACGCAGTGGTGGGTACAACAAGGCAGAGGAACAGGGCGAGCAAACTCTTCATGAATGGCTCCTTGGAATGCCACCCTTTGTACGGCCTAAGTTCCGTGAGGTCAACGTCTTTCTTTTTTGTCAAGCCTGCTTGGTGATTAGGTTGGAGTGACGCGGCTCTAAGGCTTCGTAGCAAGAATCAGTGGCGACGGCCCCGGCGAATCAAGCGTGCGCGCATTCACAAACCCAGCCTCCGCCAGCCAACTGCTGATCTCCTCAAACGAGTACGTCCCGCCGTTCTCCGTATTCACCAGCATATTCACCGCAAAGAACAGCCCATTCAAAGGCCCTGTTCGATCCGAATTCACTAGAAACTCTTGAATCGCAATCGTCCCCCCAGGCGCCAGCGCAGCAAACGTCTTTGCCAGCAGCGCACGGCTGCGCTGTTCTCCCTCGCTATGCAGAATGTGTCCCAGCGTCGCGACGTTGTGATTGCTCCCGAAGTCCGCCTGCATCAGGTCGCCTTCAACAAACGAGAACCGGTCGGTCAGCCCGAACCGTGCAACAGTCTTGCGCGTTACAGGCAGCACGTCCGGCCAATCAACAGCGGTAACGCGAACCTGCTCGGAGCCCTGCGCAAGAGCAATCCCCCACACGCCCGACCCCGTCGCAAGGTCCAGCACGCGGCCCGCCCCACCGCTCGCGGCAAGATGCCCGGCAAGCGCCTGCGCCGCCGGATAGCTCATCGGAAAAATATCGCTGACAAAATTCTGGAAAAACTCACTACCCTCCGCCTCCTGATTCACGGCCTCCACCGGTTTGCCAGTCTCTACAACCTCGTTCAGGTGAAGCCACCTGGGAATCAGATGCTCGCTGCAATGCCGAATCATTCCGCCCTGGAACGCGGGCTTGGTGCTCACCAGAAAAGCTGCACTCTCAGGCGTCAGCGAGTAGCTGCCCTGCGTGTCTTTCGCCAGAAAATTCAACCCCACCAGCACATTCATAATCGCGCTCAGTCCACGTTCTGAAGCACCGGTCGCCTCATGGACCTCACGGACGCTCTTCGCACCGCTATCCAGCACATCGAACACGCGATGCCGTATCGCCGCCTCCAGAACCAGCGGCGGGACATATCCCCAGGCAAACTGCATAATGCGTTCAGGCGTCACGGGAGAACCACTGGGAATCGTCATAATCACGCTCTCTATAATAAGAATTTTGGAATGGCGAATCGTAACACGATCAGCTCACGCACCGTTGAACCATGCGCCACTACAGATCAACACCGACCTGCTTTAACCGTCAGATCGCTGCCTTACAGCGCCAACCGCAAACAAAAAGACCTGGCAAATAGCCAGGTCTTTCAGTAGTTGCTCTTGCGCCAAAAGCTCGTCAGCCTCGTTGGCAGATCGCGCCGTGCGCGTAGGACGCAATTGGCATCAGATCCGCATCGGCATCAAGATGTACCGGTACTTCACATCCTCATTGGCATCTTCAGGCCGCATCTGCCCGGCACTCTGCGCGTCCTTGAACTCCAGCCGCACCTCGCCCGTATTCCCAATCGCCTTCAGAAAATCGATCAGGTACTGGCTATTGAACCCCACCACCAGCGGATCGTAGTTGTAAGGGGTCTCAATCGTATCTTCCGACTCACCCGCCTCGGTCGACGACGACGACAGCTTCAGCTCATTCTGCTCCAGCCGAATCTTGATCGCACCGCTCCGCTCATCCGCGAACTGCGCCACGCGCTGGATCGAACCCATCAGGTCTTCCGAGCGCACGATTACAAACTTGTTGTTGTCCCGCGGCAGCACTGCCTCGTAGTTCGGGAACTGACCCGTCAGCTTGCGGCTGGTCAGCACCCGTCCGCCCACCTTGAAGAACAGCGTCTGGTCATCATCCGCAAACTCCAGCGTCTCTGCGTCCGTGTTGCTCAGCAGGCCAGACAACTCAGCCAGCGCCTTGCGCGGAATCAGCGTCTTCTTCTCGCCCGAAACGCCTTCCAGCGTCTCGCCCAACTTCTCAATATGCGCCAGACGGTGGCCATCGGTCGCGACCATCGCCATCGACTCCGCCTTCAGCACCAGCAGCGCGCCATTCAGCGTGTAGCGGCTCTCTTCGTTCGAGATCGAGAAGATCGTCTTCGAGATCATGTTCTTCAGCGACGGCACCGAGATCTTGAACGCGCCGCTCGCCGGAAACTCCGGAACCTGCGGAAAGTTCGCCCGTGCCATTCCCACCATCTTGGTGTTCGAGCGGCCCGCGCGAATCTGCACCCAGTGGTTGTCCATCAGCTTGATCGAGATGTCGCCCTCAGGCAGCAGCTTGATGTAGTCGTACAGCTTGCGCGCTGGAATCGTGCATGCGCCCGGCTTCTTTACCTTCGCCGCGCAACTCGTACGCAGGCTCTGGTCCAGATCGGTTGCGGTGATCGTCAACCGGTCGTCCGCAGCCTCAAACAGAAAGTTCGAGAGAATCGGAATCGTCGTCTTACGCTCCACAACGGACTGCGCTGCGGTCAACTCTCGCAGCAACTCCGCACGCGAGACCGTGATCTCGAGGTTGCCGGTGGGGGCTGTTGCTGCGGTCATCTCGGGCTCTTGGGTTGCCATGGTCACAGTCTTCTCTCCGTCGTTCAATTGTTCCGTGCGCGTTGTTCAGTGCTTCCGGTCGCTGGCAAAACTCTACACTAGCCGCTACGCTGTCTGCTTGATTCTAGGGGCGAACCACCCTGCAGCGCGATAGATTTCTTTGTGGAAAGCATGGTCGCTTGTGTGCGATCAAGGCACCTCCTCCAATCCCCAAACCCTGCATGCCATTCCGCTTACTGCTTCTAATAAAACAAGCTAAAAAGAGACTAATTACCAGTACTAGTACTCGTTGTCGCTTGAAAAGTGGATAACCCTCCTATCAGCTTTATCCTCATCACCTTAGACCTCACCCTCGTTTTAGAAAACTAGTCCCCGTAATGCGCAAGGTTAGGAAGACTCGGTACCTCCAGCGGCCAACACCCCCGGTTATCCCACTTCTTCACAATCCTCTCCACCAACTTCTGAGAAGACCCGTATGCAACAGTGGGAATGACGTTGAAGTGACGCAACAACAACCGCTTAGCCGACCCACTTTTTTCACACATTGTTCCACCGGCAGAGGATAATCGGGACGTATCTCCGAGAGGCACACTTATGCGCATCGCGATATTCGGAGCCACCGGGGCCACTGGCCTCCTGCTTACTGAGCGGTGTCTCGCTGCCGGACACACCGTAAAAGTCCTCGCTCGCAACCCCGCAACCTTCCGTTTCGCGAGCCAGGTCGAAGTCATTCAGGGTGATGCCAAGGACCCCGCCGCCGTCCGCCAGACCGTTGCTGGCAGCGATGTCGTATTCAACGCCCTCGGTGCCCGTTCTTTCAAGCGCGAAGAGGTCCTCGAAATCGCCGTTCCTCTCATCATCGCCGCTATGCAGGACCTTGGCGTTCGCCGCATCATCGCACTCGGCTCAGCCGGGGCCCTGCCTACCTCCCTCGACAAGCAGCCCGCCTACCGTCGCTGGATCGTCCAGAACATCGTCTATAACACCATCCTCAAGTGGCCCGTAGCCTCGCAGATCGCCCAGTACGCCGCCCTATCCACCAGCAACCTCGACTGGACTATGGTGATGCCAGCCATGCTCACCAACAGCCCCGCCCGAGGCTCCTACCGCATCGATGCCGACGCTCTGCCCCGCAACGGCAGTCGCATCGCCCGTGCTGACGTCGCCGACTTCATGATGCAGCAACTCACCAGCCCGCAGTGGATCCGCAAAGGTGTCTACCTCGCCTATTAGATGTTCAACGATCAGCAAGAACCCAGCTCTCGCTCTGACGTCACCGCAAACAAGAAGGGCCGGCTGATCATCAGCCGGCCCTTCCTTCTGCTTCAGAACTGCTACTAACTCAGCGTCTCCATCAGCTTGTTGATCGTGCGGTTCAAGTCCTTGTCCGACCGCCGGTGCTCATCGATCTTCGAGATCGAGTGCATCACCGTCGTATGGTGCTTGCCCCCGAACTGCCGTCCAATCTCAGGCAGACTCGCTTCGGTCAGCTGCTTCGCCAGGTACATCGCAATCTGCCGCGGAACCACAATCTGCCGCGAGTTGTTCTTCTGCTTCAACTCCGCCACGCGCATTCCGAACTGCTCTGCCACCGTCCGCTGAATCGTCTCGATCGTGATCTTCCGAACCTGTGTGTCAATAAACTGCTTCAGGCACTGCTGCGTCACGGACAGCGTAATCTCCACGCCATGCATGCTGCACCAGGCGATCAACCGCACCAGCGCGCCTTCCAGCTCACGCACGTTCGTCCGAACATTGCTCGCGATAAACAGCGCCACATCTGTCGGTAGCTGCGTCTGTTCAGACTCCGCCTTCTTCTGCAGAATCGCTACTTTCGTCTCCAGATCCGGTGGCTGAATGTCCGCGATCAAGCCCCACTCGAACCGCGAACGCAGCCGGTCTTCAAAGTCGGCCAGCTCTTTCGGAGGTCGGTCACTCGCAATCACGATCTGCTTCATGCTCTCGTGCAGCGCGTTGAACGTGTGGAAGAACTCCTCCTGCGTCCGCTCCTTGCCCGCGAGAAACTGAATATCGTCGATCAGCAGCACATCGACATTCCGGAACTTGTCGCGGAAGCTCGTCATCTTGTCGTACCGAACCGAGTTGATCATCTCGTTCGTAAACTTCTCGCCGCTCACATAGCAGATCGACGCATGTGGCTGACGGCGCTTCACGTCATGACCTATCGCATGCATCAGGTGGGTCTTGCCCATCCCCACGCCGCCATACAGAAACAGCGGGTTGTAGGCCTTCGAAGGACGCTCCGCCACAGCCTGCGCGGCTGCCATTGCAAACTGGTTCCCACTCCCAATCACAAACGCATCGAACTGGTACCGCGGATTCAGTTGCGACGCAGCACTCCAGTCAAACCGCGACTGTTCCGGCGTTGGCCCCGTACCCGCGTTCCCGTTCGAACCCAGACTCGTAGGGCGGTTCAGCTTCGGAGCATTCGGGCTGTGGCTCGGCAGAGGCGCAAAGCCGCCATCCTCCCGAACCTTGGGAGTGATGGGATCCTGCTGTGGTGTCGTAAACGTAACGGTCTCGACGTCCAGTCCGAGATTGTCGATCGCCTCCTGGATCAGGTCGGCGTAGCGGTCGCCAATATGCTGGAAGTCCGCTGAGGGAATCCGAACATACAGCGTCTTCCCAGAGAGGTGGGAGAATCGCGTTGGCTTAAGCCAGGTCTCATACGACTGACGGTTGATCTTTTTCTCAAGAGCAGCCAGTATGCGAACCCAATAATTCAATACGGCGGTAGCCGTCGGAACGAACGACATTCTTTAGTTTCCTTGTCTTTTTCCCTGTTCCAACCCAAGCTGAAACAATTCCTGCATCCGCAATAAAAGTCTGCGGCCTAACCAGTCAAAAGCAATGGATGTCCGGCCCCGTCACATCAACGGGTGGAGACGATCCTGTGTTGCCAGAAAACTCTCCGCAAGCTCCTGATCAATCAACCAGGCTGCGAAGAGGAGTTTGTTCAATGTACGACGCAGTGCGGAACAACGGGACGTGCAGAAAAACGTCTTACGAATCGGGTTCGATAGTAGCACGGAAAACCAACCCTTTTTCAACCTAACAGACCACAAAAAAGCAGTTGCACCATTACCGGTGAAGACTCGAAAACAGTCTGCACTTCGCAGCACAACCCCCGTCCCTTCTTCACCTTTTTCTTTGCCCCCAGCCGCAGACTCGGGTATACTCAGGGATTGTTGCCATAGCTAAAAAGACTGGTCAGGAAAATACACCCGCCAGCATAAAGTTCAGGAGTGCAGTCCCATGCCGAAGCGTACATTTCAACCCAACCGCCGCCACCGCGCGAAGACCCACGGGTTCCTTACCCGTATGAAGACCAAGGCCGGCGCTGCTGTCCTCAACCGCCGTCGCGCCAAGGGCCGTCACAAGATCGCCGTCAGCGCAGGCTTCCGCGACTAGTTCTTCTTCCAGTTGCTCTCGGACAGTAATTTCCGCTTCCGATTCAATGCAGTGAATTAGCTACTTCCATCCGGATTCAACCCCTACTTCTTCAGACTCGCGTAGACCGCTCCCTCAGGAGTTCCGGTCGCGCGAGTCGTTGTACCTTGCGCTGCACTCCTTGCTGCAGCCAGCTCCGATCCGCAGCCACCTGCCCCGCGATAACATCGTGACAGGACGCCTCACCGGCACACATACGTGAATCCTTCGCCCAACTCCGTCCTTCGCCTGCGCAAACACGCTGACTATCAGCGCGTCTACACCTCCAGCCGCAAGCAGTTCTCCAAACAAATGTCGTTCTTCTACTCCCTGCGTCCCACCGAGGGCCCCGACGGAAAGCCGCAAAGATCCGCCACCACCGGTCCACGCATCGGCCTCACCGTCGGTAAAGTCATAGGCAAGGCCGTCGATCGCAACCGCATCAAACGACGCATGCGCGAGTGCATCCGCCGCAACGCCGCAATCCTGACAGCACCCGTCGACATCATTCTTCATCCCCGCCGCGTCGTCATCGAACTCGAATTCGACAAACTCGACCGCGAGGTAGCCCAGGTCTTCCGCACCGTCCAGGCCGCCATCCTCAAGGATGCAACCAGGGATGCAGCCAAAGAAACGGTCAAGCCCGCTCCCTCCACTCCCAGGGCGGAACAGTAGGCCGCACATGAAGCTGTTTCTCCTCCGCGCCGTCTTCGCTTTCTACCGTACCGTCCTCTCGCCCATCCTCCACAGCTTCGGCCGCTCCCAATGCATCTACCTTCCCACCTGTTCGGAGTACGCCTACGTCGCCATGCAGCGCTTCGGAGTTCTCCGCGGCGGCATCATGGCCTTCCGCCGCATCGGCCGCTGCCATCCCCTCGCAAAAGGTGGTTACGATCCCGTACCCGACCGCTAACCCCTGCCCCTTCTGTAAACAGCACGTTTCATCAGCCTGCATTTATCATAGGAAGTGTCTGCGCCTGCGCAGATCACGCAGTCGTTCGTCTTTTCACACCCGTTCATCGTCTTTAAATAGACACAGATAGGAAGTTTCTCTTGGCAGAGTTCAAAAACCCCGGTCAACAAGGCGGGCAGGACAACAAATCGCTCCTCGTCATGATGCTGGTCATGGTCACCGTATTCTTCGGCCTGCAGTTCTACAAGTCGAAGACGAATCCCCAGACCGCGTTGCCCAGCGCCGCACAAACCAGCGGCCAGGCGAGCAGCCAGTCCACCCAGACCGCCCCTTCGCCCGCGACGGCACAGTTGCCCGCTGCTACAACCAGTTCTGCCTCCGCAGCTCCTGTCGTCCAGGCCACGGCAGACGCCACCACCATCGTCGAGAACGAACTCTACCGCATCGAGTTCTCCAACCGTGGTGGCCAGGTCACCAGCTGGCTCCTCAAGCGCTTCAAGGACTCTGACGGTAAGCCTCTGAACCTGGTCCACACCCAGGCCGCAGAGCAGTTCGGCTACCCCCTGTCGCTCTACACCTACGACGCCGGGCTCACGAGCACTCTCAACAAGGCGCTCTACGTCCCTTCCGCCACTGGCAACCTCGCCGCGCCCGCCACTCTTACCTTCAACTACTCTGATGGCAGCACCCAGGTCACCAAGACCTTCGCCTTCGACGAGACCTACGTTCTCCACGCCGACGTTGTTGTCACCCACAACGGTGCTCCCGTCCGCACGCTCATCAGCTGGCCCGGCGGCTTCGGCGATCAGGACAACGCCCAGGCCTACGGCGGCGCACAGCTCGACACCATGCGCGACAGCAAGGTCGATCACCTCGCGCCCAAGAAGATCTCCGGCGGAGAAACCCTCAACGGCCCGTTTGACTGGGCCGGCGTCAGCGACATGTACTTCGCCGCAGTCTTCCTGCCAGACTCCGCCGACTCCGCCACCGTCGCCGTTCTCCATGGCGATCTCGACGTCGCCAAGACCATTCGCCGCACCGGTCTCGGTGCTGGCTCGCCTTCCAAGGGCGCCATTCTCGTGCCAATTCTTGGCGTTGCCGTTGGCGATACCAGCAGCCACACCCGCACCCGCATCTACGCCGGCCCCAAGGCCATCAGTGTCCTCAAGGCTATCCACGCCACCAACCCCAGGGTCAGCCTGGAGCCGCTGCTCGAGTTCGGCTTCTTCGGCTACATCGGCAAATATCTCTTCCTCGCCCTCCAGTTCATCCACGCGCATCTCGTCGCCAGTTGGAGCGGTTCCTGGGGCTGGGCCATCGTCATCCTCACCGTCGCAATCAACCTCCTTATCCTGCCCCTGCGCGTCAAGACCATGCAAAGCGGCCTGAAGATGCAGCGCATCCAGCCCCAGATGGACGCCATCAAGGAGAAGTACAAGAAATACAAAGTCACCGACCCCAAGCGCAACGAGATGAACGCCGAGATCGTCAAGCTGCAGAAGGACAACGGCGTCAATATGTTCGGTGGCTGTATCCCCACCCTCATCCAGATGCCGCTGCTCTTCGCCTTCTTCGGTATGCTGCCCAAGGTCGTCGAGCTTCGCCACGCCCACTGGTTCTGGCTGCCAGACCTCACCGCCGCCGATCCCTACCACATCCTGCCCATCGTCATGGTGATCAGCCAGTTCCTGGTTCAGTTCTATACCCCGTCCCCCGGCGTCGATCCTCAGCAGCAGAAGATGATGGCTTTCATGATGCCCGCATTCTCCGGCTACATGACCTGGAACTACGCCTCCGGCCTCGCACTCTACTGGTCCGTCGGCAACCTCATCGGAATCGCCCAGCAGGCCATCATGAACCGCACCAGCCTCGGCCGCGAGATGCGTGAGATCGCAGCCAAGCGCGCACGCCGTAAGGCCGGCACTGCTGCCACCATTCAGGGGAGGCGCTGATCGCAACTTCCACCAGTCCGCACATGGCCGCAGCAGACCAGCTTGAGCCAAAGAGAATTACAGACTTCCTTCAGACGCTCACCACCAGCGGGCATCTGAATCTGGAGTTCAATATCTCCGCATGCAACGGCCATGTGCACGATGCCTCGACTGATTCGATCAGCGAGCCCGAAACTGCGTCCGCCCCATCCCCGGAACTCTGCGTCGAACTCTCCGGCCCCGACACCCCGCTCCTCACCGACCGCAACGGCGAACTCCTCAACGCCATCGAGCACATCGCAGCCAAGATCCTTCGCCTCGAACCCGAGCACCACGATCGCATCTCCTTCGACGCCGATAGCTTCAAGGCCAACCGCGACCGTGATCTTCGTCTCTCCGCGGCTGCAGCAATTCAGAGCGTCCAGACCACCGGCAAGCCGTACGCCTTCCCACCCATGACCTCCCGCGAGCGCCGCCTGCTCCATCTGGCCCTCAGCCCCTCCGGCCTGCCCACCGCCTCTTCCGGCGAAGGCCCACGACGTTTCGTCGTCCTCTACCCGATGGACTATCAGATCATCCCTCAGCCAGCGACAATGCCTACTCGCCGCTTCCCGGATGCCCGCTCAGCTAACACCCCAGACCGCAGCACCCCGGACCGCAACACCCCGGACAGGGCCAGCTCCGTACGCAACAGCTTCCGCCGCCGCTAGCTCCGCTGTCCCGCAACATCCCACCAAAATTCTTGTCTTGTCGTTGGCCTCTGTCCGCTAATCTTTGCGGAGCAGCCACCTAGCCACCTAGCGACTGGCGAATCGCCCTGCGTCATCCGCTCTGGTCATGCCAGCCTGGTACACCTGCATGTCCAGCTCTGGCTGCCCATCCAGGTACCGGTGCCACTCGTCTGTCTCCGCGACGTGCTTGAGGTAGGCATTGCGCTTTTTCAGAAACTTCGTCATGTGATCACGCAGCAGCAGAGACTCCGCCAGCTTGCCCAGCTTACCCGGCGCGGAAAATCGCACCTCATCCCTCAGCCGGGTCCCATCATTCATCGCCGCAAAGTGGTGATTGTGTTCAAACGTCTCGAATCTTCCGGAGATCATCACATCACGAAAATGACTGTACGGCCGCCACAGGTCGATCAGGCTTTCATGCTTGAACGTCCAGCCAAAGTGTCGCCCTCGCCACGTCACCGTCTGTCCACCGCTGATCAGCCCCGACGTCACTCCGTCGATCGCTTCCTCACCAGTGTCCGCACTGGCCATCAGATGAAGGTCGATGCTGGCCGACAGCCTGAAACACCGTTCCACCGGAGCCTGGATCAACGTCATTGTTCGAATCGTTACCATGGGTTCGCCCGACCGCTTGCGCCGTTCATGGAGTGTAACCCTTGGCCCGTTGAAAAAACGTCAACGGAAAATTGATGAGCCTAACAGATGCCCAAACCAGCACTCGAACCTGACCCATACCGCCGTTCATCGCAACACCTCACCCAGTTGGATGCAAAGAGCTTGGCCGGCGCTGATACTTCAATCAACCCGGATTTATGAAATCAGATATGCAGCCCGAAAATTTGTCGTTGCGGATCGATTCGCCGCAAACACATGCACCATAAGTCCACTTATTCCGCCAGATCCGGCAGATAATCCCGCCACTCATCGGTCTCGGCCACTCGTTTCAACAATTGAAACCGCCGCTGAACTAACCCCGCAATGTGCGGAACCAGCAGCTGTCTCGCCACCACCTGACCCACCGGCCCAAACGGCAAAGAGAACCGAACCTTATCCTGCAGCAGCGTATGGCCATCGATCTCGAAAAACGTATGGTCATGCTGGAACTTCTTGAACCGCCCTCGTCCCATCGTGTCCTGAAAGAAGTTCGGCGCGTCGTACGCCGTAATCACCGTCTCGTGGAACTGCGGCAACCCGAACTTCCATCCATGCCATATCAACTCGTCGCCAAACTCAACCAAACCATGCAGCTTGCCCGAGATCGGTCTCATCTGCAGCGTCCGCGCCACCAGCTCAATACTCGTAGACAGCAGGAAGCAGCGCTCAATCGGCGCATTGACATGAATTGTGTCGCTTACCGTGTACACGTAACAGACCCTCTACCTTCAACTCTACTATTATGGCTCTCCCGCCCCATCAGCCTCACCCGCGGTGCATTCAGCAGCGACCTTCCCAGTAGTCCTATCGGAGCCAGTCGCGCTATCGAAACCCGCCACCCCAACCTCCGCCTTTCGGTGGCACGTCTGGCACAGCAACTGCGTATTAGATGCGGTGTACCCATCCAGTGCACGCAACCGATGCAGCTCAGCGCCTCGTTTCGGTAGCGGCTCGCCACACTCGTAGCACAGCCCCCGCTGAAACTTCCACTTCTGGTCCTTCAACTTCCGCCGCTGCGTCGGAGTCCCCCGCTCATCGAACTCCAGCCGCTTCACCACATACCGCCGCAGCTGGAACCGCAACTCCGCATCCTCACCTGCGACTGCGTCAATCTCCCCGCGCACCCGCTCCAGAATCGCAATCGCCTTCGCACGATCCTCTTCACTCAGAGCAGCCATTCGTTCCCTCTAAAGCTCGACCGTCTTCGACTCCAGCAGCTTCGCCGTCCTTACCATAAACTCATCCAGACTCACGCTGCCCTCATCGCCCTTGCCCCGAGTCCGCACGCTCACCGCGTCGCCTGCAGCTTCCTTGTCGCCCATAATCAGCACAAAAGGAACCTTCTGCAGCGTAAACTCGCGGATCTTCGCATTCATCTTCTCATTCCGCGCATCTAGCTCCACCCGCAGTCCAGCCGCTTCCAGCTTTGCCTTCACCGTCTGCGCATACTCCAGATGCTTCTCGCTGATCGGCACCAACCCAATCTGTACCGGAGCAAGCCACAGCGGAAACGCTCCGGCATAGTGCTCAATCAGTACCCCAAAGAATCTCTCGACACTTCCAAACAGTGCCCGATGCACCATCACCGGCTGATGCAACTCGCCATCCTCGCCCTTGTACTCCAGCTCGAATCGCGCCGGCAGATTAAAGTCGAACTGCACCGTCGACAACTGCCACATCCGCCCCAGCACATCTACCAGCTTGATATCGATCTTCGGCCCATAAAAAGCCGCTTCGCCCGGAATCGTCTTGAACGGAATCCCCTTCCGGTTCAGCACATTCGTCAGCGAGTTCACCGCTAGCTCCCAGTTCTCGTCCGAACCCACAAAGCTCTTCCGGTCGTTCGGGTCCCATGTCGATAGCTCAACCTTGAACTCTTCAAACCCAAACGTATTCAGCACGCTCTGCGCAAACTCGATGCACGCCAACACCTCATCTTCAATCTGTCCCGGTGTGCAGAAGATGTGCGCGTCATCCTGTGTAAAGCCACGCACTCGCAGCAGTCCGTGCATCGTGCCGCTGCGCTCATACCGATAAACGTTCCCCAGCTCCGCATACCGCACCGGCAGATCGCGGTAGCTCCGCGGAGAATTCTTGTAGATCAGGATATGTCCAGGGCAGTTCATCGGCTTCAGCCGGTACTCCGCGTCATCAAGCTCCATCGGCGGATACATATTCTGCGAGTAGAATCCCTCGTGCCCAGAGATCTTCCAAAGCTCCCGCCGCATAATATGCGGCGTATAGACCATTTCGTAACCACGACGGATACATTCATCTCGCATCCAGTCTTCCATCGTCTTCCGGATCAGCCCACCCTTCGGATGCCAGAAGATCAGTCCCGCTCCCGCTACCTCCTGAATCGAGAACAGGTCGAGCTGCTTGCCCAACACACGGTGGTCGCGCGCTTTGATCTCCTCCAGCCGCTTGAAGTGCGCATCCAGGTCCTTCGCATTGAAAAACGCCGTCCCGTAGATCCGCTGCAACTGCTGGTTCTTCTCATCGCCCAGCCAGTAAGCCCCTGCAACGCTCATCACCTTGAACGCCTTCACTCGCGAAGTCGAAGGCACATGCGGCCCCCGGCAGAAGTCCACAAACCCGCCGTTCCGATACAACGAAATCTCTTCCCCCGGCTGCGTAAACTTCTCGATGAAGTGGACCTTCATGAACTCGCCCTGCTTCTCGTAGTCCTCCAGGCCCTTCTCCCGCGGCTCTTCTTCCCGCACGAACTTCTCATCGCGCGCCACAACCTCAGCCATCCGTTTCTCTATCGCGGCCAGGTCCTCATCGCTAAAAGGAGTCGTTCTATATACGTCGTAAAAGAATCCGGCGTCTGTCGCCGGCCCATGCCCCAGCTTCGTCTCCGGAAACAGCTCCAGAATCGCCGTCGCCATCACATGCGCGGCAGAGTGCCGGACCACCCGCAGCGAGGCCTCGTCATTCTCCTTCAACAGCTCCAGCGCCACGTCCTCCGTCAGCGGAGCGGACAGATCCACCAGCCGCTCACCCGTAGTGCCGGCGCCATACATCGCCGCCTCCGAAGGGGCATCCTCCTCCGTAGCCGTCACCGCACCCACTGCAGTCAGCGGACGAATCCGCGCCACCACTACCGCTGCAGCCAGTCGTGGCGAGATGCTCATCGCCACATCGTAGGCTGTCGTACCGCGCGGAACTTCGCGCACTGAACCGTCAGGAAGCTGAATCGAAATCGTCTCGTTGCTCACACTAGACAGCATATCTGCTCCAACAATATTTTTCCGGGCCGCAATCACCCCGGTCGCAATCCATTAGCCGCTTCACCCACATCTCCCACCTACGTTGTATTCAAATCCGGAAAGATACCGACTATTGTGGCGATACGACGTGCCACTTCACCTATACGAAGTACTCTCACCACGATCGATGTGAAAAGGGTCCAGACTATGCAAGTCTTACTCAGAAAGTCAGAAGAGAAGCAAGACGTTCAGTGCAACATTTGCGGTCAGGGCTTCCGTCTCTATTGGGAGCGTACCTCTCTCGAGGAGCAGGCCAGCATGCGTGGCATCGTCCTTGACGAACTCGTCCAACACCATGCCGTCGATAAATCCCGTGCGGCTCACCCCCACACTCCTTTTAACCTCCCCAGCTGGCCCGGCCCACCCCAGTTCTCTGGCGCAGCCCTCCTCGGCGGCCTCTCGAGCATTCGTCGCGTAGCCCCGCCAGAGCTCGACTACGCCTACTCCAAGGCCGCGAAGTAAAAGATTTTGCCCGGTTGTTTCATTTTTGGGCGAACGCAGGCAGCTTATTCCTCCGGGCCTGTGTTCGCTCAATCGTTTCAGCAATATCCAGCGTCTCCAGCGACCCGCTCCCGGCGTGGCCTGCCAAATAGATCGTTTATGGACAATATTCCTCACAGTTTTTCAACTTCTCCACAGCTAAGCTCGCATCTCATATGGTGTTAACCTAAAACTTCGAACCCTTGTATACCTTGACCGACTCCGGCAATCCCCGTTCGCCCATGGGGGCTAATTCTGCAAGCGATTGAAAAGGAGCCAACTATGCAAGTTCTCTGTAAACTCTCCAACAGCTCATCCGATATCCGATGCCCACACTGCGGCCAGGGCTTCCTTCTCTACTGGGAGCGTTCCTCACGCCAGGAGCAGGATCAGGCGCGCCGCGAAATCCAGCACGTCCTCCGCGGCCACCACGCCGAAATCTCTACGCCCGATGCTCACCCTGATTCAGCCTTCAACATCCCAAATTGGAGCGGCCAAGCCAACTTCTCCGGCGCAGCCCTCCTCGGCGGACTCCCCGACGGCTCCGTGTAGTCCCCGGATCTCGGTCCTGCTGTAATCTCCGCCCGTTTCTCCCAGCTGGATACCAGCCCCAGCCATCAAAGGGAAAGATGGACGGCAAGTTGTGCTGTCCGCCCTTTGCATCTGGCGAACCCCTCCGAACGCAATACCCCCACGCCTCATGGCCTTCTACTCCGGCTCAACTGATCGGTCACCCCTGCCAGATCCGTTAAAAAAAGAAGGACCGCGCCAGCCCGGCTAACGGTCCAAAAAGCTTGGAGGATTAAGTCAAATCAAAACGAGTCAAAAATTTAGGCGGTCTCAGGAACTCGTGCAGTCTCTAGCTCTTCAGGCATGTTCGCCTTCAGCCACACGTTCGCTCGCCAACGTCCAAAAAATGGAGCTACTAAAACCATTGAAAAAGCCACTGCCATCGCAACATGCATAAACCCTTCTCCTTTTTCCCTAGAGAGTCTTATCGACACCTCGACAGAAAGCACCACAAATTTAGAGAACTTCAGTCCTACTAAAGGTGTTTCGTTGCAACACCTTCATCAGCAATGTCCCAACTATCGCCTGCCCCCGCCCCCGCTTCTATCCCACTTCCGTCTGTTCCATACCACTTTTGGGTCATAGATACTTCCCCCTCAGTGCCATGGAGAGTCAATTCGGGAAATTCCTCTGCGCTTCGCCTAAAATAGCCGCATGTCCTACGCCGCTGCGCTCGAGCACCTCAACGCCCTGGGCCCTGAGCTCGCGCCAGCCTCCCCCGCAGCCACGCCCGCCCCACGCCGCAAGTTCGACCTCGCCCATATGCGCAGCCTCGCCGCGGCACTCGGCGATCCCCAGCGCACCTTCCCCTCCGTCCTCATCGCCGGAACCAACGGAAAAGGCTCCACTTCCGCCACCCTCGCCAGCATCCTCACCGCCGCTGGCTATCGCACTGCTCTCTATACCTCCCCTCACCTCGTTCACGTCAACGAGCGCATCCAGGTCAGCACCGCCCTCAGCCCCACCGAGTACGCTTCGGCAGACGTTCCGTCCAGCGCCGGTCCCGGCTCCCTCCACCCCATCCCCGACGAAGACTTCGCCCGCCTCTACTTTCAGGTCGAGACTGCCGCTCACCACCTCCTCGAAGCCGGCACTCTCCCCCACCGCCCCAGTTATTTTGAGTTCCTCACCGCCATCGCCTTCTGCTACTTCGCAGAAAAGAAAATAGATATAGCCATTCTCGAAGTCGGTCTCGGCGGCCGTCTCGACGCCACCAACATCGTCGACCCCATTCTCTCCATCCTCACTGACATTGCCCTCGACCACATGGACTACCTCGGCTCTACCATCACCGAGATCGCACACGAAAAGTGTGGCATCCTCCGTCCCAACGGAACCCTCATCACTCTCCCCCAGCATCCGGAGGCCAATCAGGCTATCGGCGAAGCCGCTGCAACTCTCAACCTCCGCGCCATCAGCGCCGCCGACTTCATCCCTTCCCAGCTCCCTACCGGATCAGATAGAAATCGTCATCCCGACCAAAGCCCAACGGAAACGCAGCCGCAGGACCTGCACTCCCACGAACTGCCCCAGCTCCTCCCGCGCAACCACTACACCATTACCCTCGACGGAGCTCCTCTCGAAGTTGACTCCCCCCTCTCCGGCCAGCATCAGCAGCGCAACATCGCCCTCGCCATAGCCGCTGCGGCCGAATTACGTAACCACCCCAGTAACGATTTACCTCAAACACGTAACTATAGAAGTTACATAATATCCAACCTCAATATCGAGGACGGAATCCGCACCACCCACTGGCCCGGCCGACTTGAACTCCTGCCCGACACCCGTCCCGCCATCCTCCTCGACGTAGCCCACAACCCCGCCGGTGCCTGGACCCTCCGCGCCGCCATCGCCCAACTGCCAGAGGCGCAGCCCCGCACCCTCCTCTTTAGCTGCCTCCGCGACAAGTCACTCACCGAGATGGCACGCATCCTCCTCCCGCTCTTCGACTCCTCCCCCGACGGCTCTCCTCCCCGCCCCCACGACCACATCATCTTCGCGCCCATCAATAGCCCTCGCGCAGCCTCCGTCGAAGATCTCCTCGCCGCTGCCCACTCCCTCGGCATTCCCGCCCACGCCGCTCCGCACGTCTCCGGAGCCCTCGCCCAGGCCCGCCAGATCACCCCACCCAACGGCATCATCATCGTCACCGGCTCCGTCTACCTCATCGGCGAGCTCCGCCAACTGGCTGTCCAACCATGACATTCCGGCAAGATCCCGTCACTCTCGACGACAAGAGCCACCAGACGCCCCCACTCCCTCCCCAGCAGGACGCCGCAGCCCAGCCGAAGCCTGCTCTCCGCTGGCTCACCTACCTCCTCCTCATTCCGCTCATCGCCCTGGCAACCACCGGCTTTGGCTGTGTCTCCCTCGTCTGCGGCCTCTGGGACAAGTCCGGCCGCCAGCAGCACGCCGTCGCTCATGTCTGGGCCAGGGTCCTTCTCCTCATCAGCCTCTCCCCCGTCAAACTCATCGGCCGCGAAAAACTGCATCTCCATGATGTAGCCGTCTACGCCTCCAACCACCTCAGCTACTACGACACCCCGGTCCTCTTCGCTAAACTCCCCTTCCAGTTCCGCATCCTCGCCAAGCAGGCCCTTTGGAAGGTCCCATTCATCGGCTGGTATCTCAACCGCTCCGGTCAGGTTCCGGTCGACCAGTCCAGCGCCCGCTCGGCCGTAGCCAGCCTCAGCCGCGGAATCGCCGCCCTCAAAGCAGGCATGCCCCTCGTGCTCTTTCCCGAAGGTGGCCGCTCCGCCACCGGCCACACCCAGACCTTCCTCTCTGGATGCGCCTTCATGGCCATCAAAGCGGGAGTGCCTCTCGTCCCCCTCACCCTCGTCGGAACCTACGACCTCCTCCCCATCCACACCTACCACCTCACCCCGCGTCCCCTCAAAGTCATCGTTGGCGATCCAATCCCCACCATCGGCCTCACCACCCGCGATGCCGATGCCCTCACTCAGCAACTCCACGACGTCATCACCGCTACCTACCTCCAACACACCACCTAAGCTCAATGTTCCACATGGAACATCGCAATTCCACCTTCCCTACCCGCTCCTATCCTTATCTGCTTCATCCACCAAATCCTTGGGCAACAAGCCGTATCATGGACTCACATGAAACCCCGCATCGCCATCCCCATTCCCACCAGCACCAACATCGAATACAACCAGCGCTCCTGGCCCGCCTATGCAACAGCAGTCGAGCGCTCCGGCGGAATCCCCGTAGAAATCCCACTCCTGGCCACTCCAGCGGCCATCGCCAACCTCATCAATACCTGTCAGGGTGTCCTCCTCCCCGGCAGCGGAGCCGATGTCAACCCGCACAAATACGGACAGGAGCCCATCGAAGAGTGCGCCCCACCAGACCGCCCCCGCGAGAATGTCGACGAACTTCTCATCCAGGACGCCCACAACCTCTATAAACCGCTCCTCGGTATCTGCTTCGGCGCCCAATCCCTCAACGTCTGGCGCGGCGGAACCCTCGTCCAGGACCTCAGCATCCTCCCCGTCAACCACGCCGCCGGAGCCAGCGTAGCCATCGCGCACACCGCCGCGATCGCGCCAGACTCTCTCCTCGGCTCCATCGTCGTCAAGGATGAGGCACCCGAACGGGACGGCTTCCTCCGCCTTCCCATCAACTCCAGCCACCATCAAGCCCTCGCGATCCCCGGTGATGGCCTGCACGTCTCTGCCCGCTGCCCCCAGGACGCCGTGATCGAGGCCGTTGAAGGTGGTCAGGCTCCTGAAGCCTTCAACATCCCCCCGGAAACCCCAGCCCACTTCGTCCTCGCCGTCCAGTGGCACCCAGAGCGCAGCTACGACATCAGCCCCACCTCACAGGCCATCTTCAACCGCTTCGTCGCAGAAGCCGCCGTCTGGATCCCTCGCCCCATACATACCTCAGTAGCCTAAACCCTCTCGATTTCCATAATGTTCCACGTGGAACATTCAATTCTTGCTCCTGGCTACTTCAGCCATTACCTTGATATCTCAATAGAATCAATAAATTACGGGTGCTTTAGCCCGTAAGGTATCCTCTCCTCTTTCACCGCAGTCCCTAAACACCCATGCCCACCCTTCCCGAATCCGCCATCGCCCGCCTCCTCGCTCCCTATCTCACGGCAGAAGTCCCGCCAACCCTCTACGCCCAGCTCTCCATCTATCTCGACCTCCTACTCAAGTGGAACGCCCGCACCAACCTCACGGCCATCCGCGACCCCGAAGAGATCGTCCGTCGCCACTTCGGAGAGAGCCTCTTCGCCGCCCAACACCTCGCCCCCTGCGCCACCCTCCTTGACTTCGGCTCCGGAGCAGGATTTCCCGGCCTCCCCATCCAGCTCCTCCACCCCGAAATCGCCGTAACCCTAGCCGAATCACAGAACAAGAAAGCCACTTTTCTTCGCGAAGTAGTCAGAACCCTCGGCCTCAAGACCGAAATCTGGGCTGCACGCGCCGAAACCATGCCCCCATCCCGCCGATTCGACACCGTCACCATGCGTGCAGTCGACGACATGGCAGTCGCCCTGCCCGCAGCCACCGCCAGAATCGCTCCCGGTGGTCAGCTCGTTATCCTCACCACTGCCGCAAACGCACCCACCTCCGGCCGCACCATACCGATCCCAAACTCCCAGTCCACTGTCCTCTCGCTCCAAATGTTCCACGTGGAACATTAAGCCCGCCCATCAAAGCAATGCTCAACGGTTGTAAAAAAGATTTCCACATTATGCTCCCGTAAACCCATCACTTTATGCCCAGATTTCGACATTCCACAACTTCTCCACAGCTATAGGCGCTTCTCCACAATCCATCACATTTGCTACCAAACCCGCCGACCGCTACGCTTCTTTTACCCCGATGATCACCATCCACCCCGCAAATAAGCCCGTCCGTCAGTCCCCAACGCCAGCACCCGGAGCTCAAAACAGCCCCGCAAAGGTCATCGCGGTCGTCAATCAAAAAGGTGGCGTCGGAAAAACCACCACCGCCATCAACCTCGCCGCCGCTCTCGCCCTCGAAGGGCTCCCCACCCTCCTCATCGACTGCGACCCCCAGGCCAACACTACCGGTGGCCTCGGATTCTCCCGCGACGAAGCGCGCCTCAGCATCTACGACCTCCTCATGGGTCATGCCACCGCCGATCACGTCATCGTCCCCACCGAAGTCCCCAATCTCTCCCTCATCCCCGGCAGCAAAAACCTCATCGGGGCCAATATCGAGCTCGTCAGCCAGGATCGCCGCGAGTACCGCCTCCGCGACGCCCTCGTCCCCATACGCAACAACTATCCCTTCATCCTCCTCGATTGCCCACCAGCCCTCGATCTCCTCACCCTCAACTCCCTCGTAGCCGCTGATGGCCTCCTCGTCCCCATGCAGGCCGAGTACTTCGCCCTCGAAGGCATCTCCGAGCTCATGTCCACCCTCGACCGCGTCGCCCAGGTCTTCAACTCCTCCCTCGCCCTCGAAGGCGTCCTCCTTACCATGTACGACGACCGCACCAACCTCTCCCAGCAAGTAACGGAAAACCTACGCGGCTTCTTCGGTGAAAAGCTCCTCAAGACCAATATCCCCCGCAACATCCGACTCGCCGAAGCCCCCAGCCACGGCAAGCCAGTCGCCCTCTACGACCCACGTTCCAGAGGAGCCGAAGCCTACCGAGACCTCGCTCTCGAAATCCTCATCCGCAACAAGGTCGAGAGCCCAGCCGAAAAGAAGCGACTCGCCGATGCTGCAAAACAGCCGGAAGCAGTCCAGCCGGAAAAGAAAAAAGTCCGCTTCTGGCCCTACTCCAAATAGCTACCGAAAACGCACCACCTTCACCACACCAGTTACCACTTCTTCACCACAGAAAGCATGCATACTATGGCCACAGCTATCCACGATCCCAAGCGCCGCGCCCTCGGTAAAGGCCTCGAATCTCTCCTCCCCCAGCGCCCCGCCACGCCGCCACCTGCCCCCACCCCCATCCACATAGAGCCCACCGGCAAGCCCCTTGAGATCCCCCTCGACCACATCGAGCGCAACCCCTTCCAGACCCGCACCCGCTTCGACGAAGCGCAACTCATTGAGCTGGCCCAGTCCATCGCCGCCTCTGGAGTCGTGCAACCTATTGTAGTCAGGACACTTAGCGTTGGCGTCTACCAGCTCATCACCGGAGAACGCCGCTGGCTCGCCTCCCGCAAAGCCGGTAAGGCAACCATCCCCGCCATTGTCCGTCAGGTCTCCGACGAGCAGGCGATGGAGATGACCATCGTCGAAAACCTCCAGCGCGCCGACCTCAACCCCATGGAGCAGGCACGCGCCTACCAGCGCCTCAGCACCGACTTCAAGATGACCCAGGAGCAGATGGCCACCCGCACCGGAAAAGAACGCGCCTCCGTGGCTAACTTCCTTCGTTTGTTGCGCTTACCAGAAGGCGTCCAGCACAAAGTCGAAGCCGGAGACCTCTCTTTCGGCCACGCCCGCACCCTCCTCGCCCTCGACTCCCCGGAAGCCATCACCGCTGCCGCGCAAAAAGTCCTCGCCCTCTCCTTCTCCGTCCGCCAGACTGAGAGCTACGTCCAGGGCCTCATCAACCCGGAAGCCAAACAAAAGAAAGCAGATAAGCCAGAAGATGTCATCGATCCCAACGTCAAGGAAGCCCAGGATCGCCTCCAGCGCACCCTTGGCCTCAAGGTTCGTATCGAAGACAAAAAAGGCAAAGGCCGCGTAATCATCGAGTACTCCGGCCTCGAAGATTTTGATCACATCCTCACCGCCCTCGGCGAAGACTAACCCCCTCCACCGAGCCCCCTGCAACACCCACGCAATCCACGGAGCGCTCCAATGACGGCTGGAAACACCCGCAAACTATATTTGCTACCGATAGTGTTACAAATAGCCACCCTTGGCGCCTCCGCCCAAACTCCGCCGCCAACCCGCACCCTCATCCGTGCCGGTCACCTCCTCGACGTCAAAACTGGCGCAGAGCCCGCCGCCCAGACCATCATCGTCACCGGCGACCGCATCACGGCCATCGCTGCCACCGCATCCACGCCCGCGCAGTCCGGCGATAAAGAGATCGATCTCTCTCGTTACACTGTCATGCCCGGCCTCATCGACGTCCACACCCACCTCACCGGCGCCAACAACTTCGATCCTCTCTTCGAACTCACCATGACCCCCGCGAAAGAGGCCATCATCGGCGTCGAAAACGCCAAAGTCACCATAGAGGCCGGCTTCACCTCCGTTCGCAACGTAGGCGCCGGCGACTACACCGACGTAGCCCTCCGCGACGAGATCGACGCCGGCAACATCCCCGGCCCGCACATGCAGGTCTCCGGCCCGCCCCTCGGCATCACCGGCGGCCACTGCGACGAGAACCTCCTCCCCGCCCAATACCACCTCACTGCAGACGGTGTAGCCGACGGCATTGCCGCCGTCCAGCAGAAGGTCCGTCAGAACATCAAATACGGTGCCGACCTTATCAAGATCTGCGCCACCGGCGGCGTCCTCTCCAAAGGTGACGACCCACAGGCCAGCCAGTACACCCGCGAAGAGATGCAGGCCATAGTCGCCGACGCCCACCGCCTCGGCCGCAAGGTAGCCGCCCATGCCCATGGAGCGCAGGGCATCCTCTGGGCCACTGAAGCAGGCGTCGACTCCATCGAGCACGGCTCCTACCTCAACGACGAAGGCATCGCCGCCATGAAGCAGCACGGCACTTACCTCGTCCCCACCGCCTACCTCATCGACTGGATGCAGCAGTACGGCAAACTCCCCGCCATATACCAGCAGAAGATGAAGGACGTCAGCGCCGTCGAAAAGCAGAACGCCATCAAGGCCATCAAGGCTGGAGTCAAAGTAGCCCTCGGAACCGACGCTGCTGTCTATCCCCACGGCCTCAACGCCCACGAGGTCGATGTCTACGTCAACCAGTTCGGCATGTCTCCCCTTGCAGCAATCCAGGCCGGCACCGTCAACGCCGCCGACCTTATGGGCTGGACCGCCCGCACCGGTAGCCTCGAAAATGGAAAATGGGCTGACATCATCGCCATCGACGGCGATCCCCTCAAAGACGTCAAGCTTCTCCAGCACATCCCCTTCGTCATGAAGTCCGGCGTTGTCTACAAAGACGAGTCCCACAAGCAATAGCCCCGCCAGCAGCAATCGGAAAGGACCCACCGCGCACCGCGCCGCCATGAAAGCAACCGCAATCGAGTTCCGCCTTCGCTTCCTCATCCATGCCGTTGTCTACACGGTGGGCTTCATCGCGCCCTGGAACTACGCGCTCCACCTTGACACCATCAGCACCTGGCAGTTGCTCGCGGCGTGGTCCTTCCGTTACGCACACTTCAGCTTCAGTGCTGCCACTGTCGCCTTCCTTATCCTTGGAATCCTCTTTGCGCTCATCGCAGCCTCACTCCGCACCTGGGGTTCCGCCTATCTCGGAGCGGCTGTTGTGCAGGACGTCAGCATGCATGGCGATCAGGTCGTCGCCGCCGGTCCTTACCGCTACGTGCGAAACCCTCTCTATCTGGGCACGTTCATCCACACCTTTGCCCTTGCGCTCCTCATGCCACCCACCGGAGCCCTCTTCTCCATTCTGGCCCTCGGCATCTTCCAACTCCGCCTCATCGCCGCGGAAGAGGCCTTCCTTGCCAACAAGCTCGGCGAACCATACCTTGCCTATCTGGACCGCGTCCCCAGCCTCCTGCCCGCTCTCACGCCTCGCGTAGCAGCATCACCAGTTCACCCAGCATGGCTCACCGCCATACTCGGCGAAATCTACATGTGGGGAGTAGCCGCCTCCTTCATCATCACCGGAGGCCGCTACAACGCGCGCCTCGTCACCCAGGGCATCATCGTCGCACTGGGGGTCTCTCTCGTGGCCCGAGCCTTCCTGCCAAAAAAATAACCCGTCATACCCCGGCAATCACCTGGGCATAACGGGCTTCTGTTCTCAGCGTCCCTCATTCGAAGGACGCAGCGTTCAGGGGAGGGAATCTTCTACGCAGCAATCAACGCAAGACGCAGCGTCGATTGCCGCGCCAGAACTACTTCTTTACTGGTGCAATCGTGTCCTTTGCAACCTTGGCCACGCGGAACTTGACCACGGTCTTGGCCTTGATCTTGATCGTCTCACCGGTCTGGGGATTGCGGCCAAGACGCGCCTTGCGCTCTGCCTTCACCAGCTTGCCGATGCCAGGAATGGTGAACTCGCCATTCTTCTTGGTCTCTTTCACTGCGGTCTCTGCCAGCAGTTCCAGAAAAGCCGCGGTCTGCTTGTTCGTGAGCTCCAGCTTCTCTGCCAGATGACGCACAAGCGCTGTCTTTGTCATTCCCTTTGCCATTGTGTTTCTCCTTCATTTCTTCAAAAAATTGTGTTTCGAGTGGCCCACCTCCCCGCAAGAATATCTATACGAAATCCCCAATGTTCATGCGGGTGCGGAGAACTGTACCGCCATTCACCTTCGGCTTTTCTAAATCCTTTGTCAATGGCATTTCATCGGTTTCCACAGGTTTTTTTAGGTTTTTACCTGTTTTGTACGGTTTTTGGCACATTTTCCGTAAAAATACCGCAAAAATAGCCCATTTGTTACCTTCCACACACCAGCATCGCATCAGTCCACCCACTCTACGCCCATCCCGGGAACCGCGCTTCAAGCCCTAAAACATGGGTTGTTTCGGCTTGCCCAGCAAAGGAGTATTCAGCAGCTTCACCACCGGAGCAGCCAGCCGGAACCGTTCCACAATCTCCTTCACCAGCGTCGGCTTGGTCGCTACCTCTACCGGTAGAGTTGCCGCCACGCCCCACTGCCTGCACAGCAGCAGATCCATCGCCGGATCATCCGCCGCAAACCCCTTGGGAGGCCGCATCAGCCGCTGCCCATCAAACTCGCTCAGCTTCGCCTTCAGCTTCTTTCCCGCCAGCAGCCCGCGCAACTCAGCATGATGCTCCACCAGGTATCGCCGAATCGCCAGCAACTGCTCCCGCTCCGGCATATACACCCCCGCCGCAATCGTCACCTCGGTCCCGCTCACGTGGAAGTAGTACCCACCCCCCGAAGTCTTCTCCAACCCCTCCCGCGCCCACCATGCCGCCACCTGTGTCTTGTAAGGGCTCTTATCGCTGCTAAACCGTATATCCCGATAGATACGCATCATCGCCTTCTGCGGAGGCCGCACATTCTCCGGCGCAAACTCCACCATCGCATCATTCACCTCTGCGATCACCGCCAGCATCGGCCCCTTCAGCTCTTTCTCATACACACTCTTCCGCGCATCGAACCACTCGCGATCATTGTTCCGCTTCAACCCCCGCAGAAACTTCAAACCCTCATTCGAAAAGTGCGTCGCCATGCCTCAATCCTAAATCCGTCGTTCATCTGAAAACTCCCTCATGTATCCTCGCTGCAAAGGACGCGCACACCTATGGATCCCTTGAATACCTTCCTGCTCATCGTCGTCGTCGTCATGGGAATCGTGGTCCTCGTCACCATCCTCAAAACCCTTTACACCGTCCGCACCTACACCGCTGGCGTAGTCGAGCGATTCGGCAAGTTCAACCGCATCGAGCGCCCCGGCCTCCACGTCCTCATCCCCTTCGCCGAGAGCGTCTACATCGTCGATCTCCAGGTCAAGCAGGTCCAGATCGCCGTCGAGACCAAGACCCACGACAACGTCTTCGTCCAGATCCCCGTCTCCGTCCAGTACCAGGTCCTCGACGACAAGATCTACGACGCCTTCTACAAGCTCTCCGCCCCGCAAAAGCAGATCGAGTCCTTCGTCTTCAGCTCCATCCTCGGCCACGTCCCCAGGCTCTCCCTCGACGAGACCTTTGAGCAGCAATCCGGCATCTCCATCAACGTCAAAACCGAGCTCGACTCCATCATGTCCGGCTTCGGCTTTAACATCCTCACCGCTCTCGTCACGGACATCATCCCCGACGTCAAAGTCAAAACTGCGATGAACGACATCAACGCCGCCCAGCGCGCTCAAGTCGCAGCTCAGGCCCGCGGCGAAGCCGAAAAAATACTCAAGGTCAAACAAGCTGAGGCCGAAGCAGAATCCAAAGCCCTCCAGGGCAAAGGCATCGCCGCAGAGCGTCAGGCCATCATCGACGGCCTCCGCTCCTCCATCGAGCACTTCCGCGAGTCCGTCCCCGGAGCCACCGCCGAAGACGTCATGGCCCTCGTCCTCGTCACCCAGTACTTCGACACCCTCAAAGAAATCGGCACCCGCTCCGGCTCCAACACCCTCTTCCTCCCCAGCAACCCCGGCGCCGCCAACGACTTTATGACCCAGATCCTCGCAGGACTTCGCGGCAGTACCCACGCCAGCGCCACACCGCTGCCATCCCTACCCAACTCATCGTCGTAGTCGCGTGCTTCTGTCAGACAACCCAGCTCAAGAGACTTCCAGGCTAGTTACATCGTTGATCTTTTTGTCCATTCGCATGGAAAACTAAACAGTAATCAAAAGAAAGATCTTGTAAGCCGCCTCTCCCGATTCCCTGGGGCCATCCTCTGGGGACGATCTCTTTTACAAACGTTCCATTCCTATCCCATACTTCCAGCTCACCATTACCCAGCCAGCCTGTCGTATAAAACTGGACTCCATCGAACGTAATGCCGGTGGGAGTAGAAGCACTCTGATTGTTGATAAGACGTGACGGATCGATGAAGCTATCAGTCACTAAATTTCCGGATAGGTCGTATAAGTCGTACGGTCCCCGCCGAAAACCGCGACTGGAGATGAGGTAGCCGACACCACCTCTCTCGAAGTACTCCAGTCCAACGCAGGGGCCCACACACCTTGACAGCGTTATCGTTGCTAGCAAACTGCCTGTACTCGAATACCGATAGACATTGTTGGATCCGCTACCGTCGGCGAAATAGAAGTCCTTGCCGTCGTACGCGATTCCCGCGATTCCGACGGGGATGCTGAACAAAAATCCGTTGTCTGTGCGAGTGCGAAGGTTATACGAGTAGACGAATGAGGGAACACCCGGAGGAGTATAGAACTGGTTGCAAAGCACGACACAGCTCTGCAGAACTGTCGTGTAGTACAGCGTGTCCCCCACAACAGCAACCCCGCGTCCGCTGTATCCGCTCAGGTTCGTAAAGACGTCCGTAATTTGTCCATTGACCGCGTCAATCTGGACGATATAGGGAGGCCCAAATCCCCCGGAAATCGCATAGATCAATCTATCTTTGGCGTAGCTGATACCGCATACACCCAGCAGGCAACACAGAATAATGAGTCGTCGCATGGCTTCTCCCTCAAGGGTCAAAATTGGGAATGCGTGGCCCGCTTACGTGTCTCAATGTTGATCTTTACCTTTCGCATCCCGAAATTAGCTCAGTAAGATGCTTCAATCCCCTCACACAGAGGCCTGAACGGACCTCGATCCCCAGAAGGATAGGAGAAAGTGGGGGAACTTTGTTCAGCCCCATACGTGAGAGAGCCTGAATCTCTGCAAATTCCAAGACACCAACCACAAACTCTGCTACCTTCTCCGCGGAGGTAAAACCATGCATCGTCGCTCCTTCTTGTCCCTCGCCGCTAGCACTGTCTCTGCCGCCGCTCTAGGACAGTCGTCCGCATCCGCGTCCACCCCGGCCTCTCAGGAACCCTCATCCCCCGTGCCTGCCCACCCAGTCCCCGACCATCAGGACCGCACCGGCGACTTGCACCACATGCCCTACAGCACGCTCGCCTTCAAAGTCCTCACCCAGGACACCCAGGTAGCCCTCTTCACCATCGAACACACCCACCACAGGAAAGCCGGTCCTCCCCGTCACGTCCACCCCCATCAGGACGAGTGGTTCTACGTCCTCGAAGGCGAGTTCATCGCGGAGATCGGCGACCAGCGCGTCACCCTCCACCCCGGCGACTCCGTCCTCGGCCCACGTGGCGTACCCCACGCCTTCGCCTGCGTCAGCGACGGAACTGGAAGACTCCTCATCACCTTCACCCCCGCAGGCAAGATGGAGGCATTCTTCAACCACGTCTCCCAGACCAACGCTCCCCTTCAGGACGCAGCCCTCTTCAGCCAGTACGACATGGAACTCCTCGGCCCCCCGCTCAAGGTCTAACCGATGTCAGACTATAGCTTGGCCAAACTCGCACTCTGCGAATGCCTCAACCTCACCCCTTCGGCCGGATATCCATCCCAAGGCTCTTTTCCATCCGCTCATACCAGGTATCATCGTCGGCGGCGATAACCGTTTTCGTCTGGCATCACACTCTACCGCCCAACAACTCAGTTGAACCGAGTCAGCAAAATTGACAGGCACAATATAACCTCATCCCATGGGCTCAGACACCCATCTCGATCAAGACACTATCGTCGCCATCTCCACCCCGCCCGGCCGCGGCGGCATTGGCATCGTTCGCCTCTCCGGCCCCGCCGCCCGCTCCATCGCTGAACCCTTCCTCCTCCTCCGCCACCCTCTCGCCCCCGCGCAAGCCCGCTTCGCCGAAATCCTTGACGCCGAAACTCAACGACCGCTCGACGAAGCAGTCATCACCTTCTTCGCCGCCCCGCACTCCTACACCACCGAAGACGTCGTCGAAATCGCCGCCCACGGCTCCCCAGTCCTCCTCGACTACCTTCTCCGCCAGTGCCTCGCCGCCGGTGCCCGCCTCGCCGAACCCGGCGAATTCACCCAGCGCGCCTTCCTCGCCGGACGCCTCGATCTCACTCAGGCCGAAGCCGTCCACGACCTCATCGAGTCGCAAACCCTCCATCAGGCTCGCATCGCCGCTCAGCAGCTAGGCGGCTCCATCTCCCGCCTCATCAGCCCCATCAAGCAGCAACTCATCGCCCTCATCGCCGCCCTTGAGGCAGGTATCGACTTCGCCGAAGACGACATCGACGTCCTCCCCACCACTGCTATCACCGCCCAGATCGCCGCAGTCCAGGCCCCGCTCCACGCGTTGGAGCAAACCTTCACCTACGGCCGCATCGTCCACGACGGCTTCACCCTCGCCATCGTCGGACGCCCCAACGCCGGAAAATCCTCCCTCTTCAACTGCCTCGTCCAGCGCGACCGCGCCATCGTCACCGCAACTCCTGGAACCACCCGCGACCTCGTCACCGAGCAAGTTGCCATTGACGGCATCCCCATCCACCTCATCGACACCGCCGGCATCCGCACCTCAGCCGACCAGCCAGCCGACGAGGCAGAATCCATCGGCATCGCCAAGTCCCGCGAAGCCATCGCCGACGCCGATGTCATCCTCCTCGTCATCGACACCACCCGCCCCCCCACCGCAGAAGACTCCAACCTCCTCCACACCCTCGCCGGCCGGCCCGTAATTCTCGTCCACAACAAATCCGACCTGCTCCCTATCCAGCCTCTGCCAGAACCCCAAACCCCGCAGCCAATTCCCACCTCTGCCCTTACCGGCAGCGGCATCCCCCAACTCCGCCAGGCCATCCTGGCGCAAGTCACCACCGGCGCTCCTAACACCGAGACAGCCCTGCTCACCAACCTCCGCCAGCAGCAATCCGTATCTGCTGCCCTCGCCGCTCTCGCCCGTGCCTTCAACGCAGCAGACGCATCAATCCCCCACGAGATGCTCCTGCTCGACCTCTACGAAGCCCTGCAAGCGCTCGACACCCTCACCGGCGCCACCACCAGCGATGACATCCTGCACCTCATATTCAGTAAATTCTGCATCGGCAAATAAGTGACGTTGGGAGTATCTCGGAGAAGACTCTGCACCACACAAATCCTTTGAATGGAATAAGCTGTTTTGTCTCGCAATTCAGGCGCAAGCCTGTTCGCAAGTTTTCCAGTAGATGTTGATTTGAAGCGACCAAAGCCTTCAGGCTTTCACAATGGAAGAGGCGCGCAATCGTCCAGAAAAGGCTGCGTAAGTTGCCTCCGCACTGCCTTAGCGAAAGGAAAAGCACTCGATGAAGACGCAGATCAAAGTAAGACTCAGCGCAATGATGTTTCTGGAGTACTTCATCTGGGGAGCGTGGTATGTCACGCTCGGCACCTGGCTCGCCCAATCGCTTCACTTCTCCGGCCAGCAGATCGGCCTCGCCGCCGGTGCCACCGCCATCGGAGCCATCCTCTCGCCCTTCTTCGTCGGCCTCGTCGCGGATCGTCTCTTCGCCACGCAGCGAGTCCTCGGCTTCCTGCACTGCGCTGGCGCTGTCATCCTCTTCATCGCCTCCCGCCAGATAGCGTTTCCAGCGTTCTACTCACTTGTCCTGGTCTACTGTCTCTGCTTCATGCCGACGCTGGCCCTCACCAACTCCCTCGCCTTCCGCCAGATGAAAGACCCCCAGACCGAGTTCGGCACCATCCGCGTCCTTGGTACTCTCGGTTGGATCATCGCCGGTCTCTTCATCGGCTCCATGAAGCTCGAAGCCACCGCAGTCCCCATGCAACTCGCCGCAGCCTGCTCCTTGCTGATGGGCCTCTACTCGTTCACCCTGCCGCACACACCACCCGTCACCCAGACCACCAGCCTCTCCATCCAATCCATCTTCCCAAAGGAAGCCGTATCGCTTCTGGGGGAACGCTCCATGGCGATCTTCGCCATCGCCTCCTTCCTCATCTGCATCCCGCTGCAGTTCTACTACGCCTTCACCAACCTCTTCCTCAATCAGGTCGGCGTCGTCAACGCAGCAGGCAAGATGACCGGCGGCCAGATGTCAGAGCTCTTCTGCATGCTCCTCATCCCGTGGTTCTTCCGCCGCCTTGGTGTGAAGTACATGCTCGTCGCTGGCATGCTCGCCTGGACTCTGCGCTACGTCTTCTTTGCCTGTGGCAATCCCGGCTCGCAGGTCTGGATGCTCTGGGCCGGAATCCTCCTGCACGGCATCTGCTACGACTTCTTCTTCGTCACCGGACAGATCTACATCGACCGCAAAGCCTCCGCCGGCCTTCGCTCAGCCGCTCAGGGCCTCATGACCTTCCTCACCTACGGAATCGGCATGTTCACCGGCTCCTGGCTCTCCGGTGCTGTGGTCCAGCACTACGCCATCGCCAACGACGCAGGCGCAGTCCTCTACCGCTGGCGTCCTATCTGGCTCTTCGCCGCTGGGGTGTCAGGCATCGTGCTGCTGCTCTTCACCTTCACCTTCTCAGATAAGTCACAAGTCGAAACCAGCATCTCCGAAGCCGAAAGAAGCCTCCCGGAGACACTGGCCTAGCCTCTAGAATTCAGCCCTTAGACTCAGCCTCTGGAGTCCAGCCTTTTTGGGTCTGGACTCCAGACCCGTACACTAGCGCCCAACCACCTCAACGATCTCAGCCTCCGGCCTGTCCCAGGCCTTCGCGCCCGAGTGCTCCAGCTTGCCCGATGCATCCGACCAGTGCAGGCGCGTCAACTCAAGCTTTCCCTGCTCGTAGGCGTAGGTTGTGCCGTCATCGCTATAAAGCTCAAAGTCGCCATCCGCTCCGGGATACACCCGCAGCTTGGCAATCTTCTGCACCTCGTTTGTGCTCTCGACAGGCTCGCCCAACGGCAGAATCGACCCAGCCTTCACAAATAGCGGAATCGTATCGATCGGCGCATTCACCGTAATCGTCTGGCCGCCATGCAACCGCTCGTTCGTCCAGTAGTTGTACCAGTCCGTCCCGGCAGGCAGATAGACACTCCGGCTCGTCACTCCCTGCTCCGTCACCGGAGCCACCAGCAGCGCCGGCCCAAACATGTACTCATCGCCAATATCCGCAACCTTCGGATCGTTGCCGAAGTCCATGAACAGCCCACGCATAAACGGAGCACCCGTCTTATTCGTAAAGTGCCCGAGCGAGTAGATATATGGCATCAACTGATACCGCAGCCGCAGATACTTCTCCAGAATCGGCTCCGCCTGCTTGCCATACGACCACACCTCATTCTGCGGACGGCTGCCGTGGCTGCGGAAGTTCGGCTGAAAAGCCCCATACTCGAACCACCGCACATACAACTCCGGATAGTCGTCATAGTGGCCCACATTGTCCCGCGCATCGGACGGATCAAGCAGCGGCGCACGATCTGGCTTGTGCGACTGTGGCAGGTACTGCCAGCCACCAATATCCGTACTCCAGTAAGGCATCCCCGACGCAACAAAGTTGATCCCCGTAGGAACCTGCCGCTTCAGTGTGTCCCAGTTCCCGCTGATGTCCGACGACCAGAAGATCGTCCCATTATGCTGCGCCCCAAGATACGCATCCCGCGCCAGAATCACCGCCCGATTCTTCGTATCCCGCCGCATCCCGTCATAAAACGCCGCCGTATGGAACAGCGGATAGACATTGAAGAACTGTGTCCCCGGCCCAATCTTCCAGTAGCTGCCATTCGGTGGCAGGTCCGGCTCCGTCTCGTCCGCCCAGAAGGCATCGAAGCCCTTCGTGATGTAGTTCTCGCGGATAATATTCCAGTACCACTTCGCCGCTTCAGGATTGGTCGTATCGATATCTGACCCAGCCCGGTCATACGGCAGTCCATTCGTAGGCGTCCCATCCGCCAGTTGCTGAAACCACCCATTCTTCAGCACCGTATCGTAGTACCGCGACTCCGGTACGAACCGCGGCCACACACTGATCATCGTGTGGAAGTTCATCGCGTGCAGTTGCTTGTTCATCGCTGTCGGATCAGGCCACTTCGCCGGATCCATATCCATCTCACCCATCTTGGTGTAGTGGAACCAGTCGATCACCAGAACATCCGCAGGCAGATGCCGGTCCCGATACCCCTTCGCAACATCCAGCAACTCCTGCTGACTCGTGTAGCGCTGCTTGCACTGGATATAGCCATACGCGGCCTTTGGCAGCATCGGCGTATCCCCAGTCAGCAGCCGATAACCCGAGTAAATCTCGTCATACGTCTTGCCCGCAATCACGAAGAACGACACCCGCTGCCCCACATCGGACGTCCACCGCGTCTGATCATTAAAGCCAAACGCCACCGTCGTCTTGGATGGGTTATCCCATATCAGTCCATAGCCTTTATTCGTCACCACAAAAGGCACACAAACGCTCTGTCCCGCAGGAGCGTTGTAGTCATGCGCACATCGCACCGCATGCCCACGACGATCCAGGTAGCCTTCCTGGTTCTGACCGAGTCCGTAATAATGCTCATCCGCCGGTGAAGCAAACGAAGCCCCAACCTCGAAGAACGGCGGATCTGTCGGCCTACGGTCGTGCAGCCGGTCCGCATTCCCATCCTTATAGTTCGGCACCGACATCTGCCACCCCTGCATCTGCAGCAGCGTCGCGCCCTCCGGCGTCTTGATCGACAGGCCAACCCCCGGTGTCGACCCATTGAAGAACTTGGCGATATCGGCCTGTGTCCCGGTGGGTGTCCATTTGCGGCCTTCAGGAGAGACCGTCACCACCATCCGCGATGACCGCAGCACATCCCCGCTACTACCTGTCTCGCGCGTCCAGCCGGCGGTCAGCGGTTTGGCGACAATCCCGTAGCCCGGAGCACTCACGGCGTCTTCTTTTCGCAGACTCATACTCACCCGAACAATGTTCGGAGCGTAGGCCTCGACCATCACCGTTGCTTCACCACGGCTCAATGTCACCTGCTGGGCGACCGCCGGTACTCCCATAGCCAATGCAAGCGCACACAAAACCAATCGGCGCGTGCGGAAGCCGCACCCCCGATCGCCAGCTGACAACGCGTTCAACATACCGTCCATTGTCTTATTCCTCTCGTTACTTTTCCGCAGCGATCATGATCCAGGTGTTGCTACAAACAATCTCTGCTGTGCTCACTCATCAACGCTCAGCTCAACTAGACAGCTCAGCTCCGGGCAATCAGGCAATCCTATATCGAGAAGTTCAGCCTCTGCCTGCTGTCCAACCACAAACTCGTATACCGTTCCCTATCTATAAAGAGCAGGTCACGAACGAAAAGGTCGTGTCCGCGCCAGGGCGCTTGGCATCACGCCATGCTCTACTCGACACCCGCCGTGGCAATTCACAGCGTCGCAATTCCATCAACTTTTATTTGTCACCCAACGAATCACATTAATTTCTAGCCAATCTTCCGTGTATGCGTTATGTTGGGAAGCGAAACCTCATTTCAGATTTTTACCGCAAGTTGCCGCTCAAGCACCCTGCTGTACCTGTATCTCTGCTCATTCGACGCAGCTGAATTCCTGTTTTTCATAACTCTGAAAACCTCGGTATCCGTTCACGTAAAAGCCACAACTTATTAGGAGGCCTCTCCCATGGCTAGCCGTACGCGCACCATTCTCTCAGTGTCTCTGCTTGCTGTCCTCGCTCTCACCTGCCCTTTATTTGCACACGCGCAGCAGACGTTAGGCGGCATCACAGGCGTTATAACGGACGCAACCGGCAGCATCCTGCCAAGCACTGACGTCACCGTTGTTGGCGATCAGACCGGCCTCAAGCGCACCCAGAAGTCCGGCAGCAACGGCTTCTACGACTTCCCCAATCTCCCCATTGGCAACTACAGCCTCACGTTCAACCACGACGGATTTCAGTCGCAGAATATCCCCAGCATTCTGGTGCAGGGCAATCGCACCGCAACGGTTAACGCTCAGTTGACGCTCGGTAGCGTCAGCACCTCGGTAACGGTCGAAGCTTCCCCTCTCACCAACGCCGTAGACACCACCAACGGCTACATCATGGATAAGGCGCAGATCGAGTCGATCCCACTGCCCACCGGCAGCTTCACCGGCCTCGCCATCCTCTCTCCCGGCGTCAATGCAGAGCTCACGGGCGGCACCGGCTCCAACTCCGGCCTCGGCAACTCGCCCATCTGGGCCAACGGCCAGCGCGATACCTCCAACTCCTTCATGCTTAACGGCGTAGACGCTTCCAACCTCTTCAACGGCAAGTCCACCTCCCAGGTCGCCAGCGCTCGCGTCGTCAACAATACCGGCGGCGGCAACGCAGCCTCGGGCGGCGTCATTCAGTCCTCGGTGTCCGTATACCTCGCCATCGGCAACGCCATTCCCACCCCCGCTCCGGAGACCCTCGCTGAAGTTCGCGTCAACGCCTCCATGTACGACACCTCTCAGGGTGGAGCCAGCGGCGCCCATATCGATGTCAGCACCGGCTCCGGAACCAACAGCATCCACGGCACTGGCTACTTCCATCGCGGCACAGACTGGCTCAACGCCGCTCCCTTCTTCTTCAAGCAGGACAGCAACATTCCCGCCAGCCAGAAGATCCCCGAGCTTCACCGCTACACCTCCGGCTTCAGCGTCGGCGCACCCATCATCAAGGACAAGCTCTTCGCCTTCCTCGGTTACCAGCACGTCCACGTCTCCGACCAGGAGACTGGCATCTCCCGCCTGACCGTTCCCTTCGGCCTCTCAGACGACCGCTCCGCCGGTGCTCTCGCCGCCTTGGCAAACACCAACTTCGGCAGCAGCATCACGCCCTCCCACATCAGCCCCGTCGCTCTCTTCCTCTTCCAGCATCCCTCCTTGCCCGGCCAGCCCGGGAAGTACCTCATCCCCAGCGCCAACGGAAACATCCCCAACTACTCCGTTCCAGACAACGCCGCCATCCCCGGAACCTCCTACTTCACCTCGAACCAGGCGGTCGCCAACCTCGACTGGAACGCCACCGGCCGCGACACCCTCTCCGCCAAGTACTACTACCAGCACGATCCCAGCCTTGCTCCTTACGGCTACTCCGCCGTCCCCGGCTTCGCCGTCCACATGGATACCGGCAGCCAGGTATTCGCCCTGACCAATACCCTTACTCTCAGATCCAACCTCTCCACCGTCCAGACCCTCGGCTTCCTCCGCGAGAAGGTCTACGGCACCAACGACCAGCCCTTCACGTCGCAGCAGGCTGGCATCAACAGCTTCGGCTCCTCCTACTTTCCCGGCATCCAGATCCTCGACGCCCTCGGAAACGAATCCCACAACGACCAGAATCCCGACTATCTCTACAACGCCGGATTCTCCATCGGTGCCGGACCGAATGCCCAGGGTGTCTATACCGGAGTCTTCCAGAACCGCTTGATGCCCTCCGCTGCCATCTTCCTGACCCTCGGCAAACACACCATCAGCTTTGGCAGCAGCTACGCCTACACCCAACTCAACACCCGCGACCAGCGCACCAACAAGGGAATGATCTCCACCTCAGACTTAAGCGGCTTCCTTGAGGGCTCTATCGCCAGCCAGAACACCGCCTTTACCACCACCACCTTCCTGCTCGGCAACGCCAACCGCTACTACCGTGCCAACCAGGTCGGCGCCTTCGTGCAGGATAAGTTCCAGGTCACACCCACCCTCTCCCTCACTGCCGGCCTCCGTTACGACTGGAACGGCGGCCTCACTGAGAAGTATGGACGCATCTTCAACTTCGACCCCACCGCCTACTCGTACAGCGAGACATCCGGGCAGGTCATCAACAACGGCTTCATCATCGCTGGCAACAACGCACAGGGCACACAGGGAGTCAGCGACACTACCCTTACCGGACGCCAGTGGGGTATAGCTCCCCGCCTTGGCGCAGCCTGGCAGCCTGGGATGTTTGCTGGAAAGATCGTCGTCCGTGCCGGTGCAGGCATGTACTACGACCGAGGCGAGCTCTTCAGCTACCTCTCCCCCGGCTATGCAGCGGGCGAGGTCACGGGCGGTCCGTTCGGCGTCAATCAGACACCGCCCTTCGTCAACGCCATCCAGTGCGATATCAACAACCCCGGCCCGACCCCGGCGTCCAACTGCACCGCCAATACCACCAACCCCACCAATCCCAACGGTTTTGCCTATGATCTAACCAATCCATTCGGTACGACCCCAGGCAACGCCCCCAGCGGCAAGGCGTCAGATATCAGCAAATACCTGCCCAGTCGAGATGCAATCAAGCAGGGTGCCCAACTGTTCTCCTTCGCCAGCTACGACCGCGCCAACAAGCTGCCCTACACCATCAACTACACCTTCGATGTGCAGTGGCAGCCCCGCAACGATCTCGCTGTGACCTTCGGCTACGTCGGCAATCTGGGCCGCCACCAGGTCATCCCCGTACCCTTCAATCAGGCGCAGATCGCTTCACCCACTCACAACATCCACGATCAGAAGTACACCTACGGCTATGCAGTTCAGGCTCCCGGAACCTGCAGCAACGGCTACTTCAACTGCACTCCCGCAACCCTGCCCGACGGCAGCAAGTACCAGGGCACTTACGAGGGTGGCAACGTCGACCTCCGCGTCCCGTACATCGGCTACTCGGCTGAGAGCGAGACTTACAAAGCGGCTGGCGTCTCCGCTTACAACGCCCTCACCGTCCACGTTGAGAAGCGCATGAGCCACGGCCTCCAGGTCGGCTTCTCCTACACCTACTCCCATGCCCTCGACGAGCAGTCTGGCATCGGCCTCTTCTACAACGGCAATAACCCGCTCAACCTCCGCGACGGCTACGCCTCCGCAGACTTCGATCGTACCCACGTCTATAACTTCAGCTACGTCTACCAGTTCCCCAGGTTGGTCCCTGAAAACACCATCTACGGCAAGATGTTCGATGGCTGGTCTGTCCAGGGCATCACCGTCATCCAGTCCGGCCAGCCTTACTCGATCATCGACTACTCTGGCGCTGTAGGCAGCATCTTCTACGGCACGGCGGACGGCATCACCAACCCCATCGTTCCGCTCGCACCAGGGTGCACTCCTCAGAGCGCCGCCACCGGTGCCTCCGGAGCCTTCACCAACGGCGGTGGCGAACCTGCACTCAAGGCCTCCTGCTTTACTCTCCCGCTGCTCGCCCCCGGTGGTCTGGGTGGCGCCATCCCAAACAACGACACCTTCGAGACCAACTTCACCAATGGCCAGCGCAACATCTTCCGCCAGGCTTACCAGAAACGCGCCGATGCATCCCTCGTCAAGGCCTTCTCCGTTACCGAGAAGTACAAGTTCCAATACACCTTTGACGTCTTCAACCTGACCAACACCACCAGCTTCGACGTCCCAGGCGACAACGTCACCCAGAACCCCTACTACATCAACTCACCCACACTGGGCGACTCGCTCTATCAGGCACCCGCTGGCCTGGGTATCACTACCCGCGCCATCGGCAGTCCGCGCCAGATTCAGATGTCTCTGCGCGCAACCTTCTAACCCACTGACCCACCTCAACGCGAATACCCCACCGACTCGGTGGGGTATTCGTGTTTGATCCCAATCATTTGCTTCTGGTCACGCCTTCAATCCCACCAGAAAATTATCAATCAACCGCGTAGTCCCCACCCAGACCGCCACCGCCACCAGATTCCCAGCCCCAACTCGCTCCACTGGCAGCAGAGTCTTCGCATCCACCACTTCTAGGTAATCCACCCTCACGCCTGGCTCCTCCCGCAGCACCCGCAACCCGTCCGCAAGCAAAATCTCACGCTCCAGGACTCCCGCAGAAATACTCCGTTCGATAGCCAGTAAACACCGTCGAATTACCAGCGCCTGTCCACGTTCCACCACGTTTAAATAGCGGTTCCGGCTGCTCAAAGCGAGCCCATCCGCATCCCGAACGATCGGACAACCCACCAATTCCACATCAAAGTTCAAATCCCGAACCATCTGCCGCAAAACCGCCAACTGGACCGCATCCTTCTGCCCAAAGTAGGCTCGGTGCGGCCCCACCGTGTGCAACAGCTTCGCCACAACCGTAGCCACGCCAGTAAAGTGTCCCGGTCGCGAAGCTCCATCCAGCCGGTCCCCAAGTCCGGCTACCGTCACCGTCGTCACCGCTCCCAATGGATACATGTCTGCTGTATCTGGTGCAAACAATGCAGATACACCTACAACCTCAAGCTTTGATCGGTCATCTTCCAATGTTCGCGGATACTTCTCGAAGTCCTCTGTCGGTCCAAACTGCAGCGGATTCACAAAGATCGACGCCACGACGAATTGACACTCGGCCACCGCCCGCCGGATCAACGAAAGATGCCCTTCATGCAGCGCACCCATCGTAGGGACAAAGCCAAGCGACGATGAGCTCTTGCGTATCCCTCGGCTGAATTCCTGCATTTCTGCAACAGTTTTGATAACTTCCACTACAGTTCGTCCCCATGCTTGACCGCAAGCAACTCCTGTGTCTCGCGCGAAAGATGGTAGCTCTCTTCGTCCGACGGAAACGTCCGTGCTTCGACGTCCCGCTTGTAATCGACAAGCCCTTGACGCATCGCACCGGACAAATCCGCATAGCGCCGGACGAACTTTGCCGCAGGAGCAAACGTCATTGTCATCATGTCGTGCAGCACCAGAATCTGGCCGTCGCAATCAGGCCCTGCGCCGATCCCGATCGTCGGAATAGTTAGGTCCTTTGTTATCAGTTGAGCCAGCTCTCGGGGGACACCCTCCAGCACGATCGAAAAGCATCCGGCCGCCTCGAGCGCTAATGCATCAGCTCGCAGTTGCTCCATTGCGTTCACAGTCTTGCCCTGTACCTTATATCCACCCATGCGATGCACGCTTTGGGGAGTGAGCCCGATATGACCCATCACCGGAATCTCGGCACTGGTCAAGCGCCGCACTAAGCTACAGCGAGTAAGGCCGCCTTCTACTTTGACCGCTTCGGCTCCCGCCTCTTTCACGAATCGCAGAGCGTTGGCAACGCCGTCGCGTTCATCCACGTGATAGCTGCCATATGGCATGTCGGCCACCAGGAGCGCTCGCCGCACACCTCGCCGCACGCCGCGAACATACAACAACATCTCTTCCATTGTTACGGGTAGCGTGTTCTCGTATCCCTGCATTACCATCGCCAGCGAGTCACCTACCAGCAGCAGATCCAGGCCGGCCTCATCCACTAGTCTGGCACTGGCGTAGTCATACGCTGTAACGGCCGAAATAGGATGATGCAGCAGCTTCCTCTGCAGTAGCCAGGGAACAGTTATTTTCTTGATGGTTTCAGCAATACCGCGCTCCACCCGCGCAGCACCATAGTCGACTTCACCCGCAGGCGAAGTTCGAAACGTAGTTACACTCATCTCACCACTCCAGTGCAGTTCCACCGTGTACCGCCGAAACGCATTGCGCGCCAGCGGTTTTGGCCGGATACCACCTATCGCCGGGCAGTTATGAAGAGAGATGACTTTCTTCAGCCACTGCTATGCGATGTCTTTGAGCCTACTCGTTTCTGACTGGTGCTTGCAAGCCGCGCGTGTTCGCTGGCCCTATCCCTCGCTCCGAGAGCGTACCTGCTGATCCTTACGGTCGCGGAGAGCAGCTACCTGGTCGAGGATTCTATCCGCCATCTCCAGTTTGCTCATTGGCGGGATCTCAACTTCGCTCTGCGCTGTGATAAAGCTTCCGGCATTCTTCTCGCTATCGAAACCCAGGTCAGCCGAAGAGACATCATTTACCACTAGAGCGTCGACGCCCTTGCGCGCCAGCTTGGCGCGCCCGTTGTCGAGCACGTTTTCTGTCTCGGCAGCAAACCCAATCACTACGGTCTCGGGGAGCTTTCGCGCGACAATCTCACGCAGAATATCTTCTGTGGGTTCCAGTTCCAGAACCAGCGGACCATCGCGCCGAATCTTTTGTTCCGCTACGTGAACAACTCGGTAGTCACTCACGGCTGCCGCCATCACCACCAGCGTAGCCTCTGGCAATCGGTCCATCACGGCGTGGCGCATCTGCTCTGCCGAGACGACTTGCACGACATCACAACCGGCTGCTGCTTCTAAACTTGATGGCGCAGTGATCAGCACCACCTTCGCCCCACGCGCATGTGCTGCTTCGGCGAGGGCGTAGCCCATGCGTCCGCTTGATCGGTTCCCGATGAAACGAACAGGGTCGATTGCTTCGCGAGTCCCACCTGCTGTTACCAGCACTGTCTCTCCGACTAAATCTTTAAGCTTCTGGTGAACGCCCAGGCTCCGGCGGTCATCAGAAGCTGGCTGCAGCGCTTGAACGACGGCTGCTACGATTTCCTGACTCTCGGCGAGCCGTCCACTGCCCACCATGCCGCAGGCAAGGTACCCACTCCCTGGCTCCACCACTATGGTTCCGCGAGCGCGAAGGACGTCCAGATTCGCGCGTGTCGCTGGGTGCTCCCACATGTTTACATTCATCGCCGGAGCCACAATCACTGGAGCCGCAGTTGCCAGATACATGGTCGACACGAAATCATCCGCCAGCCCATGGGCAAACTTTGCCAGTATGTCCGCGGTTGCCGGAGCCACAATCAACGCCTGAGTGGTCTGCGCCTCGTTGATGTGATCGATTGCGGAGGACAGGTTCGCGGAGTCATCACCGTGACTTTCCGACCAAAGTCCAGTGATCACCTGATGACCTGAGATCGCCGCAAATGTGAGTGGGCGCACAAATTCTTCTGCGGCTCGAGTCATCACAACATGCGGATCAAGCCCCGCATCTTGCAACATCCGTACCAATTCCACTGCCTTATATGCGGCGATACCACCGCAGACGGCCACCGTCACCTTGGCTTTCACAGTTGTGTCTCCACGTTCCATGATAGTGCCCTCTTGAGGCGCTGAGGTACGGCAAGACTGCCCAGCTACCAAAAACTGAGATAAATCAACGTCGTAACGATAATGCAATCTTCCCGTCACGTTCTTATCACACTGCTCGCGCACACTCAGTCTGGCCACCTACAAATCCACTTTTTACTTGCCCCACCTAGAGGGAGTACATCTTATGCAGTTCATTTCTCGCCGCCTCACGATATTCGTACTTACGGCAATATTCTGTTTGCCTGCGCTTGCGCACCTCACAGCGTCCTGCGTCCTGGCCCAGAGCGCCACGGCTACCGGATCCGTCACTGGCACGGTTCTCGATCCCAGGGGCAGCGCGCTCCCGAATGCTGCTGTCGTCGTCAAAAACGACACGACTGGCGCAACCCATAAGAGCACTGCAGATAGTCAGGGACATTTCTCGGTGTCCGGTCTGACGGCCGGCAAATACTCCGTTGAAGCCTCGGTACCAGGCTTTGCGTCGACGACCAAGCGGGGTCTTCAGATTGCGGGAGACCAGTCGCAGGATGTTGCCATCACGCTGAGCGTTGCAGCTACGGCGGATCAAATTACGGTTGAAGCAACGAATGCCGGTTCGATTGCAGCTCAGCTTGCGCCAATGGATGGTTTACTGGATGCTCGTTCTGCGCGTACTGAGATCAGCACCGCCTTCATCCAGAACTTCACCTCGCCGATCTCCGACTTCAGTGAACTGCTGCAGATGGCTCCCGGCACCTTTAGTGTGAATGCCAACGGAGTCGGCCTCGGCGACAGCAAGACTTATTTCCGCGGGTTTAAAGATGGCAACTACGACATCACGTTTGACGGCATCCCGTTCAACGACACGAATGACCCTACCCATCACTCCTGGGCCATGTTCCCATCGCAGTGGATCGGCGGCATAGACTTCGACCGCAGCCCTGGTTCTGCCGCCACTGTCGGACCCGCTCCCTACGGCGGCTCGATCAATCTGCTCTCCAAAGAAATGCCCACCGATCAGTCGATCCGCGGTGGCGTCTCGTATGGCTCCTTCAATACGCTTCTCTACGACGCCCACTACGACTCCGGCAACTTTGGCGGCCATGCACACAAATCAAATTTGTTCCTGGATGTTCACCACTTTACGTCGGATGGTTATGAGACCTTCAACTTTCAAACCCGCAACGCAGGCGGACTCAAGTATCAATACCGCTTCTCCGAAAAGACCGTTTTTACCGGCTTCGCAGGAGTCGTGTGGTTAGACTCGAATACGCCGAACATCAAGGGTCCCACCCGCGCGCAGGTCGCTCTGAACGGCGACAACTTTTTGCTGCAGAACTCTGATACCACGGCTGTAAATTACTACATCTACAACACATACCATGTGCCTACCGACTTCGAGTATGTTGGCTTAAAGACCGACCTTGGTCATGGCTGGCACATTGACGTCAAGCCTTATACCTACAGCTACTACAACGCGCAGTACTATGCCCAGACCCCAAAGGGGACTGGTCTTATCAACGCAACCAACTGCCTGCCCATCAAAGGCATTCGAACCTGCGCGACCGACAAGCTGAACAGCTATCGCAAGTATGGCGACATAAGCACGATCAGCCAGACATCGAAGTATGGCGTCTTCCGCACGGGTCTCTGGTACGAGTGGGCGACAACGAATCGCTACCAGACTCCGTCCGATCCAACTACATCCAACCGGCAGGACGACGTTCTGCCCAACTTCCACGAGAAGTTCTACACCAACTCCTATCAGCCGTTCGCTGAGTACGAATACCACGCAACCCCTAAACTCAGCTTGACCGGTGGCTTCAAATACGCCCACTATAACCAGAGCCTGACGCAGTACGCCGACAACGGCAAGACGGTCGGCAGTCTTGGCGGCCTGCCTTTTGTAACCAATTCGGGTGGTTATACCTCCTATCTTCCCTCAGCTGATGTCAACTACCGGTTGAAGGGCAACTGGTCCGTGTACGGGCAGTTTGCAACTGGCAGCATCATTCCCCCCAGCAGCGTGTTCGACTACAACCAGACAACCTCAACGACCAACCCGGCCCCAAAGATTACGATCCTGCCTAAGCCGACGACTGCGCGTACCTTTCAGGGCGGTACGGTGTTGAAGTTGAAGCGTGTGACATTCAACGCTGATGCCTACTACACGCACTTCCAGAACTCTTACGCGTCAGTACTCGACTCAGCCGGTGAGACCTATTTTGTTCAGACGGGCGACTCGGTGAGCAAGGGCTTTGAGGCGGAGACCAACCTGTACCTTACTCACGGTCTTAGCATCTACGCTAATGGCACTGCCGGCTCTGCGAAGTATGCCAGCCACTCAGTGAACGGCACGACACTTGCCAATTACAACCAATGGGTGGCGAGCACTCCGGCGAATACGGAAGCGCTGGGCCTTACCTATCAGCAGAAGTACTTTGATCTGGGTATCTTCAACAAGCGGATTGGGCCGATGTGGAACGACAGCGGGTCCTTCAACCAGGCCGTTCCGATCGATCCCTTTACCGTTACCAACATGTACTTCAACTACACGGTCAGAAACGGATCGCACTTCGATCAGACCAAGGTCCGGCTGACCCTCAACAACGTGCTCGACAACCACAACATCACTGGAGTCTCGACCGCTTCGTCGTCCCAAACATTTACCCCAGCGGCTGGCGATGCCCTGACCATGTTGCCTGGGCGTAGCGTTACTCTCTCCGTGACGTTTGGTTACGCGCCAAAGCGGTAGAAATAAATCGATGGTGCTGCAAAGAAACCAGCTGGGCCCCGGATTGGATTCGGGGGCCCAGCTGCGTTTTCATGGGTCGGGGGTACCCCCCCAGGGGATACCCTATGCTAAGCCGTTTATTTGCTATTACTTAGAAAAATAGTAGCGGCTAACATGCAGTAAACAGAGGATTTACGCGCAAATATTAGATTCAAAAGGTGATAGCGGAAGATTCAGACGGTAGATCCGGGAGAAGCGGTCTCCGGGGTTGGATATGGGGCATTTGGAGGGGATAGTTTGTCAAGTTCTACGGAGTGAAGAAACTGCTGATGGAAGGGGAACATCTAACGCGGTTATGAGCATGAAAAGGGTAAGTCTCGGTTCAGAGGGCGCGATCGTCTCCCGGATGGGTCTCGGTTGCATGGGTATGAGTGAGTTTTACGGCGAGCGCAATGATATGGAGTCGGCGGCGACGCTGTTGCGAGCGCTGGAGTTGGGGATCGACTTTTTCGATACTGCGGATGTCTACGGGATGGGGGACAACGAGGAACTGATCGGCAAGACGCTGGGTTCGCGGCGGGAGGAGGTGTTTCTGGCGACGAAGTTCGCGAATGTGAGGAAGAAGGAGGATCCGAGCTACTGGGGGATAAGCGGCAAGCCAGAGTATGTGCGTGCGGCGTGCGATGCCTCGTTGAAGCGGCTGGGAGTGGACTATATCGATTTGTACTATCAGCACCGGGTTGATCCGGAGACCCCGATTGAAGAGACGGTGGGCGCGATGGCGGAGCTGGTGCAGGCGGGTAAGGTGAAGTACCTGGGTTTGTCTGAGGCATCACCGGCGACCATTCGGCGGGCGCACAAGGTGCATCCGATTACTGCACTGCAGACGGAGTACTCGCTATGGGAGCGGCATGTGGAGGATAAGATTCTGCCGACGGTGCGGGAGCTGGGAATCGGGTTTGTGCCGTACAGTCCGCTGGGGCGTGGGTTTTTGACGGGTACCATTACGAAGAAGAGTGACCTGGGGGACAAGGACTTTCGATCGGAGCGGTATCCTCGGCTTGCGGGCGAGAACTTTGAGAAGAACCAGGTGCTGGTGGAGCGGGTTTGCGCGATTGCAACGCGCAAGGGCGTGAAGCCGGGACAACTGGCTCTGGCATGGGTGCTGTCGAAGGGTGAAGACCTGGTTCCGATTCCGGGGACGAAGCACCGGAAGTATCTCGAGGAGAATGCAGCTGCTGCGAATATCCGGCTGACGGCGCATGAGGTGGAGGAGTTAGAAGCCGCTGTGCCGCAAGATGAGATTCAGGGCGAGCGTTATGCGGCGCAGAGCTTGAAGGCGATTGATCGGTAGTGGCGGCTTGATATGAGCAGGATGGCGTCGCGGGAGACGTCTATTGGATCGGAACGGAAGCTTGAAGGTTGCTACGGTTTATCGGTGTCTGCGAGTAAATCGCCGAGCCGATCGAACCGCTCCTCCCAGACGGTACGACGATCGTCGATCCATTGCTGCACGACCGAAAACCCGGAGGGCTCGATACGGCATGTACGGACCCTGCCGGTCTTTTCGGTGTGGACCAGACCACTTTCCTCCAGTATCTGCAGGTGTTGAACGACTGCGGCCAGACTGATTGCAAGCGGAATCGCCAGCTGCGAGACCGAGATGGGTCCCTCGCTCAGCTTCTCGACGATGGTGCGTCGGGTGGGATCGCCGAGGGCGTGGAAGACGCGGTGGATACTGGCTTTTTTGCTAGGCATGGGTCGTGACTTTCCGGCGCACTGGTTGATTAGTGTGCCAACTCATTGGCCAGGGCTTCAAGAAGTTTGCGCCATCCTTCTTCCCGTCGTTCCGCACCATCAGCGCCCGGAAAGAATGCCGACTGTTCTGTGAAGATGAGGTCGGTTCCTTTTTCCGTTGGCAAAAACTCAACGGTAGCGAGAGATGCTGAGATGCGCTGATCCCCGAGAGTCATGGTGTAAGCCAAGACGATGCGGCGGTTGGGAACGATGTCCTGATAGCTGGTGTTGTTCTCAAGCGCTACCCCCGGAAAAGGGCTGTCCTGCGGGAGGAGGGTACGGATACGGTCGACGCCTCCGACTCGAAAATCCATCTTAAATTCTTCGAGTGGGGCGCCTGAACGTTCAGCAAACCATCGGCGTTTCTTGTTTGGGTCGGCGAAGGCGTCGAAGACGCGCTCGGGCGTGGTGGGATAAGTTCGTTCGATTACAAATGTGCTGTGGACAACCGATTGGTCTGTCATGATCCATTCCTTTCTCAGAGCCTATTAGTTAAGTGCATGCTTGAGTATCTACAATTTAATAAAATTGTCAAGTATTTACTTAAGTGTTTTCTGTGGTGCTATGAATGGGAGCGAAGGCGGTCGAGAGGCCAAATTATTAAGGATAGGTTGGAGGGTTTTGCAGGGATCACAGCAATGGATCTAAATGTGTCTATTTGCAGAGGGTTCCGTTGAGGTAGAACTCGACGGGGGCCTGATTGGGGCGGGAGTAGTTGGCGTTGAAGCCGATACCTGCCTGCTCGCCATTGGCTGGGATGGTGGCGTTCCAGTCGAGATTGGTGATGGTGACGGTCTGCCCGTCCTGAGCGTAACCGCCGTTCCAGATCTGGGTGATCTTCTGGCTTCCGGGGAAGGTCCAGGTGAGCTTCCAACCGTTGATGGCTTCGTTGCCGCTGCTATGGATGACGATGCCTGCGGTGAAGCCCTGCTGCCAGTCGTTTTGATTCGTGTAGGTGATGTGGCACTGGGCTGAATTGGCATCGGCGGGGGGCACTACCACGACGACTGTGGCGTCAGTGGAACGTGCCGTCCGCGCCGGAACGTCGGTTGTAGAGAGGCTATCGGATGTTTCGCGCGTGCTGTTGGTGGTTCCGATGTTCAAGGGAAACTGGATGCTGGCCAGGGCGTCCTGTCGGGCAGAGCTCTTTGGAGTGGGGTCGTAGTTGGCGTTGAGCAGCCCGTTGTGGTCGCCGCCGTTGAGGGTCCAGTAGGTCCAGCTGACGCGCTGGCTTTTGTTGAGAAAGTCGATCATGCTCTGGAACCAGAGAGCTTCGATGGCCTCAGCAGGGGTCGGGCTGTCGGGATTGTTTGGAATTTCGACCCCGAACTCACCGAGCCAGACGGGAGCGATGCCTTCCTGGCTGATGTAGGCCCAATGCTTTGTCCAGACGTCGCTGAGGATGGCTGCGTTCATATTTGGGGTGAACCAGGGCTGCCCGGATTCGATGGGGCCGTAGTCGTGGGCGGAGTAGACGAGCTGGTGGGGGACGTTGAGCGCAACGGGGGCGGACCGGACTCCCATGAGATTGCCGCCCCACCAGTAATAGTCGTTCTCGTAGGAGTCGACGCCTTCGACGAAGATGAGCAGGCGTGGATTGATGTGGAGGATTGCGTTACCGGCGCGCTGGGCGGCAAGATGCCAGTCGATGTTTCCGCCACAGCTCCAACAGGCGCCACCGCTGCTGGCGTTGTGCGGCTCGTTGCGGATGTCGAATCCGATGACTGCCGGATTGGCTGCATAGCGCTGGGCCAGCATCTGCCAGTCGGCGATCCAGGCGCTCTCGGGGTAGGCCTGGGTATACCAGAGGCCGGTCATCTCCGGGCCGTCGCCGGCTTCGGAACGGTGGTTGTCGAGGATGATCTTCAGGCCCTGGCTGCCAGCGTAGGCGATGATGTGGTCGAGAATCTGAAGGGAGTTGAGGCCTTTGAGATCGGTGTTGATGGGGCCGGAGTGGTTCGAGAACTTGAGCTCGGTGGGGACGATGGGAGTTTCGACCATCTGATTGGAGATGGGTAGCCGGATGGCGTTGTAGCCATTCTTGCGGATGGTATCGAGGATGGCCTTGTAGTCCTGTACGTCGAGGCCGCCGGGAATACCCTTGGTGGTCTCGAAGCCATACCAGTTGATGCCGGCGATCCGAACGGGGCGGTTGCCCGTGTCGAGGATCTGGCTTCCGGAGGTGTGCCAGTAGCCGTCACCCAGGCCTGGCGTCACGGCCGGTGTGGGATGGAAGGCAAGCATCATCCACAGCACGAGTACGTGGTAGCCAGTCTCCAAAAATGAGGCCAGAGTGTTCACTCCTAGAGGCTCGCAGTCTGAGCGAGCTTAGGAACAACGATACGGCAGATAACGAGGCAGCAGATCTCGCAGATCTGAGTTACGGGAACCACGCCAGCTACTCCGCGGTTGGTGGAAGAAGGACGGCGATGATTGATGGAGTGTGCATTCGTCATGTTCATAACCCCATTGATTGCAATGTGGGTTCCAAACGGGGAGGATGCGAGATTTATATGCAAAACATTGCAAAGTGCGGATATATGCGAGTTTAGGGAGATAGAACCTATGTCCGTTGGTGGTAGTTTCCCTTGATATGCCTAGATGGGAGGTAAAAGGGAAATGATTTTCCCTTGTTGGGCGAGTGATTTGCCCTTGGCGAGGATGGTTGGGAGGAGGGGAATTACAATCGGCCTACATGATTGCCCATCTGCGCGGCCGCTTACTTTTGAAGAATCCTAACCAGGCGATTATTGAGTGCGCTGGTGTGGGATATGACGTAACCATATCCGTTGCAACGTTTACGAGCCTTCCGGCGGAGGGGGCGGAGAGTGCGCTGCACATTTTTACGAATGTGCGGGAGGACCAGATTGCGCTGTTTGGCTTCTCTGACAAGCAGGAGAAGCGGCTGTTCGAGCGGTTGATTGCGGTGAGTGGAATTGGGCCAAAGCTAGCTATTACAGTACTTAGCGGGATTGCTGCGGACCGGCTGGTGATGGCGATCCGGGCGAAGGACCATGGGACGCTGACGAAGATTCCGGGGATTGGGAAGAAGACTGCGGAGCGGGTGGTGCTGGAGCTGAAGGACAAGCTGGATGATCTGGCGGTTGCTCCGGTGTTTGATTCTGCAGGGGTTAGCTATGGGGTGGCAGGCGAGGATGCGCTTTCGGCACTGGTGAATCTGGGTTATGCGCGGCCTGCGGCGCAGAAAGCGATTGAGGTGGCACTGGAGAAAGAGCCTGATGCGGCTGGGGATTTTGAGCGGTTATTTCGGGCGGCGATGGGTAGTATTCGCTAGGGTTTTTGTGGTTTCGACGTGGTTTTCGGGTGGTCAGAATGTGGTGAATTGGTGGTGAAGCGTGGTCACTTTGTGGCATCAAATCTGACCCTACACGTGTTTAATAAATCCATGAGTTCACCAGATGCTCCCGTGATCGGGTCGCCAGCGCTTTCGGGCTGCGACCGCGATCTCGTTCGTTTCGGTTTTGAAAACACCTATGCGCGGTTGCCGGAGCGCTTCTACGCTCGGCTGGACCCGACACCGGTAGCTGCCCCGCGCCTGGTCAAAGTGAATGTGGAGCTGGCCCTAAGCCTGGGGCTGGATCCGGAGGCGCTGGCTAGCGTGCGAGGCGTGGAGATTCTGGCCGGCAACAGCGTGGCCGAGGGGGCCGAGCCACTGGCGCTTGCGTACGCCGGACACCAGTTCGGGCATTTCGTGCCTCAGCTTGGCGATGGCCGCGCCAACCTGCTGGGAGAGGTGATGGGTCGTGACGGCGTGCGGTACGATCTTCAGCTCAAGGGCTCCGGTCCGACTCCCTTCTCCCGCCGCGGTGACGGCAGAGCCGCACTTGGTCCGGTCTTGAGGGAGTACATCGTGAGCGAGGCCATGGCGGCCCTTGGGGTGCCGACCACCCGGGCCCTGGCCGCGGTGACGACGGGAGAACGAGTGCTGCGGGAGACGGATTTGCCTGGAGCCGTACTAACCCGCGTAGCAGCGAGCCACCTCCGCGTGGGCACCTTCCAGTATTTCGCTGCACAGGGCGACACGGAAGGGACTCGCAAGCTGGCGGACTATGCGATCGCCCGGCACTACCCTGAAGCCGCACAGGCGACGCATCCTTACCGCGCCCTGCTGGATGGCGTGATCTTCCGGCAGGCGCACCTGCTCGCACAGTGGATGCTCCTCGGCTTCATCCACGGCGTGATGAACACCGACAACACTTCCATCTCGGGCGAGACGATCGATTATGGCCCCTGCGCCTTTATGGAGGCATACGATCCGGCCATGGTGTTCAGCTCCATCGACCGTCAGGGGCGCTACTCCTATAGCAATCAGGCCAACGCGGCACACTGGAATCTGACGCGTCTCGCCGAGGCACTGCTGCCCGTTCTGGTGCAGGAAGCGGGGAGCGAAGAGGCTGGGCTGGCCTCAGCCTACGAGGCGCTGGCGGCCTTCGGTCCGCAGTTCGAGGCGGCTCGTGACGCCGGCCTGCGCCGCAAGCTTGGCCTGTTCACAGAACGCGAAGGCGATGCGGGGCTTGCTCAGGACTTGCTGGAGCGGATGGCCGCCAACCACGCGGACTTCACCCTGACCTTTCGCCGGTTGTGCGATGCCGGAGCCGGGCCGGAAGGCGACCGGGGAGTACGCGCGCTGTTCGCCGACCCTGGCGCTTATGACTCGTGGGCTACTGGATGGCGCCGGCGGCTGGAAGAAGAGTCCGTCTCGGGGCGGGAGCGCACGGCGATGATGCGGATGGCAAGTCCGGCATTTATCCCGCGCAACCACATGGTGGAGGCGGCGCTCGATGCTGCCGTCGAGCGGCAGGACTTCCAGCGGTTCGAGGAGTTGCTGGACGTGGTGTCACGTCCGTACGAAGACAGGCCGGAGCTGGCGCGGTATGCCACGCCGGCTCGCCCTGAGGAGTGCGTCAGCCAGACCTTCTGCGGGACATAAGCGGCGGGAACGCGATGGGTTGGAAGATTCGAAGCTTGAGCCTTGCTTGAAATCTGTCCCGAAGCTTCTGTTGCTGCACAGCCATACATAGGGTCCGGCTTTTTCATCGGATGCTGTTCAATCACGAGAAGCGCATTTTCCGTTACCGATCCTGCCTGCTTCGCCGAGGATCGATTGATCCCGCCCCATAGAGACGCCAGAACGCTCCCATTCCCGCCCATTGTGGCCCCGTCTCGCGCTCGCGTTGCTAAATGCGAATGTTAAATGCCGACAACGCACTCAATACTCGCAGATGGGAGTTATTCTCACCTGACAAGTCGGGCTAAGCTGAGCGGTGAGCTGCTTCACGTGGCTGACTCAGGCGCATGATTACCGTGCTCGTGCCTGAGCGGAATGTGAGGTCATGACTTCTGCTAGCAGCCCAGATACCCGAGGCGTCCAACCGGACGCGAGATAGGTTCCGCAGTGCCCTTATTTTGAATTGCTGGCGCGTGAACGGTGTCACAGTCAGACGTGCTTCCAGTCACAGACTAAGTGACAGCTTTAGATTAAAAAAGCTGCAGTAGGGAACGATTGTCTCCTCTCCTAAGTGAATCTCTCTGTCAGAGAAGAGCGGAGATCCGTACGATCCCGGGGCTCGGTTACACGTTTCGCATACACACGACGAGTGCAAGAACTAAGGCATGCACCGCGAGCTGTCCTGAAAAATTCGGGGAATCTCACGCTCCACAAGTGGGTGTGTGATCTGGAGGGGAGAGCCGGATGCGGTTCTCCCCTCCGACTACAAGCACGTATTCGGCCCGGCACAGAAAAGCGCACGTCTGGCAAGCCACGCGGCTTGGCAACCTCTCACCAAGGAGAACTGCAATGAGGATTCAACGCTATCTCGCTCTCGGTTGGCCTGTCTCGGCCTAGCATCGTGCCTTGGCGCGTCGTCGGCCTGGGCCGAGGATCACGCTGCCGTCGCCGCAACCGATCCACTTGGCAACATCAATCGGCTGCCTCCCGCACTCGAGCAGACGGTCGGACTGCTGCGCACCGACCTCGCGGCGCACGGTTTCGCGGTCGCGCGCGGCTACTGGACACTGTGGGGCGTGAACGACTGCAAGTACCCGCTCCAGACCCTTGGCTACTGCTATGGCAACAATCCGACGGCGCCGTACGTGCTCGCGGTTGTGCCGCCGTGGAAGGACGAGTACCTGGACCAGAAGTTCCATCACATACTGAACGAGCCGCAGCGCAACATGTCTGCGACCTACAGACTGGACCAGCGCGAGGCGCTCGTCATCGTGGCCCAGCTTCCTCCGCAGGCCCGCTATTTTGGGATCCAGTCGAACGTCTTCACACGAGAGGCTGCCTTCAACCCGAATGATCCGATCTACCCGAGGGTCGCCGATGATCCGCTGCTGCAGAGCATCCTATTTGGCGTCTCCACCGATCCGTCGCGGATGATGCTGGTGGCGAGTATCGGCAACAGCACGAACAACGTCGTCATCGGACAGCAGACCCGACAGGCCTCGTGGAACAGGCCGGCGTACTTCGTGATCACGTCCGACGCCGACATGGCGGCGGGGATGACCGACGCGCTCGTACGCGCTGGCGCTTCCTCGTCTGACATTTTCACGGAGCCCGTCTCCCCCGAGTTGGTCAAGCTGGGACTCGGCCACTCGGCGGACGATCTGATCACCTACATCCGATACGCGCTGCCGCTCGACCAGGCGGCGGGTGAGCAATGGCGCCAGGATCTGCCCCTCACGATCCTCCGTGTCCGCGACGTGAGTTCGCGGCAGTACCACAATCCGCTCCCGATCCCCAAATATGAGGACCGCACGGCAAACTACGATGAGACGGCGCTGGCCGATGACCTCGTGTCGCTTCAGAACGCCGTCCGCGCGAGCTGGGCACAACCAAAGGCGACGGTCCTTTCGTTTTTCAGCGCGTACGAGTTCCTTGATCTCATCGGGCAGCACTGTCTTGGTTATCCCGATGCGGCGCGTGGTCCGATGGACTGCCTGGGCGACACGCAGGACGCCGATTACCAGATCAGCGCGTCGGCGCAGATCGACAATGGCCAGGTTATCGCCGTGATCGGGACGCTCTCGACGGAGACTGGGAATGCGAACTACACGAGCCTGTCGGTGAACTGGTTCCCTGAACTCGTCGGCGTCGCGGACATCAATGACACCAATCTCGATCGAACCGCCGCGAGCTTCGCGGGTGCGCTCCAGCACAATTCCGACCTGTTTTATGTGTATTACATAGCTCGCGACTGCACCGGACTGGCTCACTGTCGCGAGGTTCCGACAAAGCTCGTGCCGACCGGCGGGACGATCAAATTCATACAGCGCAACTATGTCAATCCGGGCTCGAGACGTGGGCCAGATCCGGCAAAGATTCTGAACCCTGTCGCGATCGTTCTCGATGGACGGAATCGTCCGTGAGTACAAGCGCATGGTCTATGCGGTGAATGCGAAGAGCAACCGCGTGCCAGAATTAGCTCAAGCCAGAATCCCGCGGCCAATACATGCAGTACAACAAGGATTTGAATAACGGTGCTGCTTTCCGCTTGTTACAGGTTCTCCGCGGATTACTCCCCTAAAGTCGGCTTGTGGGAAGCTATCCGGCATCGGCCTTTTCGAATCTTTCAGTAGTTCCTCTAGACGCTGGTTTTGTATTGAGACGCTGATAAATGGGATCAGCGGGGTTCTGGGCGTGGCCGGGTCTATCGACCGTTCGATCAAACATTCTATGATCTAGTTATCGTGACTTACACAATTGCAGCCTTCTATCGATTCGTTTCCTTATCCGAGCCGGATGCTCTAGGGAAAGAACTACGCGCTAAATTTGGCGGCGGTGATCTCCGCGGCACCATGCTGATTGCCGGCGAAGGTGTGAACGGCACCATGGCAGGTTCGCCTGCGACCATCGACCACCTCTTGAGCGTGCTGGCAGAGAAGGCGGGAATAGACAGGGCAGAAGTGAAGTTCTCCTTCTCAGATGAGTGCCCTTTCAAACGACTCAAGTTTCTGGTCAAGCCCGAGATAATTACCTTCCGCAGAGCCAAGGTCGATCCGACGCAGTGCGGAGAATACGTGCATCCGCAGAATTGGAATGCGCTGATTGCAGATACTGAAGTACTGGTACTGGACACTCGAAACCGCTATGAGACGGACATAGGCACCTTCGCCGGAGCCACCGCTCCCGGCACGGAGACGTTTTCGGATTTCGTCACCTATGTGCGCGAAAACCTCGATCCGGCGAAGCACCGTAAGGTAGCGATGTTCTGCACCGGCGGGATACGCTGTGAAAAAGCTTCGGCCTTCATGCTGCAGGAAGGCTTCGAAGAGATCTACCATTTGAAGGGTGGGATTCTGAAGTACCTCGAGGACGTGCCAAAGCAAGACAGTCAATGGCAAGGCGCATGTTATATCTTCGACCGCCGAACTTCGGTCGAACATGCAGACTTCGAAGACTGATAGTTCAACTGGATCCTATGGATTCGAGTGCGGCAGGTTCGCTCGTCTGGCGACTGAGAAGGAAGGTCAAAAGCGCGGATATCGCGAGTGTGGCACCAACCAGATACAAACCGCCGGTATAACTCCCGGATTTTCCTTTGATCCATCCGATCAGAAAGGGACCGATGAATCCACCAAGATTCCCGATGGAGTTGATCGTAGCAATGCCGGCGGCGGCACTGGCTCCGGACAGAAACGTGGTTGCCATGGCCCATAGTGGAGCTTTCGCTGCGCTGATCCCGACGTTCACGATCACGAGTGCAAGAATGACACCGATCGCGGTAAGTGCTGTTCCAGCCCATATAAATCCAAGGCATGCGGCAGCACAGGGAAGAACGACATGCCACGTGCGTTCCAGAGTTTGATCGGAATGACGGGCCCAGATTGTCATCGCGGCGATAGCGACAACGCTTGGTACCGCGTTGATCCAACCGGTTTCGATCGACGAGAACGCAAACTGCCGAAGGATAAGAGGAGCCCAAAGCCCCAGGGTATAGAGTCCCGCCGAGGTGCCGAGGTAAATGAGAGACAGGGCCAGTACGCGGGGGTCGCGCATGGTGCGCCAAGCGCTCGTTAGACCCGCTGCATGCGGTGATTTGGCGCTGGTGCGTTCGGATTGGAGCGTAGCCACTAACCAGTCGCGTTCTTCTGCATTCAGCCATTTTGCCTGCTCGGGTTTGTCGGTCAGGACCTTCAGGACTGCGAATCCCAACACGATGGCCGGGGCAGCCTCGATGATGTAGAGCCACTGCCAATTGCTGAGTCCGGCAAATTTGGGCAACTCCATCAGGGCTCCTGAAATGGGAGAGCCAATTGCGGTTGACAGGGGTGCAGCAGCCATAAACGCAGCAGCGGCAATCGCCCGAAATCGCGCAGGAAACCAGAGACTGAGGTAGAGGATGATGCCTGGGAAGAAGCCAGCTTCCGCGACGCCCAACAAGAAGCGGAGAGCATAAAAGCTGTGCGGTCCGGTGACGAAGGCAGAGGCCGCCGAGACAATGCCCCAGGTCACCATGACCCGGGCGATCCACACTCTTACGCCAACGCGATAGAGGATGAGATTTGACGGGACCTCAAACAAGAAATAGCCAATAAAGAAAAGGCCTCCGCCTAAGCCGTACATGGCGGGAGTCAAGCCAATCGCTTTGTTCATCGTGAATGCGGCGAAACCAACGTTCACTCGATCGAGGAAGCTGATGAAATATAACAGCATGACGAACGGCAGGATCCGCCAACTGATCTTGCGCACAACACGAGCTTCGAGGTCGTCGGGCATAGTTCCCAGAGTGTTCAGGCTACGGTCAGATGGCTTTTGGCAGTTGAAGTTACCTGTGCACAGACGGCAGCAGTGACTTCAGCGGTAGTTGCGGTGCCGCCAAGATCAGGCGTGTGTAACGCCGGATTTGCAGTGACATGCTCTATCGCCTGCATCACGCGTGCGGCAGCCTCAAATTCTCCGAGGTGTTCGAGCAACATGACTACAGACCAGAACGTTCCAACTGGGTTGGCCACGCCCTTTCCCATGATGTCGAAGGCTGAGCCGTGGATCGGTTCGAACATGGAGGGGTAGAGGCGCTCAGGGTTGATGTTTCCAGTTGGCGCAATGCCCATGCTGCCGGCCAGCGCCGCAGCGAGATCGCTCAAGATGTCGGCATGTAAATTTGTAGCCACAATGGTGTCGAGAGACGCCGGACGATTCACCATTCGCGCCGTTGCAGCATCGACCAACTCCTTGTCCCATTTTACGTCTGGGAATTCCTTCGCAACTTGAGCAGCAATCTCATCCCACATGACCATGGCGTGGCGTTGCGCATTGCTCTTGGTGATGACGGTCAGCAGTTTGCGCGGACGCGATTGAGCGAGTCGAAACGCGTAGCGATGAATGCGTTCTACTCCAGCCCGAGTCATTAAGGACAGGTCGGTGGCAACTTCAATTGGATGTCCCTGATGCATGCGGCCGCCGACGCCTGAATACTCGCCCTCAGTGTTCTCGCGCACGATAACCCAGTTCAAGTCTTCGGACTTGCAGCGCTTGAGCGGCCCGTCGATGCCGGGAAGGATTCGTGTGGGGCGAACGTTGGCGTATTGGTCCAGTCCCTGGCAGATCTTGAGCCGCAGACCCCATAGCGTGATGTGGTCCGGAATATCCGGATCTCCTGCGGAGCCGAAGAGGATCGCGTCTTTTTTGAGGAGAGCATCGAGTCCGTCTACGGGCATCATCATGCCGTGTTGACGGAAATAATCCCCACCCCAGTCGAAGTTTTCAAACTCGAAGGTGAAGGAGCGTTCAGAGAGAGCAAGCGCTTCAAGAACCTGCCGCCCGGCTGGTATCACTTCTTTGCCAATGCCATCGCCAGGAATAGTCGCAATACGGTACGTCTTCATATCTGTGGTCCTCATCAGCCTAGAGAATTCTACCTGCTCGCTCTTGCCAGCTTGCACCCATCGCTTGCCTCAGTGACCGAGGTGCTTGTCGAAGAATGCGGTGATCTCGCCGAACGCCTCTCTGGTCTCAGGCACGCGATCGTCGAACTGGTACTGAGCATGAGACTGGCCTTCGTAGACTTCAAGCTCCGCATCAACGCCGGCCTGGCGCAGCTTCCGGTGTACGCGCACCGTGTTGCTGAGCAGCAGGTCGCGTGTCCCGGTGGTTAGTATCGCGGGTGGAAAACCATGCATATCTCCGTAGATGGGAGAGAGCAGAGGATCCTTGAGGTCGTGGCCGTTCGCGTATACAAGCGTTGCGGCGTCACAGAATCCGTCGCGGGATACGAGAACATTGTCGACCATCTCATTGGTGTAAAAGCTGTCACCTGTCTTCGTAACGTCTGACATCGGGGTACCAGGTGCGATGGCCCCGGGCAGCCGGAGCCCCTGCTGCTTTGCTCGCAGCATCATCTCGAGCACCAAAGCGCCCCCGGCGGAGGTACCGAAGACCGCCACGTTCTTTGGATTGGATGTCTTTAATGCCGCACTGTAAACCGTCATCGCGTCATCGAGCGCGCCTGGGAAATAAGCCTCGGGCGGCATGCGATAGTCCACCGAGATCACTTTGAAGTGTCCAAGCCCGGCCATCATGATCGCCTCGGACGTTCCAGCCTCTCCGGGAGACAGGACGTAGCAGCCACCATGAACGTGAATCAGGAGTTTGTCGCGGTGTTCGGGTGGAATCACGTCGGGCGTGACGACATACACCCTTACACCGTTCATCGTCGAGGGTTGGACGGTGACATGCAGCCGCTCTCGCATTGCGGGGAGAGTCTGCACGGCCCTGGAGGCCTGCGCATTGGCAGCCGCTCTCCACTCTTCGCCCGTCTTCCACAAGACATCCCAACCGGGCCTGCGCGGTGCAGCAATAATCTTCTGCAACTCCGGGCTGACATCGGCTGGGACGGGCAGAGTCTTCGCCGGCACCTGCAAAGGTGTAAAGGCCCCATCGCTGGCCTGGGCGGCACAATGAGCCGCACCGAGAGCAGCACAGGTGAGTACAAGGAGCTTGGCAATGTTCATGAATGAATTCCTATCGTAATGTTCAACTGTTCAAGATACCGTTTGCCGGGATCTCGTGGGCTCGACAATTTTACCCGCCGTGCCAGACAGGGGGTTCGTTACGATTATCGATGGACGGAGGGTTAACCACGGCCAACTCTCTGGTGTTGTGACATATATTGGACAGGCTAAGTATTGGGCAGGCCAGTGCGGGGTATTGGACAGGCCAGGGCGGGATTTTCCCGGTCGTCGCAGAGGTCTCTTCCTACTTTTTGAATGTTGGCAATTTCGATTTGAGTCCCAGTTCCAGAGGAGCGTTCAATGTTTTATGTCGATGAGGCTAGAGATGGTCGCAGGAGGTCCGGCTCGGACTCTCAACCATTGTGGTCCGCCGTTCTTTGCGTTTGCTGTGCGCTGTTCGTCACGGCTTCGACTGGTCACAGTGCTGTGGCGCAGGCTCCGGGAGGATCGGCTGCTGTCGCAAAGCTCTCGATCGATGCGACGCAGGTTGTGTCGCCGGTGAGCCCCACGCTCTACGGTTTGATGACGGAAGAGATTAATCATTCGTACGACGGTGGGCTGTATGCGGAGATGATCCAAAATCGTAGCTTCCATTCCACGTGGGAGGGTGAACCACCGTGGGACCTGGTACGGCGTGGCGATGCTCTTGCGAGCAGGTCTCTGGATCGGTCGACGGGGCCGAGCCGGGCTTTGCCGTACAGTCTGAAGCTCTCGGTGAGTGCGGCGTCCGCTCGTAATGAGGCCGGCCTGACCAACCCGGGATACTGGGGCTACGGGCTGCAGCCGCAGACGACTTATGCGGGATCTCTTTATGCTCAGGTGGAGAGCGCAGACATTGGGCCGCTGATGATCCGTCTGGTGAACGATCGCACGGGAGCAGTGCAGGCGCAGGCGCGGGTTGAGTTGAAGGCAGGCGCGTGGGCTCGCTATGAGTACAAGCTCACGACGGGAGCGATTGCAGCATCGAAGGCGAACCACCTGGAGCTGACGGTGGCGCATCCCGGGACAGTGTGGTTGCAACTGGTGTCGCTGATGCAGCCGACCTTCAACAATCGGCCGAACGGCAACCGTTCCGACTTGATGAACCGCATGGCCGCGATGCACCCACAATTTCTGCGTCTCCCAGGGGGGAACTATCTGGAGGGTACGAGGCTGGCGGATTGGTACGACTGGAAGAAGACGATTGGCCCGCTGGTGGACCGTCCCGGTCACCAAGGGCCCTGGTTTTACTGGTCTACTGACGGGCTGGGTTTACTGGAGTTTCTGGAGTGGTGCGAGGACTTGAAGATTGAGCCGGTGCTTGCGGTGTACGCAGGCTACGCCCTGAATGGAAGCCATGTGGCGACAGGCAAAGACCTGGAACCGTATGTGCAGGCGGCATTGGACGAAGTGGAGTATATCACAGGCGATACGAGTACGCGCTGGGGAGCGGAGCGGGCGCGCAATGGACATCCGGCACCGTTTCCCCTGCGCTACATCGAGGTAGGGAATGAGGACTACCTCGACCGGTCGGGCAGCTACACTGCCCGTTATGCGCAGTTCGCCGAAGCACTGCATCAGCGCTACCCGCAGTACAAGCTGATCGCGACGGACGGGAACAGTGAGTATGCGACGAAAGTGAATCCTGATATCTCGGATGAGCATTACTACAAATCGCCTGCAGACATGATGGATCTGGTGCATCACTACGATTCGGTATCGCGGACAGGCCCGAAGATATTTGTGGGAGAGTGGGCTACACGCTCGGGCTCGCCTACGCCCAACTTTGGCGACGCTCTGGGCGATGCAGCCTGGATGACTTCGATGGAGCGCAACAGCGACCTGATTATCATGGCCAGCTATGCTCCGCTGCTGGTCAATGTAAGCCCGGGTGCGATGCAGTGGCCAACGGATTTGATCGGCTTTGATGCGGGGACGACCTATGCTTCACCGAGCTACTGGGCTCAGTGTCTCTTTGCCGCGCACCTGGGCGATGGGACGGTGCGCAGTGCTATCGCCGGGGAGAACAAGCGCTTTTTCTACTCGGCCACGGTGAGCTCGGGAGAGAGATTGCTGCATCTGAAGCTGGTGAACGCATCGAATGTGGACCAGCCGCTGTCGGTCGAATTAACGGGGATTAATGGCGCACACAAGGCCAAGATGACGTCGCTTCATGGTGCAACTTTTCAAGCGACGAACTCAATCAACGACCCGGAGGCGATTCATCCGATAGAGTCCACGGTGCCGGTTCCCGGCAGCACGTGGACTCATACGGTTCCGGCATTCACGATCGAAGTTCTCGATATACCGCTGCGCTGAAGCCGGGTGTGTGGCCCGGTTAGTTGAGTTCTCTGACCCAGATGTTGCGGAAGCTGAGAGGTTCGCTCTTGTCTCCGTGGGCCTGGAGTTTGATGGGGGCGCGGTCGTAGGCTTTGTAGAAGGGCTTGCCGATGTAGCGGGTTTCGCCTTGCAGCTCGAAGTGGTTCTGGACGAGGACGCCGTTGAAGAAGACGGTGGCGAAGGCAGGGGATTTGAGGGAGCCGTCGGAGTTGAAGGTGGGGGCAGTCCAGACGACGTCATAGGTCTGCCATTCGCCGGGCTTGCGGCCGGGGTTGGCGAGGGGGATGGCTTGCTTGTAGATGCTGCCGGCCATGCCGTTGACGTAGGTCTTGTTGTTGTAGGAGTCGAGGACCTGGAGCTCGTATCCGGCGTCGCCGAGGCCGGTGGAGGCGAGGAAGACGCCACTGTTACCGCGTGCCTGGCCGGAGCCGGTGATGTTTTGGGGGACTCGCCATTCGATGTGGAGCTGGTAGTTTTTGAAGGATCGTTTGGTCTCGATGTTGCCCTCGGTCTTGCTGACGGTGAGGATTCCGTCGCCGACGATCCATTTTGCCGGGGATTTGTCGTGATTCGAGACCCACTGGTCGAGGTTCTTGCCGTCGAAGAGGACGATGGCGTCGGAGGGAGGGGCGGCGAAGGTGGCGCCGGGCGTGACGACGGTTGGAATGGGCTCCCAGAACTCGGTGTCCTCGGGTTTTGGCGCGGCGGGCGCCTGTGCAAGAAGCGGGGTGGCTACGGCAATGAGAGCCGCGAACGCAAGGGACTTCGGAAACTGAATGGGAATCATCAGAAGAAAATACACGGAATTGCATCGATTTGGCGATGGCGGCTGCGAATGAGTTCTAGCAGAGGGCGCATTGATTGAGCCTGGGCCGCACCGTGGCGTTGCCACTAGTCTCCTGAATTCTCCTGAAGGTGTCTGGTTCTTCTTAAGGTAGCGGGGGATTACTAGGGGGTGAGGCCAGCTTTGGCCAGCATGCGGAGGAGCTGCATCTGGGTGCGCATGTCGATGGATTGGGCGACGAGTTTGCCGTTGCGGTCGAAGACGAAGGACTCGGGGATGGCGTTGACGTGGAACTGAGTAGCGGCTTTGCGGCTGGGGTCGAGGAGGATGGGGTAGGTGAAGCCGGATTGCTGGATGAAGGAGCCGACTTTGAACATCTGCTCGTCGGTGATGGAGAGGATGACGAGGCCGTGGGATTTGAAGTGGTTGTAGATGAGGTCGAGGTCAGGCATCTCTTTGCGGCAGGGCGGGCACCAGGTGGCCCAGAAATTGACGAGGACGATTTGGCCGCGGAGAGAGCTGAGGGTGACCTTTTTGTTGTGGAGGTCGGTGAGGGTGAAGTCGGCCTTCTGGACGTCGGCGTCGTTGGCTTCGAGGATGGCGAGGGCCTGGGTATATTGGGGGTCGGCGAGGGTGGTGGTGAGGCCTTCGTAGCGGGTGAGTCGGGCGAGATCGACGTAGGGTGAGGCGGGTTTGTCGCCTTTGGCTGGGATGGGGTCTTCAGCGAGCGCAGTAGTGAGGGTGGTGACGACGGCTTGCAGATTGTCGAGTCCGGGGTCGCCTTCGGTGGCGAGGTGGGAGAGGCGGACGGCGAGCTTGAGTTTAGGAAGACCGGCGGGGAGTTCGCGGATTTCGAGGGCGATCTCGCCAGTGCGGGCACCGCGTTGGGCGTCGGGGACGCTGCGGAGGGTATCGATCTGTTTGGTGATGTCTTTTTCCGACGACGCGGATTGTGCGAAGGGTGTGATGAGAAGGGCCAACAGCGGCAGAGTGGTGCGCAGGATACGGCTCCATGGTTGCAGGTCCCTTAGTGAGGGTTTCTGTGGAGATTATGCTTCGTGGGAAGCATAACCGTGGGTGCGGGGGGTGTATAGGGAATTCCGAGGGCGCAACGGAAAGATGGCCCCGAGGCCGTTTGAACGGTGATCGGGGCCACGCGGATTGCAGACGGCCCGTAAGCCGAATTTTGTTTTAGACGATCATTCCTCTACGCGACGCATTACTGCGGCGCTTTAGCAACCTACCCGCAGGTTTCGGCTCCTCTTTCGAGGTCTCTTCGCCTAGGCGCATCGGGCCGATACGCACCGTCCGCCTGAAGAGGAGCGGATGATTCCCTGCCTATTTGGTCTTGCTCCGTGTGGGGTTTACCCTGCCGTCCGACTTACGCCTGACGCGGTGCGCTCTTACCGCACCTTTTCACCCTTACCCTTCGGCTGCTTTCGCGACCGAGTGGCGGTTCATTCTCTGTTGCACTAGCCGTCCAGATGGCTTGAACCATCCGTCCCGGACGTTATCCGGCACACTGCCCTGCGGAGTTCGGACTTTCCTCCCCCTCCCGACGGCGAGCCGCGGGAGGCAGCGATCATCCAGCCGCCTGCATCTCTATTTTAGCGCATTGGGAGGTTCGGGGGGGTGCGGTAGGGGTGGAGGTGAGAATCATACCTACGGTGGATGACATGAGCGGGTGCAGTTCATAGGATTGGATGACCCAAGCCGATTGCTTCCGATCAGACTGCCATGGATGTGCTGGCGGCTGAACGGGTATGTGGCGTCGAAGGCCCGACCCATCCACAGATAGGAAGTGGAGGGCGGAGCAGGACGATTTTTCAGGAGACTAGATATGAAACGCTCATTTTTGCTGGCTGTTGTCTATGTGTTTGCGGTGGTAACAGCTCTATCGGCGCAGTCGAATTACGTGGCGTTGCGCGGGGTGGTGAGCGATCCGCAACATCTTGCGATTCCGCATGCGAGTGTGAAGCTGACCCTGGTGAAGACGGGAGCGGTCCATGAGGTGACGGCGGACGCGCATGGGGCGTACGAGGTTGGGGGGCTTCTGCCGGGGGCGTATGTGGTGGAGGCGGCGAGCAAGGGATTTGCGATGGCGCGGCGGTCGTTGCAGTTGGAGGTGGGACAGCAGTCGACGCTGGATATGACGCTGTCGGTGGGAGCGGAGAGCCAGACTATTTCTGCGGTGGCGGCGGTAGAGTTGCTGAAGACTTCGGATGCGAGTGTGGGTGAGGTGGTGGACCAGCGTTCGGTGGCACAGTTGCCGCTGAATGGGCGGATGCTGGTGGACCTGATGTTGACGGTTCCGGGCGCGCACATGAGCCATGGGGCGCAGTCGGGCGACATGAATCCTTTGTACTGGCGGCCGGGGCAGCGGTCGGCGATCAGTGTGGGGGGAAATCGTCCGAACGCGAACTATTTCCTGCTGGACGGGGCGACGAATACTGACCCGACGTTTAATACGCAGAACTTCAGCGCTTCGCCGGATGCAGTACAGGAGTTCAACGTGCAGGTGGGGAGCTACTCTGCGGAGATGGGCGGCGCGGGCGGAGGGCAGGTGAACATCATCACGCGGTCAGGTGGGAGCCGCATGCATGGGACGGCGTATGAGTTTGTTCGGAATGGGGCGATGGATGCGCACTCGTTCAACGACATGGGTGGAACGAAGCATCTGGTGCAGAACAACTTTGGTGGATCTTTGAGCGGGCCGGTGGCGGGGCTGGGGCTGAAGAAGAACACGTTCTTCTTTGTGAACTATGAGGCGCTTCGGCATGTGCAGGCCGACTCGATGACGGAGACTGTTCCTACTGCGGATGAGATTGGCGGCGACTTTAGCATGAGTGGCGTCACGATTTACGATCCTGCGACGTCGGTAGCGAATCCGAACTACAACCCGAGCCTACCGGTGACCGCGCAGAATCCTCAGTTTACGCGGCAGGCATTTCCGAATAACGTGATTCCTGCGTCCCGGCTGAGCGCTGTTTCGGTGAAGATGCTGACGCAGTATGTTCCGCAACCGAACCTGATGATGGGCATGGGCGGCGGAATGACGATGATGGGGCAGCCGACGGTGATCGGCGTTGGCAATGACACCAATAACTACCTGGATGTGCGGAACGAGGTTCACGACACGGACCAGGGAACGGCGCGGGTGGATCATCAGTTTGGCGCGAAAGATACGGTGTTTGCGCGGTACAGCGCGGGTGGTGAGCACGGCTTTATGCCGCAGAATCTTCCTGGGTTTGGCTATGCCCACGACAATCTGTCACAGCAGGGAGTGGGGTCGTACAGCCATATTTTTTCTCCAGTGCTGCTGAATGTGGCGACGGTGTCAATCTCGCGGCTGAGCATGAACCACACGACGGAGAGCGCGAACAAGAACGACATTACCGGTGAGCTTGGGATTGCGGGTGTGGGATTTGGCGGTCCGGGAGCGTGGGGTGCTCCTTACTTCAACGTGCAGGGCTACTCGCCGATTGGGGACAGTTATGCAGCTACACCGATGCACGCGTGGGACACGCTGATTGAGGGACGGGATTCGGTGAACTGGCTGGTGGGCAATCATAGCCTGAAGTTTGGCGGCGTATATCAGTGGTATATCTGGCCGATGTGGGGGTTCTTCCAGAATCGGGGTTACTACCAGTTCACGAATGGGTTTACGACGGATATTGGAGCGAATGATGGAACGGGCTCTGCGCTGGCGAGCTTTCTGCTGGGACTGCCGGCGGTGCGACAGCGTCAGGCGGGGATTCCTCAGATGAATTTGCGGCAGTGGTATGCGGACGGTTATGTGCAGGACACTTTCCGGCTGACGAAGAATACAACGATCGACTATGGCGTGCGGTATGAGTACATGAGCGCGTTGCGGGACATCACGTATGCGAACAGCAACCTGACGTTTGACGCGAGTGGTACGCCGAGCGTGTTTATTGGTGGGCAGAATGGGATGCCGGAGGGGTTGATGTATCCGAACCGGACGGACTTCGCGCCGCGGTTTGGGATCTCGCAGAACATCCCAAGTGTGGGGCTGGTGCTGCATGGTGCGTACGGTATCTTCTTTACGCCGGTGGACATGAATACATGGTGTAATCAGCGGCACAACGTTCCGTATGTGTTTCCGGAGACGAACCAGAGCGACAACTTTACGCCTTCGATCAAGACGTTTGATTTTGCTCCTGCGGTGTTGGGAACGACTGTTGTGGGCTTTACGGCGATGCCTACGCATCCATCGCCCCAGTACATCCAGCAATGGAGCGGGTCGATTGAGCAGAGTCTGGGGAAGACGACGGTTCTGGAGATTGGCTACCTGGGATCGCGCGGGTTCCATCTGCAGCGGTCGCATCTGATTAACAATGCGCAGCCGGGGCCTGGGTTGATTCAACCTCGCCGGCCCTTCAAGAAGATCAGCTTTGTGCCGAACACGGTGCTGCCGCCGAATATTACGGTGGCGAGTACGACGTTTGGCGTGAGCACGATCAACTATCTGGAGAACTCCGCGCAGAGCTGGTACGACGCTGGGTATGTGAATGTTCGGCGGCGGGCGGTGAATGGGCTGAGTTTTCTGGCGAACTATACGTGGTCGAAGAGCTTGTCGAATGCACCGGATTTTCGTTCTCCGATGTTTGAAGCCGCGATTCCGCAGAACAACAGCAACCTGGCGGCTGAGAAAGGGCCAGCGTGCGATGTTCGAAACCGGGTGGCGGTGAGTGCGGTATACGACGTTCCGAAGTGGGGACGTAGCCGGTTGACCCGGGCGGTGACGTCGGACTGGCGTGCCTCGACGATCTTCCAGGCGCAGAGCGGATTTCCGCTGACGATCTCGGTGTTTGGGGATACTGCCAATGCGGGGACGGCGCTGGGTGAGAATCCTGTTCGTGCGAATGTGACAGGAAAGCAGGTGTTTGGCGCGGGGACGCATAATGCGACGACGTGGTTCAATCCTGCAGCATTTGCGGCTCCACCGGCGTATACGTTTGGGAACGCTGGGAGGAACTCCGTGGTAGGGCCGGGCATGCAGACGATGGATGTGAGCGTGGTGCGGAGTATTGCGGTTCGCGAGACGGCACGGTTGGAGGTGCGAGGTGAGTTCTTCAATGCGCTGAACCACACGAATCTGGGGACGCCGAACCGGTTTGTGAATACAGCCGGGTTTGGATCGATCACCGAGGTGACAACGCCGGGGAGAGAGATCCAGCTGAGTGCACGGCTTTCGTTCTAAGGTGTCTTGTTGGTTGGGGTTACAGTGAGGTCTCCTGCCACTTTTGGTGGCGGGAGGCTGACTGGGCTGGTTGGGCTTTTCTCCTGGGCGAACGAAAAGGGGCTGGATTGCGTATTAGAGCAGATGCCGCCTCGCTTTTGGTTGAGCGGGGCTGTAGTCTCAAGCCAATCCGCTGGACATTCCCTGGGTATAGACAACGATGGAACTGAAAGAAGCAGTGATGATCGCGTTGCAGTCGCTGTGGGCGAATAAACTTCGCACGCTGTTGACGTTGCTTGGCGTGGTGATTGGCGTGTCCAGCGTGATTGCGGTGGTGACGCTGGTGAACGGTGCGAACAGCTATGTGACGACGAAGTTTGCGAGCTACGGCGCGGACGTGTTCACGGTATCGAAGATGCCGCAGCTCATTACGAACTCCGAGGACTACGAGCGGTATCAGAAGCGCAAGAACATTTTGTACGACGACTATTTATATGTGGAGTCGAACTGCAAGCGTTGCCTGGGGCTTGGGGCGCAGCAGGCGACGGTAGCGAAGGTGGTGCGGGGGACAGAGTCGGTAACGGATTCCACGGTACGCGGGTATACGTGGCAGATGCCGTCGCTGCAGAATCTGAATATTACTGAGGGCCGCGGGTTTACGCAGGTGGATGAAGACCATGCGTCGCATGTAGCGATTATTGGAACGGACATTCAGGACCACCTGTTTGCGGGAATCGATCCGCTTGGGCAGGAGTTGCGGGTGGATGGCGCGCCTTATACGGTGATCGGGGTTAGTGAGAAGCAGGGGAGCACGTTTGGAGCGAGCCAGGATAACTGGGTTGGGGTTCCGCTGACGGCTTACCAGAAGAGTTATGGCACGGCGAAGACACTGACGATCTATGTGAAGGCTGGCAGCGCGGGACCTGCCCTGGAGACGGTGGCGGATGAGGTTCGGGTGCTGGTGCGGTCGAAGCGGCATGATGCGCCGAACGCTCCAGACTCATTTGAGCTGGATACGAACAATACGCTGGTGGGATTTTTCTCGACGATTACGAAGTCGTTTGGGGCGGTGGCTGGCGCGATTGCGCTGATCTCGCTGGTGGTGGGCGGCATTGTGATTATGAACATCATGCTGGTGAGCGTGACGGAGCGGACCCGGGAGATTGGGATTCGGAAGGCTCTGGGCGCTCGGCCGAAGGACATAATGCTGCAGTTTCTGATTGAGTCGGCGACGATGGCGCTGGTGGGTGGAGCGATTGGAGTGGTGGGCGGGATTGTAGTGGCTCAGGTGGTGACGCTGGTGATTGGATTTCCGTCGGCGATTGCGCTATGGAGTGTGCTGGCGGGACTTCTGATGGCGACCTCGACCGGAATTTTCTTTGGAGTTTATCCAGCGAGCAAGGCGGCGCGACTGGATCCGATTGTGGCATTGAGAGCGGACTAGGGACAGAGCAGTTGTTGGCTGGTGGTTGTTTTTCGCGGCAACGACGACGGCAGGTTTGAGACGGGAAGGTTTGTATGCGGATTGCTGATTTCAAAGAGACGGTTGCGATGGCGTTGGATACGCTGCGGACGAACAAGGTGCGGAGCGGCCTGACGATTCTGGGAATCGTGATTGGCGTGTTGACCGTGATTGTGATTTCGTCGGTGGTGAATGGCCTGAACAATAATGTTGAGGCGCTGGTGCAGTCGTTGGGTTCGAATGTGCTGTTTGTATTTCGGTTTCCGGTGTTTGGGCAGCGGCCTACGACGGAGATGCTGACGCGGAAGCAGATGACGTACGAGGATGCGATCGCGATGCGGAGCTTGCCGCATGTGGTGGCGGTGTCTCCGGCGCTGCAGTACACGGACAATACTGCTCCGGGACGCGGTGGTACGACGGCGATCAAGGCTGGTAGCCGGAAGATGCAGAACACAATTATCACAGGCAATACTCCGGATCAGAAGGACGTGAGCGAACTGGATTTGCAGGAAGGCCGGTTCTTCAACGAGGGCGATCTGGAGCGGGCCGGGAAGATAACGGTGCTGGGCCACGACACGGCGTCGGAGCTTTTCCCGAATGAGAGTGCGGTAGGGAAAGAGGTGGCGGTGAGCGGAATGCTGTTTACCGTGGTGGGGGTTCTGGACAAGCAGAAGACGGCGTTTGGAGGTGGTAAGAATCCGCAGGACAACCAGGCCTATTTTCCGATTACGACATTTCACTATATGCATCCGGAGCAGTTGGACTACTGGATTACGCTGAAGTATGACGATCCGAAGAACCGCGTTGCGGTGGAGGATGAGTTGCAGGAGTTGCTGCGGCGGCGGCGGAAGGTGGCGAATGAGAAGCCGGACAACTTTGCGATCTTTGGGACCGACTCGCTGACACGTTTGTGGAACCAGGTGACGGGTGGGCTGTTTCTACTGCTGTTTGCGCTGTCGAGCGTGGCTCTGCTGGTGGGCGGCGTGGGCGTGATGAACATCATGCTGGTGAGCGTTACGGAGCGGACAAGAGAGATTGGGATTCGAAAGGCGATTGGAGCGACGAAGAAGACAATTCTGGCGCAGTTTACGCTGGAGGCGATGACGCTGTGCGCTGTGGGCGGCTTGATTGGTGTGGTGCTTGGGAGCGCAGTTGCGTTGGGGCTGCGGTACATCATTTCGTCGCTGGTATCGCCGCTGTGGATCCTGATTGCGTTTGGGAGTTCGTGCGGGATTGGGCTGGTGTTCGGGATCTATCCGGCCTGGAAGGCTGCGAATCTGGATCCGATTGATGCGCTGCGGTATGAGTAGGGTGAGGTAGGTTCCGCGTTGTTTCGCAGACTCGCGGGGTGCGGTTCGAGTAGGTGGTGTCCTCCCTCATCATGTTCATTTTGTAGGAGTCCAAAGGGCAGCATGGGTCAACGTATTGGCGGCCGTAGAAGAGCCGACCACCTGGCCGCGGCTGTTGATACCCAAAGCTTCGCTGAAGTTGCCACCTGGGAGGGTGCCGAGGTCGACCATTGCTCCGTTTTCGAATAAAAATGCGTGTCCGAATGAGCTCGGTGTGGACGAGGAGCCGACTATCTGGCCGCGGTCGTTGATAGCGGCAGCGCGACTGGTGGAGCCGCCGGGGAGAGTGCCGAAAAGGCATGGGGTTGAAACAGACCGTTGGTTTCCGAAGTACCGACTATTTGGCCGCGGTTGTTGATGCCTGTAGCCTGGCTGGTGAAGCCATTGGCGAGCGTGCCTAGATTCTGGATGCTGAAACTTTGGGCTATGGCAGGCTGCAATGCGGCGATGCATAGCAGGGCGAAGATAATAAGCGTGCGGCGAAGGCAGTGACTCCTGCCAAGTAGCTTGCAAGGCAATTCCATGATGAACTCCTTTGAGGGCTGATATGGGCCAAGTCACACGCTGAGTGGCATTCGCGGTTATAAGAGCAGCCCGACAGGACATCGCTTTCCAGGGGCCACGGGGAGGACAAATTCACTGTACCCGGAGCCGCGATATCAGGCTGTGTGCTGCGTCACACGGCCTAAGGAAGCTCCAATTGGCCTATTAACTCGTTGAGTTTTCAGAAGCTCCTGCCTAGTCGGTTTTAGTCGACGGACTGCGCATAGGCATAGGAACATGGGGTCTGGTGGGTGGTTGGGTAGACTGTTGGGATGGCTGGTGCGATTGAGATTCTGTTTACGCTGCTGACTTTGAGTGGGTTGGCTTATCTGTTGATTGCGCTGTGGAGCGCGCGGGACTTCTCGCACTACTGGGCGAAGGTGCGGCGGGCTGGTGGGGTGGCTGGGGGAAGTGCAAGTGCAAATGCAGGTCCTTCGACTGCGGCGGCAAAGAGCGCCGCCTTCGCTGAGGATGACAATTTATTTGAAGGGGGAGAGCAGAACTGTCCTGGGGTTTCGATTTTGAAGCCGGTGAAAGGGAGCGATCCGCGGATGTATGAGGGGTTTGTGAGCCACTGCAAGCAGGAGTATGCAGGGGAGTTCGAGCTTGTGTTTGGGGTGACTTCGCTGGATGATCCGGCGGTGGCTGAGGTGGAGTGGCTGCGGGGGGAGTTTCCGGAGGTTGCGATCAAGCTGGTGGAGTGCCGCGAGCGGCTGGGGACGAGCGGGAAGGTGAGCAACCTGGTGCAGATGCTGCGCGAGGCGCGGTATGAGCATGTGTTGGTGAACGACAGCGACATCTTTGTGGGGCCGCGGTATCTGGCGCGGGTGATGGGTTCGTTTGCGGATGCGCGGGTGGGGATGGTGACGGCGCCTTATCTGGGGAGGGCGATTGCTGGCGCGGATGGGCGGATTACGGTGTGGTCGCGGCTGGAGGCGCTGGGGATTTCGACGGATTTTATGCCGGGGGTGCTGACGGCTCGACGGCTGGAGGGTGGGATATGGTTTGGGCTGGGTTCTACGCTGGCTACGACGAAGACGGCGCTGGCGAAGATTGGCGGGATGGAGTCGCTGTTGGAGTGTCTGGCGGACGACTATGAGATGGGGGCGAGGATTGCGGCGGCGGGGTATCGGGTGGAGTTGTCGGACGAAGTGGTGGAGACGACGGTGCCGGCGTATGCGTTGCGGGGTTTCTGGGAGCACCAGATGCGGTGGGCACGGACGACGCGGGACTCGCGGAAGCTGGGGTATGTGGGGCTGGGGATTACGTATGCGGTGCCGTGGGCTTTGATGACGATGGTGGCGAGCGGGTTTGCGCTGTGGAGCTTTTCGCTGTTGAGCGTGGTGGCGCTGGCGCGGGTGGCGGTGGCGTTGAGCGTGGGAGTGGGCGTGTTGCGGGACGAGCAGGTGCTGCGGGATTTGTGGTTGCTGCCGCTGCGGGATTGCTTTGGGCTGGTGGTGTGGGCGTGGAGCTTTGCGGGGGACACGGTGATTTGGCGAGGAGAACGGTTTCGTCTGCGGGATGGGCGGATGGAGCGGGTTTAGGGCGGGGAGAGCGAGGGCAGAAGCAGGTTCTCCGCTGCGCGAGAGCGTCAATGTTTTTCAGCCAAGTTGGACGCGGGTCTAGTGGGTGGTTGGTGGTTGGTCGACTTCCATGCCGAAGCGCGAGAGTTCGCGCTTCTGCAGGTGGTAGTCGATGAAGAATCCGATGCCGATGGCGAGCGGGATGAGGCCGGAGGCTGCGACGGCATAGATCTGGTGGACGCCGATGATCCAGGTGAGGACGCAGCCAAATATGGCGAGGCCGAGGCCGACTGAGGTGAGGATGATTCCGGTGCGACGGGCGTTGCCCAGGCTGCGGAGTGGATCTTTGGGGGCGGGGCGATCGTCGTCGTGAGATGCACCGAGGACGCGCTCGATCTCGGCGATGCTGATACCGCGAGCGAGCATGGCCATGCGCTGATCTGCTTTGACGCGACGGGCCTGGGCCTGGCCCCAGACGCCGGCGATGATGGCGACGATAGGGATGAGCATGGCGACAACGGGGATGATGAATGGGCTGTTGAGAGCGTTCATGGGTGTACCTGCCTTTCTGCCCGCGTTAGACAGGGGTAGGTAGGGAAAGTTTCATGGGGATGCGTGAAACTTTGGCGGGGGTGTATGGTCTAACTCGACTTGGCTATGGGCGTGGAGATCGACGGCAGTTTCGAGCAAGTGGTTCGGGAGCATCAGGCGCTGGTGTTCAGGACACTGCTGCGGCTGACGGGGAGCCGGGAGCATCTGGAGGATCTGGCGCAGGATGTTTTTCTGCGGCTGTATAAAGCGCTGCCAGGGTTTCGAGGTGAGGCGCTGGTGTCGACGTATCTGTACCGGATTGCGGTGAATGTGGCACAGGATGAGTGGAAGCGACGGCGACGGGAGGATAAGCCGCTGGTGTCAATCTCGGATGAGGTGAGTGAGTGGGAAGACCGGTTGGAGCATCCGGATGCGAATGCGGAAGAGCAACTGGAGCAGAAGGAGTTTGAGGGGCTGGTGGAGGAGGAGATGCAGCGGCTGAGCAATGTAGAGCGGGCAGTGCTGGTGCTGTATCACCAGGAGGAACGGACGTATGAGCAGATTTCGCTGGCACTGGGATTGCCGATTGGGACGGTGCGGACGCATCTGCATCGAGGACGGAAGAAGTTGAGGGATGGGATTGCGGCGCGGCAGGCGGCAGATGGGAGGAGACATGCAGGACGAATCGATGAAGAGTGCTGAGAGCGAGTTGGACGAGGAGCGGCGATTGGATGCGCGTGTGGTGCGGGTGCTGGAGAGAGTTGCGGAGGTGAAGATCTCTGCGGATTTTGCAGCGCGTGTGGCGGGGCTGGTTCCGGCGCGGCGGGTGATGAGGGAGAGTGTGCGAACGACGCGGATTGGGTACTGGGTGATGGCGGTGAGCCTGGTGGTGTTGGTGGCGGCGATGGTGTTGGTGGCGGCTTCGAGGAGTCATGGAACGGTTGGTGTGTTGGTGGAGTGGACATTGTGTGGAGAGTTTGTTGGTCTGGCGATGTGGTTGAGTATCTGGCGGTGGCGGAGCGGGGATGCAAGCTGAAGCCCTTGATGGGTAAGGACATCGGGAAGTTTTGACGCAGGTCACGGTCGAAACTTCTAGGGGGGACGGTGCCCGGATGGGTGTGGTGGAGACAGACGCAGGGAATACTTGGGGAATATTGAGATTGCAGGCAACTAATTCAGTTGGCTGTGCAATTGCTTGCAGAAAGCCGGAAACACTACTACGCGATCGGTCCATTGATCACAGTCAACATCGTTCGCCCTGGTTGGCGCATGTGAGTTGTCTTGTGCTTTTTTTTGAGGCGACTTTTGAAACCGCAAGAATCTACACGGAGCCGCTCTATGGGCAAGAATTTCAGTTCTATCTGCAGCCTGCTGCTGGTTGTTGCGTTTCTCTTGAGTGGTCGGGATGGGTTCTCTCAAACGCTCGCGCAAGCGCAGAAGATGGGGCTTGGCGTAGGAGCCGGCTTGAACGGCTTCCGTCCGTTTCCGGCGTCTGACGCGTGGAACACGCCGGTTGCGAATGCTGCGGTTGATCCGAACTCTGCGACGATCATTAGTGGAATCGGCGGGAGTTCTCTGCATCCTGATTTCGGCTCTACTGCGTCAGGGTATGGCATTCCGTACACCGTGGTGGACTCGTCGGTTACGGCTAGCTCGCCGATCAATTTTGTTATGTACCCCAGCGACTCCGACAACGTGGTGTGGCCGATTGCATCCGGAGTTGCGATCGAAGGCTTTCCGGGTAACTGCCCAAGTGACTCGAATGATCGACACATGCTGATTCTGGATCGACACACCGCGTTTCTGTACGAGGTATGGCAGGCTGCAAATTGCAATGGTGCGTGGAGTGGATCGAACGGCAACATCTGGGACATGACGAAGCCCAGCTATGGGGCGCGGCCTTTTGGGTGGACCTCTGCTGACGCTGCTGGTCTGTCGATCTTCGCAGGGTTGCTGACGTATGACGACATTCTGAGCGGAGCGGTCAATCATGCCATCCGGTTCACGCTGAACTATACGAAGAACAGTGTTAATGGTGGGTATTTTACCGCTCCGGCAACACATGGGGCGGGCAACAACTCGGCGACCGCGAACATCATGGGGATGCGCCTTCGGCTGAAAGCGAACTATGACGTTTCGGGATTTTCGCCTACGAATCAGATCATTCTGAATGGGATGAAGAACTATGGCTTGCTGCTGGCGGACAATGGAGGCAATGGTTTTTTCCAAGGCACGAATGATGCTCACTGGAATGACAACGATCTGAATGCACTGAAGACGGTTCCTCTGTCTGCATTCGATGTTGTGGCGATGAGCGCTGCTTATAACACTGCCACCATGCCTACTGGCGCAGCACCGATTATCAGCAATGTAGTTGTGTCACCGAACACGACGGTTTCCGCGGGGACACCTGTGACGGTGTCGTTTGCTGCAAACAGCACCTACGACTTTATCGACCTGGTTGGTCCCGTTCTGAACCAGACGATTACATTTACGCCGACTTCAACACAGACTTATACGATTAATTCTACGAATCAGTATGGGCGTACGACGCAACTGGTAACTGTTACGGTTACAGGTTCGTCTCCTGCACCTACTCCGACACCTGTACCAACTCCAACGCCGGTACCAACACCTGCACCTGCACCTGTTCCTGCACCTATTCCCACGCCTGCACCGGCACCTGCGTCAATAGTCGCGGCGAATCCTGTGTTTTCTGTTGCTGCGGGGACCTATAGTTCGGCGGTTACGGTTGTTATGAGTGACGCTACGCCTGGCGCGACGATTCACTATACGACTAACGGGACCAATCCGACGGCCAGTTCTGCGGTGTATACGAGGCCGTTTGTTGCGTCGTCGACGACAACGGTTGCAGCGATTGCAATTGCACCCGGATATGTTACAAGTTTGGTGAGCACTGCAACGTATACGATCACTGCCAGTGCGCCTTCGCTGGACTTCACGGTTACGGGGGCCGGATCAGGGAGTCAGACGGTGTTTGCGGGAAGCAGTGTTAGCTACAGTGTTCTGATCACGCCGACGAACGGCGTCTATCCGGGCGCGGTGGTTTTTGCGGCGAGCGGGCTTCCGGCGGGAGCAACGGCAACGTTTTCTCCAGCTATGATTCCAGCCAATGGTGGAGCACAGACGGTGAGGATGACGATCGATACGCCTGTTGCTGTTGGAGCGATTCGCAAGCCGTGGTTGGGACGAACTATTACTCCGGTGGCGTTCGCCTTTCTGCTGCCACTGTTTGGATTGAGGCGGATATCGAAGTATCGAGGGAGCGTGTTGCGGCTGCTCTGCCTGATGTTGATTGGGTTGAGTGGAGTTGGGGCAACGTCACTTCTGAGTGGATGCGGCAGTGGTGGCATCCTGGGCGGGTTGAATCCGCAGAGCTATACGGTGGTGATTGCACCGACGAGCGGAGGGGTGCAGCACACGGTTCAGGTGACTCTTACGGTGCAGTAGATCGCCGGAGTTTTTCGTGGGGTACGGTGGGGAACTAAGTGTTGCGTTGCGGCGTATGGCAATAGGTGAGTTCAATCTCGATTCCTGAGGAACACTATGCGCCTTATGTCCATCTCCGCTGTGCGTCGGATGCTGTTGGTTCTTTCTTTGCTGGTGGCGGGTGGGTCGCGATTGGTGGCGCAGGGGGCTTCGGCTGCGGAGCGGGAGGCGCTGTTTCTGACGATCAAGGCGCAGGATGCCGCACTGTTTGAGGCTTACAGCACTTGCGATTTGAAGACGCTGGGGAAGATGGTGTCGGAGGACCTGGAATTTTATCACGATCTGACGGGGCTGGCGGTGGGGCGCGCGGTGTTTGTGGAGGCCATCAAGAACAATATTTGCGGGAAGGTGACGCGGGAGTTGGTGCCGGGGACGCTGGAGGTTTATCCGCTGAAGGGGTATGGGGCGGTGGAGATGGGGGTGCACCGGTTTCATCATCCGGGGGATGCGGGCAATGTGGGGGAGGCGCGGTTTGTGCATCTTTGGCGGTTGAAGGATGGGGTTTGGCAGGTGACGCGGGTGATCAGTTATGAGCATGGGGCGGCGAAGTGAGATGATGTTGCGCTTGAGTAATTAGTCTAGGATCGTGTACATGTTGCGGTCTCACAGTGTTCTCATCGCCGTTTTAGCCGTCCAAGCTTTGTCGGTATCAGCGCATGGTGCTGCTGGAAGCGACCCATGGCAATCCGTGAAGCAATTGCCGAGTCATGGCAGTTTTACGTTTGTCGAACGCAATCTAACTTGCCACTATGGTCAAGTCAAATCGGTAGCGGCACAGAGCGTTGTCGTCCGCACGGATAAATTGGATATCACGGTTCAGAAGGCAAATCTCCTTCGCATTCGACGGGGAAATCTTTCTGTTGCTTCGGACAATCCTTATTTAGTTTTGTCTTTGATGTACAGCGGCAGAAGTTCCTGGGTTGACCTATTGGGGTTCATGACGTTGTTATCGAAATATCCCAATTCAATTAAGGTTCGCCTGTCAGTGGCTATGATCGACGGCAAGTTGAGGAAGGGCGATCTCAAAGATGTGACGGAAACTGAAATCGTCTTGGTTGACTCGTTTTTCGAGGAAACTCGAATACCAAGGACAGAGGTTTCCCGCGTGGACTACATCCAAACTAAGCCACTGAGCGACAGCCAAGAATTTGACTGGGAGGAACTAACACTGCTCAGGATTTTCGATCCCAAGCTCTATCCACGCCTGTTTCATCTAGGGGATACTATGCCGGTGCGCATGTATGACCGTGCTGTACCTGAAGACGACTCACCTGTGCGGTGCCGTTAGAGATTGGGCTGAAGATGGTGCTGAAAAACTTTATTAGCCGCCGAAACATTGCCCTCCGCGGCTAAAGCCGAGTTGCAATTAAGACATTTACGGCACGGATAAATCCGTGCCCTTAAGCAAGACGGGCTTTTTCAGCATCGTCTAAAGCGACATCCTTTCCAAACAACCCTTATGAGCGAAGTTCTAAACGGGTTCTGAGGATTTGTCTAAAAGCTAATTTTGCCGGGACTTTAGAGATACAGAAACAGGCAACGACAAGAGAGAAATACAGGGGTCTCTCCACTGCGCCGCGCGATGAAGCTGCGCGGCTTCGGTCGAGATGACGCCTTTTTGTGGCTATTGGACAGCTTTTTAGAAGGGGTTGGGTTGGTTGCTTAGGATTTCTTTGCCTCCGGATTGGGTGATGAAGTAGGTTTTGCCGGGGAGGGGTGGGAGTGGGTTGGTGAGGTCTTGCCAGAGGAAGATGCGTTGGACGCTGGACCACTTGAGGCTGAGGGAGGTGTTGTCTTCGAAGATAGGTGGGGCGTCGGGGAAGAAGGATCCGTACCAGAGGTTGGAGCTGCGTCCGTTGAGGATGTGGATGGGCTGGCTGCCGGGGTCGGGGCGGTGGAGGTAGAAGCCGAGGGTGCTGGCTGATTCGTACTCGCCGTTGATGATGATGATGTCGTTGGGCTTGAGTTCGGGGGCGATAGCGGCGGCTAGTTGGCGTGAGGAGAGGACGGGGGAGAAGATCTGGAGGCCGAGGTGGGCGGCGAGCAGGAAGGCGAAGGTTGCGGCGGCGAGCCAGAGATTGGCGGCGTGGGGTTTGTAGTTGCGGCGAGCGAACCAGTTGGCGAGGGTTCCGGCGAAGAGGGCGATGGCGGTGATGAGGAGCGGATCGTGGAAGGCTCCCATGGCCTGGGCGTTGAGGTCGAGGAAGTGGCCGAAGGAGAGGGCGTAGTCGCCGGGGTTCTGCTGGAGGAGGGTGGCGAGGTCGGTGTTGGGGCCGGGTGGGGTGGAGTGGATGGCGAGGAATCCGGCGGCGAGGGCGGCTATTGAGCCGAGGACGAGGAGCAGGACGGAGATGCGCTGGCCGGCGGTGACGCGGGGGTTGGGGACGGTGAAGGATTCGGCTTCGATGGCTTCTTCGGTGAGCCATGCGGCGATTAAAAGGGCGAAGGCGGGGAGGGTGGGGAGGACGTAGTACTCCTGGCGGGTGGAGAGGGAGAAGAAGAGCATGGGGATGGCGGCCCATAGTCCGAGGAGGAGGAGAGTGGACTCGCGGGGGGTGAGGTGGGCGCGGATGAGGACTTTCCAGGCGGGGATGCGGGCGAGGGCGTTGGGGAGGAAGGCGGACCAGGGCATGAGCCAGATGATGAGGAGTCCCCAGAAGAGGGCGAGGGGGACGGTGTCGTAGTCGCGGGGGACGCGGAGGTTGAGGTAGCGGAGGAGGTGCTCGTTGATGAAGTAGAACCAGGTCCAGCCGTGGACGTTTCCCTGGGTGGGTTGGGGGACTTGCCAGTGGTGGTGGCTGAAGGCGAGGTGGCCGGGGGTTCCTTGTGTGGGGTTGGCGAGGCCGATGAGGATGTGCCAAGGGGCGGCGAAGGTGAAGAAGACGAGAGTGCTGGAGATGGGGTGGAGTTGGCAGAGGCGTTTGATGGCGCCGCTTATTCCTCGGGTGAGCAGGAGGTGGAGGAGGACGATTGCGATGGGGAAGACGATTCCGATGAGGCCCTTGGTGAGGACGTTGAGGGCGCAGGCGGCGGCGAAGGTGTAGCTGAGGAGGCGGGGGGCGTGTGTGGCAAGGACGTGAGTGCGGTTCGCTTCGGGAATGCCCACCTTAGCGACGGTGAGACTGTCGCGAAGATGGGGCACCCGGCTCTGTGGTGGGTCGGGCTGCTGTTCGGTGAGGTAGTAGGCGAAGAGGGCGAGGGTTAGCCAGAGGCAGACCATGGCGTCGGGGATGGTGATGCGGGTGAAGATGAAGATGCCGAAGCTGGAGAGGAGGATGAGGGCTGCGTAGAGGCCGGCTCGGGTGGAGTTGAAGGCTCGGCGGGCGAAGGATTCCAGGATGAGGGCGAGGGCGAGGACGGTGAAGGCGAGGGGCAGGCGGGCGGCGAAGGTGTGGGGGCCGAAGAGTTTGAAGCTGGCAGCCATGCTCCAGTAGAGGAGCGGAGCTTTTTCGAGGTAGCGGATGCCGTTGGCGTAGAGGGTGACCCAGTCGTGGCGGAGGAGCATTTCGCGTGCGACTTCAGAGTGGACAGAGTCTGCGTCATCGAGGAGCGGTGGGGTGAAGAGGGTGAAGCTGGCGTAGAAGGCGAGCCAGAGGAGGAAGATGGTGAGGCGATTGTCGCCGCGGAGGTTGGAGCTGGCGGCGTTGGGTGGAGGGAGTGGGTCGGCTATGGGCTGCATAGTTGGGGTGCGGCCACGTGCGGGGTTCTGCTAGTTGAGTGTATGCGGGGAGAGGTGCGAGGGCAAAAGATTTGCGGTGTGATGGGGTCGCGAGTGGGCTTGGAGGGTATTTGGGCAGTGGCTTCGCGCCGGGCGATACCCGCGCAGGTTACGTTTTGGGTTTGGGATCATCTAACTGGGCAGAGGTTTGAAGATGACCAGGTTAAAGGTGATTCCCTTACTTTTCCTGGCGACTTTGTTTGCGCCAGCCTTCGCGCAGGGCGCCCACCCAGCCGGCCCAGGGACAATCAATTACGTGGAAGGAAGTGCATCGATCGATGGACGTGCGATTACGTCGCGGTCGGTGGGAAATACTGCGCTCGGTGAGGGCGGAACGCTGTCGACGGCGAAAGGCAAGGTTGAGGTGCTGCTGACGCCGGGGGTGTTTTTGCGCGTGGACGATGAGAGTACGGTGCGGATGATTTCTCCGAGCGTGACGCATACCGAGGTGCAGATCCAGCGGGGACGGGCGCTGGTGGAGGTGAACCAACTCTCTCCGCAGGACAATATCCAGATCGATCTGAAGAACGGTCAGGCGGTGCTGGTAAAGCGGGGTCTGTATGAGTTTGATGTGGAGAAGCATAGGCTGCGGGTGTTTGAGGGCATGGCGGCGGCGTATGAGGGGAATGCTCCGCAGAGCGAGTCAGAGGCCATTGTGGTGAAGGACGGACAGCAGCTTGCTCTTACGGGCGAGCCGAGCAAGCCGCAGAGGTTCACCAAGAATACGACGGACGCGTTGTACCGGTGGAGCAGTCAGCGATCGGAGTATCTGGCTGAGGCGAATGAAGGCCTGGCGGAGCGGTACGCTGGAAGCTATGACGACCACGGTGCGTATCCGAATGGCTGGGTGTGGGCTCCGGGGTTCTACGGATATACGTGGCTGCCGTGGAATGGGTATTTTTATAGTCCTTTTGACTTTGGGTACTACTCTCCCTGGTGGTATGGCTGGGGTTGGGGTTGGGGCGGCTACGGAGGGTATGGCTATTGGGGGCACGGGTACCGCGGGGGGTATGGATATCGGGGCGGCCTTCCGGGGCGGCCTGGTGTAGGGCGGCCGGGTGGGCCTGGTGTAGGGCGGCCTGGTGGGCCTGGTGTAGGGCGGCCTGGCGGGGGGAGGCCGGGCGGTGGTGGTGTAGGGCGGCCTGGTGGTGGCGGTGGTGGCAGCGGCTCTCGTGGTGGTGGCTCTCATAGTAGCGGGGGTGGTGGCCACCGGTAGTGAGGTTGATTTGCTGATTTGCAGGCTGCTTCGGGCGTCCACGGATGAGGTGGGCGCCTGATTGCGTGTGGGGCGGTCACGAGGGGAGCGGCTCTGATTGGAGCGGGCATCTATGATTGGAGTGTGGATCGATGGGAGCTGCGCTTGAATGACTTGGTGATATTGGCTGGGGCTGCTGGGAGTGCGGGGGCTGGTGTGAGTGGGCCTACGGCGGATCTGATTTTTGGAGATTGGTATCCGGCGTTGCGGGCGGACGTGCTGCGTGTGGGGAAGATGACGAAGGCGCTGCTGCTGGGGATTCCGATGGTGCTGGGGCGGAAGAACGACGGGACGTTGTTTGCGATGCGGGATTTGTGTCCTCACCGGGGGATACCGCTGTCGGCAGGGTGGTTTGATGGGGAGACGGTGACGTGCAAGTATCACGGGTGGCAGTTTGAGCCGTGCGGGGGGCAGTGCAAGGAGATACCTTCGCTGACGACGCATGACTCGCTGGACGCGACAAAGATTTATGCAGTGGCCTATCCGTGCGTGGAGCGAGATGGGTATGCGTGGGTGTATGTGCCTGAGCCGGGGACGGGGCGAAGTATGGGGGAGTTGCCACCGGTTCCGGAGGTGCCGAAGTTCTCTGCGAAGTATCGGAGTGCGCACCTGGTGGCGGACCTGCCGTGCAATGTCGACCATGGGATTATCGGGTTGATGGATCCGGCGCATGGGCCGTTTGTGCACCAGTCGTGGTGGTGGCGGAGCAAGGCGAGTATCCATGAGAAGGAGAAGCACTTCGAGCCGATTCCGGAGGGGTTCCGGATGTCGGCGCATGCTCCGAGCGGGAACAGCGCGCCGTACAAGTTGCTGGGGGTGTATGGGGAGCCGATTGTGACGACGATCGACTTTGTGCTGCCGAACCGGCGGTCTGAGACGATTCGCTGTGGGACGAAGTGGTTTTCTAGTTTGACTACGGTGACACCGGTGACGGCTTCTACGTGCCGGATCGATGTGTATGCGGCGTGGAATATTTTTTACAACGTTCCATTTGTAACTTCGATTGCTACTTTCTTTGGAGCGCGGTTTGTGGCGCAGGATCAGCAGACGATGGTGGAGCAGGCGGAGGGATTGCGGTCGAACCCTGCGCTGATGCTGATTGACGATGCGGACAAGCCGGCGAAGTGGTATTTTGCGCTGAAGCAGGCGCGGTTGAAGGGGAGGAAGGAGCATCCGCTGGATGGGCCGGTGACGCTGCGGTGGCGGAGTTAGGTTGGCGATTCCAGGTGCAGGCGAGGGCAAAGAGCAGGGAGTCCCACGTCAGACGTGAAGCTGCCTGACATGGGGAACCCGGCTTATGTGGGGTTATTTGTTGGTTGCGATGGCTTGGTGGGGTTGCCAGGCGGGGCCGCCCTCTTCCCACTGGTCGTCGGTGATTTGTTCGATCTGGGTTCCGTCGTAGCGCATGACGAAGATCTCTCCGTAGGGCTGGGGGGAGTCGGTGTAGAGGGCCTCGTCTTTGAAGCCCATGCGGGTGCTGGTGAAGAGGAGGCGTTCGCCGTCGGGCGACCAGGCGAGGTGGGCTTCGTTGCCGGGGGTGTTGGTTAGCTGCTTGAGGTCTTTGCCGTCGGGATGGATGGTGAAGACTTCGAAGTTGCCGTCGATCTGGCGGATGAAGGCGATGAGATCGTTGCGCGGCGACCAGAGGGGGAAGTTGTCGTACTCGGTGGTGAGTACGGAGGTGGTGTGGTCTTCGAGATTCATGATGCGCAGACCCTGGCCTTCAGGGCCGGCGGTGCGGTAGACGATGTGTTTGCCGTCGGGCGCGAAGCTTGCGAAGGCGTTGTTATTGGGACCGGAGGTGATGCGGTGGAAGCCGGTTCCGTCGGGGTTGATGACGGCGACCTGGGCTCCGCCATTTGCTGGATCCGCGGGCTTTTGGCCACCGACGGCGACGTCGAGGAAGGAAGAGAAGACACCGATTCCGAAGACGATCTGCCGGCTATCGGCAGACCATTGTGGAGCGAGCATCAACTCCTTCCGATCGAAGATGGAGCGGGCGGGCTTGCCTTCGTCGATGATGAAGATGGTGCTGCTCATGTCGGGATTGATGGTTGTTGTTACGAAGCGCCCTCCCGCCGGATCGTAGGCGGGCAGAAATGTGGTGGTGTCGACTTCGAAGTTCGGATTACCGCTCCAAATCTTTGTTGGCTGGGGGGAGCGCTTCACGGTGTACCGGCTGTAGACGACCTGGGCGCCGTCGGGGGACCAGGAGGGAGAACGCAGATCTTCGCCTGCAGGACCAGGCTTACCACTGGCATAGAGGACTCCCGGGGTAGCATTGCGTTTGCGCACGTAGGCGGTTTCTCCTGATGGCAATACTGATGGGAATTCCTTGACGCCGGGACCAGCGGCTACGGGGGTCGTGGTGCCGGTCGCGATGTCGATACGGACGAGACTTGTTTCGCCCTCGCCTTTGCCTACGCGGTAGGTCCAGGTGTTCTCTGCGGACATGCAATAGGTGACGATGCTTTTGCTGTCGGGGGTCCATTTGGGGCTGCCGCAGAAGTTGCCGTGCTCGGAGATGCGTTTGAGTCCGGTGCCGTCGGGATGGATGAGATAGATATCGACGAGGTGCAGTCGCTCCCAGCGGCCTTTGGCGGGGGGCAGGTTGCTGCCGCGATCGGAGGAGAAGGCGATCCATTTGCCGTCGGGGGACCAGGCGGGGCGGAAGTCGCCGCTGTGGCCGGAGGTGAGAGGCGAGGCTTTATGGGTGGCGGTGTCGAGGGTCCAGAGGTTGGCGAATCCAGCGGCACGGGTGGAGACGAAGACGAGCTTTTTCCCGTCGGGGGAGAAGGCGGCCTGATCGTCGTAGGCGGGGTTGTCGGTGAGGCGCTCGATGCCGGTGCCGTCGGGGTGGACGCGGTAGAGATCGGCGGAGCCGACGCGCTCGGAGGTGAAGGCGATCCAGTCGGCGCGGGGGGACCAGGTGGGGTTGTAGTCGAGTTCGCCGGAGTGGGCGAGGGGGTGTTCTGCGGAGCCGTCTGCGTTGGAGATGAAGAGGTCGGCGTGGGTGGGGGCGATGCGCAGCAAGAGGATGTGATCGGCCGCAGGGCAAAGCAGCGATGTGGAGGCGAAGGCAGAGGCTATGACTAACAGGGTGCGGAGACGAAGCATGTTTTGCCGCCTGGAGTTGTTGTGGAGCTGATGAGTGGCCCCAACAATATCATTCCGCAGGCGAGTTTGGGCCAAGAATCGCGATTGCTGGCCCACGTAGAGGGGGTGTGCGGCAGGAAGAGCTTTGGGAGTGCGGCTAGAAGGCGGTGACGCCCTCTTCGATGACGAGGCGGTCTACGGCGATGTTGAGGGCGAGGCCGAGTTTCTTGAAGCCATCCTTCCACTCTTCTGTCCAGTAGTCCTTGTCACTGCGGCGGAGGAGGTCGTTCCAGATGTTCTGGGCCTGCCAGAGGTTGACTTCGAAGGGCATGTCACGGAGGGTGTCTGCGATGGTGACGGCGCTGTTGAGAGCGGCAGAGGTGTTGTTGTCTCCGCCGACGGCGCCTTCGAGACGGACCATGGCGCGCTTCATGCGCTGGCCTGCGGTGTAGCTGAGGAGCGCGGTGTCGAGGGGAATCTGGTCGGCTGTGGCGCGGGCGAGGAGGCTTTCGATTTCGACGGGGTCGAAGGCATCGGACTCGAGGGCTCGGCGGAGGCTGGCGTTGATAGCGAAGTTGGCGGCGAGAGCGAGGGCTGGCGGGGGAGACATGCCGGCTTCGGTGAGGAAGTGCATGAGGGAGGCGTGATCCTCGTAGATCTTGCGGAGGGAGTCTTCCATCTCGGCGAGGGTCTGGTTGAGGATAGTGCGCAGGATGCGGTGCTGCTCGTCGGCGAAGAGCGAGGTGAGGGAGTATCCGGTGGCGCTGACGGTGGTTTCGCCGCCGTCGGTGGAGCGGCGTGCGCCAAAGAAGCGATCTATGAGGCGGATGACCTCGGGGAGGTTGGCACGGCGCATGGCGGTGCCGATGTTTGCGGAGAAGGTGGCGAAACGTTCGACCTCGGTGGGATCGTCGGCGTTGTAACGTTTGACGGCGGCGGAGAGGTTCTGGTCGCCGAGGTGGAGGACGGCGAAGCAGATGGTTTCAGCCTCCTCGGTGATGCGGGAGCTAATGAGGGCGCGACCGAGTGCGACGCGACCGCGTCCGGAGCTGAAGACCTCGTGGGAGTCGCGGTGGAGGTCGAAGCAGAAGAGCTCGCCGTCTTCGGGGTAGGAGCGGAAGATGGAGCTGATGGCGTAGTGTGCACCGACCTGTTCGAGGCCGATGCGCATGGTGGTGACGTAGCGGCGATAGACTTCGGCGCCGTCCTTGAGCTCTGGGACGTTGCTTTTTGCGTTGGCGAGGAGGGCGAGGAACTGGGCTTCGAGGGCGGCGCCGGGCTCGCCAAAGAGCTTGGCGGCGAGCTGGAGGACGCGTCCGGCGTAGGCGATGATCTGGACGGTTTCGATGCCGGAGATCTCGTCGAAGAACCATCCGCAGCTGGTGTACATGAGCTGGGCGTGGCGCTGGAGCTCGAGGAGTTCAAATGCGGTGACGCGCTCCGCGGGTGACAGAGGGTGAACCTGGTGAGCGGCAAAGAAGGATTCGGTATTGGCTGGGGAGCGATCAAGGATGATCTGGATGTAGGCGTCGCGAGCGGCCCAGAGATCTTTGAAGAGTCCCTTGGCCAGGGTTTCGGCGAGGGGGGCGGAGGTGTCGCGGAGGAGGTCGAGGGCTTCGCGGAGGGGCTTGCGCCACTGCTGGTTCCATCCGGCTTTGCCGCCGTTGCAGCCGCAGTCGGAGCGCCATCGTTCTATTCCGTGTGCGCAGGACCAGGAGGTATTTTCGGCGACCTCGGCTTGCCACTGGGGCGGGAACTTGTCGAGGAATTCTCCGTAGTTGGTGAGCTGGGCGACCTGGCCTTCGTCGATCCAGTGCATGGCGTAGGAGAGTGCCATCTCGCCGTGCTTGTGGTGGTGGCCGTAGCTTTCGCCGTCGGTGGCGACGTGTGAGAGCTGGGCGTTGTCGGGTTGGCCGGGAGTGGCGGAGTGGAGGCCGTTGAGGAGGCGACGGCCGAACTCTTCGCCGCTGTTGAGGAGGCCTTCGAAGGCGATGGCGCGGGAGCCGGGGCCATCGTAGAAGAAGACGGCGATGCTGCGGCCGTTGTTGAGGTTGACGGTGTAGGGGTGGGTGGGGTCGCAGGTGGCGTTGGGGGTGTCGGTCCAGGCTGCGTCTGGCGCCTCAGCGATATGGCGTACGCGGGCACACTGGATGGGGGCCAGGACGGTGAACTTGATGCCTTCCTGGGCCATGAGGTCGAGGACTTCGCGATTGGCTGCGGTTTCTGCGAGCCACATACCTTCTGGCTTGCGGCCGAAGCGATGTTCGAAGTCAGCGATGCCCCAGCGGATCTGGGTGATGGCGTCTCGGCGGCTGGCGAGGGGCATGATGATGTGGTTGTAGACCTGGGCCATGGCCGAGCCGTGTCCGCTGTAGCGCTGGCGGCTGGTTTTGTCGGCGTCGAGGATCATGCGGTAGGTGCGGGGAGCTTTGTCCTGGAGCCAGCTGAGCAGGGTGGCGCCGAAGTTGAAGCTCATGCGGGCGTAGTTGTTGACGATGCGGATGATCTCGTTCTTGCTCTTGGTGTCGACGATGCGAGAGGCGCCGTTGGGGGCGTAACACTCTGCAGTGATGCGGTCGTTCCAGTCGTGATAGGGAGCGGCGGAGTCCTGAACTTCGACGGTTTCGAGCCAGGGGTTCTCGCGGGGCGGCTGGTAGAAGTGGCCATGGACACAGACGTAGCGAGCAGGCTGGGTAACGGCCCTGGACAGCTTCGCGATGTTGAACATGCCGGATCGGTTCTTTGCCATAGACGTGATGTAAGGGTATCGCGTGCAGGGGAATTGTGGATGCCGCGAAGGTCGTACTTAGTACGATTCGTTGGGGGGAGGTGTGGGGTTGCCTGGGTGCCTGGAGGTTTAGGGGCGGGAGGCGACGATGGGGGTGACTTTGGTTTTGGCGAGGTCGCAGGCTCGCCAGAGGTACCAGCTGGCGACGGATTGCCATGGTTGCCAGCGTTTTGCGCGGGTGCGCATGACGTCGGGTTTGGGGAGGTCGGCGGGGGTGACCTTGTCGGTGGGCTTGAGGCCGAGGAAGGTGAGGGCGAAGCCTTTGCGGACGCCGTAGTCGTCTACGGGGAGGACGTTGGGTCGGCCGAGGCGGAAGATGAGGAGCATCTCGACGGTCCATTTGCCGATGCCGCGGACCTGGGTGAGGTGTTCGATGATGGCTTCGTCGGACATACGACGGATGCGGGCGAGGGTGGGGACGGTGCCGTCGAGGGTTTTGGCAGCGAGGTCGCGGAGGGCGAGGGATTTGTTGTGGGAGAGGCCGGCGGCGCGGAGCTGTTCGTTGGGGGCGTCGAGGATGTGCTGGGCGGCGAAGTGTTCGTCCCTGGTGAGGGGGTAGAAGGATTCGAGCAGGCGGCGGTGGATGGTTGCGGCGGCTTTGCCGTGGAGTTGCTGGTAGACGATGCTCTCGACGAGTGCTTCGAAGGGGGACTGGGTGCTGGAGATGCGCAGGGTAAAGGGGCCGGCGCGCTGGATGAGTCTGGCGAGCTTTGGATCGGCGGCGGCGAGGTGGCTGAGGGCGAGGGCGGAGTCGTAACGCGGTGGGCGCGGGCTGGCGAGTGGTCGCGGCATGGAAACAACGCTACAACATCGGGCTAGTCAGAGAGATTCCTGGGGCGTAGTATTCGGAAGTTTCCAACTGCGGGGGTGGGGTAGAAGGCGGCGAGAAATACGACTGAAGCAGTCCACATTGCTAAGCGAGATACGTGGCGCGGGCTCTTAAACGGGAGAAGCAGTACCGGCTATTTTGTATAGAATTGGCGCGTTGAACGCGGGATATACGAGATGTTGTGGATGGGCCGCTGACGGTGTTTTCGATAATCGATTTGCGTTGAACAAAAAACAGTTACGGTATTCGGACGACGGTTTAGTAAAGCTTTTTCGACTGCTATACTCAGAGTTTCTTAGACTACTTTTTCTACGGGCGCCGCCAAGTGGCGCGTCCTCAACAACCGACACGCTGGACGATCGGCTTAGCACGAGCAGAATTACCGATCAACGGCAACTTCTCGACCTCAGTAATAGGTAACGCAGAGGAAGCAGGAACGCACTCATGGCGCAAGTTTTTGACCGCAGTTCGAACGCGCTGGCCCGATTCAGCCTGGTGTTGACCGGGCTAATTGTGATCGCGCTCGGCGTAGCTCTGGACCAGTTGCAGCGCTCCCCCTGGGTGACGCGGCAGGGACAACGGCCAGATCAGCCGGTACCATTCAGCCACAAGCACCACGTTGAGGGTCTTGGGCTGCAATGCCAGTATTGTCACGTGCAGGTAGAGAAGGCGGCGTATGCCGGCATTCCTCCGACGAAGACATGTATTAATTGCCATGCGCAGATCTGGACGAATGCGGCCCTTTTGGAGCCAGTTCGTCAGAGCTGGGCGACCGGTGCATCGATCCAGTGGATCCGGGTGCATGACCTTCCGGACTACGTTTATTTCAATCACGACATCCATGTAAACAAGGGCATCGGTTGCGCGAGCTGCCATGGTCGCGTTGACGAGATGCCTCTGATGTATCAGCAGAGCACGCTGCAGATGGAATGGTGCCTGAACTGCCACCGCAATCCGGGAAAGAATTTGCGCCCCGTGAGTGAGATTTACAACATGGCGTGGGCTGGCCCGTCGAGCGACAAGCCGGTATGGTGCACGAGCACTGTTAAGGGCGGCGCCACGGCGCAGAACGTGAACTGCACGACGACGAATCCGACGGCGGGTGGACCTGAAGTTGCGATGCTGCAGATGGAAGGCGCGACGCCAGCCGGAACTGCGAAAACAGCTTCGGATGGTCCAGCGATGGGTGTGATGGTTCCGGCGAGTTACGAGAAGTTTTCGAGCCAGGAAGATCTGGGCAAGTATTTGACGGCCCAGTACCACATCCGCACACCGAATGAGCTTTCGAGCTGCGAGACGTGCCACCGATGAAGACGACACTTGGGAATGAACAGACGATGGCTGATATGAAGGCAAAGGCAGCACAACCCGTAGTTGTGACCCAGATCGCTCCTGCGAAGCTGACGCTGGCAGAGGTTCAGGCGAAGTTGGATGGCAAGACTGGCCGGCGCTTCTGGAAGAACCTGGACGAGTTGGCGGAGACGCCGGCGTTCCACGAGCTGATGGCGGAGGAGTTTCCGCGGCAGTCGATGGGGAGTTCGAACGAGTGGGTGGATGCGGTGAGCCGCCGCGGCTTTCTGAAGGTAATGGGAGCTTCGCTGGCGCTGGCCGGACTGGCGGGTTGCACCAAGCAGCCGGATGAGCCGATCTATCCGTACGTGAAACAGCCTGAGGATCTGGTTCTCGGCAAGCCGATGTACTTTGCCACGGCGTATCCGTTCCCGACTGGTGCGATTCCGGTGCTGGTGAAGTCGGATGCGTTCCGCCCGATCAAGGTAGATGGCAATCCAGATCACCCGATGGCGAAGGGCAAGTCTGACGCGTTGACTCAGGCGACATTGCTCGACATGTACGACCCGGATCGCTCGCAGCATGTTGTATATCGTGGCGAGAACTCGAGCTGGGAGAAGTTTCAGCAGGATTTTGCCGCAGGGGCGAAGAAGACCTCCGGCGGGCAAGGCCTGTACTTCCTGAGTGAGACGATTACGTCACCGACTCTGGCAGAGCAGTGGAAGCAGGTTCAGACGGCCTATCCCCAGGCGCAGTTGACGCAGTGGGAGCCGGTGAATCAGGACTCCTCGCGTGCGGCGTCGAAGGCTGCGTTTGGCAGCTATACGGACGCGCAGTACAAGTTGGAAGAGGCTGACGTCATTCTTTCGCTGGATGCAGACTTTCTGGGTGGTATTGCGCATCCGGGCTTCCTGCCGCTGGCGGCTGGCTATGCTGAACGGCATCGCTACGAAGAAGGCAAGACGATGAACCGGCTGTACGTCGTCGAGAGCATGCCGACGGTTACGGGGTTCAAGGCTGAGCATCGACTGGCGCTGAAGCCGAGCGATATTGCTGGTTTTGCGACAGCACTGGCAAGCGGGACGGCTCCGCAGGGCGCCGACGCCGAGCAGCAGAAGTTCTTTACGGCTCTGAGCGCGGACCTGAAGAAGGCTGGCGGCAAGGTGGTTGTAATCCCGGGCGAGCAGGCTGCGCCGGCGGTTCACTCTGCGGCGTATGCGCTGAACAACGCGCTGGGAGCTGTAGGCAAGACAGTGGTTTACACCGAGACGGTGAACCCGATGCCGAGCGAGCAGGTTGCCGATCTGAAGGCGCTGGTTGCGGACATGAACGCGGGCAAGGTGCAGTGGCTCGTGATTCTGGGTGCCAATCCTATCTATGCAGCACCGGCAGATCTTGAGTTCAAGGCAGCGTTCGACAAGGTTGGAACGACGGTACATCTCGGTTCCCACCTGGACGAGACGGGTGTGCTTTCGACCTGGCACATCAACAAGACGCATTACCTGGAGAGCTGGTCGGATGCACGTGCGTACGATGGCACGATTACGATCATCCAGCCGATGATTGACCCGCTGTATGGCGGCAAGTCGGCGCACGATGTACTGCAGGCGCTGCTGGCGAATCCGCAGGCTTCGGCGTATGACGTGGTTCAGGCAAACGCCAAGACTTACATCAAGGGCGATTTTGCGGCTGGCTGGCGCAAGGCCCTGCATGACGGATGGGTTGAAGGCACGGCATTTACGGCAAAAGCGACGGGCGCGCCGAAGGCTGGCGTCGCAATGGCATCAACCCCGATGAGCGGCCTGGAGATTTCGTTCCGACCGGATCCATCCTTATATGATGGCCGATTTGCGAATGTTGGCTGGCTGCAGGAGTTGCCGAAACAGGTCACGAATCTGAGCTGGGATAATGCTGCGCTGATCAGCATCAAAACCATGGCCGACCTGAAGCTGGACGAGAACGACAAGATCGAGATTAACGTGAATGGCCGCAAGGTGGTCGCTCCCGTTCTTCTGGCACCAGGTCATGCGGATGGCGCCATCACGGTGCATTTGGGGCTCGGCCGTACGGTTGAAGCGGGCCGCGTTGGGGCAGGCGTTGGATTTGACGCCTACACGCTGCGGACTTCGGATGCGCCACTGTTTACGAGCGGTGCAAAGATCACGAAGCTGGAAGGAACGTATGACCTTTGCGTGACCAAGGTTCACAACGTTGAACACCGCGGCGCCTTTGCGCAGCATGATCTCGAGCAGAAGCTGTCGGATAAAGATGGAGCGTACTCACTCGCGGGACATGAGGCGATGGAGCGGTCGATTATCCGCTATGCAACGCTTGACGAGGTGAAGAAACATCCTGACTTTGCGCACGAAGGCGCGAGCGGGACGCTGGTGAACAAGGTTGGGTATGGTCCGCAGGGGGAAGCTCCGAAGCATGACGAAAGCTTCTTCCCTGAGGCGTGGAACTACCAGAAGACTGACCCATCGTCGCTGAAGATACAGAACGCCTGGGGCATGTCGATCGACCTGAATAGCTGCATCGGTTGCAATGCGTGCATTGTGAGCTGCTATGCGGAGAACAATATTCCGGTGGTTGGGCGTGAGCAGGTGAAGGTTGGCCGCAATATGCAGTGGATCCGGATCGATACGTACTTCGAGGGCGATCTGCATGCCCCGAAGGCGCACTTTCAGCCGATGGCTTGCCAGCACTGCGAGAACGCAGGTTGTGAGCAGGTTTGCCCGGTGGGCGCCACGGTGCATACGCCGGAAGGCCTGAATACGATGGTGTACAACCGTTGCGTTGGAACGAGATATTGCTCGAACAACTGCCCGTATAAGGTTCGCCGGTTCAACTTCCTTCTGTACTCGGACTACGACACGGAGAGCCTGAAGTTCATGCGCAATCCGGACGTGACTGTACGGTCACGCGGTGTGATGGAGAAGTGCAGCTACTGTGTGCAGCGGATTGAAGCTGCGAAGATCACAGCCGACAAGGAAAATCGTGAAGTTCGCGATGGCGAGATTGTGACGGCCTGCCAGCAGGCCTGCCCGACCAGCGCCATTGTTTTCGGCAATATCAATGACAAGGCAAGTAAAGTGGCGAAGCGCAAGGCTGAGGAGCGAGACTACCAAGTGCTCTCGGACCTCAACTTCCGCCCACGCACGTCCTACACGGCCGGAGTCATCAACCCAAATCCGGAGCTGGCATAATGGCAACCAAAGGCCCCATCCACGATCCAGTGGCCGACCCGATGATCGATCCGCGCACCGGCGAGTACGCGGTTATCGCGCCGGGCCATAACTTCAAATCAGTCACCCAGAAGATTGCTGGAATCGTTCTTACTTCGAACACTCCGCTGGGCTGGTTCTTTGGCCTGATGGTGGGCGGGGCCGTCGCGACCGGCGTGGTGATTGGCTGCACCTGGCTGTTCCTGAAGGGCACCGGCATCTGGGGTGTTACGATTCCGGGCGCCTGGGGCTTCGCCATCATCAACTTTGTCTGGTGGATTGGTATCGGCCACGCGGGCACGCTGATTTCGGCGATTCTGCTGCTGTTCAAGCAGACATGGCGCAACTCGATCAATCGATTTGCCGAGGCGATGACGATCTTCGCGGTGGTCTGCGCTGGAACGTTCCCGTTGATCCACGTTGGTCGTCCCTGGTTGGCGTACTGGCTGTTCCCTTACCCGAACACGATGAACGTGTGGCCGCAGTTCCGCTCGCCGCTGGCGTGGGACGTGTTCGCGGTATCGACCTACGCAACGATCTCGATTGTGTTCTGGTACGTGGGCATGATTCCCGACTTTGGGACCTTACGCGACCGGGCGACGATGCCTTTCGCGAAGTACATGTATGGGCTTCTCTCGCTGGGTTGGCGCGGATCGACGCGGCACTGGATTCGGTATGAGTCGGCCTCGCTGCTGCTGGCGGGTCTCTCGACGCCCCTGGTGCTCTCGGTTCACACGGTCATCAGCTTCGACTTTGCCGTGGCGGCGCTTGCGGGTTGGCATACAACGATCTTCCCGCCTTACTTTGTCGCGGGCGCAATTTACTCCGGCTTCGCGATGGTGCTGACGTTGGCCATCCCGATCCGCAAGTTCTACAACCTGGAAGACCTGGTTACGCTGCGCCACCTCGACAATATGGCGAAGGTGATGCTGGGAACTGGTGGCATTGTGGCTTATGGCTACGGCATGGAAGTGTTTATGTCGTGGTACTCGGCCAGCCACTGGGAGTTCTTCATGATGTGGAATCGTATGTTTGGGCCTATGGGCTGGGCGTACTGGATCCTGATCTTGACGAATATTGCGATTCCTTTGACTACGCTGTGGTCACGCAAGCTGAGGGTGAATGTGACGTATCTCTTCATCCTGTCGCTGATCGTGAATACGGGTATGTGGTTTGAGCGCTTCGTCATTGTTGTGACGAGTCTTTATCGGGACTACCTGCCGTCGAGCTGGGGCACCTACCGGGCCACGCGCTGGGATTACATGATTTACGTCGGAACAATGGGGCTCTTTACCTTCTTGTTCTTCCTGTTTGTTCGCTTCCTGCCGATGATTCCAATGTCTGAGATCAAGATGATGCTGCCGCAGACCAAGGTGAAGCGGGGCGGAACCGATGCTGAGACTGCTGTTGAGGAGACTGTCTGATGCCGCCGCGTGAAGGAATATACGGTCTGATCGCTGAGTTCAATACCCCTTCGGAGCTGGTCCATGCGACGGAGCAGGCACGTGCCGCCGGCTACCGCCGGATGGAGTGCTACACGCCGTATCCTGTGGAAGAGGCGGCCGAAGCGCTGCATTTCCATAAGACACGGGTTCCCCTTGTATGCCTGTTGGGTGGGCTGATGGGGGTGACGACGGCATTTCTGATGGAGACCTGGGTTAACGTCTGGGGCTATCCGCTGAATATTGCAGGGCGTCCTCTATTTTCGTGGCCGGCGTTCATCATTCCGGCGTATGAGTGGACGATTCTGTTTGCAGGTCTCTCGGCCGCGTTCGGGATGATTGCGCTGAATGGGATGCCGCAGCTTTACCATCCTGTTTTCAATGCGCCGAACTTCCGTAACGGTGCCACGACTGACAAGTTTTTCCTGTGCCTTGAAGCGTCAGACCCCAAGTTTTCTCTTTCGGAGACACGGGCGTTTCTCGAACAATTCCCCGCGATATCCGTGGTGGAGGTGGATCATTAGTACGCAAATCAAACAGAATTCCGGGCGTGCACTCGCCGCCGCTGCCGCACTTGGGTTGATGTTTACGCTGGGCTGCAGGCAGGACATGCATGATCAGCCTAAGTTCTTCCCGCAGCGTGGGACCAGCTTCTATGCAGACGGCCGTTCGGCTCGTCCGCAGGTGGAGAACACGGTCGGCCGAAATCAGCTTCATGAGGACGCCTACTTCAGTACTGGATTTAGTGGCGGTAAAGAGGGTGATGGGCTTCCCTTCCCTGTGACGATGCAGGTACTGCAGCGCGGCCAGGAACGCTTCAACATCTACTGCACGCCATGCCACTCCCGGGTGGGCAACGGCGTGGGCATGATTGTGCAGCGCGGATATGCTCCCGCAGGCAACTTCCATACTCCTCGCCTTCAGGCAGCTCCGCTTGGTCACTTTTTCAATGTGATTTCGAACGGCTATGGAGCAATGCCGGACTACTCGGCGCAGTTGAGTCCAGTCGATCGCTGGGCCATCGTCGCCTACATCAAGGCGCTGCAGCTGAGTCAGAATGCGACTCAGGCTGACGTCGCTGCCGGCGCCCATGTCCAGCCGCTCACAAGCATTGCAGAGGGTGAAGGCCTGCCAGCATCTTTTGCAGATGAGTGGACGTTGCCGCCAACTGCGGTTCATGGCACTCCCGATGAGCAGACGTTCACTCTTCCGTTGCAGAGCAATGCACCGCAAGGTGAAGGTTCACCTGCAGCGAAGCCCAATGCAGCAGTCGGTCAGGAAACAGTTAAGAAATAAACTCGGAAGCTTCCGAACGAAGGCTTGAAACGCATGTCATTAGGACACGAACATAACGGCGCAGCAGACGGGCACCATCAGAGTGCACATCATGGGCCTCGCACGCTCCCGAGCGCATTGGCTGCCCCGGAGATCGTAGACGTTTGGCGGACCCGCTTGCTGATGGTGGCAGCTCTGTTTGCGCTGCTGACTATTCCCTTTGGCTTCTCGCACGAGGGCAAGAACCACATCCTCCGCGCCTACCTGCTGGGCTACATGACCTGCTTCAGCTTTGCTGGCGGCGGCTTGGTGTTGCTAATGCTTCAGTACGTCACGGGCGGAAAATGGGGTCTGCTGCTACGGCGTCCCCTGGAAGCGATGACCCGCACCATTTGGGTGGTTGGGCTGATGCTGCTGCCGATCCTGTTCTTCATGAAGCACCTATACCAGTGGGCGTTGTATCCCACGGCTGCCGCTACCGCCGAGGCTCTTGCGGCGCACGCGATTACGGCTGAGCAGGCGATGACTGCGGATGCCAAGCGGGCGATGCTAAGTCCAGCCAGCGCCACGCTGCAAAGCGCAGTTATCTTCGGCGTGCTGCTGCTGATCACCTATTTCCTGAACAAGTGGTCTCTGCAGCGTGATGCTGATCCCGCGCGCGGAACCCAGGGAAGCTTCGATGCATGGCGGATCAAGTTTGAAAACCTGAGCGGCATCGGCATCTTCATCTACGTCGTTCTGCTGACAGATGGCGCGATCATCTGGATCAAGTCGCTGGATGTCACCTGGTATTCGTCGATCTGGGGGTTGCAGTTCCTCGTTGGCCAAGGTTACGCGGTTCTGGCACTGAGCATTCTGAGTGTCATACTGCTGTCGCGCTATGAGCCGATCAAGACGCTCCTTCGGACGACTGAGCAGCATGATCTGGGCAAGTTTGCTTTTGCCTTTGTGATGCTCAATATCTATTTGACCTTTGCTGAATTTCTGATTATCTGGTCAGGCAATGTACCGGACGAGATTCCGTGGTATTTGAACCGTATCCACGGCGGATGGTGGTATGTCTGCACCGCGGACTTCCTCTTCCACTGGCTGGTTCCCTTTACCCTTCTGCTGTCGCGCGACTTGAAGCGCAATAAGAAGAAGATGATTTGGCTGACCTGCTGGATGATCTTTGCGCGCTGCGTGGATATGTTCTGGCTGATTGAGCCGAACTTCAAAGATGCCGCCGGCAACCTGCATATCAGTGGGAACATCGGGATTTTGGCTTACATTACGGTTCCAGCCACTGTGTTGTCCCTCTGGGGCGCGTATTACCTGACGCAACTCAAGGCCCGTCCGCTGGTCAACGTGAACGATCCGCACCTCGAAGAGATATTGGAGCCCGAACATGCACACTAATGATGATGGGTTGAACAACGTGCCACAGCACGAATCAGGCCCGCCTGATTCCGAGCACCCCGGCTACGAGACTACTGACGTTAACGTCAGCGGAGTTGCCGTGTTTTTGGCGAGCCTCTTCGTTTTTGTGCTGATCTTCTTTGGCTTCTGCTTCATCATGGGTCGCGTGATCAACAGCGCGTTCGAAAGCGCAGATGGCAAGGCAGACAAGTGGCATCAGGGCCCAGCGCTTGGGGGCGAAGCTACTCCCGGCGGCAAACGGCAGAATCTGGCAAGTAACCCGGAGATGCAGCAAAAGCAATTGCAGCAGGTGACAAATTCTTTCCCTTCTCCACGTCTGGACATCGATGACGGGAACCAGGCCACGGCTGACCTGCACGCACGCGAAGACCTGCTGCTGGATCACTACAGTGTGACGGTGGTCGGGAGTGGGTCGATTCGGATCCCGGTTACCCGCGCAATGGAGCTGATCGCACAACGCGGATTGCCGGTCATTGCTTCGACAACAACCTCGGTGCAGCTCGCTGGTGATACAAAGCCGGTGGTGCAAGCTCCTTTGACGACGGGTTTTGCGCGGACTGGTTACGAGCTTGGCGTGATGGAAGCGCGGGCCCAGAAGTTGAGCTATGGCAAAGCTGAGACCAGCGCCCATGCCGAACTTGCTCCAGCAAAGTAACGCGGTTGGCTGGCGAGGATTAAGATAAGAAGTGACGGATTTGAGTCTATGAAGAGCTGGCGCACAATTCGAGCAACCTGGCAGATGGCGGCACTGTGTTCCGTCCTGCTGAGTGCGACCGCGCACGGCCAAGTCTCAAGTTACGGCGACAAGCAGTTGGGCGAGAACTCTGGGGATCAGCTTCCGCAGGTCTTGCAGAAGGTTGGAGTTGCCCAACACTTGAACCAGCAGCTCCCGCTGGGCGCGGAGTTTGTCGACGATACCGGCAAGTCAGTGAAGCTGGGAGACTATTTTGGCAAGCATCCGGCGGTACTCTCGCTGGTGTACTACAACTGCCCAATGCTTTGCTCTGAGGAACTGGATGGCCTGACCGGTGCGCTGGAGATGGTGAAGCTTACTCCAGGCAAGGACTTTGAGATCGTTATTATCAGTATCGATCCTAGCGAAACCCCGGACCAGGCAGCGAAGAAAAAGGCGTTTTACGTCAAGCGCTATGGACGTCCAGAGACTGCAGCAGGGTGGCATTTCCTGACGGGCAAGAGTCCTGCAATCGATGCGGTTACTGGGGCGGTCGGATTCGGCTATGTTCGGGTGCCTGGGCCTGACGGAACGCTTTCTCAGTTTGCACATGCCAGTTCGATTGAACTGGTGACGACGGAGGGCAAGTTGGCTCAGTATTACCTTGGCGTGGAGTACTCGCCAAAGGATATGCTGCTGGGCCTGATTGAGGCTTCGAATAACAAGATCGGTTCGCCGGTCGCCAATATTTTGACGTACTGCTACCACTACGACCCCCAGACGAACAAACATTCTCTGGTGGTGGCGCGAGTTGTGCAGTTTGGCGGAATGGTTACGGTGGCCGGACTAGGTGGTTTTATGTTCCTGATGTTTCGGCGAGACCTTAAGCTTGGGCGCGACCACGACCTGACGAAGAAAGAGAACGGATAAAGGGTAACGATGCATATCAGTCCAGTCCTGTGGCAATTTTTGGTGAAATGGCTTAACGCTTCAGCGCTCTTTCCGCGCGAGGCGTCGACTATTGCGCCGTACACTGACGCGCTCTATTTTTTCCTGCTGGTGATCACGGTCGTTGGCCTGATTCTTGTAGGTGCTCTGGTGTTCGGATTTTCGATCCGCTACAGGGCTGAGCGGCACCCTGTGGCGATCCAGGTGGAAGGGTCTACGCTGCTCGAAGCAACGTGGACGATCATTCCGCTGGCGCTGTTTCTGGTGTGCTTTGTCTGGGGCGCATTGCTGTATTTCCGTATCTATACGCCTCCAACGAACGCGATGAACGTGTATATCGTTGGCAAGCAGTGGATGTGGAAGGCTGAGCATCCTGGCGGACAGCACGAGATCAATGCGCTGCATGTTCCGACTGGCCGGCCTGTACAACTCACGATGATTTCGCAGGACGTGTTCCATAGCTTTTCCGTCCCTGATTTTCGGGTGAAGCGCGAAGTCATTCCAGGCCGCTATTCGACGGTGTGGTTCGAAGCAACTGAGCCAGGAACGTATCACATATTCTGCACTCAATATTGCGGCACGCAGCACTCCGGGATGATCGGTGAAGTAACGGTTCTGACCCCGGAGGACTATAAGAAGTGGACGCAGGAGTCGACGAGCGGAATGTCGCTGGCGCAAAATGGCGAACGGCTGTTCGCAAGTATGGGTTGCAATGCGTGCCACTCGGGAAGTGCTGCTGCGCGAGGTCCGAATCTCGCAGGCGTGTATGGATCAAAGCTGACGCTCACCAATGGCTCGCAGGTTCTGGTAAATGACGCGTATCTGCGTGACGCGATTCTGAACCCTTCTCAACATATAACTGCTGGTTTTGCGCCGATTATGCCGACCTACCAGGGTCAGGTTAGCGAGGATGGCTTGATCGATCTGGTGGAATACATCAAGACATTGGATACCAATTATCGGGTGCAGCAGACCCTGACCACATCAGAGTCGAACCAAGTGGCACCGAAAACGCCGGGGATGGTGAAGCCATGAGTACAACAACTACGACAATCGTCAACCTGCCAGATCAACGAACGGCAACGCTGCCGAAGCGCCACTACCTCAATAATGAGGACGGCCTTTTGAGCTGGTTGTTTACGGGCGACCACAAGCGGATCGCGATCCTGTATCTGATATCGATCACCTTTTTCTTCTTTATTGGCGGAGCCTTTGCGGGCCTGATTCGGCTTGAGCTCTTAACGCCTCAGCCGGATTTGATGGCGTCGGATACTTATAACAAGATGTTCTCGATGCATGGCATCGTGATGGTCTTCCTGTTTCTGGTGCCTTCCGTTCCTGCGACTCTTGGGAACTTCCTGATTCCGATCATGCTGGGCGCAAAGGATCTGGCGTTTCCGAAGATCAACCTCCTGAGTTGGTACCTGTATGTCGCTGGTGGTCTTTTCACCCTTGCAGCATTGGTGTTGGGTGGAGTCGATACGGGCTGGACATTTACGACCCCGCTGTCGACTCATTACCTGAACACGAATGTAGTCACTGCGGCGACGGGAATCTTTATCGCCGGATTTGCTTCGATTTTTACTGGTTTGAACTTCATCGTGACGATTCACCGGATGCGCGCACCGGGTATGACCTGGTTTCGGATGCCGCTCTTTGTGTGGGCGAACTATGCTGCGTCGATCCTGATGGTTTTGGGTACGCCAGTTGTGGCCATTTCTCTGGTGCTGGTTGCCCTTGAGCGTACGGTTGGCATCGGCGTTTTCGACCCAACCAAGGGCGGCGATCCACTGCTGTTCCAGCATCTTTTCTGGTTCTACTCGCACCCTGCGGTGTACATCATGATTCTGCCAGGCATGGGTGTGATCTCGGAAGTGATCAGTACGTTCAGCCGCAAGCGGGTTTTTGGCTATACGGCGGTGGCGTTCTCGTCGGTGGCGATCGCCTTGTTCGGCTTCTTTGTTTGGGAACACCACATGTTCATCATGGGTGTGTCGAACTACTCAGCGCTGGTTTTCTCATTGCTGACGATGCTCGTCGCGGTACCTTCAGCGATCAAGATCTTCAATTGGGCGTTTACGCTGCAGAAGGGTTCGATCACGTTTGAGACACCTATGATCTACGCCTTTGCATTCATGGGGCTCTTTGTGATCGGCGGCATGACGGGCGTTTTCCTTGGCGCTTTGGGCATGGACATTCATCTGACCGAGACGTACTTTATCGTGGCGCACTTCCACTATGTGATGGTGGGCGGCATGTTGATGGCGTTTTTGGCGGGCATCCATTTCTGGTGGCCTAAGATGACGGGCCGGATGTACCCGGAATCGTTCTCCAAGCTCTCTGCGGTGACCAGCTTTATCGGCTTCAATCTAACTTTTATGCCGCAATTTATTCTTGGTTATCTTGGGATGCCGCGTCGGTACCATGTGTATCCGCCGGAGTTTCAAGTGCTGAATGTTCTCTCTACGGCCGGAGCTACGGTGCTTGGCGTGGGTTTCCTTCTGCCCTTGCTGTACCTTGGCTGGTCGCTGAAGTACGGTGCGATTGCCGGGGACAATCCATGGCAGGCAACCGGGTTAGAGTGGCAGATCCAGTCGCCACCTATCACGGAGAATTTCACTGAAATCCCCATTGTTGATCATGAAGCTTATGACTACGATTGGCTTGCGCACAAGACAGAACAAGAGGTGACGACCGTTGGATAATGCGCTGGTAGCTACGCATCACCATACTGACGAGACGGCCGTGCACGAAGAGCATGAGCATGTGGTTCTTCCGCAGCACCGCCATCATTTTGAGACGGAACAGCAACAGCGCGAGGCCGGCACGTTTGGCATGTGGCTGTTTCTGCTGACCGAAATCATGTTCTTCGGTGGGCTCTTCTTCGCCTACCTGCTGTACCGCAACTGGTATCACGATGCGTTTGTCGCAGCGTCGAATCAGCTCAGCATTCCGCTTGGGGCCACGAATACTGCCATCCTGATCGGCTCCGGTTTCTTTATGGCGCTGGGTGTGTGGGCGGCCGAGGTTCGGAAGAAGGGTTTGCTGGTTCTGTTTCTGGTTATTACGACCGTGCTTGGATTTGCCTTCCTGGGAATCAAGTATGTGGAGTATCACGAGAAGTGGGAGAAGCACCACATCCCGGGCGAACACTTCGACGTGTCGGAGTTCGTGAATCCACAGGCGTACGGATTGAAGGAACAGCCGTTGGCACCGGATATGGCACAGAAGACCCAGGTGTTCTTCTCGCTCTACTTTGCCATGACCGGAATGCACGCGCTGCATATGATCATTGGCATTGGGCTGCTGTTCTGGCTTACCTGGCGAGCGTATCGCGGTGAGTTCTCAAGCGGATACGTTGCACCGATCGAGAACTTCGGGTTGTACTGGCACTTTGTAGATATTGTGTGGATCTTCCTGTTTCCGCTGCTTTATCTCATCAATCGGCACCCTGGATCGTAGCTGCGATCAACACCGTACTCTGACCACGAAAAGAGAGATATATGTCTGAACATCACGATCCTTCCAATGTGACGAATCCCGAGCATGCGGAGCATCACATTGTCACCCCGATGACTTACACCATCATCTTTGGGACCTTGCTGACTTTTACTGGTATTACGGTTGGTGCAGCGTTTATTGATCTGGGAATATTCAACCCGATTATTGCGCTTGCGATTGCCAGCATCAAGGCAGTGATCGTAATCCTGTTCTTCATGCACGTTTTTTACCAGTCCAACCTGGTGAAGATGACGGTCTCTGCTGGATTTTTTACTTTTCTCGTTTTGATTACGATGACACTGACCGACTACATCAGCCGGGCGTGGGGTCTTTGGTAACGCAGAGCGCAAGATTGTTTTGACACTGATGCGGCCTGCGGGCCGCATTCTTGTTGTGGTGAACAGGAGTGGATGGTGGCGCACTAGACTTGAGAGATGAGAGAGCCGGGTCCCTCGTTGATGCAAGAGCTTGAATCGCTGGCAGCCAATCCGCGCGTGACTGTTCGTCGCAACGGCTCCCCTGATACTGAGGGGAAGTGCGTTGTGTACTGGATGCAGCGGGCGCAGCGGGGAGTGGATAACCATGCCGTGGATATTGCGGTTCAGGTTGCGAATCTGCTTGGATTGCCATTGGTGGTTTATTTCGCGGGCGTTTCTAATTTTCCTCATGCGAACCTGCGGCACTATGCGTTTCTGAATCAAGGATTGCCGGATATCGAGGCGGACCTTGCGGCGCGGAACATCAGCTTCGTTATGCGATGTGCTCCGCATGAGTCACATGAGCGTCTGCTGGCAGATGTGCAGGCTGCGATGGTGATTGGGGATGAGAACCCGATGCGGGTTCCTGAGCGATGGCGGCAGGAACTGGCGGCACGGATACGGATTCCCTTCTGGACTGTCGATGCCGACGTGGTGGTTCCTTCAAAGCTGATCGAGAAGGCACAGTATGGGGCGTATACGATTCGTCCGCGGCTGTACCGCATGCTGCCGGAGTTTTTGCAGCCGTATGAGAATGCGGTGGCGGAGCATGCGTGGAAGCGGCCACGGGGTTTCCTTGCCGATTCGGTGCATGAGGACATGACCCGCGGTTGGAAGGATCTGGACCGGAGTGTGGGGCCTGTGGAGGCGTGGAAGGGTGGCACGCATGCTGCGCTAAAGCGGCTGAAGCTGTTTGCCGGACCGATGCTGAAGGACTATGAGACGCGGCGGAACCATCCGGAGACCGATGGAACGTCATGCCTGTCGCCGTATCTGCACTACGGGCATATTGGCCCAGTGACGATTGCGCTGGCGATCGATGCTGCGGTGGCGGCGAATCCTGATTTGAAGTCGGCGCGGGACAGTTACTTCAACGAGTTGATTGCGTGGAGGGAGCTGGCGGTGAATTTTGTGAAGTACACGCCGACCTATGACTCGGTGGAGTGTGCGGAGTCGTGGGCGAAGAAGTCGATTGCGGAGCATGCGCGGGATGAGCGGGAGACGATTTATACGTTGGATCAGTTAGAGAAGGCTCAGACGCATGATGATCTTTGGAATGCGGGCCAGATCCAGATGGTGCGGCATGGGTGGATGCATAACTATGTGCGGATGTACTGGGCGAAGAAGATATTGGAGTGGACACCGGATGTAGCGACTGCGATGAAGTGCTGCATCCACCTGAATGACAAGTATTTTCTGGATGGGCGCGACCCGAATGGGTATGCGGGGATCGCGTGGGCAGTGCTGGGGAAGTTTGACCGGGCGTGGTTCGAGCGGCCGATCTTTGGGAAGATCCGGTATATGTCGGGTGGGTCTACGGGGAAGAAGTTCGACTCAAAGAAGTACATCCGACAGATGCATGCGCTGCAGGAGGAGCAGATGTCGATGTTTTCTGACTCTGCTGTGAGCTGACCAGCTGGTTGCGGGATAAATGCTCGTTTCTGAGGGTAACCCCTTGGGGTGTTCTCCAGGTGGGAGGCGGGTTGCTGGTATCGGGGTGAAGCTCTGTCCTTCCGGGTTTGAGATGTTGGTGTGGGAGGTTGAGGGCGATGGCGAGGTGGATCCGTCGGTCGTCCGCTGCGCGATGGATGGCCAATTTCATTCCTGGGCCTGGGTGCGGGTCAGGCTGATCAGTGGCAGTGATGGGAGCGCTGCAGTGTGTTTTGTAGAAGAATGGGAGTGGCGACGGAGGGATTATGGCGAAGTATCTGGTGACGGGTGGGGCGGGGTTTATCGGGTCACATCTGGTGAAGACTCTAGTGGGGCGGGGCGATGAGGTGCGGGTGCTCGACAATTTTGAGACGGGGAAGCGGAGCAATCTGGTAGAGGTGGAAGGCCAGATTGAGCTGCGGGAGGTGGACCTGAGGGATGCAGGTGGGGTGAGGGAGGCGTGCGAGGGGGTGGACTATGTATTGCATGAGGCAGCTTTGCCGAGCGTTCCGCGGTCGGTGAAGGAGCCCAGGCCGAGTCATGAGACGAACGTGGATGGAACGTTTAATGTGCTGGAGGGTGCTCGGCTGGCAGGGGTGAAGCGGGTGGTGTATGCGGCTTCGTCGTCTGCATATGGGAACCAGCCGGGGTTTCCGCGGGTGGAGACGATGCGTCCGCAGCCGGTATCGCCTTATGCGGTGCAGAAGCTGACGGGTGAGCTTTACATGCAGAGCTACTGGCAGGTGTATGGGCTGGAGACGGTGTGTTTGCGGTACTTCAATATTTTTGGACCGTGTCAGGATCCGAGTTCGACGTATTCGGGGGTGATGGCGAAGTTTGCGATGCAGATGCTATGTGGCGAGCAACCAACTATTTTTGGCGACGGAGAGCAGGGGCGGGACTTTACGTATATCGACAACGTAGTGAGCGCAAACCTTTTAGCTATGAAAGCGCCCGCAACTTTTGTGGCGGGACGCGTGTTCAACATTGCATGCGGCGAGCGGCACACTTTGAATGAGACTTACAGCGGCCTAGCGCGTCTACTTAGCTATGCCCTTCCAGCGCAGTATGGGCCGGAGCGGGAGGGTGATGTTCGGGACTCGTTGGCTGAGGTGAGTGCTGCACGGGCTGCGTTTGGTTATGAGCCGCAGATTGATTTTGCGGAGGGCTTACGTCGCACGGTTGATTGGTATCGCCAAAAATATGCTCCACGGGAAGAACAGACTTGACACCCTCTAATTCTGCTATTGCTTCCGTAATAGAGATTGAAAGCTGGCTCGAAGGGGTTGAGCAACGTACTGCGCGGGTTGGCATTATCGGCCTGGGGTACGTTGGTCTGCCGCTGGCTTTGCTGTTTAGCGAAGAGCGATTCCGGGTTACCGGCTTTGACATTGATGCGGAGAAGGTGAGGAGTCTCAATGAGGGGGAGTCGTACATCCACCGGATTGAGGGCGATCATGTTTGTGCGGCGCAGAAGAGCGGGTTCCGAGCGACCTCGAATTTTGCCGAGATAGCGAGTATGGATGCGGTGCTGATTTGCGTGCCGACTCCATTGCACGAAGATCACACGCCAGACATGAGCTATGTGGTGGCGACGATTGAAGGGATTGCGCCGTACCTGCGTGCGGGACAGTTAGTGGTGCTGGAAAGTACGACGTATCCGGGGACGACGGAAGAGATTATTGTCGCGACGATCAACCGATATGGTCGGGTGCGAAATGTGTCTGTGCTGCGGGACGATGCGGGTTTGGGTGAGCCGGAGGACGATCTGGATGGCGTGATGGTGGCGTTCTCTCCGGAGCGTGAAGACCCGGGCAATATGGTGACGCCGCGACGCGATATTCCGAAGTTGGTTGGCGGGTTCGATGCGCGTGCGACTGCAGCGGCCCGTGCGTTGTATGGCAGCGTTTTTCGGACGACGGTGGCGATGTCCACGCCGGCAGCGGCGGAGATGACGAAGCTGCTGGAGAACATCTACCGGTGCGTGAATATTGCGCTGGTGAACGAGATGAAACAGATCTGCCAGAGCATGGGAGTGGATATCTGGGAGGTGATTAACGCAGCGGCGACGAAGCCGTTTGGGTTCCAGGCGTTCTATCCGGGGCCGGGCGTGGGTGGGCACTGCATTCCGGTGGATCCTTTCTATTTGAGTTGGAAGGCGAAGCAGTTCGGCTGCTCGACGCGATTTATTGAGCTGGCGGGCGAGGTGAACGAGTCGATGCCGGAGTATGTGGCGCAGACGACGGTTCGGGCGCTGGAGCGGAATGGTACTTCCCTGCCGGGCGCGAAGATTCTGGTGCTGGGCGTTGCCTATAAGGCCGATGTGGACGATCTGCGCGAATCGCCCGCATTGACGATTATCGAGATGTTGCAGAAAGGGCAGGCGACGGTCAGCTATAACGACCCGTACTTCCCTGCTGTGGGGCATGGGCGCAAGTACGATCTGCATCTGGAGTCGACTTCGCTGGATGATTTGGGGAGCTTCGATTGTGTGCTGATCGTGACGGACCACTCGGTCTATGACTACGAGAGGATTGTTCGCGAGTCTCGTTTGGTGATTGATTCGAGGAATGCTACACGATCGTTTGAGTCGTCCAAGATCGTTCGCTGCTGATCTGCATTGCGGCCTGGGTTGATGGCGTGGATGTGGCGAGTAAAGCGCGCCGAACATTAGAGTGCTCTCATCCCTTTCTGGTATTGAGCGTGAGAACTCTGTGCAGGTTGCATTGACGCATCCTTGATTAGCCTTGAGTATCGAAGTTAGAGGTCTGCCGCACCCCAGCTGAGCGCCATATGGGTCTGACCAACTATCTTCGATTGGAGTACCTTGCCCGGCGCGTGGGTTGCGGCCGGAGGCGAGGACTTCCGTTATTGGGTGCGGGAGTCTGGACTGCGTTGCTGCTGGTCTGTACGGTGGCGGTGGGTCAGATCTCGGAGGCCATTGGGTCTGTTACAGATGGGAACGGGGTTGGCGCAGTTACGGTGACCGCCGGTCCCCATGCTGTGCGAGCCAAGCGCTTTCTGGGTGGGCGGAGTGCTGTCGCGGGCGATGCAGCTGCAAATGCGATGGATGCAGCGAGACAAGAGCATGCGAAGATGCTGCTGCAACAGAGCGTGTTGCCGCGGCTTTCTCCGCTGAATGCGAGCTGGCAGGCGGTTGGGCCGGGGCAGATCGCGAGCATCGCTTATGGGAATGTTGCCGGACGGGTTACAAGTATTGCGATCGACCCGCAGGATGCTACCGGGAATACGGTGTATCTGGGGACGACCGGCGGCGGAGTGTGGAAGTCGACGAATGCTGCTGGACCGGCGGCGAGTGTGAGCTTTGCTGCGCTAACGGATACGCTGCCGGTGTTCAGTGCGAATGCGGGGACGGCGGCGATTCCCTCGTTGAGTATTGGTGCAGTTAGCGTGCAGTCGGGCGTGGTGCTGGCGGGCACGGGCGATCCGAATGATGCAGCGGATTCTTTTTACGGGAGCGGCTTGCTGCGTTCTGCGGATGGGGGCGTTAGCTGGACGTTGATTCAGGGTTCGCATGATGGGGTGGCTGGAAATCACTCATTTACGGGATTGGGGGTTGCGGGATTTGCGTGGAGCGATCGGACTCCGGGCCTAGTGGTGGCGGCGGTATCGCAGGCTGCGGAGGGCTCGCTGGTAAATGCAGTAGATGCGACGAACAGTGTGATGGGGCTGTATTACTCGACGGATGCGGGTGTGACGTGGCAGATGTCGGTGGTGATGGACGGCAGCCAGGTGGTGCAGACTCCGCTGCCACCGGGATCGAACCACGGTGGCAATGCAGCGACAGCGGTGGTGTGGAATTCGGTGAGGCAGAGGTTCTATGCCGTTGTGCGATACCACGGGTACTATCAATCGGCGGATGGGCTGACGTGGACGCGGCTTGCAGTGCAGCCGGGGAGTGGGCTGACGCTTGCGGCGTGTCCAACGAATCCGGGAAGTACGGGCAGCACGGGGTGCCCGGTGTTTCGGGGGGCGCTGGCGGTGCAGTCGACGACGGGGGATACGTTTGCGCTAACGGTGGACCGTAATAATGTGGATCAGGGGTTGTGGCAGGATGTGTGCGCGCTGAATGGGAGTAGCTGCTCGAATGGGAGTGTTGCGTTCGGCAAGCAGTTGGCGTCGGGCTCGCTGGAGGCTGGAGGTGGCAGTACGGCGATTGTGCAAGGTGACTACAACCTGTCGCTGGCTGCGGTGTCGGCTGCATCGAGTGGCGCGACCGCAGACACGCTGCTGTATGTAGGAACGGTGGATGTATATCGGTGCTCGCTGGCGAGTGGCTGCGCACTGCGCAACACAACGAACTCGGTGAACGGATGTGCTGGGTCTTCGAAAGTTGCGCCGGCGCAACATGCGCTTGCGGTGCTGGGTACGGTGGCTCAGCCGTTGCTGTACCTGGGGAACGATGGCGGTTTGTGGCGCTCGACGGATGGGATCAACCAGCAGGCGACGCCGTGTTCTTCGGATGATGCGACGCACTTTGACAATCTGAACTCTGGACTGGGATCGCTGGCGGAGGTGGTGAGCTTTGCGCAGGATCCGACGGATCCTGGGACGGCGCTGGTGGGGCTGGGTGCGAATGGAAGTGCGGGAACGGGTGGGGCTGGATCGGGTGGTGTGTGGGCGCAACTCTCAGCTGGCGAGGGTGGGATGGTGGCGATTGACCAGACGAATCCACTGCTTTGGTATGTGTCGACGGCAGCGGGGGTGAGTCTGCGACAGTGTTCGAATGGGGCGGCTTGCGCTGCTACGGACTTTGCCGGAGCACCGACGATTGGAGCAATACAGGTGGGAGGGGATGACTCGCTGATTGATGCTCCCTGGCTGCTTGATCCGGCTGTGTCGGCGGATGTGTTGATTGGCACGTGCCGCGTATGGCGTGGGCCTGCGGGCAGTGGAGCGCTGTGGTCGTCTTCGAATGTGATCAGTAAGCTGCTGGCAGGGCCGCAGAACGCGGCGTGCTCGAACACGAATCCGGTGATTCGTTCGTTGGCTGCGGGGGGTGCGGTCAGCAGTGCGAGCAGTGCTCAGAACGCTGGCGCGCAGGTGATCTATGCGGGCATGGCAGGGGCGCTGGATGGTGGCGGAACCTTCGGGGGGCACTTGTTCTCGACTACGGCTGGAGGCACGGCGGGCGCGACGACGGCGTGGACGGACCTGGCGGCTTCACCGGTCTTGAACGATGTTGCCGATCAGGGCAGGTTCAATCCGGGGGGCTTCGATGTTTCATCCCTGGCTGCCGATCCGCATGATGCTACGGGAAAGACGGTTTATGCGACCGTGATGGGATTTGCGGGTAATGGAACGAACGCTCCGCATCTTTATCGTTCGGTCGATGGTGGAGCGCATTGGACGAATATCAGTAGCAATTTGCCGAATGCTCCGGCGAATAGCGTGGTGATTGATCCGAATGATGCAAATACGGTCTATGTGGCGCTGGATACGGGAGTATATGTAACAACGCAGGTGGCTAGTTGTTCCAGCGGCAATTGCTGGAGCGTCTATGGGGTGAGTTTGCCGAACGCTCCAGTGGTGCAGCTTGCGGCTGCGACCGCGATGACGACAGGCGACGGCCGCACGGGCGAGTTGCGTGCCGCCACCTATGGCCGTGGAGTATGGCAGATTCCTTTGCTGACTGCGGCCTATCCAGCACAGCCTATGATGAGCCTGCAGCCGGTCGCGCTGGTGTTTTCCGCGCAGGCAGTTGGGACTGCGAGTGCGGTGCAGACTGTGGTGGTTACAAATACAGGCAGCGCTGCGTTGCTGGTTAGCCAGATTGTGGCGACGGGCGACTTTCACGAGACGGACTCCTGTATCGGGGGTGCGATTGCTGCGGGAGCGAGTTGTGCGGTCCAAATAACGTTCCTGCCCTCCGTAACCGGGGCACGGGTTGGAGTGCTGACGGTGTATGGCAATGTGGGGGGCGGTCAGGCTACGGTTGCGATCTCTGGTGTTGCAACTGCATCAGCGGCGATTGTGCTGAATCCGATTGTGCTGACGTTTTCCGCGACGACGGTGAATGCTTCGAGCGCTGCGCAGAACGTAACGATCTCGAATATGGGCGGGACGAGTGCGGCGCTGCAGGCTCCGGTGGTAACAGGAGATTTCGTGCTGACTGCAAATACCTGCGGTGGGACGCTTGGACCGAACGTTGGATGTACGGTGGCGATTGCGTTCAGGCCGACTGCTTCGGGGACGCGCAGCGGAACTCTGACGCTGGTGGACGATGCCGGGACGCAGATGGTGGCGTTGAGCGGCGTTGGCACGTTGCCAGCGACGGATACGCTTGCGCCGATGAGTCTCAGCTTTGCTGCACAGCAGTTGAATACGGCGAGTGCGATGCAGCAGGTTACGCTTACTAATGTTGGTGATGTTGCGCTGACGTTGATCTCCACGCAGATTGCAGCGGGCGATTTTTCCGTCGTGAATGGTTGCGGCAACTCGCTGAATGCGCGATCGAGTTGTTCGATCGGAGTTTTGTTCCAGCCTAAGAGTGTTGGTGCGGGTAGTGGAGTGCTGACGGTGTCTGATCAGTTTCGAAGCCAGAGTGTGGCGTTGAGTGGGACAGGTATTACGGGGCCGGGTGTTTCGTTATCGCCAACTATGGGACTGGGGTTTTCTGCTACGGCGGTTGGGAGCAGTTCCGCGGCTCAGTTGGTGACGCTGACTAACAATGGCGGAGTCGTGCTGAGTCTCCAGAGCGTGGGGCTGACGGGTGATTTTGTTGCGGTGACGGGAAGTAATACCTGCGGCGCTACGCTGGCGATTGCATCGTCGTGTACGTTGCAGGTGGAATTTGTTCCGGTGGTTGGTGGCGCGAGGAATGGAACGCTAACGGTTACAGATGATGCTTTGACTTCTCCGCAGACGCTGCAGCTTACGGGAACTGGTGTCGACTTCAGTTTAGCGGCAGATGGGAGTACGACGGCGACGATTGCCAGTGGCAAGAATGCTGTGTATCCCCTGCTGCTGACACCGGCGGTGGGGCTTGGTACGGCTGTCAGCTTTAGTTGCACCGGCGTTCCGGCTAATGCGACGTGCAATGTTTCGCCTGCGGTAGTGACGCTGGGGAGCACGACGGTTGTTTCTGTAACGGTGAACACGGGTGTCGCGAGTGCGGCGATTTCTCCGGCGGTGGGGCGGCTAGTCTGGCTGGGATTGCTGGTGCCGCTGGGGTGGTTGGGGCGGGGACGTCGGGGTGTGCGGCGACTGGTGGGAGCCGGGCTGGTGTGCTGCCTGCTGGTGATGGCAGGGTGTGGTTCGGGACGGACGATTCCTGGAGACAGCACTGCGCCGGGACCGGTGACTGCGCTGACGCCATCGGGTACTTATGGGATCGTGGTGTCGGCGACGAGTGTGGGTTTGACGCGGACGGTGAGCCTGACGCTGGTGGTGCAGTAGGTAGTTGTGAGGCTAGGCGGATTGGCCAGCGCTGAAGCCTGAGGCCCAGGCCCATTGGAAGTTGTAGCCTCCAAGCCATCCGGTGACGTCGACGACTTCTCCGATGAAGTAGAGGCCCGGGACTTTTTTAGCTTGCATGGTTTTGGCGTCGAGTTCGGCGGTGTCGACACCCCCGGCGGTCACTTCGGCTTTGGCGTAGCCTTCGGTGCCTGCGGGGGTGATGCGCCAGGTATGGAGTTGCTGCTCGAATTTATCGAGCGAGGAATTAGTCCAGTCGGCGGGTGGATGGAGGTCGAACCAGCGCTCGGCCATTCGGGTGGGCAGGACGGATCGCAGAGCCTGAATTGCTGCGCTGGGGTCGCGACGGGCGTTGCGGGCGAGTAGAGGCTGGGTGATTTGGAGGCCGGGGGCCAGATCGAAGTCTACGGCTTCTCCTGGGTGCCAGTAGGAGGATGCTTGCAGGACGGCGGGGCCGCTCAAGCCGCGATGGGTGACGAGGAGTTTCTCGCGGAAGCTGGCGCGGAGTTTTCTGGTGCCGGCGGATGCGATGACTTCCGCGGAGAGACCAGCGAGGTCGCACCAGCGGGCATGGTCGTCGGGGTTGAAGACGAGCGGGACGAGGGCGGGCCGGGTGTCGATGACGCGGAGTCCGAAGTGCTGGGCGAGGGTGTATCCGAAGCCGGTGGCTCCCATCTTGGGGATGGAGAGGCCGCCGGTGGCGACGACGACTGATTCGGCTTGAAACGAGCCGGAGGAGGTTTCGATGCGGAAGCGGGTGTCTGCGGTGTCTCGGGTGACGGAGAGGATTTTGGTGCCGAGGAGAGTGTGGACTCCGGCTTCGGCACATTCGCGCTCGAGCATGGTGACGATGTCGTGAGCGGAGCGGTCGCAGAAGAGTTGGCCGAGGGTTTTTTCGTGATAGCTGATGTGATGCTTTTCAACGAGCGCGATGAATTGCGCTGGGGTGAAGCGGGCGAGTGCGGACTTGGCGAAGTGGGGGTTGTTGGAGAGGAAGTTTTCTGCACTGGTGTGGATGTTGGTGAAGTTGCAGCGGCCTCCTCCGGAGATGAGGATCTTCTTGCCTGCTTTTTCGGCGTGATCGATGAGGAGGACGCGTCGTCCGCGGCGGCCTGCTTCGATGGCGCACATGAGGCCTGCGGCACCTGCTCCGAGGACGACTGCATGGAATGTCTGAACAGGCACGGTTGCACTACTTTCGCTGATGACGAGATGGTGGGGTCGAGAGCGCCTGATGGTATGGCCTGGACGCGTTTTGTCAATCCCCCTTTAGGTTCTCACGCCCAGAACGGAACAGAGGTAGGCTGACGTTAGTGAAATCCATAATGTGGCCGTCAGTGTGTCGATCGTGATGGCTTCCGGGGAACTATGCACGCTTTCGCAAGAAGGAAAAATATTATGACGGTGGATGCTGTACCTCGTTGGACGAGAACTCTTGCGGTTGGTGTTACTGCTGCGATCGTGGCGCTAGGGGCTACTGGCTGCGGTCTGAGTCCAGCGGCGGCAGTGCCTGTAGTGGGGAACAGCTTTAGCGGACATATTCTTGGCGGAATTCAGCCAGTGAGCAATGCGACGATTCAGATGTACGCTCCGGGGACGAACGGTTACGGAACGGCAGCGCTTGCGTTGCTGAACCGACCGGTGATCACGGACGCAAATGGCAATTTTTCGATTGCGGGAGACTTCACGTGCCCATCCGCGAGCACGCCGGTGTACATGGTGGTGACGGGCGGGAATCCTGGACTGGCGGCTGGAACGAACAACGCCGCGCTTTCCTTGATGGGTTTGATTGGACCATGCGGGAGTCTGGGGCCGAGTAGCTTCATCCTGCTGAATGAGCGGACGACCGTGGCTGCGGTGTGGGCGCTGACGCCGTTTATGGTGGATGCCACGCATATCGGGACGAGTCCGACAAATGTGCAGGGGCTGGTGAATGCGTTTTCGATTGCTGCGAATCTGGTGAACATCAGTTCTGGTTCGACCCCGGGGACAGCGCCATCGATTGCAACGATTCCGTCCGCAGAGATCAATACGCTGGCAGATATTCTGTCGGGCTGTGTGAATTCGAATGGAAGTACTTCGCCACTGACTGCGTGCGGACGCCTGTTTGCTGCGGCAACGCCATCGGGTGGAGTTGCACCTACGGATACGGTGGGGGCGGCACTGGATATCAGCCGGAACCCAGGACATAATGCGGGGACGATCTTCAGCACGTTCTCATCGACTGGGCCTTACCAGCCAACGCTGGGGAGTGCACCGAGCGACTGGACGATTTCGATCAATTACGCCTCGACGGCGTTTGCCACTCCGAGCGATCTGGCGATCGACTCGCAAGGGAATGCGTGGGTGGTGTCGACGCCGGGCAGTTCATCGACCAGTGTGGTGAGTGTGCTGAACTTTGGTGGTATCGTGGCGAGTTATCCGCAAGCTGGTTCGACGTTTGCGCATATTGCGCTGGATGCGTTCGATGATCCCTGGCTGACAAATACGTTTAGTTCCAATGTGACGGAGCTAACCAATTCCGGGACGAGAGCTACGTTGAATCCGTTCAGCGGCGGGGGAGTCCAGGGGCCTGGGCCGCTGGCATTTGATGGTTACGGGAATGCGTGGGTGGCGGACAACGGGCCTACGATGAGCAAGCTGAGTGCGAACGGGGCAGCGCTGTCTCCGTCGACGGGATTTGCTACGGGTGGGGTAAGCGGGCCGGTGGGGATCGCGTTGGATACGTCAGGGAATGCGTGGATTGCGGACAGTGGCGGCAATGAGCTGACGGTGTTGAGCAATACGGGACTTCAGATACCGGGGTCACCGTATACGGGTGGCGGACTGGATCAGCCGTTTGCGCTGGCGATCGACTCGACAGGCGGGGCGTGGGTTGCGAACAATCATGGCAGCAGCCTGAGCCGGTTCTCGAACGCAGGCTCTCCGATCTCTGGCAGTCCGTACTACGGTGCGGGATTGAATCAGCCGATTGGGCTGGCGCTGGATGGATTGGGCAATGTCTGGCTGGTGAACTCCGGGAGCAACAGTGTTTCGGAGTTTCTGAGCTCGGGTCGGGCGCAGTCCGGGGCTGGTGGTTATGGCAGCTCGGCGCTGGGGAATCCGTACCGTCTGGCGATTGACCGGTCGGGCAGTGTTTGGATAGCGAACCTGGCGGGGTCATCGTCGGGGACGAGCACGATTACGCAGATGGTTGGCGTGGCGGCTCCGGTGATTACACCGCTGGCACTGGCGATCCAGAACAATGCGTTGAATCAGCGACCGTAGGCTGGTGCAGGTGCTGAGCCTGGCGTAGGATCGCTGGATTCGGATGGCTGTGCGACGATACATACATGTTCAAGACAGGTTTAGATAGAGGACCGCGGGTTGCGGCTGCTCAAGCTTACGGGCCGGCTGCGTCCATTACGCGGCGGGCGGCAGATCGTCTCCGTGCAGGGCATTTGTGGGTGTATCGGTCGGACGTAGAGACACTGGTGCCGCATACGGGAGAGGCTGGGATCGGCGTGGGGGCGCTGGTGACGGTAATGGACAGCCGGGGGATTTCGCTAGGGACTGCGCTGTATAGCTCGGCATCGCAGATCATGTTGCGGATGGTGTCGCGCGAGGCTGGCCTGACTCGAGGGGCTTATCTGGAGCAGTTGCGGGGGCGAGTGACTGAGGCGCTGGCGCTGCGGACGGAGTTGGTTCCGGAGAGTTCTGAGGAGAATGCTTGCCGACTGGTGTTCTCGGAGGCGGATGGACTGCCTGGAATTGTGGCAGACCGGTACAACGATCTGGTGGTGTTGCAGCTGCTGACGCAGGGTACGGCGCAGGATGATGTTCGCGCGGCGCTGACAGAGGCGTTTGTCGAGCGGTTTGGAACAGGGATTGTGGTTTGGGAGCGTCCTGATGCGAAGGTTCGAGAGTTGGAGCAGTTGGCTGCTCCGGCGGCAGGAGCGTTGTATGGGGATTCTGAACGGACGACAACGGTGTTCCGCATCAATGGGCTGAAGTTGAACTTCGATGCCGGGTCGGGACAGAAGACGGGTGCGTTTCTGGATCAGCGGCTGAATTATGCCGCGGCGGCGCGGTATGCGAAGGGGACGGGGCTGGATGTTTGTACGTATCAGGGTGGATTTGCCCTGCATCTGGCGCAGCGGTGTGCGCGGGTGACAGGAGTGGATGCCAGTCGTGCGGCGCTGGAGGTGGCGGACCGGAACCGGGAGCTGAATCCTGAGCTGGGTGCGAAGGTGGACTGGATTGAGGCGGATGCGTTTGAGCTGATGCGGGAGTATGAGGCGTCGGGCAAGCAGTACGACACGATTGTGCTGGATCCCCCGGCGTTTGCGAAGTCGAAGCGGGCGGCGGAAGGCGCGCTACGGGGGTACAAGGAGTTGAATCTGCGGGCAATGAAGATGTTGCGGGCGGGTGGGACGCTGGTGACCTGCTCTTGCTCTCACCATGTTTCGGCGGCGGAGTTTACGGAGGTGGTTGCGGCTGCGGCTTCGGATGCGGGGCGGCGGGTGCAGGTGCTGGAGACGCGGGGGGCTGCTCCGGACCATCCGGCAGTGCTGACGCTGCCGGAGACGAGCTATTTGAAGTGCCTGATCTGCCGCGTGGGATAACCCCTATCTGGAAAGTGCGTGAAGATCTTGCGGGACGGTTTTGGGGCATGGCTGACGCCATGCCCTTTGGTTTGGTGCGGGTGATTGTTTGGGGTGGATTAGGGGCGCTGGCCGTGGGTGGTGGGTGAGATGGGGGTGACTACGGGGGTGGCGAGGCCGAGGACGAGGGTGACGGAGTTGGCGGTGAAGTTAGTGACCCAGACGTTGCCGGAGCCGTCGATGGCCAGTCCGTGGGGGGATTGGAGACCGGTATGGCCTACGACTACCGGGTCGATGGCGGTCTGGCTGGAGGGCTGGTAGCCGGTGGCGGGGGAGATGGCGGTCCCATCGTTATTGAAGGCTGAGATGGAGTTGCCGTCGCGGTTGGCGACCCAGACGCGGTTGGAACCGTCGATGGCGAGCTGGGCGGGGTACTTGAGGCCGCCTCCCTTGTATCCACCGGAGGGAGAGATGGCTTTTCCGGCCGAGTCAGTGCGGCCGATGGCGTTGCTCTTGCCGCTGGAGAACCAGACGTTGTCGGCGGAGTCGATGGCGATTTGGTTGAGGTCGCTGGTAGCGGCGGTGGAGGTGGTGGTGAAGGTACTGGTGGAGTTGGGCAGGGTGAGGCGGTAGAGGTTCTGATTGAGGCCGACGGTCCAGGCGCGGCCGGCGCTATCGAGTGCGAGGCCTGCGGCCAGGGCGGTGGTGGGGAACTGGGCGATGGGGAGCGTGGAGTGGTGGATGGCGATGACGGCGGTGCTGCCTGCGATCCAGACGTTTTGATTGGCGTCGATGGCGATTCCTGTGCAGTAGACACCGCAGGCGGTTCCGCCGAGGGGTGCGCCGGTGGAGTTGAACTGGGAGACGTTAGCGTGGCCGGAGAAGGCGTAGTTGGCGACCCAGGCGCTTTGCGAGGCGTCGATGGCGATGGAGAAGGGCTGATTGAGATTGCTGCCCTTGTATCCGCCGGGGTAGGAGAGTTCTGCTCCGTAGGGATTGAATTCGGTGACGGTGTTGTTAGCGTATCCGGGGACCCAGAGATTTCCAGCGGCGTCGACGGCTGGGTAGTAGGGGCCGGCCATGATGTCGGAGTAGATGGTGACGGCGAGGGTGAAGTCGTTGGGTGCGGCGCCGAGGGCGGGCTGGAAGGGCGGATTGGCGGTGGCGAGGGTGAAGAGGGCGGGAACGTTGGCTCCGGGGTTGTGCGCGATGTTGAGGATGGCGGCGACGGTGTCATTGGGGGTGGAGCCGGTGGGGCCCTTGGTGTTGGCGAAGAGAGTGGAGCAACTGGTGGAGTTGCCGGGGGAGTTTACGCAGGCCGTTAGGAGATTGGCAAGGGTATTGACGGTGGCCTGGGGTGCGGAGCCGTTGCCAAGGGGAGTGAGACTGCGGGCTGCGCCAGAGATGATATTGACGAGGAGATTGACGTTGGTGAAGGCGTTGGCGAGTCCGGTGACCGCTAGATCTGTGCCGCTGGTGCTGAGGTGGGTGGCGTCGGTCATGAATCCGGCGAGGGCGTAGGCGGCGGCGACGGTGGAGACCTCAGTGATGTTGATGACGGGGACGGTGTTTGCGAGGTTTCCGGCGGCGGGGCATTGTCCGAGAGCGGTCATGAGGGCGAGCGAAGGGTTGGTGATACCGGGTGCGAGGCCCGGGTTGCCGCCGGTGGCGAGCAGGTAGACCTGTTGGCCTGGGGTGCAGGTGTAGGCTCCGCTGATGTTGAAGGCTCCATTGGCGTCGGTGGGGACGTAGGATCCGGTCTCGTCGGTGGAGACGCCGGGGAAGGTGGGGTTGAGGAGGGAGATGCTGGGGCCACCGTAACCGCTGGTTCCAGCGGCGAGGAGATAGATATGTGCTCCGCTGACGGCCTGGCTGCCACCGTGGACCTTGCCCTGGATGGTCTGGCCGGTGGCGACGGAAGCGATGTTTGTCGGGACGGCGCCGCATCCCGCGAGAAAGATGGACCCGGCGGAGAGGAGGGCGGCGGCGGTAAGGCGGGTCCGGACGGCGGGGCTCATTGCTTGGATCTCCTGTGTTTCTGGTTCTGGTGCGGCCTTGCCGGATGTTTGGCAAGCGGAGGTCGACTTCCGTTGGGCGTGCGGACGCGCAGGTTGAGAGTAGGAGATTTTGTGGAAAAAGGCAGTAGCACTATCGGGGGAGTGGGGTGGATGGGCGAGGGAGAGGGTAAAAATATGAGTGAATTGCCATCATATTTTCTTCCTAATTTGGAGTATATTAGTTCTCAGCAAAGCTAAGGGTGGTGGAAAGCTGCCCCGGAGCTTACGAAGTACTTGATTGCAAAAACAAAAAGGAGAGTGTTATGACGACGATGACTCGATTTGTTCCGTTGCGTACCCCCCCTTTGAAGATGTGTCCACGCTGCAGAGCCAGCTGAACTCGATCTTCAACGAGTTTGTACGCCCAGCGATTGTGAGTGACGAGGCGGGCCAGGCTGAAGGCCGATCCAGCGGGAGCTTTGTACCTCCGGTGGACGTGTATGAGGACGAGAAGCAGATTGTGTTGAAGCTGGAGGTTCCGGGGGTAAGGCTTGAAGACCTGGACATTCGGCTGGAGAACCAGCGGCTGACGGTGAAGGGGGAGCGCCGATTTGAGACTGGAGAGAAGGCGGAGAACTTTCATCGGATTGAACGGCGTTTTGGCAGCTTCGCGAGGAGTTTCACTCTACCGCAGACCGTGGATATGGAAGGCGTAACCGCTGCGTATGATGCGGGCGTGTTGACGATCTCGCTGACGAAGAAGGCTGAAGCTCAGCCGAAGCAGGTGAAGATCGAGGTTGGCGCCTCGAACCCAGCGCAGCAAGTGAAACAGGTTGAGGGTTCGACCAAGTAAGGCAAATAGTTTGTCGTTCTGTTGTTGTGTGGGGGGTCACGCTGGAAGCGTTGGTCTCCCACTTTTGTATTGGGAGTGGTTGCGATTGGGTTGGACGTGCGGCTTTCGAATTGAGGAGATATACGATGGCGATCAAATGGGAAAAGTTGACAGTGAAGTCGCAGGAGGCGGTTCAGGCTGCGGTGCAGATGGCTGGGGAGCATGGGAATCCTGAGGTGCTGCCGCTGCACTTGATGGCGGCGCTGCTGGAGGACCGCGAGGGTGTGGTGATTCCGGTGTTGGAGAAGGTTGGGGTACCGGTGCAGGAGTTGCTGAGTCGCGTGAATGCTGCGATAGAGAAGCTGCCAAAGGTTTCGGGTGGGGCGGCGCAGCCGGGGCTGGGGCAGGCGCTGCAGAAGGTGCTGGATCAGGGGTTCAAGGAAGCTGAGAACTTCAAGGATGAGTACTGCTCGACGGAGCATTTCTTGCTGGCTTTGACGCGGGCGAAGAATGATCCGGTGCAGATGGCGTTGCAGTCGTTTGGCGCGACGCATGATGCGATCCTGAAGGCCTTGAGCGCGGTGCGCGGATCGCAGCGGGTGACGGACCAGACTCCTGAAGGGAAGTTCCAGGCTCTGGAGAAGTATGCGAAGGACCTGACGGAGCTGGCGCGGCGAGGCAAGCTGGATCCGGTGATTGGGAGGGACGAGGAGATTCGCCGCGTGGTGCAGGTGTTGAGCCGGAGGACGAAGAATAATCCGGTGCTGATTGGCGAGCCGGGTGTGGGTAAGACGGCGATTGTGGAGGGGTTGGCGCGGCGGATTTTTCTGGGCGACGTACCAGAGATTCTGAAGGGCAAGCGAGTGTGCGCGCTGGACCTGGCATCGATGGTGGCGGGTGCGAAGTTCCGCGGGGAGTTTGAGGAACGGTTGAAGGCGGTGCTGAAGGAGATCGAAGACTCGAACGGCGAGATTATTTTGTTCATCGATGAGCTACATACTCTGGTGGGCGCGGGTGCGGCGGAGGGCGCGATGGACGCCAGCAATATGCTGAAGCCGGCTCTGGCGCGAGGCGCGCTGCGTGCGATTGGCGCGACGACGTTGAATGAGTACCGGAAGTACATCGAGAAGGATGCGGCGCTGGAGCGGCGGTTCCAGGTGGTGTATGTTGGCGAGCCGAATGTGGAGGATACGGTTGCGATTCTGCGTGGCTTGAAGGAGCGGTACGAGGGGCACCACAAGATCCGGATCAAGGACTCGGCGATTGTGGCAGCGGCGACGTTGAGCCATCGGTATATCAGCGACCGTTTCTTGCCGGACAAGGCGATCGACCTGGTGGACGAGGCTGCCGCGGCGCTGGCGATCCAGATTGGCAGTGTGCCGGTAGAGATTGACGATCTGGAGCGGAGGGCGACGTCGCTGGAGATTGAGCGGGCGGCACTGAAGCGCGAGAAGGATCCGGGCTCGATTGAACGGATGGAGATTGTAGAGCGTGAGCTGGCCGAGGTGCAGGAGAAGGCTTCGGGGCTGCGGGCACGGTGGCAGAAGGAGCGCGGAGCGATTGGCCGGATTGCAGAGTTGAAGGAGAAGCTGGAGTCGCTGCGGTTTACGGCGCAGGAGGAGACGCGGAAGGGCAATCTGCAGCGCGCTGCGGAGTTGCAGTATGGCGAGATTCCGAAGATGGAGGCGGAGTTGAAGGAGCTGACGAACCTGCAGGATGCGGGGTCGGCTGACTCGCGGCGGATGCTGAAGGAAGAGGTGGACGAGGAGGATATTGCGGCGATCGTTTCGAAGTGGACAGGGATTCCAGTGAGCAAGATGCTGGAAGGCGAGATGCAGAAGCTGGTGAAGATGGAGGACCGTCTGCGTGAGCGAGTGGTGGGCCAGGATGAGGCTCTGCAGGCAGTGGCGAATGCGATTCGGCGTTCGCGAGCGGGGCTGAGTGACCCGAAGCGTCCGATCGGCAGCTTTATTTTTCTAGGGCCGACAGGTGTGGGTAAGACGGAGACGGCACGGGCTTTGGCTGAGTTCCTGTTCGATGATGAGCAGGCCATGGTGCGGATCGACATGAGTGAGTACATGGAGAAGCACGCGGTGTCGCGGTTGATTGGCGCGCCTCCGGGGTATGTGGGATACGACGAGGGTGGTCAGCTGACGGAGGCGGTGCGACGGCGGCCGTATGCGGTGGTGCTGTTTGATGAGATCGAGAAGGCGCATCCGGATGTGTTCAACGTGTTGCTGCAGGTGCTGGATGATGGGCGGCTGACGGACTCGAAGGGGCGGACGGTGGACTTCAAGAACACGGTGCTGATCATGACGTCGAATGTAGGGGCTTCGCAGTTGTCGACGGCGTGGGCTGATGGCGAGGAGGGGTTTGAAGAGGCGAAGAGTCGCGTGATGGATGCGCTGCGGCAGCAGTTCCGGCCGGAGTTTCTGAATCGCGTGGATGACATTGTGGTGTTCCATGCGCTGAGTGAGGCGCAGTTGACGCACATCATCGATCTGCGCCTGGCGGACCTGCAGAAGCTGCTGGCGGATCGGAAGATTACGCTGGAGTTGAGTGAGGCTGCGCGGAAGGCGATCTTTGTCGCAGGCTACGACCGGGCGTACGGAGCGCGGCCGTTGAAGCGGGCGATCCAGCGGATGGTGCAGGACCAGTTGGCGGTGAAGATATTGGATGGCAGCGTGCTGCATGGCGACCATGTGGTGGTAGATGCTGGGAAGGGCGGCTTGACGTTTGAGGTCACCGAGCGCGAGGCAGTGGCAGTTTGAGGTTAGAGGGCGTGGTCTGGTGCGGCGCCAGACCACGCTGGTGCGTGAGGCTGCTTTAATATGATCTTGTGCTTCGCACGAGGGTTAGAACCTTCACGACCGGTACTCTGCTATGCCGGCGCGGGCAGTGCCGGCAATTGCATCTTCGAGAAGTTCGCCTGCTCGTTCTCAAATGCTTCCACGCCGCGAACGGTGATCATAAAGCTGTTGTTGTCCGCACGCTGGACGAAGTGCTTCTCGCTGAGTATCCAGAAGGCAAACTGCAAGTGCTCCAGGGGGCAAGCCAACATTTGTCCAATTTCCCACGCGCTCATGGATGCGGCGTTCGTATCGGTGAGGCGCTTAGCATAAAGGATTCGCAGAATTCCTTCGCGCTTGCGGATTTCCGCTTGCACGCCGATTGTGCTTTGCAGTGAGTCGAAGATCTTGTAACGGGATTTGTCCTCGGCCGCGAGTCCCACGTCATAGGCGGCGCGTTGAGCTGGATCGCACAGTATGGAGTGAGCTGTCACGACCTGGCGGAAGTGAGGGTCGCTGCCTGTGTCAAGGTTATCCGGGTGGTAACGCTGCGCGAGTATATGAAATACGCGGCGAATCGTGTCGAAATCGGCCTGACGACTTACCTGCAGCACCTCGTAGTAGTCGAGATCGGCGTTATTTCGAGCGATGTTCTGGGGGATTTCTTCGGAGACGACTTCCGGAATCAGGTCGATGTAGTACTTTCCGAGGCTGGCAATTCGGCAGGATCGCACACGGTATTGACCGAAGAATGGCGTACGGCCGGAGGAATTCTCTACCTCGCCAGCGACGCGGATGAGCATGTTCTGGCCCAGCGCAGCGTCGAGTTGAATCTGGATTGAATCCTGAGTGCGCTCCAGAAGCCTGGCCTGCAAGCGCGAGGCGGGGCTGCCTGTGTCATCCAGAAAGACGGTGAGTTCTGGAAGTGTGTCGAGAATGCCCAAGACCTCATCCTGCACTGCTATTGTTTGCATATTATCGACCCCTGCATGGGGATATTGACACTTGGCAAGTAATAGAGACACTCCTACTTTTGTGGGAGTGTGTCAAGAGGTGCGCAGATCGGAGGTTGTTGACTCGATAACAGCCGCGTGGTTGATGGGTGGGAGCCACATGGTGAGCGGGTGGGTTGCCGTTTGAAGTGGCGGAGCAAGGATGCGGGTTGATCCAAAGGATTGCAGGCAATGCAGTTGCGGATCGATGGTGCAGGTGAACGATATACTCAGGTGGGCATTGAGATTGCGACGGACGACAGGAGCGGTGTGGCGAGACGAGCTGTAATTATTGGAGCCGGACCGGCGGGGTTGACGGCGGCGCTGGAGCTGCTGCGGCGGACGGATGTTATGCCGATTGTGCTTGAGGCGAGCGAGGAGATTGGCGGGATCTCGCGGACGATCAAATACAAGGGCAATCGTATGGATATTGGGGGACACCGGTTTTTCTCTAAGAGCGACCGCGTGATGCAGTGGTGGATGGACCTGATGCCTCCTGAGGTGGGAGACGACGTTGGGACGCCGGAGATCAGCTACCAGGGGAAGACGCGGGTGGTAGAGGTGCCAGCGCGGCTGGAGGAGGAGCCGGTGCTGCGGGGCGTGGGTCCGATCGTGATTGAGACCGATACGGATGAGCTGGATGTGGAAGGGCATGTGCATCCGGAGGAGCATGGGCATACGGAGACGGTGGTGGTTGCGGAGCCAGTGGACCCTGATCTGGTGATGCTGATTCGTCCACGGAAGAGCCGGATTTATTATCTGCGGAAGTTTTTCGATTATCCGATTACGTTGACGGCGCAGACGCTGGGGAACCTTGGAGTGGTGCGGACGCTGAAGGTGGGGACGAGTTATATGGTGTCGCGGGTGCGACAGATTTCCCCGGAGAAGAGCCTGGAGGATTTTCTGATCAACCGGTTTGGGCGGCAGCTCTATCTGACGTTTTTCAAGAGCTACACGGAGAAGGTCTGGGGGACGCCGTGCGATGAGATCTCGGCGGAGTGGGGCGCACAGCGCATCAAGGGTTTGAGTCTGACGACGGCTGTGAAGCATTTTGTGAGGAAGGCATTTCGCGGGAAGACGCGGGCGGGTGCGGCGGGTGGTGATGTCTCGCAGAAGGGGACGGATACAAGTTTGATTGAGCGGTTCATGTATCCGAAGTTTGGACCGGGGCAGTTGTGGGAGCATGTGGCGGAGCTGGTGCAGGAGGGTGGCGGCGAGATCCACATGGGGTGGAAGGTGGATGCGATTCATTGTGACGGGACGCAGGTGGTTTCGATTGAGGCGGTGAATGCTGCGGGAGAGCGGCAGACGTTTGCGGGGGATTACTTCTTTTCGACGATGCCGATGCGGGAGTTGGTGGAGGCGATGGATGCAGAGGTTCCGGCGAATGTTCGCGAGGTGAGCGAGGGGTTGCAGTATCGCGACTTTATTACGGTGGGGCTGCTGGCAGACCGATTGAAGGTGCAGGAGCCGGATGGGGGATTGCTGAAGGACACCTGGATTTATGTGCAGGAGCCAGATGTGATACTTGGACGGTTACAGATATTTAACAACTGGAGCCCTTACCTGGTTTCGGACCCGACGAAGGTGTGGATTGGGCTGGAGTACTTCTGCTACGACACGGATGATTTGTGGAAGATGGCGGATGAGGACCTGAAGAAGTTTGCGATTGCCGAGGTGGCGAAGATCGGGATTTTGAACGCGGAGGATGTGACGGACGGGCACGTGGTGCGGGTACCGAAGACGTATCCGGCGTATTTTGGGACGTATGACCGGTTTGATGAGCTGCGGGCGTTTACGGATGGGTTTGAGAATCTGTTTCTGGTGGGGCGGAATGGGATGCATAAGTACAACAATCAGGACCACAGTATGTTGACTGCAATGACTGTGGTGGATGGTCTGGTTTCCGGGAGGGTGGACAAAGCGAAGTTGTGGGGTATTAATACTGAGCAGGAGTACCACGAGGAGAAGTAACCGGGCTTGAAGAAGATATGGATTGGCGGGCTGGTGGTTTTGGTGCTGGTTCTGGTGGTTTTCCGGCAGAGGCTGTATCTGCGGGATCCGATTGCGCGGGTGGAACGGAACGGGATGCGTCAGTCTGGGGTGCGGATCTACTTCAATTTTTACAACGACATTCTGGTGGAGGATGTAAGGGGGAATCAACGGTACCTGGTGCAGGCGGTGAATGGGGTTCCGCTGGTCCCGGGGGTTCCGTTGCACTTGCGTTGCATGCGCGGAATGGCTTGTCTTACGGACAGGAACTTCGCTGCGACGCGACCGCTGGCTGGGGGAGGCTATACCGGGCAGGTGGAGATGACGAATGCGTTTGTGACGCTGACGGATGGAAGCGGGGCTTCGATTCGGGTGGCTTTGCGGTAAGGGATATTTCGACGAGGAAGCATGAGAGGAGGATGCTATGAGCGACGGGCGTGAGGAGCGGAAGGAGCAGGAAGAACGGCGGAAGTGGGAGGAAGAGAAGGATCGCGATGATGCCGTTGATCGCGATAGCCGCCGTGATCGGGAGCCGGAGCGGCGCGATTCTTAGGGGTGGACTAGGGGAGTTTGGGCGGGCCGATTTGTGGAGTCTTGACAGGTGTGGCGAGGCCTACGAACTGGGTGAGACAGTCGTCTCCGAAGCCGGTGGTCCAGATGTTTCCGCTGCTGTCGATGGCGAGGGCATAGCCGAGGAGGATTTTGGCATCGGGACCCCAGCCTGCGGCGGGTGAGAGAGCTGCGCCGGGGTTGGGAGTGTTGGAGCCGGCGAGTTGGGTGAGGGAGGAGCCGCGGTAGTTGGCGATCCATACGGAGCCTGCGCCGTCGATGGCGATGCCTTGCGGGAAAGAGATTCCTCCTCCGGTGTAGGTGCCGTTGGAGAGGATGGTTCCGGCGGAGGAGATTTCACTGATGCTGTTGCCGTAGTAGTTTGCGACCCAGACGTTTGCATTTTGGTCGATGGCGACGCCGGCGGCTCCGTTGCAGCAGGCGAAGTCGGCGATCTGTGTGCCGTCCGGGGAGATGCGGGTGATGGAGGTTCCGCTTTGGTTGGCGATCCAGGCGTTGTGGCTGGCATCGGTGGCGATGGCGACGGGGAAGGCTAGGTGGCCGAGGCCGTAGCCCGGGGCGCTGGAGAGGGGCGTGCCAGAGCTGGAGAGGAGGCTGACGGTGGAGGTTCCGTAGTTGACGACCCAGGTGGTGGCGTTGGAGTCTGTGGCGACGGCGACGGGGTAGTCGAGTTGGCTGGTGGAGAAGCCGCTGGTACCTGCGATGGACTGGCCGGAGGAGTTGAGGACGGATACGCTGCCGTGGCCGCCATTGACGTTGGAGGCGGAGTCTTCGTCAGGGATCCAGACGTTGTTGCTGTTGTCGAGCGCGAGGCCGTAGGAGTGGGCGAGGCCGCTGCCGGTGATTCCGTTGGGGAAGAGGGGCAGTCCGGTGGGAGAAAACTGGGAGGCGGAGCTGAAGTAGCTGGCGACCCAGACGTTGCCGGTAGCGTCAACGCCGATTCCAGTGGGGGAGCTCATGCCGCCTCCGGTGAATTTGACGGCGAGGGTCCAGTCGGGTGGGGCGGTGGCGAGGGTGCTGGTGAAGGGCGGGGCGGGCGGAATCAGGTTGAAGAGTGCGGCGACGTTGTTGGAGGGGTGCGTGACGATGCTAAGGGCTGCCTGAAAGGTATCGGTGGGGACTGAGGCTGACGGGGGAGTGGCGGCGGCGAAGAGTGAGGAGCAGGGGGTTCCACCGTTGGAGTTGACGCAGTTGGCGAGGGTGTCGGCGAGAGAGTAGATTTTGTGGCTGTTGATCGCGGCGTTGGCTGGGGCGTGTGCCGAGGGGGAGAGACCGGAAGAGGTGTCTGCGAGACTGGCGGCGGTAAGGAAGGCGTTGTTGAGGCCGGTAAGGTTGGTGCTGGTGGCTCCTACGTGGGTGGAGGAGGTGGCGAAGGGAGCGAGCGCCCAAGCGGCGGCGACGGTGGTGACCTCGTTGACGAAGATGAAGGTAGAGGCAGTGAGACTGGCGCAGGATCCGAGGGCATTGACGAGGACGAGCGCGGAATTGTTGACGTTGCCGGGGAGGCCAGGATTGCCGCCGGCGGCGACTAGATAGACGGGAGCTGCGTTGGCGGGGCAGGTGTAGTCGCCTGTGATGGTGAAGTTACCGCTGGAGTCGGTGAAGACCGGGGCGTTGAGCAGGGGAGTTGCGGCGGAGGCGTTGCCGGTAGTGCCTGCGGCGTAGAGCTGGATGGTTGATCCGGAGACGGGCTGCTGGCCTCCTATGATGCGGCCGGTGAGCACGGCGGTAGAGTTGGCTGACGTGGGGAGGCCGGAGTTAATGCCGCAGCCTGCAAGCAGGGCGAAGAGGGGAGCCACGAGCAGAACTCTACTGAGGCGGTGCCGGACCAAAAGAGCTGGTGGTGACTGGAGCATGCAGACAGGATAGCGGGTGAAGTGGAGAGACAGGTATATCGTGGCTGGCACACCGGGTTATTGCCTGGCACAGCGGGATGCTTATATTGGCGTGGTATGGATGATGGCGTTGTGGTGGGCTATGGTTCCCTGGTGGAAGAAGAGTTGCCAGCGTTGGTCGCGAAAGATCCATAGAGACGAGCGATGGGTGGTAGCGTGCTCGGTGACGGAGTGGTAGGTCGCGTGGGCTACTTCTGGTGCGAGTCGGGATACGTAGAAGAAGGCAATGATGGCAGGGTGTGGGGCACTGGTGAAGAGGGCGTGAACGGTCTGGTCGCGACTGAAGATGCGGCCGGAGCTGCAGAACTCCTGGTAGTCGAATGCGAGGAGATTCGCCAGCGCGGAACGGTCGGACTCGCGGTCGGGGTTGAGGAGACGCTCTTCGAGAGTGTAGAGATGTTGCTGTAGCTCTGGATCATTCATGGCAGTGTTACCGCGCCAATTTAGGCACGGTCGAATCTTACGGCTTGTGAGCTGAAGCCACAACTGGAATCGCGCAGGGGGATTGGAAGGGAGTGGAGGAAGCAGCAGGCAAGAGAAAGGCGGCCATTGCTGGCCGCCTTTGTGGTTGGGTGATGCGTTGGGTTAGAAGGTGAACTTGCCGGCGGCCTGGAAGATGCGAGGTGCCTGGGCGGAGGTGGCTTGTCCAAAGGAGCTGGAGCTGAGGGCAGTAGTGAAGCCGTTGAAGTTGGGGTGATTGAAGACGTTGAAGGCTTCGAGGCGGAGGTTGAAGGCGAGGCGCTCGTACAGCGGGAAGTTGCGGCTGACGGAGGCGTCTACGTCGTAGTAGCTGGGCTGACGGAAGGCGTTGCGACCAAGGTTGCCGAAGGTTCCGGTGGCATTGTTCGCGAAGGCTCCGACGGACTTGGCTGCGAGATACTGCTTGTTGCCGTTGGTGGCCGACTGGGTGATCTTCGTGCCGGAGTAGACGGCAGAAGCGTTGACCAGGTTGGGACGGTCAAGGCCGACTCCGTTGAGGGAGAGGTCCTGGCCAGTGGTGACGTTGAGGGGAGCGCCCGAGAGGATACGGACGAGAGGAGCAATCTGCCAGTTGTTGACCAGTGCTCCGGCTACGCCGTGGAGGCTGTTGAAGTGGCTCTGGGCGACCATGGTTGTGTTGAAGATGTGACGGATGTCGTAACCGCAGTTTGCACGGTCGAGACGCTTGTTGTTGGGATCCTCGTAAACGCCACCGGTGACGTCGCCGTTGGCATCAGCCGGGCTGATGCAATGGGAGTAGGTGTAGTTGGCGAGGAAGCTGAAATTGTGAGTCATGCGATGCTGGAGGGCGATGATCGCCCCGTGATAGGTGGAGTTTCCGCCATCATCAAGGAGGGTCATGCCGACGTTATAGCCGGAGCCGTTCGCGTAGTTGGCGAGGGCGAGGCGGGTGCGCTGGGCGGTGTTCTTGGTGCTGGAGCAGGCTACACCGTTGGCAGGAAGGCCGGTGGTTGGGGTGAGCGCACCGCATGATCCGGTTACGCCGGTAGAGATGCCGGGGATGTAGATGGAGGGGTTGAGGCTGGTCCCGAGCCAGAGGTGGGTGTTCTTGTTGCCCAGGTAGTTCGCGGAGAGGTTCCAGCCGAGGCCGAGATCCTGCTGGATGCTGGCCGTCCATTGATTGACGACCGGCGGGTGCGGGCTGCTGGGGATGACGATGAAGAGGCTTCCGGTTGGGAAGGGAGAGGATGAGTTGGGGGGGAAGACGCCAGGATAGGGATTTCCGCCGGGGTAGTTGGCGTATGGATTGGCGAAGCTGATCTGTCCGGTCTGGTCAATTTCGTCGACGTATGGTGGGTTGGAGGTCATGCGCTGTGTGGCGAAGAGACCGGGGGTGTCATACATGATGGCACCACCGAGGCGCAGAACTGTTTTGCCTTTGCCTGTGGGATCGTAGGTGACTCCAAGGCGCGGGGAGAAGTTAGCAAGGTGATTGGTTGCGAAGGACTTGGATACACCAGCGTCGCCGTAGTAGAAGGAACCTGCGGGGGCGTTGGGGTATTTGGTGCTTTTCTGTCCGGCATCAAAAGCAGCCTGTGAGAAGATGCTGCCGCGGCCCTGCTGATCGATTGGAACGGTGTAGGGGTCCCAACGGAGACCGGCGATGACGGTGAGGCGCTGGGTGGCGTGGTAGGTGTCCTGCGCGTAGATGCTCCAGATGGACTGGCGGTAGGCGGTCTGCTGAGCGCGGCTCTGGCTGAAGGCGTTCTGCTGTCCGGTGATGAAGTCCAGGAGACCCTCGCCGGTGTTGGAGTTCTTGGCGCCGCTGATGGCTCCAGAGAAGGAGAAGCTGCCGTTCTGGAGGTATCCAGCGTTGGAGTTTTGAGCGGTGCGCAGGAACTCACCACCGAAGGCGATCTGATGCTTGCCGCGGAGGTAGTCGATGTCGTCGGAGAAGTCTTCGGTGTAGGTGTTGAAGTAGCCCGGGGAGCAGGTGCCGCAGCCGATGGAGAAGCCATTGGTGATGGTGAGGCGGAAGTCAGCTGGGACGTAGGTGTACATGTTGACGCCGACGGCGTTGGCGTTGATGCCACCAGCGGTGGGTCCGCGGTTGTCGCGGCGACGTGCATAACCGCCGTGGAATGTGTTTACCATTTTGGGCGTGATGATGAAGGTTTCACCGAGGGTGAAGTTCATGACTCGCTCGTCGTTGCCAGCAGTGGTGGTGAGGAGGAGGTTGGTGGGCGAGTAGAAAGCAGGCGCCTTGTAGTTGGTGATGAAGTAGCGGGCGAATACTGAGTGCTTGGCGTTGAGAGAGTAGTCGATGCGGCCGATGTACTGGTCCTCGCTGTTGATGGCCGGGAGGGAGATCTGGGTGAATCCGGTGACGGGATCTGCCTGGGAGAGAGGAAGGAGCTTGGAGAGCGCGATGGCCTGCGGGCTGATGCTGCTGGTGGGGACCTTACGGGTGGCGGTGATATCGGCTCCGGTGACTGGGTCGACGAGGGACTTGCCGGCACCGATGGTGGCCTGGGCGCAGTTGCCGGTCTTGCCCTGCTGGGAGAAGTCGCCGGCGAGTTCAAGGGCGGTGGGGAGGCAGACGGAGGCGGCGTTGGTGGCCTGTTTCTCGCGAGTGCCCTGGTAGCCGCCGAAGAAGAAGAGCTTGTCAGAGATGATTCTGCCGCCGAAGGTGCCGCCGAACTGGTTGCGGTGGAGGGTGTCCTTCTTGGTGGAGAAGAAGCTGGTGGAATTGAGGTAGTTGTTGCGAATGAACTCGAATGCGGAGCCGTGCCACTGGTTTGTGCCGGAGTTGGTTACAACGTTGACGAGGGCACCGGGGTGGAGGCCGTTACGGGCTGGGAGTGAGTTGGACTCGACAGAGAACTCGCGAAGCGCGTCGGGGAAGGGATAAGGCAGGTTGGTATTGGTGAAGGTGTCGACGTTGTTGCCGCCATCGAGCACGTAGTTGTTGTAGTTACCCTGGCTACCTGCGACTGCGATGACTGTGGAGCTGGCGTAGGTCTTGGAGCCGACAAGATCGCCCGTGGGAGCGGTGACTGCGCCGCCGGAGATGAGGATGAGCTGCGTGGCCTGGCGACCGTTGAGGGGTAGCTCGGTGATGCGCTGCTGGTCGATGACCTGCTTGAAGTTCGCGGTCTCGGTCTCGAGGGCTACACCGGAGGCCTGAACTTCTACGTGTTCTGATGCGCTGCCTACCGTGAGGGCGGGATTGATCTGGACGTTTGTACCGACTTCAAGGACGCCCTTCTGGACGAAGCCCTGGAAGCCTGGGGCCGCTACGGTGAGGCTATAGGGGCCGACTGGAACGTTGGGCAAGCTAAAGATGCCGGCGCCATCGGAGACAGTGGCACGGGAGGTACTAGTTTCCGTGTTGATGAAGGTCACGTGTGCGTTGGGGATTGCGGCGCCGGAGGGGTCGGCAACGGTGCCCTGAATGCTGGCGGTACCGGCGGACTGGGCGTGCGCGAAGGGTTGTGCAGCACACATAAGGAGTACGGCGACAAAGGTCAACCGTGCAAAGAATTTGTTAAACAGGCCACCTGAATTTTGTAGCAGCATCGTGTGTTTCCTCAAGGTCTAATTGTGAGCTATTGGTCTGACCTAAATGTTTGCGGTCTGCAAATATGGCCGTTCCGAATGCTGAAGAACTATATGGACGGGCTAAGAACACTGTCAATAAGAAAAGTTATTCCCCAGGGAGAATAAGTAGGCTCATTCACCTATGGATCAAGGGAAATGACGTGATTACGGCTTCGGGCAGGAGGTGGGCAGGGGGCGTTTCAGGGTCTGCGGGCGAGGGCGATCCGGGGGATCTCCTGCAGGTCGTTGAGGATAAGGAAGTCGTACCAGTCTGCAAGGAGATGTTGGATTGCGGTGGATTGACCTATACCAATTTCGAGAACGAGGAGGCCATGGGGACGGAGGGCGGCGTAGGCCTGGGGGATGAGGCGAGAGTAGATGTCGAGACCGGTAGGGCCGGCGAAGAGGGCGGTGTGGGGTTCGTGGTCGCGGACCTGGGGGTGGAGGGTGGGAAGGTCGGAAGTGGGGATATAGGGGGGGTTGGAGAGGATGGCGTCGAATGTCTGGTGGGCGACGGCGGCGAGGAGATCGGACTGTAAGAAGGTGATGCGGTCGGCGACGTGGTGGGTTTCGGCGTTTTGGCGGGCGATGTCGAGGGCGGCGGGGGATAGGTCGAGGGCGGTGAGGTGGGCGTGGGGGAGGTGGGTGGCGATGGCGATGGCGATGGCTCCGGAGCCGGTGCCGACGTCGGCGATGTGGAGGGGTTGGTCGGGCGGGAGGCGTTGGAGGGTGGCTTCGACGAGGAGTTCGGTTTCGGGGCGGGGGATGAGGACGGCGGGGGTGACTTTGAGAGGGAGGCCGTAGAACTCCTGGGTGCCGGTGATGTATTGGATGGGCTCGAGGGTGAGGCGGCGGGCGATACCTTGTCTATATATAGAGAGTTGCGTGGGGGTGAGTTCGCGGGTGGGGTGGGCGAAGAGGGTGGAGCGGGGGGCGTTGAGGGCGTGGAGGAGGAGGAGTTCGGCGTCGCGGGCGGCGTTGCCCTGAAGGTGCGGGTTGGCGGCGAGTTGGGCGGCGGCGGTGGTGAGGGCTTCGCGGAGGGTCATGTTTTTGTGGTACCCCCCCCTCCCCCGGTAAAGTGTGCAAAATCTTCTAAACAAAGTACTTAGGTGTGGACCTTAGTGCAGGGTATGAGGTGATGAGTCGGGGGTGAGCGGTGGCTGAACTGTGGTTTGTACCCTGTTCAGCGTATCGCATCTGTCAAGAGTGGGTGGATTACTGTCCTGACCTTATACTTGGTAGGAAGTTGATCGGGATGGGCGTGGTTCTTTGGTGCCCACCTGCTTTTAAGGAGTTTATGGCTGTACTGACCGAAGCGATTCATATCAAGCGTAAGTCTTTATTTGAGTTTGAAGGTGCTCCGTTTGTGTGTCTGGATTCAGACATCAGCACGCCGACGGCGCGGGGTGGACAGACGCTGGTGCGGCTGAAGATGCGGAACCTGCTGACGGGCGCGGTGTTTGAGAAGACGTTCAAGGCGCAGGATAAGTTCAAGGAGCCGGACCTGGTGCTGGTTCCGGCGTCGTACCTGTATAGCGATGGGCAGGGCTCGCACTTTCTGGACCAGGAGATCTACGAGACGCTGACGCTGGACGCGGGGATGGTGGGGAATGCGCTGGACTTCCTGATCGAAGGGACGATGCTGCAGCTGCACAAGTACAACGGGAATCCGATTGGGCTGCAGTTGCCGATGTTTGTGGAGCTGGATGTGGTGGAGGCGGAGCCGTCGGCGAAAGGTGATTCTTCGAGCGGCAGCGGGTCCAAGATGGTGAAGCTGGAGACGGGGCTGGAGTTGCGGGTTCCGCCGTTTATCAAGCAGGGTGAGAAGGTGAAAGTGGCTACGGAGACGGGGGAGTTTTCGGGGCGGGCTTGAGGGTGGGTGCGGGGCTTGGATCGCTTTCGCAGGGCTGAAGCCCTGCGCTCCCACCGAAAGGCAAGAGCAGGCAAGCGTGTGACTGTGTACACCGAGTGTCTGTTCGGCCAGATGCTGTATACGTGGGATGACACCAATGGGTGATGGCTTGGTGTGTAACTGAATGATTTCAACAACAAATCAGCCAAAACTAGAAATGGCTGTCCGTTTGCTATGGCAGATACAGCGAAGCGTCGGCCCAAGGGATTGATCTGTGTACTGGAGTTAGGGAGATTTCTTTTCGCCTATCCATTTTGATTAGGCGGACTCTGCGGTGAGACATGATCGGCCTCAAATCCGATGTTGGAAATGCCAGGAGACTTACATGTTTGCTCATCGTTGTGTTCGGGGACTATTGCTCCTCTGCCTTGGTACCGCCCTTGTAGGGTGTAACAACTCGGGGCTGGATTCCATTCAGGTTACACCGACGACTCAGGCTGTGACGGTAGGTCAGACTGCGCAATTTACCGCAGTCGGGACATACGGCAATGCGACACACACGTCGACGCAGAATATAACGAACAGCGTGACCTGGATCTCCAGTGTTTCTTCTGTGGCAACCGTAAGTGCATCCGGGCTGGTAACGGCTGTGGGGGCGGGTACAACAACGATCACAGCTAGCGCAACGGCGTTCAATGGTTCTACTAGCTCAAGTGCAACCCTGGTAGTTACAGGCTCAGGGGGAGGCGCAGCTGGGGGGAATATACTTTCGCTCACGATTATTCCGAGTTCTATTACAGTTGGCAATTTGCAGGATACCGGGCAATTCCTGGCGATCGGAACGTTCTCGACTCCCCCAACCGTCAGGGATCTGACGAACTCACCCACTCTGACCTGGATTTCTGCCGCGCCCAGCGTCTTCCCCGTCAACACCAACACCGCCGGGACTCTCGGGGCTAGCGCCGGGATTGTTACTGCTTACGGGAATGGTGGCGGCGCCATCATTGCTGAAGCAACGAGCAGCGACGGGACGATACAAACCGCCACGGCAACGTTCAACTGCCCCCTGGTTATCCCGACGCCAACAAATCCTGGTACGTGCTATCAGGGTTCGCAGGCACCTGCGCTGTTGGCGACCCTGACTGTCTATAACGAAGGCTTGAATACCACCAGTTGGGAAGTGACCGCTCCCTCCGCTACTGGCACGCCGAACGTGCTCCATTGCGGCCCAGGTTGGACCCTGAACGGCGGGACGGGAGGCTCGGTTTGCACGGCGACCTATCCCGTGGGCACCACTGTGACGTTGACTGCGCCAGCCAAGGCGGGAGCCTTCGGTGGATGGTCCTATAACTGCGCGAACACTGGGCCAATTACTGCAGCCGGGCCGAACAGTTGTACGGTGACGTTGACGACTAACGATACTGTTGGAGCTATCTTCAACTAAGAGTAATTGTGGTTATCTCAGAGAGGCCGCTCTTCGGGGCGGCTTTTTTGCTGGCCTTATCTGCGGGTACGCCGGGGCTAAGCCCCAAGGACTTGGGTTGTTTTCGCAGGGCTAAAGCCCTGCGATCCCACTGAAAGACTAGAGCAGGCAAAGGCAAAGGCAAAGGCAAAGGCAAGAGCGAGAGCAAGGGCTGGGTGAGGGTGTCGATTCCCATGCTGAATCTGGAGTGATATCCGGGCGAGAACAGCCGCGGGGATTTTTCATGCGGCTGGGCTCCGGGGCAAGCGGGTTGGTGTGGGTGGGCTACTTGACCTTGAGGACTTTTCCGGTGTCGGCGTCGACGAAGGCGTTATAGTAGCCGGACTTCTGGTCGCCCCACATGAAGTACCAGACGACGGCGTGCACCTTGAAGACGTTTCCGAGTGCGGGATCGGCGAGCTTCTTGGCTGGATTCTTCTTGAGCCATGCGGTGGCATCGGCTGCTGCGGTGGTGTATGCGGCATCGGAATCGACGTTGAAGCTGGAAGGATCGATGGGCATGGTGTCGCGGGTGAAGCCTCCCCAGGGCATTGGGAGACCCGCGGTGGCGCCTTTGTGAATCTGCGGCAGGATGGTGGTGATGGCGTAGGTGTCGACTCGGTACTGATGCCGGCTGGGCGAGGCGAAGGTTGCCTCCCACATTGCCGCCTTGCCAGCTTCGTTTTTGAAGCCCGGGATCTCCTTCGCCACGAGCTTCAGCATGACGACGTCGGCAGTCCAGTTCCGAGCGGAGGGGTAGATGGCGGCAAAGGCGGTTTTGGCAGTGGCGAGCTGGGGCGGACCGGCGGGCTTTGCGGCCGCGGACACATCGGTGACTGGGGGCTGAGTGGATTGATTGCAGCCGGCAAGAAGGAGCCCTGCAAGAGCCACGACACTTACCGCACATTGTTTGAGTAAAGCGTTCATCGAAGTCCTCCACTAACTGTCGCTTCCGGGTTGATCTGAGGGCGAAGACGCCAGCAGATCCTCGATCGCAGTGCAGCGGTAGGTGAGTGAGCCAGCGAATGAGTTTGCACGCGACTCAGCATCTGCCGTCATTTTTGACGGCCTATTACTATCACAATTCAGGAGCTTACGGTTGTGACGCCCGTTACTATCGTTCGCGCGTCACAAGTAAGGACAGATGGAACAGCAGATCCTCCGCTGCGCTCAGGATGACGGCGTAAGACAAGCAACGGCAGGTTCTTCAATTTCGTTGCTCACTATGAGACTGTCAGTGGGGAAGTCCAGGTCTCAGTAATCCGTAGACCCAGGTGCCGAGCAGTGCGCTGACGACCGCCGCAAGAATCACAGTAACGCCGTTGCCGATGAGTGCGAAGAGTGGTCCCGGGCAGGCGCCGGTGAGTGCCCATCCCAGGCCGAAGATGGTGCCGCCGAGGGCGTAGCGTACCCCGTTTCCCATGTGCTTGTCGGGGATGGAGATGAGTTCGCCCGAGACGGACTTGAGGCGAGCCCGTTTAATGAGCGCAGTGGAAAGAGCGGCGGTGGCGATTGCCGTGCCAATAATGCCGTACATGCGGAACGCCTGGAAGCGGAACATCTCCTGGATGCGAAACCATGAGAGGACCTCTGATTTGGTGAGGACTGCTCCGAAGACGACGCCGAGAAGCAGATAAATTGCGAAGAGAGCCGGGCTGCGTTCAGCCTGGGCTGAGGCCTGTTTTTCGGTGCTGGGTATGGTCGTCATAGGTTTCTCAGAACAGCAGAGGCAGAATGAAGTGAGTGGCGAGAAGGCCGCCGGCGAAGAAGCCGAAGACCGCAATCAGGGACGGCAACTGAAAGTTTGCAAGTCCCGCTATGGCGTGGCCGGAGGTGCAGCCACCGGCATAGGCGGTTCCGAAGCCTACCAGGAAGCCACCGACGATGATGGACACAAATCCGCGCAGAGTGAGAAGAGCGTGCCAGTTGAATACCTCATGCGGAGCGATGCCGGAGAAGTCGTGTATGCCGAGCTTCGTCAGGGCGAGCCTGGTTTGCGGGGAGATGGCGATGTCGTGCGGTGTTGTCCAATGAGACACGAGAAAGCCGCCGAGCAGTACTCCGACCAGGAAGATGAGGTTCCACAGCCCAGCCTTTTTCCAGTTGTAGCGGAAGTACTCCAGTTTTCCGGGGACGACGGCGGAACAGATGTGCCGCAGGTTGCTGGAGATTCCGAACTCTTTTGTATCGACGATCAGGAGTGCTGGAACGAAGAGTCCGATGATGGGGCCTGCGACATACCAGGGCCAATCGTTGGTGAGCCATGCTGCCATATTGATGTATTTCCTTTCCGTGTGAGCCGAGTCCTGGCGTCACAAATGCGTATTACTTGTTGCGATTCCAGCCGAAGCCGATTTGAAACGAATTCTGATACATACTCAGGTTCGCGTTTCCGCCGCCTGCGGTTGGAGCGATGGAGTTGATTCCGTTCATGGTGTTCTGAAAGGCGTGGACGTAGGCCAGATTGATCTCTTTGCCACTTTGCAGGTTCCATGTAGCTCCGAGGTGCAAGTGATTCTGGACGACGGCTGGAGCGAGGATATTGAAGAATGTCTGTGAATTGTCGAAGGGAGAAGTGGCGTGGTTGTAGCCACCCCGGAGCGACAAGGCTGGGTTTACGGTGAAGGCGAGGCCCGTCTTAATCACAGTGACATTGTGCCATCCGAAGCCTGGGCCGTCGTTGGAGCCAAGTAAGGCCTGGTTTGAGCCGGAGTTGGCGATCGACTTTACCTGTCCGTAGAGGATGCGCTGGGTATCGAAGAGGACGGTTGCCCGGGGATGGACCTTTACGGCGACGCCGCCGGAGAAGCTGGCCGGGATGTCGAATCCACCCTGCTCGGCAAAGAGTCCGCTGTAGCGGGAAAATTTAGTGGCGTAGGTTTTGGTTTGATAGGTTGCGCCGAGGTTGATGCCGTGGCTGAGTTCGCCGAGCCAGCCGATGTGTACGCCGGCCCCGTATGAGTTGGAGTGTCCGGTGTTGGTGACGGCGGTGGGGTTGGCGGAGTAGTTGGGAGAGGCGAAGTTCTGAATGCCCTCAGCGGCGAAGCGTTGGTATGCAAGGTTTACGCCGAGGCCAAAGGAGTTGTGTGCGTCTACTTTGTAGGCAATGGTGGGAGAGACAATCACCTGATCGAGATCGACACCGCCGCGAGTGTTGCCGAGCAGGGGGATGGGATTGACGTAGGAGGTGTTCATGCCTCCGTTGCCGTAGAGGGCCACTCCGAAGGCGAGGTTGGGCCTGAGCAGGTGGTTGTAGCCCAGATCAGGAAGGAAGAAGTTTGTAACTCTGCTGGCGCTGTAGGTGCCGTTGATGTTGGGATATCCCGGGGGCAACTGGTTGCCGGTAATGGTGGTGGAACGGATGGGGCGAAAGAGGGTGAGGCCGAGATCGAAACGGTTTCCGACGCGAACGAGTCCTGCGGGGTTGGTCGCGGATGCAAGGCTGTCCAGTGGTAGTGCGACGCCTGCTCCTCCCAGGCCTTGTTGCTTGGCGCCGTAACCAGTGAGAAAGTAGCCGTCGGTGGCGAACGAGGAATCGACGAATAGGAAAGATGCGATGAGGAGGAGTGCGGTTCTCTTGCTAATCAGTTTCATGCAGATGATCTCCGTGGCAAGGCTGCCGCGATGCGGCGTCTTCGCTGTGACTGTGTATCGCTGTCCTGACCTTCGGTGATCTTGCAGGCTTAAGTAAAAAACCCACCTACCAGATCAACTTCTGGCGGTGGGCTAAAAACTTATTTCCCTGAGACTACGGCTTTAGATGATTCTGCCTAGCCTCCCCATGCCAGAGGACACCCCTATGCGCGTACATGCGCAGCGACATGGTGTAGAAGTTCTCTGGTGGGTGTTGAACATATATTGGAGGCTACTGAGGAATCTAACCCATGTCAAGAAAGACGGCTGGTTCGCACCGCTCAGGATGACGGCGGAAATGGGCAATGGCAAGAACAACAGCAACAGCAGGTCCTCCGCTACGCGAAGGATGACAAATTTGAGGGTGGTTCGATATCTGCGCGGATCAGGCGTTAGCGGTTTCGGTTTCGGCTTTTAGCTTTTCGGCGGTGTAGACGGGTACCGATGGTCAGGCATTTGTTGTTTCGGCTTTTAGCTTTTCTGCGGTGTAGACGGGTACCGATGGTCAGGCGTTTGTTGTTTCTGCTTTTAGCTTTTCGGCGGTGTAGTGGGCGATTAGGGCGTCGATGGTGGGTTGGAGTTGGCCTTCCATGACCATGGCGAGTTGGTGGTTGGTGAGGCCGATGCGGTGGTCGGTGAGGCGGTTCTGGGGGAAGTTGTAGGTGCGGATTTTTTCGCTGCGGTCGCCGGAGCCTACCTGGGCTTTGCGTTCCTTGGCCTGGATCTGGTGGACGCGCTCGGCTTCGACCTCGTAGAGGCGGGCGCGGAGGACACGCATTCCCTTTTCGCGGTTCTTGATCTGGGACTTTTCGTCCTGGCAGGAGACGACCGTGTTGGTGGGCAAGTGGGTGATGCGGACGGCGGAGTAGGTGGTGTTGACGGACTGCCCGCCGGGGCCGGAAGAGCAGAAGGTGTCGATGCGGAGGTCTTTGGGTTCGATCTTAATGTCGACTTCTTCGACCTCAGGGAGGACGGCGACGGTGATGGCGGAGGTGTGGACGCGACCCTGGGTTTCAGTGGCGGGGACGCGCTGGACACGGTGGACGCCGGACTCGTATTTGAGCTGGGAGTAGACGCCCTGGCCTTCGATGATGGCGGTGACGTCTTTGAGGCCGTTGCCGATGCCGGACTCGGTCTGGGAGAGGACTTCGACCTTCCACTTGTGCTGCTCGGCGAAGCGGAGATACATGCGGAAGACTTCGGCTACGAAGAGGGCGGCCTCGTCGCCGCCGGTGCCGGCACGGAGCTCGAGGATGACGTTCTTTTCGTCGTTGGGGTCCTTGGGGAGGAGGAGGACTTTGAGCTGTTCTTCGATGGGCTCGAGGCGTGGCTCGAGGGAGTCGAGTTCGGCTTGAGCCATCTCTTTGATTTCGGGGTCGGAGTCGGCGAGCATGGCTTTGGCTTCGGCGATGGCGTTCTTGATGTTGCGGTACTCGCGGAATTTCTCGACGGTGGGTTCCATGTCGCGATGCTGCTTGGCGACGGACTGGAACTTCTTCTGGTCGTTGACGAGGGTGGGGTCGGACATCTGGCGGCCGAGGTCTTCGTAGCGGGCTTCGAGTTGGTCGAGGCGGTCAAACATGGGGCTTCTCCTCCTGCTGGGCAGGGAATTGATCTGAAATTTGGGTGGGGCGGGGTTGGGAGCAGCTGTATTGGCGCAGCTAGGCAAAGTCGTGGCGCTGGAGGCTCACGACGGGGGTGTTCACCGGGATTGCGGCTGCGTTCATGCTTATTAGATGTTACTCCTTGCCGAGAGGGTTCTGAATGCCTGTTTCGGGGGTTCAAGGGAGGTATGACGTGTTTTGCTGGCGGGTGGGGCTATTCCAGCTGGCCGGTGACGTCGAATTTGACGGTGTGATTGTCGGGGAAGAGGATTTCGTAGGTTTGGTGGGAGACGTAGTCTGCGCGGTGGAGGTCTGCGGTGAGGCGGGCTTTGTAGTTGCCGCAGGCGATGAGGCCCCAGGTGTTGCGGGTGGCGAAGAGGGCGTCGCCTTCGAGCGCGTATTTTTTGCCGTCGATGACGGCGTCGAGGTGTGCGGCGAGGACTGACTTCATGGATGGGCTCTTTCTCGGGGATTTGCGGGTGTGAATGTAAGCGGTTTCTTTTCGGCGGCAAGGATAGAGGAGGCGGGGTAGAGGGTGCAAGGGAAGTTTGGTTAGCCGGCGCGTTTGGTGCGGATGATGTCTTCGCAGTTGAAGCAGAGGCGTAGGCCGGGTGCGGGTTTGCCGGTGGAGTAGCGGATGCGCTTGTTGCGCGGGATGGCTTTGAGACGGGTGCATTTCTCTGAGGTGTGGAAGACTTCGCTGCCCTCGCACCATGTGGGCGGGATCTCGGGGGTGAGGTCGGGCTGGTCGGGGAAGTTCAGGGAGGGCTGCATTTGGGCTAAGGATAACTGGTGGGTGGCGGGTGCTGGAGCGGAGTTTGCTACGACGGACTCTTCGGGAGTACGTCGCATCGAGAGCAGCCGGATGTTCCGGATTCTCGCTGGCGGGTGAGAAGCTGCTGTCACATGGTTCAGACTGCGACGTGGCGAGCTAACTTGAAGCTGCGACGGTCCGTTGTGGCGTAGCGATCGCGTAGCCGCTTGGTTCGCGGGAGACGGGGTTACTGGCAACTTCCTAGGTTTGTGGGGAGTTGGCTAGACAGCCTTGCGCTGGAAGGTCGTTTTCTTGGTGCTGGCAAACGAATCTTTCGCCTTGAAGGATGACGCGGACGCTCCGGGTAGTGGTTTTGCGCCACTCTTGACCCGGGCCGCCTTTTCGCGTGCCGACTGGAGCTTCTGGGCTGCGCGACCGAGTCCGCCTATCTTTACTGCGCCTGCTTTGGGGATGAAATCACTCATATAGAAATCCTCTCACGATCTGTAAGTTTGAGTACCGAGGGAACATATTTGCGGCAAAACGGGCTTTTGAGTGAGTGCCAACCCAAGTTGTCCTGCATGGGAGGAAGGATTGGCTGCGGGTTGCGTGATCGATCCGCTGCGGTTGGCGGGCTGGTTAGCTGTCTTTTCGGTAAAGGAGGTTGCGCATTGCTGCGCGGCGGGCTTCGTTGGCCTCTTTGGAGGACTTGAGATCTTCGGGGTCCATGTGGCGTTTGGTGATGGGGTCTACGGTTTCGTCGTTGGTGCTGCAGTCGAGGCAGCGGTTGGCGAAGCCGGGCTTGTCGGGCTTGAGTTCGAACTCTTCTTTGCAGATGACGCAGGTTCTGATGGGGAACGGCATGGCTTAACCATGATACGACGGTGGGTTGGGGGTGGGGAAGAGGGTGGGCAGTGCAATGGGCGACGGCAAAGGCGAAATACGGGGGTCCTTCGCTGCGCTCGGGACGAGCAAGGGCAAATGCAGGTCCTTCGACTCCGCTACTCGCAAAGTGCGCGAGTAGCTTCGCTCAGGATGACACTTGCTGGGTTGTTGAAGGGGTGAGTGGAAGTGGTAGGGGTTTGTGGTGCATTCTATGAGGCATGGAATATAGACAGCTGGGTAGGTCGGGATTGAAGGTGCCGGAGCTTTGCTTTGGTGCGGGGACGCTGGGGACTAGCGGGGAGTTTTTTGAGGCGTGGGCGAAGACGTCGGAGGCGGAGGCAGACCGGGTAGTGGGGATCTGCATGGATGCCGGGTTGAACTTCTTCGATACGGCGGATGTGTATTCGACGGGTGGGAGCGAGGTGGCGCTGGGGAAGGCTTTGGCGAAGTATAAGCGGGAGGATGTGCTGATCTCGACGAAGTGCACGTTCCGGTTTGGGCCGGGGCCGAATAATGTTGGGTCGAGCCGGTATCACCTGATCCAGTCGCTGGAGGGGAGTTTGAAGCGGCTGGGGACGGACTATGTGGATGTGTATCACCTGCACGGGTTCGATGCGACGACTCCGGTGGAGGAGACACTGAATACTCTGGACAAGTTTGTGCGCGAGGGGAAGGTGCGGTATATCGCGTGCTCGAATTTTTCAGGCTGGCATCTGATGAAGTCGCTGAGTGTGAGTGAGCGGTATGGATGGGCTCGGTATGTGGGGCACCAGGTGTACTACTCGCTGATTGGGCGGGACTATGAGTGGGAGTTGATGCCTCTGGCGCTGGACGAGGGGGTTGGGGCGCTGGTTTGGTCTCCGCTGGGTTGGGGGCGGTTGACGGGAAAGATTCGGCGGGGGCAGCCGCTGCCGAAGGACAGCCGGTTGAACTCAAAGGTGGTAGTGGAGGGTGGGCCGAAGCCTGATGAGGAGTATCTGTACAAAGTGGTCGATGCGCTGGATGAGGTGGCGGCGGAGACGGGGAAGACGGTTCCGCAGATTGCGCTGAACTGGCTGCTGCAGCGGCCTACGATCTCTACGCTGATTGTTGGGGCGCGGAATGAGGAGCAGCTGAAGTCGAACCTTGGTGCGGTGGGCTGGAAGCTGTCGGCGGAGCAGATTGCGAAGCTGGATGCGGCGAGCGAGGTTCCGCTGGCGTATCCGTACTGGCATCAGCGGCAGTTTGGGGAGCGGAATCCTAAGCCGGTGTAGGGGAATGAGACAGGGAACAGGTAGGTGCCTGTTCCCTGCTTTCGTGCGGTGGGGTTAGTTGGCTAGTTTTGCTGCGGGTGCGGCGGCTGGTTTTGCTGCAGCAAGCTTCGGTGCAGCGGGGGCTTTGGGCTTCCAGAATTCGGGCTCGGCCTTGATCCACTCTTCTGGCGGGAAGCTCATCTTGGGGTTTATTGCGTAGAGGTTGGTCTGCTGGGTTTTGACCGCGGAGCGGGTGAGTTCGCGGATCCTCTTCATGCCATCTTCGCCGATTGCGTCTGCGAATTGTTTGTTGCTGGCGAGTTCTGCGTCAGCTTCTGCGAGCGTCTTGAGGGTGGTGATGGCTATGAAGACATCTCCTTCGGCGACGCCGTAGACGATCTCGTAGGTTGCCCAGTTGGTGGCGATGCCGGCTTTTTTCGTGCCGTCCATGTAGAGCTTGACGAGTTCTTCAAACTCTTTTCCGTGGCCTGGCTTGATCTCCCATCGGCCGATTTCGAAGTAGCGTTTTCCGATGAGGTTCCCCTCGTTAAAGCTGAGGTCTTCCCGGTGGGCGAAGACAGTCTGGTCATACGAGGTGAGGAGTTCGCCGTCAGCGATGACGGCGCGGTCGAGCGCGGCGGAGAGCGCGACGTTCTTCTGGACGGTCTTGTTGTCCTGCTCCCATGCTGCGACGGAGGGGTATGGGGAGAAGTAGAGGGCGCGGGAAGGGCCTGACATGGAGTCCATACCGAAGTAGTGAGAGGTCGACTTGGCTTCAGTCATGGCCTTTACGAAGGCGCTTTCGGTCCTCTCGTGGAGGCTGCCAGCCTTGCCGGGCTTGAGGAATTCGCGCTGGCTGACGAGGACTGCGGGTGGGCCGTCCATCTGTGCGAACGAGGTGAGTGGCGCGGCGAAGAGAAGACAGAGAGTGAGAGGAAGTGCGGCAGATCGAGGGATAAGTGAGAACTTCATGCGCGGATGTCTCCTGAAGCTAGATCGATCGGTTGAGGTGCCGAGGAACAGCAGATGGTGGAGGGGAACTCCACCAATGGTGAGGAAGAGAGCGGCTGAAGCTCTCTGCTGGAGGGCAGAGATCTTCAGCCGCATATGTCTTGAGGCGGGTAGTGGTGAGGCTAGGGGCCGGGTGTTGCGGGTGGAATGGAGCTGAGGTAGGCGTAGATGGCCTCGATATCGTGGTCGGTCATGCTCTGGTAGGTGGGCCAGGGCATCACTTGCAGGAGTGGGCTGATCTGCGGGTGGAGGTGATCGTAGTCGATACCGGTGCGGAGGATGTTCTTGAATTCGGCCAGGGTGTGGCCTTCAGGAAGACCGTTCTCCGGAGTGAGGTTGCGTGAAATGAAGGGACCGAATGCCTGGCCACCAGCAAGGTAGTGCTGGGAGTTGACGATCTTGGTCTGCCCCCTGAAGGGATCGCCTCCGGGTAGATAGGAGGGGTTGGTGTGGCAGTCGTTGCAGCCGCCGACAGCGTTTACGAGGTAGCTACCGAGACCAACCAGATTGCGATCTTTGTGGTCGTAGTTGAGGTAGACGGGCGCAATTCGGAAGCCTTCTTCGATGCGGTTTCGCTCGAGAGCCTCCTGGCTTGAATCGTTGTCGGCGTGTGCTTTGTGCTGCATGACACCGAGGCTGACACCGATGGCTGCAATTGCGAGGATAGAAGTGGCGAGATACTTCATGCTTTTCTCCTTTCAGGGGCCCGATAGAGATAAGTCGATGAGACGGAAAGGGCATAGGGGTCTCGACGGTTTTGGAAGAACCCGTTGTCGATACCTGATTCCTAACCAGTGCGGGCAAGCTTGCGCTTTGGCGAGGCAGATGTCAATACAAAGAGCCGTAAATATTGCAACGGGGCGGATGCCGGGTTATAGATGGGTAGAATAGCGGTGGCTTGTGGGCTGGCAGTGCGGGGCTGGCTGGTTGATCTTGCAGGGTTGTTTGGCAGGACTATTTCTGAGCACTGAGGTGACGTTTGCGTTCCAGATATTTCGCATTGACGATGATGGTTTGTTGCTTGGTGGGTTTTGGTTCGTTGGCCACAGGCGCGGTTGCACAGGGCCGGACGCCGCACCGTTTTGGCGTGGAGGGCGGGCAGTTTGTGCTGGATGGCAAGCCGTTCCGGGTGATCTCGGGGGAGATGCACTATCCGCGGATTCCGCGTGCTTACTGGCGTGAGCGGCTGCGGATGGCGAAGGCGATGGGGCTGAATACGATTACGACGTACGTGTTCTGGAACGCGCATGAGCCGCAGCCGGGAGTGTATGACTTTTCTGGGAACAACGATGTGGCGGAGTTTGTGCGGGAGGCGCAGGAGGAGGGGCTGTATGTGATTCTGCGGCCGGGGCCGTATGTGTGCGCGGAGTGGGAGTGGGGTGGGTATCCGGCGTGGCTGCTGAAGGACCATGGGATGGTGGTGCGGAGCAGCGATCCGAAGTTTATGGGGCCGGTAACGACGTGGTTCAAGCGGCTGGGGGAGGAGTTGGCGCCGCTGCAGATTGGGAATGGCGGGCCGATTATTTTGACGCAGGTGGAGAACGAGTACGGTTCGTATGGGAAGGACCATGCGTACATGAAGGAGGTCCACCAGGGGCTGGTGGCGGCAGGGTTTACGAAGTCGCAGCTGTATACGGCGGATGGGCCGGAGCAGGTGCCGGATGGGTCGTTGCCAGAGTTGCCGGTGGGGATCAACTTTGGTGGGGAGCATGAGGGCGATGCGCAGAAGGCTTTTGCGACGCTGAAGAAGTTCCGTCCGAATGGGCCGTTTATCAATAGCGAGTACTGGGCGGGTTGGTTTGATCACTGGGGCGGGGAGCATGCGCATACGAATGCCGGGGCGCAGGAGGCGAACCTGGAGTGGATGCTGGGGCAGGGCTACTCGGTGAGCATTTACATGTTCCATGGCGGGACTAGCTTTGGGTGGATGAATGGGGCGAACAGCGACGGCAAGGGCAGCTATGAGCCGGATGTGACGAGCTATGACTACGACTCGGTGCTGGATGAGAGTGGTCGGCCGACGGCGAAGTACTTTGTGTTTCGGGATTTGATTGCGAAGGCTACAGGAGTGACTCCGCCAGCGGTGCCGAAGGTGGCTGCGGCGGTGAGCGTGCCTGTGGTGCGGTTGGTGGAGGGGGCTTCGTTGTGGAGCAATCTGCCGGAGCCGGTGAAGTCGGAGCAGGTTTTGAGCATGGAGGATGTGGGGCAGGCTTATGGATATATTTTGTATCGGAGCAAGTTACAAAATGTTGGTGATGGCGAGTTAGTGCTGGACCAGTTGCATAGCTATGCGGTGGTTTATGTGGATGGGAAGCAGGTGGGGACGGTGGATCGGCGGTTGAAGCAGGACCGAGTGAAACTGACGGGAGTGAAGGCTGGAGCCCGGCTGGACATTCTGGTGGAGAATACTTCGCGGGTGAACTTTGGATTGTCGATTGGCGGGGAGCGCGCGGGAATTACGAAGCGGGTGACGCTGGCGGGGAAGGAGCTGACGGGGTGGGAGATTTATCGGCTGCCGATGGAGGCTCCGGAGAAGCTGCAGTACAGCGTGAAGGCGTGCGATGGGCCGTGTTTCTATCGGGCGAAGCTGGATGTGGCGGCGGTGGGCGATACGTTTCTGGATACGAGTGAGTTTGTGAAGGGGCAGCTTTGGCTGAATGGGAAGGCGCTGGGGCGGATATGGAATGTGGGGCCGCAGAAGGCGCTGTACGCTCCGGGGCCGTGGCTGGTGAAGGGAAAGAATGAGGTGGTGGTGTTTGACCTGGAGGGCAAGAGCGGCAGGAGCTTGCGGGGAGTGGACAAGCCGATGTTGGGAGGTACGAAGTAGCTGGAGCCTCGCGGGCGTGGATGTTAGGCTGTGGCCATGCGAGAGAGATCTGGGTTGATGTTGGGTTGGATTGCGGCGCTGTTTTGTGGCGCGGCGATGCTGGTGCCTGCGGGTTTGGCGCAAGTGATTCGTCCGAAGGTGGTGATTGTTGGGAACTTTGAGGTGGGTGGGCAGAGTATGGGGAGACGGTGCCGGGGCGGTGAGAGCGGCAGTGGGAGGAGTTCTCGCTGGAGGCAAAGAGGGTGTGTGCCCCTTCCTAGTGAATGGGAACCTCGCGTACTGCTCCGCTCGGGGTTATTTCGGTCTTAACAACTGGTTGGATTCCAATGTAATAGCTGCCGTCACTAGGCTCCCATGTCTGAATCCAGAATCGGCGGTATGAGGTTGAGTCCAGCGCCTGAGCTAAGAGAAGTCGTGCGGCGATAGGTGTCGGGTTGCCGATGGTGACATAGGTAGTAGCCGTTCCATTGTCCATGATGCCACCTCTTTCAAATGGCTTGCCGATCTTCTGCGAAACGGCAACGAGGATTGCTTCAATGGTTTGGTCCACGGTTCTCATTGAGATTGGGAGAACAATCGGTGTATCCAATATTCGTTCCGATGCGTTGGATGGCGATACTGTGATTCTGTCGTTCGTGCCGGTGATTGCAGTGAATTGTTGCGCGCCGCCAGCGCTGAATTGCGCTAGTGCTTCGGCGATCATTTGTTGTGAAGCGGCGAATCCTGGTGAGCTGGGCTCATTAATTCTGATCGTATAGCTGCCGCCTCTCCATCTTCTTTGATTCCCAGTGCCACTTACACGCGCTGGGTCGTTGCTTGCTCCTTCTTCATAGTCAAGAACTATGCCGTATTCTCGACGAAGTTGGGACAAGCCCTGCTCAATTGGTCTGGGGCTGCTCACCTGGAGCACAAGCTTGCCGCCTTGGTGAGTGAGGACTCCGTGGGGCAAATAACTTCCGGCCGTTGGTGCATTTTGCGCCAGCACAAAGCCTGCGACACCAATTCCAAGCAAGATAAGACAACATCTGATCATGGCCGGCCTTATGGCAGTTCTGGTTCATCGATAGATGATGCTGGATGTTCGCTTCAGGCGAATTGGTTGAGGTTGAGGCCTAGCTGGTAGGTTTCGCCGTGGGCGAGGAGGTCTTCCCAGGTGACTTCGCGGTGCTGGAGTCCGGCCATGCGGCCGAGCATGCAACTGAGGGCGGTTTCGACACCGGCGGCGATCTGATTGTGGGGCTGGTTGGAGGTGATGCTGTCGATGAAGGTGCGCTCTTTGTCGCGGTCTGCGAAGGCGAGGTTGTCGGAGAAGGCGCCGTTGGCGGCGAACTTTCCTGATCCGGCTGGGGTGTTGGTGGAGGCGTCCCAGGCCCAGGCGTTGTCGCCGGTGATCTGGACGGGGCCGGAGTAGGGGACGGTTGCGTAGCCGGTGGCGCCGAAGAATTTGAGGCCGGCGTCGAAGAGACCGTAGGCGCCGAACTGGGTGGAAGAGAAGGAGAGGTGGACGTCGTTGGGGTAGGTGAAGTCGACCTCGTAGTGGTCCCAGCAGTCGCCGGCGTGGGTGAGAATGTTGCGGCCTCCGGTGGCGATGGCTTTGAGGGGGTGGGAGCCGAGGAGCCAGTTGCAGAGGTCGATGATGTGGATGTTCTGTTCGACGAGAATGTCGCCGGAGATGGCGCGGTCCCAGAGCCAGTTGCGGAGGCGGTACTCGTCAGGGCCAGCGCCGGGGCGGTTTTTTTCGAGGGATGCGGGGGCGTTGTAGTTGCCTGAGACGGAGGCGATTTTGCCGAGGGCTCCGGCCTTGATCTTTGCTGCGATGGCGGCGATGGGCGGAGCGTTGCGGCACTGGAAGCCGACGTCGACGCTCTGGGTGGGCTTGACGAGTTTCGCAATCTCGAGCGCGTGGCGGGCCTGGGCGATGTCGACGCCGACGGGCTTCTCGCAGTAGACGTGTTTGCCGGAGGCGACGGCGGTTTGCAGGTGCTGGACGTGGAAGAAGGGGGGGGTGGAGATCTGGATGAGATCGACGTCGGGCGAGGCGGCGAGCTGCTCGAAGGCGTGGGGGCCGTGGAAGAGGAGCTTGCTGTCGATGGGCTGGCGACCGAGGGAGGCGTTGAGCTGGTTGAAGTGAGCTTGGCCGACGGCGAGGTTGTCGGGGAAGAGGTCTGCGATGGCTACGACCTGTGCAGAGGTGCTGTGGGAGAACGAAGTAGCGACGGAGGTGCCGCGGTTGCCGCAGCCGAGCAGTCCGAGGCGGACGGCGGAGTTTGCCTGATATCCGAAGGCGGTGCTGGGCTTGACGAAGAGGAGTCCGGAGGCGGTTGCGGAGGCGGACTGGATAAATTTCCTACGGTTCATTGGTCCTCGATTTCTGGTGATTGCTGGGGCAGCTTCGGCGGTGTTGCGAGGTTATGCAAGCACGTCGCGAAGAATCTTTTCGAGGTAGATCTTTTCCTGCCGGACGTCCTCGATTTGCTGGGGGCCTGAGGTTTCGCGCTCGATGGTGACGGCGCCAGTGTAGCCGAGGCGATGAAGTTTGGAGAAGACCTGGCGGAAGTCTACGAGGCCCTGGCCGATGAGGACTTCTTCGCCGAGTTCGCTGGGGTTGGTGGGCCAGCGGCCGTCTTTGGCGTGGATGCTGCGGATGTGGGGGCCGAGGATGTCGACCGCATCGACTGGGTTGGCTTTGCCGTAGAGGATGAGGTTCGCGGTGTCGAGGCCGACGGCGAGGTTGGGCATGGCGACGTCGCGGAGCATGCGGGACATGGTGGTGGGGGTCTCCTGACCGGTCTCCATGAGGAAGTATTGGCCGTTGTCGTGGCAGTGCTGGGCGACGGTGCGGATAGCTTCTACGGTGCCGGGGTACTTGGGATCGGCGGGGTCTTCGGGCATGAAGCCGCAGTGGGTCTGGACTTGAGGGACGCCGATTTGTTTCGCGAAGTCGGAGACCTGACGGAGGGCGTCGATGCGAGCGGCACGGGTTTCGGGCGGGACGAGGCCTATGGTGGAGGGGCCGTGGGTGAAGTCCCAGATGAGGGGCTTGGGACCGACGACTTCGACGGTGGTGGCGGTGAGGTTGTATTTGGCGAGGAGGTCGCGGAACTGGGAGGCTACGGCTGGGGTGAAGCCGCCGCCGAGGTAGCCGTCAAGCGAGAGGAAGCAGTTGGAGAAGCCCATCTGTTGCACGCGGCGGAAGTGTTCTTCTGGCGCGCTGAAGGGAGCGATGAGGAGGCCGACGTCCATGGGTTTGAGGGGCGGGGGGGCGGCGGCTGCGGGCAGGGTGCTGGTGAGGATGGCTCCGGAAGCGAGGCCGATAAATTCTCTGCGGTCCATTTTTCTGCGCTGCATTTCTGAGGATCCCATGGAGCGTCCTTTCGTCACGGCACCATTAGGCAACAGAAGGAGGCTTTATGGCTAGTGCATGGGGACGTCGCCGAGGCATTCAACCGTTTTTACCAGGAGGTAACGGCGGGAGACTGGGTAGGTGCGGGGATCGCAAAAGGATAGACTTCGCGGGCGCGATCGATGAGGTCCCACGAGTCCTGAGAGTCAGCTTGACGGGCAAACGTCACTGTCTGGTCATTGCAAAGGAACCGGATGCCGTTTTGAGGTCCGCTGCGTCCGCCTGACCATTCTTCGTATCTGAGTTCTGAGATAGATGAGTTATCAAAACTGCGATTTGTAAGGCCGAAGGACAAGAGAGATCCTTGAATTCGAAGGACGTCCGGCGCGATAGTGACGAGTTCGAAGTACAACAAGTCCTTCAACGTAGTAAACAGCATCCAGAGAAAGACCGCCAACGTAAGAGCGACCATCCCCGCACCTTGCACCGTCGAGCGGTTTATATTCGCACGGTTTTCGAATCCCGCGAGTGAGCCGAAAAAGCACGCACCCCAAAACCCAACAAGTAACAAATTGAAGACAATTCGCCAGCTCTTGCGGGGATGGATTTCGATGCAAAGATTACCGGCGACACGACTCGTCTTTAGCATTCTGCTCTCCAGCACAGGAGTTTAGCATTCACCTTCAAAGTAAGAGGATTACAACGTCGAAGTTAGGCTTTATGGCTAGTGCATGGGGACGTCGGCGGCCGGTTTGATCTTTCCGATGAGGAGGACGAGGGGGATCATGCTGAGGCAGAAGACGAAGAAGATGGCGATGATGTCCATGTAGGCGAGCATGGCGGACTGGCGGTGGAGTTGGTTGTAGATGAAGGCCTGAGCGGTATGGACTCCGGGGCCGAAGACGGTGCCGTTGCCTGAGCCGCCGAACATGCCTTTGAGGGCTTTGATCTGGTTCTCGAAGGCTGGGGTGCCCGGGGTGAGGTTTCGGACCATGTAGGCTTCGTGGCGCTGCTGGCCGCGGGAGAGCATGGTGGCGACGAAGGCAGTACCGACCGAGCCGCCGATGTTACGGGCGAGGTTGGTGAGGCCGGCGACGTCGTTGTTCTGAGACTGGGGGACGCCGTTGTAGCTGATGGTATTGATGGGGATGAAGAGGAAGGCGAGGCCAGAGGCCTGGAAGACGCGCACCCACATGATGTATTTGAAGCTGGAGGTGAGGGAGAAGGTGTGCATCATGGCCATGGAGACGGCAAGGATAAAGAAGCCATAGCAGATGAGGGCGCGAGGATCGACTTTGCCGATGAGGAAGCCGACGACGGGCATCATGAGCATGATCATGATGCCTCCTGGGGAGATGACGAAGCCGGCGAGTTCGGCGGTGTAGCCTAGCAGGGTTTGAACCATCTGGGGGATGAGGACGGTGGTGCCGTAGAGGGCGAAGCCGAGGACGAACATCAGCAGGAAGGGGATGGCGAAGGTTTTGCGCTTGAAGAGGGTGAGATTGAGGATGGGGCGGTTCTTGATTTTGAGCTGGTAAAGCTCCCACACGATGAGGACGACGAGGGAGATGATGCAGAGCGCGGTGAAGAAGACTATGACGCCGGAGCCGAACCAGTCGTCTTCCTGGCCCTTGTCGAGGATGAATTCGAGGGAGCCGAAGCCGCTGGCGAGGAGTCCGAAGCCGAAGAAGTCGAGCTTGAGGCCGTATTTCTTGGCGGCTTTTACTTCTTTGACGATGTGAGGTGGGTCTTCGACGAGGCGGTTGGTGAGGAAGAGGGAGAGCAGCGCGATGGGAACGTTGATGAAGAAGATCCAGCGCCAGTCGTAGTTATCTGTGATCCAGCCGCCGAGGGAGGGGCCGATGGCGGGGGCGCAGACGACGGCTAGTCCGTAGAGGGCGAAGGCCTGGCCGCGCTGTTTGGGGGTGAAGGTGTCGGCGAGGATGGCTTGCTCGGATGGGGCGAGGCCACCGCCTCCTGCGCCTTGCAGGATGCGGCAGAAGATGAGGATGGGGAGCGAGGGGGCTAGTCCGCAGAGCATGGAACTGATGCCGAAGAGGACGACGCAGATCATGTAGAACTTCTTGCGGCCAATGAACGTAGTGAGGTAGGCGGAGGCCGGAAGGATGACGGCGTTAGCGACGAGATAGCTGGTGAGGACCCAGGTGGCTTCGTCCTGGGATGCGCCGAGCGAGCCAGCGATGTGGGGCAGTGCTACGTTGGCGATGGAGGAGTCGAGGACCTCCATGAAGGTGGCGAGGGTGACGGTGAGAGCGATGGCCCAGGGGTTGGCACGCGGGCGCCAAGGTGCGGGTGCGGCAGGGGCATCCATTGATAGGGTCGCTGAGGCCATGAGTCTAGTTTGATTCTATGGGCCGGGGGTGGGATTCAAGGAATTGTTGCTGAGGTGTGTCGCTGAGATTTGTGCTTTGGGAAGAGTGTCTTAGAGATTCATACAATATCTGCGAGGCTCGTCCGTCTACACCCATAGATGACCTGGATGGACTGCTGCCGGAATGAAAGAAGCGCTGCATATGGATTGGACAACGATCGAGCAGGACCAGTTCATCTCGGATGCGATGGAGAAGGACGAATCGAGACTGCGGAGCTTCATTCGCAATCGAGTTTCGGACAGCGGCGACGCCGAGGACATTCTGCAAGAGGTGTTTTACGAGCTGATTTCTGCGTATCGCTTGATGCAGCCGGTGGAACAGGTGAGTGCGTGGCTGTTTCGGGTAGCGCGCAATCGGATTACCGATCTTTTCAGGAAGAAGAAGCCTGAGTTATTGAGCGATGCGATTTTGGTCGCTGAGAATGGCGACGAGTTGCTGCTGGAGGATCTGTTGCCTTCCGGGGATGCCGGACCAGAGGAGGCGTATGCCCGAAGTGTGTTGCTGGATGCAGTCGAAGATGCGCTGGATGAGTTGCCAGCAGATCAGCGCGAGGTGTTTATCGCGCATGAGTTGATGGGGCAGAGCTTCAAGGAGCTTGCGGAAGTGAGTGGTGTGAGTGTGAATACGCTGCTCTCGCGGAAGAGGTATGCGGTATTGCATCTGCGGCGGAGGCTGCGGGCGATCTATGAGGATTTTTTGAAGCACTAAGGAGAGAGCGATGAAGAAGCACTGGATGTTGAAGGGATTGACGATTGGATTGTGGGTGGTGGTTGGCAGCGCTGCCATTGGTTTTGTGGTGAAGGAGCTGTGGAATGTTCTGGTGCCGCAGATCTTTGGCGGTCCTCTGATTACTTATTGGCAGGGGCTGGGGCTGTTTTTGCTGAGCAAGATTTTGTTTGGCGGGTTCCATCGGCATGGCTGCGGTGGGCGTGGGCGCTGGAAGGAACAGATGATGGAGCGCTGGGCCTCTATGAGCGAAGAAGAGCGGGAGAAGTTTCGCGCAGGGATGCGGGGGCGTGGGGGTTGGTGCCGTCCGCCGGTTGAGCCGCAGGTTTGAGGGGTTGTGGGATGGTGTTGGTGAAAGGAAGAGGCTAAAGCGATGATTGCGGGAGCGTTTGGTTCGGCTGCCATGGGTGGTGCGGGTGAGGAGGTGCCGGTGGGTGAGGATCACCGATACCTTACGCTGGAAGTTGAGAACGTGCGGCTGACTCGGCTGGTGGCGGAGTTGCTGATGAAGAATCAGCAACTCCGGGCTGAGTTGAATGGCGCGGGAGCTTAGCGGGTTTTGCCGGAGTAGTTCTGGGCGTAGATGTCGTGGGGGAGTCCGGCGTTGCGGGCTTTTTCTTTGAAGGCGAAGGCCTGTTCGCGTGTCATGGCTCCGCCAACGGTGACGAGGTAGGGTGCGTGGCCGGTGGGGGTGAAGACTTCAGGCCGTAGGAAGGTGTGGTCGCGGCCGATCACTGCGGCTTTCTGCCAGGCTTGGTCTTCATGGTTGTAAGTGAAAGCTACAACGCGCCACTGGGGATGGCCGTCGGCGGTGGTGAGGGTCTGATCGGTGGGCTGGGCATTGGGAGTGTTCTTCTGCTTGGCGGGTGCGCTGGCCTTGGCGGCCTTGGAAGAGGAGCCGGCAGCGGGTTTGGCGAGGGATGAGGGGGCTGGCGCTGATGCCATCTCGCTAATGGGTGTGATGGGGTGCTCGGGGGTGGAGTGGGAGTGCCAAGCGAGGGTGGCGAGGAGTACGACGGCCGCGGCAGCGGAGGCGAGCCACAGGCGCTTCCGTTTTGGGTCGGTCTGGAGAGAGAGCTTGACGCGATCAATGGCTGCGCTGACGGGGCGTGGCGCCGTGATGGGCGCGGGCAAGGTGGCTGCGGGTGGAAGGCTGGCGGCTACGGCTTCCGGAGAGTGGTCGGTGAGGGGGAGAGTGGCCTGGGCAGGGTTTGCGGCTTTGGCTTGTGACTTTTTCGTGGCGGCGACGTACTGCGGTTTGGCTGGATCGCTGGCGGCGGCAGGGGATTGCGGGATGGGTACGGCGGCTGGCGGGGTGAGGGCGGCGGAGATTTGATCGAGGCTCCAGGCGCCGCTGATGCCGTTGGGTATGATCTGGTCGAAGGGTTTTGGCAGGAGGGTGTGGCCGTTGGGGACGAGGGTTCTGGATTGGGTGAGGGCGAGGAGGAGGACCATGGCGAGGTCATGGACGTCGCGGGCGCGGAGGGCCTCGGCTGCGGCGGGATCCTGGGGGGCTTCGCGGACGCAGTCGCTGCGGAGCTTGACGTGTTCGCTGGTGGCGAGGACGTTGGCTGGCTCGATGTGCTCGTGGATGAGGCGGGAGGCGTGTAGGGCCTGGAGGGCGTCTGTGAGGCTGGTGGCGATCTGGCGGGTTTCGTCGAGGCTGAGGGGGCGCTCGCGGAGGATTTCGGCGAGGTCGGCGAGGGTGGGCTCCATTACTGCATAGATGAGGGGGGTGCCATCGAGGACGGTTTGGCCGAACTTTTTGAAGGTGATGAGGTGGATTTGCTTGAGATCGGCGACGGTGTTCCAGCGGTCGAGGATCTCGGACTCGTCGTTGATGGACTCGATGAGGCGGAGGACGGCGGGCTTTCCGGAGCCGTTGGAGGTGGTGAAGAAGGCGCTGCGACCTTCTGGGCGGATCAGTTTTTCAACGGGAAAGAGACCTGCGATCGTCTTTCCTTCATAGTCATTCCAAAGTCGCATGGGGGAATACTCCAATCCTGGGATTTGTGCAGGAATAAAAATGCCGTTGGGCAAGGGAGGCAGGTCGTGCCGGCGGGAACGGGCCCAATGGGGCTCACGTCACACACGCATTCCTATTATCGTTCATTCTGTTGTGGGGAATCCACGGTGGGTGGGGAATGCGGAGGTGGGAGCGTCGGACGTACTATGGTGGAGACGATAGATGGTATGAGGAGGGCGAAGAATGCATCCGGACCTTGAGAAATTAATGGCACTGCAGCTCCACGATGTTGAGGCGAAGCGTCTGCGGGATGAGATGGTGGCGCTGCCGAAGATGGTCTCCGGACTGGAGACGAAGTTGAAGGCGGTACAGGGACAGCGGGCAGTGATAATCGACCTGATGGCGAAGGAAGAGTTGCTGCGGCGCAAGCAGGAACTGGACGTGAAGGACTACCAGGCGAAGATCGCCAAGGTGCGCAAACAGATGGATATGGCGACGACGACGGTGCAGGTGACGGCGTTTGAGCATGAGATTGCGTTCGCGCAGGGCGAGATCAGCAAGGTGGAGGACGCGGAGCTGGAGAGCATGGAGCGAACGGAAGCTCTGGAGGCTCAGAAGAAGCTGGCGGACGAGGCGGTGGAGTCTGCGGAGAAGACTCTGGAGCGCGAACGAGTGCGGGCAGCGGAGACGATTGCACTGGACCAGACGGCGCTGGCGGCAGTGGAGGCGAAGCGTGCGGCGGAGCGGGCAGAGATCGGCGAAGATGCGCTGTCACGCTATGACCGCATCGCGAAGGCTAAGGGTACGGCGGTGTCGGAGGCGGTGAATCAGAAGTGCTCGGCATGCCAGATGATGCTGCGGCCACAGCGCTGGAACGATCTGCGGGACCGCAGCAACGAGAGTGAAATGATGACGTGCGATAGTTGTGCACGACTGCTGTATTACGATCCGGCGCGTGACGCACCGCAGCGGAAGACGGTACCGGTAGAGAGCATTGCGGCTTCGATTATTCGATCGTTGTAAGGAAATGGTGAGCGTGTCGTGGGTCTTAAACGGGTTTGTGTGGATATGGACGAGGTGATGGCGGATGCGGTGGCAGAGCACCTGTTGCGGTACAACCGGGACCATGATGAGCAGATTACGAAAGACGATCTGCATGGGAAGTGGCTGTGGGATGTGGTGTCGGTGGACCGCCATCCGGCGCTGGAAGAGTATCTGCGTTCGGATGATTTTTTCGATGTGCTGGATGTGATGCCGGAGTCGCAGCGCGTGATGGAGGCGCTGCAGAAGAAGTATGAGGTGTTTATCGCGACGGCTGCGATGGAGGTTCCTACCTCGTTTGCGGCGAAGTACCGGTGGCTGGGGAAGTACTTCCCGTTTATTCCGGCGTCGCACATTGTGTATTGCGGGGATAAGGGGATCTTGCGGGCGGAGTATCTGATTGATGACAATCCCCGGCAGTTGCGGCGGTTTCAAGGGGAAGGGATCTTGTTTAGCTCGCCGCATAACGTGAATGTGACGGGTTACCGGCGGGTGAATGACTGGCTTGACGTGGAAGAGCTGTTTCTTAAGTAGGTGGGCCGAAAGGCGGAGGCGATCGTGGCTGACTCGCAATCGAGTAGGGCGGTTGGAGTGACGGTTGAGATTCGGGGGTTTCGGCCTGAGGATGCGGTGGCGTTCCGTGAGCTGAATGAGGCCTGGATCACGAAGTATTTCTGTATGGAGGAGCACGATCACGAGGTGCTGGGAGATCCGACGCGCTACGTGATTGGCCCGGGTGGGCAGATCTTTATGGCGTTCGCGGATGGGGTTGCAGTAGGATGCTGCGCGCTGATTCGAGAGCGGGACGGGGTGTTTGAGGTGGGGAAGATGGCGGTGTCCGAGGAGATTCGCGGACGGGGGATTGGGCGGCAGTTGCTGACATATACGGTTGACCAGGCGCGGGCGCTGGACGCGAAGTTGTTGACGCTGGTGACGAGCAGTAAGCTGCCGAACGCTATCCATCTGTATGAGGCGTTGGGGTTTCGGCATCTTGCGCCGCCGGCGGTGTCACCCTATGCGCGCGGGGATGTGTTTATGGAGTTGCCGCTGTAGGCCCTTTCCTGGCAAACGAGCGCACCAGGATGACCATGTTCCAGAGATCTTCGGGTTTTGCGCGGTCACCTTCGGACGGCATCTGGCCTTTGCCGTTCTTGATGATGTAGAAGAGTTCTCCGTCGGTCATGTCTTTGAGCGCGGCTGGATCGGTTAAGTCCTTTAGTTTTAGCTTCATATCAGCGACAAGATCACCTTTGCCGTCGCCGTTGGCTCCGTGGCACATGGCGCAGTCGTATCCGTAGACTTTTTTGACGTGGGCCTGGGACTCGGGTGTGGGTGTGACGGGGTTGACCATACGCGCAGCCTCCGCTGGGATCGTCGCATCGGCGGGTTTAGCAGCCGGTTGCTGGGGTGAGGGTCCGAAGAGCAGCAGCGCGGCAACAGCGAACAAAGTCTTCAACATAGGAGATCTCCTGTCGAACGGCATCTGGACCATGTCCACCAGAGTTTCGGTCGAAAGCAGTCTTTCACTACGCTGTCGGGTTGGCTGTGACGTACGTCACAGGATTGCTGGCGGGGTTCGAACCAGAGGGTTTAAGTATGGCTGGCGGTCAGGCGTAGAGCGCGGACTCGAAGCGCTGGAGGGCTTCTTCAGACCAGGCGTGGGAGGATTTGCGCCAGGTGTCGCCTTGATCGTTGAGGAAGTTGGGGAAGTTCATGCGGCAGTATCCGCAGCGGGCCTGGAAGTCGAAGAGTGCCTGAGGGGTGCCGTCGAGGTAGAGGACAGCCTGTAGGCCGTCGCGGGACCACTCGACGCTGGCGATGCGCTGGGGTTCGGGGCGCTCGAGTTCAAGGTCGCTCGTGGCGAGGGCGGCGACGTTGTAGATGAGCATTGCGTCGAGGATGCTCTCGTCGTGCGTTTGCTGGGAACGGTCGCAGGCGTAGAAGTAGCCAGCGAGGCCCTCGTCCTCGAAGACCACGGTCCAGGGGGCTGTGGTGGAGTTGGAGGAGAGGAAGGCGCGACCGGGAGTAAAAGAGAGCGACTGCATTTCTTCACGATACGATAAGACTGACAGAAACAGTAAGAGCCAAGGTCTGGTGATGGAGTGAGGGTGGGTCGCGCAGGGATGAAGTTTCCGAAGATAAAGATTGGTGTTCCGCAGCGGTTGGCTGGGATGTTGCTGCTGTTCCTGTTGGGGCAGTGTTTATGGGTGGTAGGACACCAGGAACTCTCGCAGAAGGACTACAGGTTTGCGCGGTGCGGGCGGGAGATGTGGGAGCGGCCGTCACCGCTGGCAGGGTACTTTACGACCTGCGGGAATCTGAATGGGGACGGCACGTTTGCGTACCGGGTGGCGGGGCTACCGCTGACGATGCAGCGGCTAGCGTTGCTGGCTGGGGACAAGCTGCGCAAGCCGGAGAATCGGCTGTATGCGGAAGGCGCGCTGAACGGGTCAACGTGGGAGGCGCGGCATGAGATTGGCAGTGTGAAGTATCTGCTGCACCTGCCGTTTGTGATGTTCGCGCTGTGGCTGGGTGCGGGGCTGTGGTGGGTTTCGCGGCGATTGTTTGGAAATGAGGGGGCGTTCTTTTCGCTGGGGCTGTACTGCTTTTGTCCGGCGGTGGTGCGGTATGCGGTGATGCCGAACAATGAAGTGCTGGCGATGTGGGGGTTGTATGGGCTGGTGTATACGGCGATTGGCATGGCCCATGCGATGCAGGGGCCGCAGCGGAAGTGGCGGCCGCGGTTCCTACTGCTGACCGCTGCGATGGGTTTGACGGCTGCAGCGCATCTGCTGGCTGCGATGGTGGGTTTTGTGGCAGCGGTGGTGCTGATGCTGTATCTGGCAGAGCGGCGGCGCAGCTATGTGATGCAGATTCTGGTCTTTGCAGCGCTGGGTGCGCTGGCGATTCTGTTTGGATTTTATGCGTTTCGCGCGGCTTCGTTCAGCTATGTGTTTACGGGGGGTGGGGCACGGTTCTGGTTTTCGCTGGAGAGTGCGACGGCCTACTTCACGAACCTTCTGAATGGGCCAACTGTGGTGGCGACTGTGGTGGCGCTGGTGGTCTATGTGTTTAACCGGAGGAGCCGGTACTTTGGCAATACTGCTCCGCTGGCAATAACGCTGGTGCTACTGCCGTTGATGACGACGCAGACGGTGACGCAGCCGTGGCTGTGGGCGCTGCCGTTTCTGTTTACTTTTGTGGGCGGCGTGTTTGCAGATGTCCTGGAGTCGCGGCAGCGGAAGATGTTTATTGCGCTCACCGGTATGGTGCTGGTGGCGCAGGCAGCTTTCTGTTTGGTGGCACTGCCGGGGATCGCCAAATAGCAGCATCTTGCTGGTCACCTCACTCGCGGTGAGTTTCTGCATCTGAATAGAGAGACCGCCGCAGGCGATACTAATAGAAATTTAGACATTGACGTAGAACCCCCCAGAGGATGCTCCACTGATGAAGAAAGTCTCGCTCCGAACTGTTGGCGCTACGTGTGCCTTGACACTGTTGTTGGTTGCAGGAGGTTGCAATAAGAAGCACCGCAGGACGACGTCGGTGGAGAATACGACGGACTATGCGGAGAACCTGCAGTCTTTGGTGGCGACGAAGCAGTTGGTGAGCCTGCGATGGAAGGACTTCAGCGACTATCAGAAGTACATCACGCAGTTCTATGAGGACCGCAACTTTGAGGTTGCGTGGACTCGAGATGGCAGGCCTACGGCGCAGGCGGCGGCATTTATTCAGGCGTTTCAAGATGCGGGAGCGAAGGGGCTGAATCCTGAGGACTACGACGCTTCGCGGTGGGCGGGACGGATAGCGAAGCTGCAGGGGAAGCCGGCGGACGCGGTGTCGCAGTTCGATGTGGCGATGACGGTGAATGTGATGCGGTACATCTCCGATCTCCGGATCGGGCGGGTGAATCCGTCGCACTTCAACTTTGGCGTGAGCGTGCAGTCGAAGAAGTACGATCTTGCCGGGTTTGTCAATGACAACGCGGTAGATGCCGTGGATGTGCCGAAGTTGATTGTGGGCGTGGAGCCGGACTCTGAGCAGTACCGGCGGACGGAGGCGGCGCTGGGACGGTATCTGGCTCTGGCGAAGCAGCAGGAGGCGGCACATGCGGATCCGCTGCCGATGGTGACGAAGCCGTTGAGCGTAGGGCAGCAGTATCCCGCGGTTGCGGCGCTGCTGGCAAGGCTGCAACTGGAGGGGGATCTACCTGCGGATGCCGCGCAGCCACAGGGCCAGACGTTCGATGCGTCATTGTCCGACGGGGTAAAGAGCTATCAGCACCGGCATGGGATTGCGGTGGACGGAAAGCTGACGCCGCAGACGATCAAGAACATCAATGTGCCGCTGACAGAGCGGGTAGTGCAGTTGCAGAACTCGCTGGAGCGGTGGCGGTGGCTGCCGAATGAGTATGTGAATGCTCCGTTGATGGTGAACCTGCCGGAGTTTGTGCTGCACGGGTATGACGCGGAGCATAAGCCTGCGTTCACAATGAAGGTGGTGGTGGGGAAGGTGCTGGGGGCGCATCAGACGCCGGTCTTTGCGCAGATGATGCGGTATGTGGTTTTCCGCCCGTATTGGAACGTGCCGATCAGCATTGTGAGGAAGGAGTTGATGCCGCATATCGCCAAGAGCGGGATTGGGTATCTGGCGAGCAAGAATTTTGAGGTGACGAATAGCAAGGGCGATGTGCTGGCGGGGTACACGGCGAGGCAGGTTGCTCAGGGTGAAGTGATGGTGCGGGAGAAGCCGGGTCCTAAGAACTCGCTGGGGCTGGTGAAGTTCATGTTTCCGAACCAGTTCAGTATCTATATGCATTCCACGCCAGCGACGCAGTTGTTCGATCGGTCGCGGCGGGATTTTAGTCATGGGTGCATTCGGGTGCAGAAGCCGGAAGATCTAGCGGTGTGGGTGCTGCAGGGACAGAAGGATAAGGACCAGGCGGAATGGGATCTGGCGAAGGTGCAGGAGGCGATGAATACAGGGCCGAACAATCGTACGGTGAGTCTGAAGACGTCGATCCCGGTGGTGATTTTCTATGTGACGGGCCTGGTGGAGGATGACGGGCACGTGCACTTCTTCGACGATATCTATGGGTACGATGCGGACCTGCAGGAGGTGCTGGTGAAGGGGCCGCCGTACCCGCTGAAGCCTGATCCGATGGTGCTGAAGGCGAAGGATGATGACACGGTTTAGCTGCTGATCTGTGGGCTGCTTCCGATGGGCAGGTTTGTGTACACTGCTGGCTGAAACGAGGAGGTAGTTCCGATGCGGGATGCTCGTATGGATGCGCGGGTGGATGCTTATATTGAGAAGGCAGCGCCGTTTGCGCAGCCAGTGCTGCGACATGTTCGGAAGCTGATGCATGAGGCATGCCCTGAGGTTACGGAATCGGTGAAGTGGGGGATGCCGTTCTTTCTACTGCATGAGGTGATTCTGGGGAATATGGCTGGATTCAAGCAGCACTGCAGCTTCGGGTTCTGGGGGCCGGAGATGAAGGAAGTGCTGGCGCAGGATGGGTTTATATCAAGTGATGCGATGGGGTCGCTGGGCCGGATTACGGGGTTGAAGGACCTGCCCGCTGACAAGGTTCTGCTGGGGTATTTTCGGCAGGCGGCAGGGTTCGTGGAGAGCGGGCAGCGGACGAAGTCGCTGGACCGTCCACGGAAGGCAGTGAAGCCAGAGGTAGAGGTTCCGATGGAGCTGGCTGGGGCGCTGAAGAAGAATAAGGCTGCGGCTAAGGTGTTTGCGGATTTTAGTCCGAGCTGTCAGCGGGAGTATACGGAGTGGATCGCCGATGCCAAGCGCACAGAGACAAAGGCCCGGCGGGTGGAGCAGGCGGTGGAGTGGATCGCCGAGGGGAAGTCAAAGAACTGGAAGTACGAGAAGTGCTGATGGATGGCCCGGCTTTGTTTGCATATATTTGCAGATAGATGAGGGTGGGGGCTGGACAAAGTTGGGTTGCCAGGTGCAGGATACTTGGCAATCCGAAGTTGTTTTTTGGTTAGGGTGGCGAGAGCACAGGATTGCAGAGCAACGCAGGCCTGATTGATACTCCGCCACCCTTCTTCTGTTTGTGGGAAAGGAAGAGCAAGGGACAGCAAGTGCAAACGCAGGTCCTTCGACTTCAGCTCTCGCGATAGGGCTGCGAGAGCCTTCGCTCAGGATGAACTTCTATGAAGGGCTTCAGCGAATAGGCAACGACAAAAGCAGGATCTCCGACGCGTGAAGGATGACAATTTCTCTATCGAGTCAGGCGCAGATTGAAGTGATTTACATGGTGGGTGGGGTGGGGCGGCTGAGCCGGCGGGCGAAGTCGAGGAAGACGAGGGCGGCGGGCGAGTAGCCACTGGGGTCGGCCTGGGTGAAGTCACCGGTGAGTGGGTCCATCTGCTGGCGGAACTCGGTGTGGCGGCTGATGGCTTCGCACCATTGCTGCATGAGGTGGTTGAGCTCGGTTTGTTTGCCGTAGTGGGGCATCCAGCGGGGGGCTCTGAGAGCGGTGAGGGCTTGCGAGGCTCCGCCCCAGGAGTTGCGGGGGATGGGGCGAACGAAGGTGGGGTCGTCCTGGGCGATGGAGGTGAGTGGGAAGGGGGCCCAGAAGGCCTTGGGATTGTGGATCTGGCGTGTCCAGATGGCTTCGAAGATGGCTTTGTCGCGGGCGTCGTAGCGGTGGAGGACGTGCTCGCCGAGGACGCGGGAGATGACGTCGGAGCGGACGCGGATGAACTTGTTGTTGGTGTCGAGGTCGTAGAAGGCTGCGTCTTCCGGGCTGTAGAGCTTATCGATGATGAGCTGGCGGATTTTTTCGGCGTCGTCGTGCCAGCGGCTGGCTTCGTCACCTTTGCCGAGCGCGGTGGCCATGTGGGCGAGGGCCATGCGTGCGCCGTAGACGGTGGCGGAGAGGTCTGGGCAGAGGCGGGGCAATCCGGGGATGGGTGGGAATTTGCGGGCGTCTGCGTCTGGGCAGCGATTGGGGATCCCGGCCCAGCGGGGGGAGTTGTCGTGGCCGGTGTCGTAGGTGCAGAAGCCTTCGACGAGGCCGGTTTTGCGGGTGTCGCGGTAGTCGCGGAGCCACTGGTCCCAGCGGCTGCAGGCGGTATAGGCGATGACGAGGAGCTCATCGTCGCGGGTGAGCTGGGAGAGTTCCCATGCGGTGGCGGCGATGGGGACGACCATCTGGATCTGGCCGTAGCCGCCGGGGTTCTGGACGGGGTCGGCGAGTTTGATGGAGGCGGGAATCTGGCCGTCGGGGCGCTGCTGGGCGAAGAAGGACATGTGGTTGTTGCGGGCGACTTCGAAGGGAGTGGGCTGGCCGGGATCGGAGGCGATGAACTGATTGAGGGTGGCGTAGACGAGGCCTTCGTGAGGGGCGCACTCCTGCCAGATGCCGGGGTAGACAGCGCCCTCGACGAGGACTGGGTGCGGATAGCGGGGGGCGATGCGAATGTTGCCGGAGAGAGTGGCGAGAGCGGCGTCCCAGGTGCGCTGCCAGCGGGGATCGGTAGTGGGGAAGTGGGGAGTGGGCTGTGCCGTTCTGGTTTGTGCGAGGCTGGTTTGCGCTAGAGAGGGCAGCGCAAGCGTGGGCAGCAGCGTGGAGCCGGTGGCAAGGCTGGTGAGTTTGAGGAAATCTCTACGCTGCATGTTGAATCTGCTCCTGTATTGGGTGCAAAAGGGGCCCGGTTCCAGCCTTCAGTGTAGAACGTGGGTGCGAGGCGTTAGACTTGCAGGCAATGCCTGCCTTAAGTGGAATGAAAGATGAGATGGAGCCTGTCGAGTCAGCCGGTGGCCTGAGTGCGGCAGAGGTGCCGGTATTTCGGCGGAAGTTGATGCAGTGGTATCGGATTCATGCGCGGGAGCTGCCGTGGCGAGGGATCAGCGATCCGTACCGGACGTGGGTTTCGGAGATTATGCTGCAGCAGACGCGAGTGGCTGCGGTGATCGAGCATTACCACGCGTTTGTGCAGCAGTTTCCTTCAATCGTGGCGCTGGCGTTGGCGCCGGAAGAGAGCGTGCTGGCAGCATGGTCTGGGCTGGGGTACTATCGGCGGGCGCGGATGCTGCACAAAACAGCACAGTTTATTACGCGGGAGCAGGGTGGGACGCTGCCGACGACCTCCGCAATTCTGAAGACACTACCGGGCATCGGAGAATATACGTCGGCAGCGATTGCGAGCATCGCGTTTGGCGAGAGCATCGCGGTGGTGGATGGGAACGTGGAGCGGGTGCTGCTCCGGGTGACAGGGCGGCCGGAGGTGGCGACGGCCGCGGCGCGTCATTTTGTGCAGGCGCAGGCGAGCGCCCTGGTGCCGCGACGGCGGATGAGGACGAATGGGGTGGAACCTGCCAACGCTCCGGGCGATCACAATCAGGCGATGATGGAGTTGGGGGCGACGATCTGTTTGCCGAAGGGACCATTGTGTACGCAGTGTCCGGTGTATTCGCTGTGCAGGACGCGGGGGGAACATCTGACGCCTCCGCGAGCGGCGCAACGGAGCAAGCCGGTGGCGTATCTGCTGAGTCTGCGGAAGAAGGGTCTGGTGACTGAGGTGCTGCTGCACCGGCGACCGGAAGACGCGAGCCTGATGCCGGGGATGTATGAGCTGCCGCCGTTGCCGGAGGATGTGGTGGCGACGCGGGAGCCGTTGCTGCGGTTGCGTCACTCGATTACGCACACGAACTACTACGTGAGGGTGTTTGCGGCGCGAGGGCCGAAGGACCGCAAGCTGCGGCGAGCGCTTCTGGTGACGGACGAGGAGCTGAACTGGGTGCGGACAAGCCGGTTGGGATCTCTGCCGCTGACGGGGTTGGCACGGAAGTCGCTGCAGCGGCTGGATGTGATGGCGGTGAAGCCGGTCAAGGTGCATGAGCTGCTGGGACTGACGGAGGCGGGGCAGCCTGTGGCTGCGGTGGATGGGGATGAGGAGTTCGATGAGCTGTGAGGGTGGCTCATCTGAAGAAGTTTTCAGGGGCGGCGCTGGAATCGGCAGTAGACGAAGTGCTGGATGGCCCCTGAGGGAGTGGGGTGGTCTTCTGTGGCGGTCTCGATGAGGGTGAATTCGTTGCCGAGTTCGGCGGCGAGGGTTTGGGGGCTGTAGCGGCGGACGGGGAGGCCACTGCATCGCTCGGGCCCGTCGAGAGCGAAGGTGGCGATGATGGCGGTTCCTTCGGGTGGCAGTGCTGCCTTGAGCGCAGTAACGTAGAGTTGCCGATCTTCCGGCTGGGTGAGGAAGTGGAAGACGGCGCGATCGTGCCAGAGGTCAAAGTGTTGTTCAGGGTTCCAGGCGAGGATGTCGGCTACGATCCAGTTGATCTGGGATGCGGCTGGGCCGAGGCGTTGTTTGGATTGAGCGAGTGCGTTTTCAGAGATATCAAGAACGGTGAGGGAACGGTAGCCGGTGGTGAACAGGTGGTCGATGAGGTTGGATGAGCCGCCACCGACGTCGATGATGCGGCCCGAGAGTGGTATGCCGGAGGAACGGATGAGAGAGAGGGAGAGGGTAGGGGCGGTTTGGAACCAGCTGAGCTGGTCGGAGGGCCTTGACTCATAGACCTGCTGCCAGTGGTGCTGACGTTGACCAGCGGGTGATTCTGGATTGGGGCTGCGGGGGGTATCGGAGGGAGTCATGTGGGGTCAGGCTTTCTTCTTCCATGCGCCGAGGATTGCTCCCATGATGATCATGCCGGTGAGGGAGTAGCCGGTGTTGATGGCGAAGGCCTGGAGGCTGCGGACCTCGAAGGCGTACTCGGCTGCCCAGGTGGTGAAGATGAAGCCGAACCAGGCGACGAGGGCGATGGTGACGCCGCGGGTGAGGGTCTGGGGGCCGGTGGCCTGGATGAGCCAGGAGAGACAGATGGCGAGAATGAGTGTCGTGACGATAGCGATGCTATAGCTGATGATGGGGCTGACGCCGGTGGCCTGGAGATCCTGCAGGGTTCGCCCGACTCCGGCGAGCCAGGCCTTCTGGAAGACGGTGAACCAGACTCCTCCGAGTGCGAAGTAGAGAAAGGCGGCGATGGCGATGGCGGCGGGGTTGTGCCGGACTGGGTTCATGGAGAGCCTTCCGCACTGCGAGGATTTTAAGCGTTGCGGAATTGTAGCGGAGTGGGGCGCTTTGTAGTAGAAATCTGCACAACTGACGCGCTAGTAGAAGTCCGCGCAGCTGAGGAAGTAGCCGCAGGTCTTGCAGACCAGCTTGCAACGGCTGTCTACGAGGCGGGAGGAGCAGGTGGGGCAGTAGACGGAGTGGTGTTCGGCGGGGAGATTGCAGGTCGGAGCTTCGTCCTGGGTTTGGGGTGCGTGGTCGGCTATGCGGGGCTGCATCGTGACAGAGTAACGCAGGCGGGCTTATTTTTTAACGCCTGTTGAAGGATAGGCGGCATCGAATGAGGTACGGTTGGCCTTCGGTGCATTATTGTTGATCAGTAGTGTTGACCTACAGATTGTTGATCTACAAGGAGAATTGAGATGAATCGTAGCGCGAGTGCAGTGTGGCATGGCGGATTGAAGGATGGAAAAGGTTCGGTTTCGACAGAGAGCGGCGCGGTGAAGGAGCTGCAGTACAGCTTTGGATCGCGTTTTGAGAGCGGCGCGGGCACGAATCCTGAGGAGTTGCTGGGAGCGGCGCATGCGGGTTGCTACTCGATGGCGCTAAGCTCGCAGTTCACGCAAGCTGGATTGACTCCTGAGTCGATCGAGACGACAGCGGTGGTTACGCTGGAGATCCTGCAGGATGGCGGACCGACGATCACGAAGATTCATCTGACGACGAAGGTTAAGGCCGCAGGTGTGGATGCGGCGAAGTTCGCAGAGCTGGCGAATACCGCGAAGGTTGGTTGCCCGCTGTCGAAGGTGCTGAAGGCGGCGGAGATTACGCTGGATGCGACTTTGCTGTAACGAGTCGTCCTTGGTGGTTCGTGACTAGTTGTTGATTCCAGGGAAGTCGATGATGCGGCCTTGCGGGGCCGCATCGTCGCGTGTGGGAGACACTACTTGACGTGTATTTCGGGTGCGCTGCCTGCGACTTCTCTGGCGCGGAACATGCCGAGGGTGTTTGAGCTCCAGACGGGATCGCCGGTCGGCGCGAGCACGATGACGCCGCCCTCGCCGCCTTTGAGGGCTGGCAGCTCGGAGTGGATCATGTGGTCCGCCGCCTGTTGCGGTGTTTGACCTTGTTCGACCAGCGAGCACACCTGTCTTGCCAGGGTAAGCCGGATGAAATACTCTCCGACGCCGGTGCCGGAGACAGCACACGAGTGGTTGCTGGCGTAGGTGCCGGCACCGATGAGAGGTGAGTCGCCTACGCGGCCGGGGAGCTTGCCCTGCATGCCGCCGGTGGAGGTAGCTGCGGCGAGATGGCCTTCGTTGTCGCGGGCTACTGCTCCTACGGTTCCGAAGCGGTGCATAAAGATATTCGCGGCGTGCGAGGCTGTTCCTGCTGGCGTGGCTGGAGGTGGCACTCCAGGCGGCCGTGCGGGGACGGGGCGGCCACTGGCGCGCATGATCGCGGCGAACTCCTGCCAGCGCATTTCATTGAAGAAGAAAGAGGGCGGTTGCTGCTCCAGGCCCTGCGCGAGTGAGAATGCGTCGGCCCCCGGGCCTACCATCATGACGTATGCGGTATGGTCCATCACGGCGCGGGCGAGTGCGACAGGATGCCGTGTGAATTGCACGTCAGCGACTGAGCCTGCGGCCAGCGTCGCACCATCCATCAGCGCTGCATCCATCTCGTTCTTTCCGTCGGCTGCGAAGGCCGAGCCACGGCCAGCGTTGAACAGAGGGTCGTCTTCGAGCACTTCCACTGCAGCCTCGACTGCATCGAGCGCCTTGCCGTTGCGCTTGAGTACGGCCGATCCGGCGGAGAGAGCCCTGGCCAGCGAATCGTGGTATGCCGCAGCGGTTGCGAGATCCATGTGCTCCCACTCGCTTTCACCTGCTCCTCCGTGGATGGCGATGGCCCATCGGTTGGCTGGCGCCGTAGCTTCCGCGGTTGTTGCGGGTGTGGCGGCGGGTACGGCACAGCGAGCGGCGTGCACTGAAGAGAGCAGCAAGACAGCAAGCAAAGTCGCGCAGTAGCGATGATTCATGCAAACGATCCTATAACGCTGGAGCTAGAGGTAGCTGAGCCACCAGTCGCGGCGGCTGGCCTTGAGGCGGCTGAACCAGAGACAGGGGATGTAGAGGACGAGGACTACGGCGATCCAGATGGCGTAGACGACAGGGAGTGCGTATCCCCAGTTATCGGGAGTGCCCTCTCCCCAGATGAAGCCGGGGCCGATCCAGAAGCGCCAGTCGCCGTGCAAGGCGATGGTGGTCAGGAGCGCGGCGGTGTGGATCACATAGATGTGGAGAACGTAGAACAGGAAGGGGACGCGTCCGTAGATTTCCATGAAGGCGCGGAGCCGAGGTAGCCAGTCGTGTTGGGCGGCAGCATCGAAGAGGGTGTAGAGCAGGAGCAGGACTCCGAAGGTTGCGAGGACGTACTGGAGGGAGGGCGGGTACTTCTGGACCTGGAAGAAGCTCATCGCGGTCCGGGCTTTGGTGGCGAGGTGCTGGAAGCGGTAGGAGTCTCCGTAACCATGCAGGATGCGAAGGATCGAGAAGCCAAGGAGGAAAGCGGTGGCCAGGCTAAGGGTGGCGCGACGGCGCAGCGTGTAGGGCGCGGTAAGGATGGGACCAAAGGCATATCCGAGGCAGATGATCCCGAACCAGGCCAAGGCAGGAAAGTAAACGAAGGCGATAGGGTGTCCGTGGTAAAGGAGAAACCCTCGTTGGTGGATAAGAATCCAGAGGTTGGCGAAGCGGCCGAGGTTGGAGGCGTGGATGGGATCGAGCAGGTTATGCAGCAGGATGATCAGTGCTCCGATGACTCCGATGGCGCGCGCGGAGAGGCGTTGCAGCGAGGCAAGACCGATCATGCAGATGCCAATGGTCGAGATCACGTTCATGAACGGTGCTCGCAGCGTAAAGCTCCAGCCGAAGCTGATGAGCGTGAGATCGAGGAAGAGCAGCCAGAGACCGCGAGTGAAGAGGAGGCGTGTGGCTTGATGTACGGATTTACCGCGCTGGCGCTGGAGGTATACGGAGGCTCCGGAGAGTGCGATGAAGCCGGGGGCGCAGAGGTGCGTCACCCAGCGGGTGGCGAAGAGCGCAGGCCAGGATTGCGCAGGGTCGGTGGGGTTGATGGTGACGTTGGAGAAGTAGTCGCGCGTGTGATCCAGTGCCATGAGGATCATGAGGAGGCCGCGGAGTAGATCGACGGCTTCGAGGCGCTGACGGGTGGGCTTGGGTGTGAGTGTTGGCTCGGGGGCAACCACGGTGCGGCTGGACATGGCAAGGCTCCTGTCGGGATGGCTTGCGACAGAGGCCCGCTATCGCAGATTTTGTTTGCTGATGCCAGTGAGGATAACAGGAAGAACTAGACTCAGGCTGTTGCCTTATTTTGTCCGGGCAGGGAGGGATGTCGATGGCAGGTATCATTCCGGGGCGTTATACGGCGGTGGTTGATGGGCCGTTTGTTGTGTTTTTGGTTGGGATGCGGATCAACCGGCTGCTGGCATTCAGCAAGTGGGTGCCGGTTGCGAGGGCGATGGGGCCGATGTTGAAGGAGTTGTATGCGAATAAAGAGCTGGGGTTTCTGCATGGGGAGACGATGGTTTCGTGGCGGGGTGTGACGCTGATTCAGTACTGGCGGTCGAAGCAGCATCTGCATGAGTACGCCCAGGCACCGGACTCAGTGCATATGCCGGCGTGGGCAGCCTTCAATCGAAGTGTGGGGAATGATGGATCGGTGGGGATCTGGCATGAGTCCTACGAGATTGGTGGGGACGATTATGTATCGGTGTATCGCAATATGCCGCGGTATGGCTTAGCTGCGGCGGGTGAGCATATGCGGGCGATAGGGCCGCTGGGTGAGGCTCGAAGCTATATGAGGGGCGCGGCGGATGGGGTGATTAAGCCTTAGTGGCCGTGGTCGTGGTCGTGATGATGGTGGCCGTGGGCTCCGACGGCGGTGAGATCGGGTGGAGCGGAGCAGCCGTGGGTGGTCTCGCAGCCGGTGGTCTCGAACTGGATGGTGGTGTGGGAGATGTGGAATTGGTCGCGGAGGGTGCGATTGATGGCTTCGAGGATGTAGCCGCAGTCGGACATAGGCATGTCGGCGATGGTGACGTGGCTGGCAAGGGCGTGGGAGTTGGAGCCGAGCGACCAGACGTGGAGGTCGTGGACGTTGAGGACGCCTTCGATAGACTGCATGGCCTCTCGGATTTGACCTAGCTCCAGGTCGCGGGGCGTGCCTTCGAGGAGGATGTTGAGGGTCTCGCGGATGATGCTGAAGCTGCTCCAGAGGATCATGCCGGCGATGAGCAGCGAGAGGACGGGGTCGATCCACATGAAGCCGGTGAAGTGGATGGCGGCGCCACCGACGATGACAGCAGCGGTGGAGAGGGTGTCCCCAAGCATGTGGAGGAAGACGCCGCGGATATTGACGTCTCTGGCGAACTTCCAGAGGAGCGTGGCGATGGTGCCGTTCATCAAGACACCGGCGGCGGCGACGATCATCATGATGTGCGGGTGCACGGCGACGGGGGCGGCGAGGCGGTGGAGAGCCTCAACGGCGATCCAGACGGAGAGGACGACGAGACTGACAGCGTTGACGAAGGCGGCGAGGACTCCGGCGCGCTGGTAGCCGAAGGTCTTTTGGGCGGTGGCAGGGCGGGCGTGGAAGAAGACTGCGACGAAGGAGAGCAGGATAGCGAGGAGATCGCTGATGTTGTGGCCGGCCTCGGAGATGAGAGCGAGGGAGTGGGCGCGCAGGCCGAAGAAGAAGGTCGCGAGCACGTAGAGCGAGGTAAGCACCATGGAGAACTTGAGGACGCGCTGCATCGTGCGGTTCGGACTGGCGACCATGTGCATATATATGATTCTAGACCTGGGGGCGACGCGGAGGTTATTGGCTGGGTGGGTTGGGGGAAGTGTCATTACTGGCTGCCGCGGTGTGGAGGCGGAGGCCGCTCCAGGATTCGGCGACGACGATGCTGTTGCAGGGGTTGCGGGGGTCGAAGCGGACCTGGACGGGGAGATCGATGCGGACGTGGCGGACGTGGTCCGGCAGCAGGCTGACGTCCTGGGCACACTCGTAGGTGACGCCCGCGATGCTGTAGCGGTAGGTGAGGACGCAGGGCGTGGCGGGTGGGCCGTCGGCGGTGGGGTCAGAGAGCCATTGAGTTTCGGTGATGCTGCCGTCGGTAATGCGGCCGATCTGGGCGAGGTGGTCTCGGCGGGCTTGCTCGATCTCTGCGGGTGTGGGTCTTCGGCGGGTGAGGAGCCATGCGGTGACGCCTGCGATGGTGGCAGCGCCGAAGCCGAGAGCGATGAGATTCCCCGGGTAACGGAGCAGGAGCGGCAGATGATTTGGGATATGCGGAAACACGGGGTCTGGGCAAAAGCATAGCCTATTGCGGTGAGTGGATGGTGAAGGAAGGGTAGGGAGTGCTGGGGGATGTTCCTGGAAGGGTACCTGGAGGGATCCGTCTTCAGGAATGGCTGCCTTGGAGAGGTGTTGGATTTTTTAGGTGCGTAGGGAGTGGCGAAGTGTGTATATTTACCGCGCTGCGATATTTAGTACGAAGATCGAACTAAGGAGCGTTATGGCGAGAGCGGAGAAGGCAGGAGTTTTGGCAGGTGCAGTTCTGGGGATGCTTGGGGTTGCTGTGTGTTCGGCGGTTGCTGCCGGGCCGGTGGTCGCGGTGAAGCCGGCGACGCTGCCTCGGGTGGCCAAGGTGGATGAGCGGTTTCAGTCTTTCAATGTGGAGATGGTTGAAGTTACGGGGGGCGGTTCTGGGCTCCGTACAAGGCTAAAGCGGCGGTTGCGGCGGATTCGGCGGCGAAGTCGTCGGTGCCGGCGGGGATGGATCCGTCGCTGTACCGGTATCGTCAGCCGATTGATCTCTCGAATCCTCGGTTGCGGAAGCTGGCGGCGGCGTTGGCTCCTTCGTACGTGCGGGTGAGCGGGACGTGGGCGAACTCGACTTATTTTCAGGATTCGGAAGGGCCGGCTCCGGCGACTCCGCCAGCGGGGTTTGGGAGTGTGCTGACGCGGCAGGAGTGGAAGGGTGTGGTTGATTTCTCGAATGCGGTGGACGCGAAGATCATTACTTCGTTCGCTATCAGCACTGGTGTGCGTGATGCTGACGGCGTGTGGACTCCGGTGGAGGCGAAGAAGTTCCTGGACTATACGAAGAGCGTGGGCGGGAGCATTGCAGCGGCGGAGATGTTTAACGAGCCAACTTTTGCGGGGATGGGTGGAGCGCCGAAGGGCTACACCGCGGCAACGTATGGGCGTGACTTCAAGGTCTTTCAGCCGTTCGTGAAGAAGGCTGCGCCGGGGACGCTGATTCTTGGGCCGGGATCGGTGGGTGAGGCGGGGTCGCTGGGCGACGTGATGAATATGAATCTGATCAAGTCGAAAGACATGCTGACGGAGGAGGGGCCGGGGCTGGATGTGTTCTCGTACCACTTTTACGGCGGGGTTTCAAAGCGGTGCTCCCAGATGGGTGCGGCGTCGCAGAGGACCCCGGAGACAGCGCTGTCTGCGGAGTGGCTGGGCCGGACGGAGCGGGATGAGGCGTACTATGCGAAGCTGCGAGACGAGTATCTGCCGGGAGGGCCGCTGTGGCTGACCGAGACGGGTGAGACGGCGTGCGGAGGAAATCCCTGGGCTTCAACGTTTATCGATAGCTTCCGCTATCTGAACCAGCTGGGGACTTTAGCGAAAGGTGGGGTGCAGGTGGTAGCGCACAATACGCTGGCGGCGAGCGACTATGCGCTGATCGATGAGGCTACGTTGACGCCGCGTCCGAACTACTGGTCGGCGGTGTTGTGGCGCAGGATGATGGGGACAACGGTGCTGGATGCGGGGGCTTCGCCGGACCCGAATCTGCATGTGTATGCGCATTGCCTGCGGGAGCATCCGGGTGGCGTGGCGATGCTGGTGATCAATGCGGACCGGGCTGCGGCGCAGTCGCTGGAAGTGCCGGTGCAGTCGGAGCGGTATACGCTGACGGCGCAGGATTTGCTCAGTTCGAGCGTTGCGTTGAACGGAGTGGAGCTTAAGCTGGGGGCAGGGGATGCTCTGCCGAAGATGGCGGGGAAGGCTGCGGCGAAGGGGAAGGTGGAGTTTGCTCCGGAGAGCATTACCTTTCTGGCTATTACGGGCGCGGGAAATGCGGCTTGCCGGTAGATGGCGGGGAGCAGGGACTTGAGGCCCCCTGCTCCCTCCGGGCTCAGATTCGCACGAAGGGATTGGCAAGAGCGATATACTGGCAATTGCCCATGAAGCCGTCATTTTCCTCTCCTGCAAACTCGTCTGAAGTTATTGATCACGAAGAATTAGCTGCTGTGCGCGTGGATGCGGGTGCGTTGCCGCATCTGGGGGCGCTGGCCGAACCGTTGGAGTTGGGGGAGGGTCGTCGGATACGTTCGACGACCGTGATCTGCGTGCGGCGGGGCGACTCCGTGGTGATGGCTGCCGATGGGCAGGTGTCGATGGGCGCGACGGTGATGAAGGGCACAGCGAAGAAGATTCGCAAGCTATACAACGACAAGGTGCTGGCGGGTTTTGCTGGCTCGACGGCGGATGCGTTCAGCTTGTTTGCGCGGTTTGAGACGAAGCTGGAGCAGTATGCCGGAAACCTGGGACGTGCAGCGGTCGAGCTGGCGAAGGACTGGCGGACGGACAAGATGCTGCGTCAGCTGGAAGCTCTGTTGATTGTGACGGATGCGAAGCAGACTTTTCTGTTGAGCGGGACGGGCGATGTGATCGATCCGGATGAGGGGATTGCGACGATCGGGAGCGGCGGCAGCTATGCGCTGGCTGCGGCGCGGGCGCTGATGGAAAATACGAATCTGAGTGCGTGGGATATCGCGGAAAAGAGTATCAAGATCGCTGGACAGATTTGTATCTATACGAATGACCAGGTGACGATTGAAGAGTTGAAGGCGGAGTAGGCGGCATGACTTACAAGAATGAACGGTGGAGCATGTGCAAATCGCTCCATCTGCTCCTCGACCTTTATGAGCGTGATCCGTCGGTTCCACACACTTTATTGTCAAATGACCTCAATCCATTTGGAGCCTTTGACGACGACTTGGGTCGAGTGAGGTTGGCCGAACAACTCGAACTATTGAAACAGACTTCGAAAAATGCGCGGGACGAAATCCTGAGAAAGACGCTCATCGAGACGCATGGGGGCTCCATTCGGCACGCGGTGATACAAGAGTATTTGGAAAGGCCAGACAAAGTTCCATCTCTCTACGATGATCCCGAGAACACGAAATCTGGTTTCGCATTTATGTTGGAAATTGAAGCCGAGGAAGCAGCGGAGCAAGGAATTAGCTACGCACAATACAAGGCATCTGGTGTCAGGGAAAAGCTTAGTGAAAAGAAAATTGAGGTCGAACTACTTCGGTTTTTCGCAGACCGGATAGAGCACATCGCGGAAGCGATTGAAAAGTTGGATGACACGGATTTTTCTTCGCTGATTCCGGACCAGCTAGTGGCACCGTTCAGAGAATGTCATATCAATGTAGTTCTTGGTAACTATGGCACGGCATCCATACTTTGCGGTGCGATTTTGGAGCGAGCGCTTCAGGACTTACTCCAGAGCCGTAGCATGCTCAATGAGCTTATAAATGAGGCTAAGAAGAATGGCTTGCTGAGCGGACACAATATCCGATATGCGGGACAGATTCAGGCGCGACGTAACGCGGTAGTTCATGGGGAACAAGCTTTCAATTCCATCACATACCGCTGGGTGTGGGAGTTGTTGGATCTGACCCGGAAATTAGTTTCGGAACTCTATCAAGGCAGGGTGGCATAGGAGCAACAAATTATGGCTATTTATTTACCGGGAACGGCTGAAGATACGGGTTTGGCGCTGGATGAGATGACTCCGCGCGAGATTGTGGCGGAGCTGGATAAGTATGTGGTGGGGCAGCAGGCTGCGAAGCGGGCGGTGGCGATTGCGCTGCGGAACCGGATGCGGCGGCAGAAGCTTTCGCCGGAACTGGCGGAAGAGATCATGCCGAAGAACATCATCATGATCGGGCCGACGGGCGTGGGCAAGACGGAGATTGCGCGGCGGCTGGCGAAGCTGACGAATTCACCGTTTTTGAAGGTGGAGGCATCGAAGTTTACCGAGGTTGGGTATGTGGGGCGGGATGTTGAGTCGATCGTGCGCGATCTGGTGGAGATTGCGATCGACATGGTTCGCGAAGAGAAGATGGAAGAGGTAGAGGACAAGGCGGAGCTGGCGGCTGAGGATAGGCTGCTGGATCTGTTGCTGCCTCCGACGCCGGGTGTGACGACTCCGCCGGGGGTTGCGGTGATGCCGGACCATAACAGCAATCTGATTGAGTTGCCGGTTCCGGTGGCGGATGAGAGTGCTCCAGAGGGCAAGCCGGGGGAGCAGAGCAGCTATGAACGGACTCGCGAGAAGCTGCGGCAGCAGTTCCGCGAAGGCAAGCTGGATGAGCGCACGGTGGAGTTGGATGTGCGCGACCGGAATCAGCCGAGCTTTGAGGTGATTACGAATCAGGGTTCGGAAGAGATGGACATCAACCTGAAGGACATGTTGCCGGGGTTGTTTGGCCAGCGGACGAAGAAGCGGAAGATGAAGGTTTCAGAGGCGTTCGAGTACCTTGTGTCGGAGGAAGAGGGACGCCTGATCGATATGGACCAGGTGACGCGGCTGGCGGTAGAGCGCGTTGAGGACTCGGGGATCGTGTTCCTCGACGAGATCGACAAGATTGCTGGACGCGAGGGCGGGCATGGACCGGATGTGAGCCGTGAGGGCGTGCAGCGCGACATTCTGCCGATTGTGGAAGGTACGACGGTGAGTACGAAGTACGGGATGGTTTCGACGGATCACATCCTGTTTATCGCTGCGGGTGCGTTTCATGTGTCTAAGCCGAGCGACTTGATTCCGGAGTTGCAGGGACGGTTTCCGATACGGGTGGAGTTGCAGTCGCTGACGGTGAATGACTTTGTGCGGATTCTGACGGAGCCGAAGTCGTCGCTGGTGAAGCAGTCTACGGCGCTGCTGGAGACTGAAGGGCTGAAGCTGGAGTTTACGAAGGAAGCGATCTTCGAGATGGCTCAGTTTGCCTTCCGGGTGAATGAGACGACCGAGAATATAGGTGCTCGACGGTTACATACTATTCTGGAGCGGGTGCTGGATGAGATCAGCTTTCAGGCGCCGGACCTGTTCAAGAGCCCGCGGGCGGAGATGACGGAAGAGGGCGTGGTGGGCGAGGTGCATGTATCGGCTCCGCTGACGGGCGAGCCACAATTGCCGTCGCCACCGCTTCCTGTGATTGAGCGGCAGACGGCGACGGGAGTGGAGAAGGTGATTGTGGTGGATCCGGAATATGTGCGGCAGCAGGTGGCTTCGATTGTGAAGGACCAGGATCTGAGCCGGTACATCTTGTAATTCCGTACGGTAATTTGAGGGGTAATTGTGGCTTCGGTGTGGTGAATCGATGGCTGCAATGGGTAGCAAATGGGCTGGCGCTCGTAGCGTCGGCCCATTTTGCGTTTGGGGACTCTTTTTGAGGTGGGACGGGGTGACGACTTATGCCTGGGATGGGCGGGTGGGGCGCTTGAGGACGTACTTGCGGAGTGAGGTGGCGGGCAGCTCGATGAGGTAGCGCGAGGCGAGGCAGAGGGCGACGGTGATGCCGAGCACTGCAAAGAAGCGCAGCCAGTATTGGGTGAGGTTGCCGTCGGGGAGTGGGCCGCGGAAGTGATCGTAGCCATCGAGGACGTAGAGGTGGGTCATGTAGAGGGCGTAGCTGATGAGGCCCATGAAGGGGAGGAGCCCGGAGCGGAGGAATCCGAGGCTGGGGTTTCCGGAGCGGCTGATGAGGTAGCCCACCAGGGCTCCGCAGAGCAGGGTCAGCGCGGTCTGGAGGGCGGCGGCCCCAAAGGCTTCGACTCTGGGGCTGATGGAGTCGCCGCGCAGCAAGAACGCAGAGACGACGAACAAGGCTGCGGACGACAGAAAAAGGCCGGCCAATCCGGAGTTGATGCGGCTGGGGGAGTCCTGATGGCGGCTTTCGAAGCGGCAGGCGAGGTAGGCACCGAGTGCGAGGCCGTCGCAGTGGAAGAAGGTGAAGTAGTAGTTGTGGTGTCCGACACAGGCGGCGATGAGCCTGAGGATGATGGCTCCGATTCCGATTCCAAGGGCCCAGCGGCCTAATTTGGCGATGGAGCGCTTGCGAACGACGGTGGGCCAGAGGAGATAGAACTGCTCTTCGATCGCCAGGGTCCAGAAGGGGCCGTTGCTGGAGACGTGGAAGAGGTGGGCAAAGTTGGAGATGAAGAGCGCGGAGAGCAGGACATAGCCGCCGGTATTGGGGACAAAGGCGAACACGGCGAGCAGGCAGATGGCGTAGAGCGGAAGGATGCGGAGGGCGCGCTTCCAATAGAAGTTGTGATAGTAGGCGGGGTCGCTGCGGTCCTCGATGAGGAGCGAGGTGATGAGGAAGCCGGAGAGGACGAAGAAGACGTCCACGCCCGCAAAGCCGCCGTGGGACAAGTTGTAGAGGAACCGGATTCCGGGGCCCCACTTGGCTGGGTCGATGGAGGTGAAGCAGACATGGTGGAAGAAGACCATGATCGCTGCGATTCCGCGAAGGCCGTCAAGCTCACGGATGTGAACGAGGTGCCGACCGGTAGCTGGCTTGACCTGGGGAGAGCTCGTCAGCACTTCTGTCATGTAAGGTGTTTTCCCGGATGGCGAAGCGGTGATCGAGGGCAGGGAGCAGAACGCCTGACCGATTGCCTTGAAGCTGCGTTGCTGCGGGCAGCTTCAAGGCAGATCGGCGGAGCGATTACGCTACGGCTACGAGTTCGCTGAGGCGCTTGGCAAGGAGCTTTTCGAGGTCTTCGAGGGCCTTGGAGAAGCCTTCGATTCCTTCCTTGAGCTTGTCGTTGGCCATGCGGTCGGCGACGTGCATCTTGTCGAAGGTGGCCTTGTCGATGGTGAGTTTCTCGATGTCCATGCTGGCTGCGTGGGCGGGATCGAGCTTGCGAACCAGGGTTCCCTGAGCTGCATCGAGTTCGCCGAGGAGCTTGGGGGCGATGGTGAGGAGGTCGCAGCCGGCGAGTTCGATGATCTCTCCGGTGTTGCGGAAGCTGGCGCCCATGACCTGGGTCTTGTAGCCGAACTTCTTGTAGTAGTTGTAGATGGTGGTGACGGACTGGACGCCAGGGTCGTCTGCGCCGACGTAGTCTTTGCCGGTGTCCTTCTTGTACCAGTCGAGGATGCGTCCGACGAAGGGCGAGATGAGGGTGACCTTGGCTTCGGCGCAGGCGATGGCCTGGTGGAGACCGAATAGCAGGGTCAGATTGCAGTGGATGCCTTCCTTCTCGAGGATTTCTGCTGCCTTGATGCCTTCCCAGGTGGAGGCGATCTTGACGAGGATGCGGTCACGGGAGATTCCGGCCTTGTCGTACTGGGCGATGATGTCGCGGGCCTGCACGAGGGTGGCCTCGGTGTCGTAGGAGAGGCGGGCATCAACCTCGGTGGAGACGCGCCCGGGGACGATGTCGAGGATCTTGCGGCCGAAGGCTACGGCGAGGGCCTTGAAGGCGAGATGGGCGACGGTTTCGTCGGAAGCCTTGCTGCCAGCGTCCTTGCGGGCCTGGGTAAGGACGTCGTCCACAATGGACTGATACTCCGGCTTATCGGCGGCGGCAGCGATCAGTGATGGGTTGGTGGTGGAGTCCGTGGGCTGATATTGCTGGATGGAATTGATGTCGCCGGTATCGGCGACTACGGTGGTTATTCCCTTGAGCTGTTCGAGTAACGACGCCATTTTGCTGCTCCTTCGCTGCGAAAGCGGTTGTAATTTGCTTGAGTCTGAAACTCAAAAGACGAACATCTGAGCTTCTATAGGATATTCCGCTGTGACGTGAGATACAAACGCTCAATGTAAATTCATGACGCTGCGGTTCGATTTCCAAGGGTTCCCAGGTGGTCGATCTCTACTTCGATGAGGTCGCCGGGCTGGACTGGGCCTACTCCGGCGGGGGTTCCGGTAGGGATGAGGTCGCCGGGTTCGAGGGTGATGCTGGCCGATATGTAGCGGAGAAGATGGGGGATAGAGAAGATGAGGTCGGCGGTGGAGCCTTGCTGCCTGATGACGCCGTTGAGCCGGGTCGTGACAGTGACGGGTGAGCCGGCGGCGGGGTCGATCTCGTCGGAGACGATGGGGCCGACAGGGCAGAAGGTGTCGAATCCCTTGCCGCGGGTCCACTGTCCGTCGCCCTTCTGAATGTCGCGGGCGGTGACGTCGTTGACGATGACGTAGCCGCGAATGTAGGGGCGAACGTCCTCATCCGGCCCGAGGCGGTGGCAGCGGCGGCCGATGACGATACCGAGTTCTCCCTCATAGTCGACGCGATTGGAGATGGATGGCATGAGGATGGTGCCGCCGGGAGCGAGGAGTGCGGAGGGCGGCTTGAGGAAGAGCAGGGGTTCTTTGGGGACATCGTTGCCCATCTCGGTGGCGTGGTCGCGATAGTTGCGACCGATGCAGAGGATCTTTGAGGGGGTGACGGGCGCGAGCAGGTGCAGGTCTGCCAGGGGGCTGGGCCGGAAGGCGGCGTCAGGGTGGTGCTGGGCGGCAAGTTGGGCGGCAAGATCCTCTTCGGGCGGGGACATGGGGGCGACGGCCCAGAGGGAGTCGCCGCGCTGCTCGACGAGGGCGTAGCGGGGGAGGGTGGTTGCGTTTTCGGTGGAGAGGAATCTGCAGTAGCGCATGGGTGCTTCCTTCTGGTGTAAGAGCTTGTGGGCCGGGATTTAGGGGAGGGTAGGGGTTTCCTGGACGTCGGCGCTGGGCGGGCTCTCGTTGCCGGATTTGTCGACGGCTGTGACGTGGTAAGTGTAGGTCTGGCCGGGGACGACGGCGAGGTCGCGGAAGGCTGAGCCGACGATCGGGGAGGGTGTGAGGCGGGTGAAGGTGCCGGATGTGTTGCCGGTCTGCTGACGATAGACGAGGTAGCCGGCGATGTCAGTTTCGGCGGCGGGCTCCCAGGAGAGGTCGATGGCTGGCTGAGGAGGTGTGCCCGGGGCGGCGGAGGTGGTCGCCTGGACCGCGGCCAGGCCGGTAGGGGTGGCTGGGGGAAAGATGTCGCGGAGGACGACGGTGACGGGCTGAGAGGGCTGCGTGCGGATCTCGAGGTGCTGGCCGCCGACCTGCACGGTTCGGACGCGTTGCGCGGTGTAGGCGTAGGTTTCGCCGTTGCGGGTGGAGTGGTCAAGAGTGCCGCCGGGATCGATTTCCGAGTTCTGATGGCTGACGCGCAGGTGGACGTCGGCGGACTCCTGCCCAGAGAGTTGAATGGGTTGTTTGGATTTGGGCCGCGCTCCGGCTTTCTGGGCTATAACAAGGGCCAGGTCGAGGCGGTCCAACTCGACGTCGAAGCCGGGTTGCTGGCGCCACTCGATCATGGCTCCTCCTTTGATGGCGGTGGCACGGAGTTCTTCCACGCCGGGTGGGGCAGATCCGGCGGCAGCGAAGGCTGAGTTGGACAGTCCGGCCGCGTTGCTGGAGACGTTTTCGATGCGAATGCGATAGGTGAGGAGGCGAACCGGATCAGAGGCGAGCGTGGCCGGCAGGGTTTCGGTGGCACTGCTGACGCCGGGGTGAGCGGCTAAGCGGAGGACGGGTACGCAGGACGGCGGTACCGTAGCTTGAGCCGTTTCGCGGCAGATCTGGGCGGTGAGAGGGCCTTTTGAATCAAGGCCATCGGTGGTCCGGGTTGGAGTGGTCCAGTGGAGGACGACGTCGTTGCCGGTACGTTCGGCGGTGAGATCGGTGACCAGTTCCGGCAGGTTGAGCGACGGGGGCCGGGGTGGACCGGGGCTGGCGCAGCCGAGGGCTGCCAGCAGGGTTGCCAGGGAGGCGGCAAGCAGGAGCGCCGACTTGTAGTCCGCAGAGTGCGAGGAATCTGGTGGTTGTGCCGTCTGCTGCCTGATTTTGCCGCTGGAGGTCATCCGTCACAGCCTAGCATTTTGAGGGGGATGGGCGGCGATTGATCGATTCTCAAAAATAAATCTAAAAATATGTCAGGAACGTAAATCTTTTGATGCGGTTTCAACATCTATTTACCGAACGAACAAAAATACTATGGCTAAGCATACCGTTATCCCTACGCCTGACGCGAATGCGGAGATCATTCCGCTCCTGCCCTCGGTTTCCGAGGGAATCAACCCTGAAGTGCAGCGGGTCCAGGTCGATCCTGAAGCCGCGGAGGACTTTATCGCTGAGAAACGGATTGGCGAGCGGATAAAGTACCTGCGTTTGAAGAAGTCGATGGGATTGGTGGACCTAGGGAAACATACAGGTCTGTCGGCGAGCTTCCTGTCGCAGTTGGAGACGGGGCGGGTGGTTCCGACGTTGCGGAATCTGGCGCGGATCGCGATGGTGTTCTCGAAAGACCTGAGCTACTTCTTTGAGCCGGAGCCGCAGACTCTGTTTCGGGTGCACCGGCAGAAGGATCGGGTACGGTTGCCGCAGAGTGGAGTGGAGGAGCCGTCGTACTTCTTCGAGAGCCTGGGGTACCTGGTGCCTGACCGGCAGCTTGATCCTTACTTTGCGGAGTTTTTGCCGGTGAAGGCTGGGCGTGAGCCGCGTGCCCATCAGCATCTGGGCTGCGAGTTTCTGTATCTGCTCTCTGGCAAGCTGGATGTCCGGCATGGCGATGTGACGCATCACATTGAGCCGGGCGACGCAGTTTACTTCGATGCGAACACGATCCACAGCTATGTTTGTACGGGCGACACGCCGGCGAAGGCGGTGATTGTGACGTTGCAGCATCCGGTAGCGCTGCATCTTGGGAGTAACGGACGCGGAGCCCAGGGAAATATATCTTCGCGGCTGCGGAATCTGAACCCGCCCAGCGTGCAACGTCCGGCTGCGGAGACCTTGCCTGCGAAGAAGGCTCAGCGGACGCAGTAAAGGGAGATTGAATTGGAGATAGCGGCTGGACGCTGATGCGTCTGGCCGTTTTTTCTGCGATCTATGATCTCCGGGGGATCTCTGGGGCGGTGGGTTGGGTATAGTGGGCTTCGAGGTTAACAGAGAGCCTATGTATAAGACTTTGGTGCGGATGCGACTGCGGGGACTTGGTGTATTGATGCTGGCGGGTGTGCTGCAGCCGGTGGTTGTGGCACAGCAGAAGGTTCTGGCCGCTACGCCGCCGATGGGCTGGAATAGCTGGGACTCCTATGGGCTGACGATTACGGAGGCGCAGTTCCGCGCCAATGTGGACGTGATGGCGAAGCAGCTGAAGCCGGTGGGCTATGGGTATGCGGTGATCGATGAGGGGTGGTACCTGCTGAATCCGCAGAAGGCCAAGGATGAGGCCTTTGTTTACCGGATGGATGCGAATGGGCGGTATGTGCCGGCGGTGAATCGGTACGAATCGGCGGCGGGGGATGCTGGCTTCAAGCCGGTGGCGGACTATGTGCACGCGCAGGGGCTGAAGTTTGGGATCCATATTATTCGTGGGATTCCGAAGGATGCGGTGGCGGCGAATGTGGCGGTTGCGGGGAGTGCGTACCATGCGGCGGATCTGGCGGACACGACCGATATGTGTCCGTGGAATCCAGACAACTTTGGGGTGAAGGAGAACGCGGCGGGACAGGCCTGGTACGACTCGTTGATGACGCAGTATGCGGGCTGGGGCGTGGACTATATCAAGGTGGATTGCATTTCGTCGCATCCTTACAAGGGCGAGGAGATTCGGATGATCCATAAGGCGATTGTGAAGACGGGGCGGCCGATTGTGCTGAGTCTTTCGCCGGGGCCGGCTCCGCTGGACAAGGCTGCGGAGGTGGCGGCGAATGCGCAGGTTTGGCGAATTTCGGACGATGTGTGGGATAGGTGGGAGCGGCCGGCGAGCGAGCACTTTCCACAGGGGGTGAAGAACCAGTTTGCGGTGCTTGCGAGCTGGGTTCCGCATGTGAAGGCGGGTAACTGGCCGGATGCGGATATGCTGCCGCTGGGGACGCTGGGACCGGTTCCGGGAGAAGGCAAGCCGCGCATGACGAGGCTGACGCATGATGAGCAGCGGACGCAGGTGACGCTGTGGTCGATTGCGCGCTCTCCGCTAATTATTGGAGCGAATCTGACGGAGCTGGATGACTGGACGGCTGGACTGTTGACGAACGCGGATGTGATCGCGATGAACCAGCGGGGGCATGATCAGAAGCTCGCGGGGGAGAATGAGGATTTGATCGCGTGGACCTCAAAGGGCGATGGCGGCAAGGAGTATCTGGCGCTGTTCAACGTTGGGGATGCTTCGATGCGGGTGGCGGTGCCGCTGCGGCGGTATGGGTTTACGGCGGAGAAGTACTCGGCGCGGGATGTCTGGGAGAAGAAGGATTTGGGGAAGGTGAGTGAGGCCACTGGCGTGTTGGCGGCGCATGGGGTGTTGCTGCTGGAGCTGAAGAAGTGAGGTTGGGCCGTCCGGGTGGGCGGCCCGCTTCGTTAGCGCAGGGGTGAGAAGGGCAGGGGGCGGAGGATGGTGTTGCTGATGTTGGCGACGATCTGGGAGTCCTTGAGATCGGGTGGGGCGCTGATGGTCTTCCAACCGGGGTCGGAGACGAAGGCTTGCCAGAGTTTTTCGCGGCCGTCGAGGTTGTCGAAGGAGAGCATGTAGGTGATGTTGGGCTGGCGGGGGCCGATGATGGCTTCGCCGATGAAGACGGGACGCATGCCGAGGCGCTGGAAGATGGCGATCTCGCCGTTGTTGAACATGGCGGCTTTTTTCTGCATGGCGGTGAGGGATTGGTTCTGGTAGGTGCGGAGTTCGAAGATGCGTGGGGGGCGGGTGGCGGCGTCGGTTGGTATGACGGCTTCGGGGAGGACGGCGAGGTTGTGGAGGATGCTGCTCTCGATGGTGACGAAGGGCATGCCGGGGCCGGAGCTTAGTTGCTGCAAGGCTTTTTCGTGGGCGGGGTCGGCGTCGAGTTTGGTGAGGGTGGCTTGCAGGGCTTCGAGGGAGGGGTATTGGATGAGGGTGACGAGGTAGGGGCCGTCGGGGCCGATGAGGTTGGCGAGGGCGGCTACGGGTTTGGCTGAACCACCGCTGAGGGCTCCTGCTCGGGTGATGGCGGGGAAGAGGCCGGTTTCGAGGTAGTCGGAGACGCGTTTGGACTGGGACTCGTCGCTGTTGTGGAGGCGGTAGGTTTTGAGTTCGAGGAAGGTTCGGGTGGAGGCGGGGGTGGCTGCGTGTGCTTGTGAGGTGAGAAGAGCGGACATTGCCGCTGCGCCGGTGATCATTTGTCGTCGATCCATTTAACTTACGGTATATCAAGTGGGGTTTGGCGGGCGGAGGATTTGGAAGGTTGATACGAGGGCGTTCAGTGGGATTATGACGGCGAGGAAGTAGATGGCGAGAAGGTCGTTCCGCAGCAGCCGACGCTCAATCGACGCCACCTGTCCATAGAAGCGGTTTCTTGGTGCTGAACCTGAGAGTGCTGGCAGGGGATCGATGCTGAAAAGGGCGTTTCTCGTTACCGATGCTGTTGGCTCGGCCTCGGCGAGTTGGATGAGCGCTTTGGCCCGTATGCGTCAACTGAAGATTGAATCGTATTTTGAATCCATGGATTCCTATAATCTAATAGATAAATGGTATGCGTTACGAACCGGAACACAAGAGGCAAACTCGCGATCGTATCGTGCGGAACGCAGCTCGCAAGCTCCGCGCTGAGGGGCTGAGCGGCCCTGGCGTGGCCAGCGTGATGAAAGCATCGGGCTTGACCGTGGGCGGCTTTTACAAGCACTTTCGGAGCAAGGACGAGCTTCTGGCCGATGCGATTGCGATGGGCTTCTCGGAGTTTGGCGAGAAAGCCCATTCGTTGCTGAAGAACGTGCCGCCTCAGGACTGGTGGAAGGAAATCGTGCGATGGTACCTCTCACCCGAGCACTGCAATCATCCCGACACCGGCTGCCCGGTCGCGAGTTTGGCGCCCGATATTGCTCGCGCCAAACTCAGTATCAGGAAACGAATTGCCGGCCAGGTGAAGGGACTTATGGAAGAGTGGGTAGAGTTCATGCCGGGAGCGACCGCAGCAGAGCGGGAGCGAAACTTCTTTGTCATCTTTAGCGCGATGGCGGGTGCCGTTTCCACTGCCCGTCTTTTCACCGAGCCTGCCGAAAGGCAGAAAGTCCTGGTAAATGTGCAGGATTACCTATTGCGCAGCTTCTGAAATTTAATTGCGACCGTGGGATTACACACATAATCTCATAGAGCATACGAGATCAGAAGACGAACTCGTAAGACCTGAAAGATCTTCCGGGCCGCTCAAATGGTGGGCAGTATTCACGAAAGGAATTCTATGAAACTTACCGGTCGCACCATCCTCATCACTGGAGGCTCCGCCGGCATCGGCCTTGCTTTCGCGCTCAAGTTTCTCGAACTCGGCAATACGGTCATCGTGACTGGCCGCCGGCAGACGGTGCTCAATGAGGTGAAAGCCAAGTACCCGAAGCTCCACACGATTCAGGGTGATGTCGCGGATTCCGCGCAGATCGCAACCCTCGCGGCACGCGTGAAAGCTGAATACCCAAAGCTCGACGTGCTGATGAACAACGCGGGCATCATGCTCCACAAGAACCTCAAGGCCGCGGCGGCCGACCTCAACGGATTGATGGCCGAAGTGAACATCAACGTGGGCGGTGTGATTCGCATGAATTCTGCATTCATCGACATTCTCGTAGCCAACAAGGGCACCGTAATCAACGTGTCTTCCGCGCTAGCTTTCGTGCCTTTGCCGTCTGCGCCAATCTACTGTGCCACCAAGGCGGCGGTTCACTCCTACACCCAGTCGCTCCGGTTCCAATTAGAGGAGACCGGCGTGGAGGTCATCGAACTGATGCCCCCGGGAGTAGAGACCGATCTGACGGCGGGGCTTGCCGAAGGAGGTAGCGTCGCTCTGATGACGACGGATGAGTTGATCAAAAAGTCCTTTGCAGCGTTGAAGGCGGGTAAGCTCGAGATTCGGCCAGGGCAGTCCAATCAGCTGGCATTCCTCCGCCGCCTCGCCCCTGATTTCATAAACAAGCAGCTCTGGAAGGCCTCTAAGAAATTGGTTCCAGCCGAGTGAGATAGAACGGCCAACAGGAACCTCAATCAACGATCTTTTCTTGAATACCTTATGACCGATACCACCAACAGAGTGCGCAAACACTATAGCGCCACGGACCTCACCGACCGCATCAAGTCGGCACTCGCAACGATAGTGCCCGAAGATCAGAAGCTGACCGTCGCTCAGCTCGCTCCACTCGACCAGTTCCATACCCGAGGCATTCTAGCTACCACCGAATTAGCCGATGCCGCCGAGCTCGCCCCGTCCCCGCGCGTACTCGACCTTGGCTGCGGCATCGGCGGTCCGGCACGTTATCTGGCCGCAACCTTCGGCTGTAGCGTGATAGGCGTCGACTAAGTCCCGGCTTCGTTGAAGCGGCCACTTATCTGACGGCGCGCTGCGAGCTGTCCGATCGCGTCAACTTTCAGATTGGCGACGCGCTGCATCTGCCTTTCGAGGGCGCGGCCTTCGAAACGGTGTTCCTGCAGCACGTGGCGATGAACATCGAGGACCGCGCCGCTCTCTATGCTGAGGTCAATCGCATCCTGACACCAAAAGGCCGGTTTGTTATCCATGACCTGGTGCTTCGTGATGGCGACGTCGTGTATCCCGCCCCTTGGGCGCGTGACGCCTCGAATCGTGGACAAGTGTAGCAGTCAGGGTTGAGTGCCTGCGGGGTGGTTGCTTGAAGGGTGGTTTCGCCTTACTATCGCCGGAGTGGATATTCCTAAGAACATGGCGAAGGTGGGGTTGGATCGGTCGAAGTCTGCGGAGGCGGAGCGGCTGGTTTCGGCTGGGCGGGCGGATGATGAGGATGCTTTTGAGCTGAAGCTGCGACCTACTCGGCTGGCGGAGTTTATTGGTCAGGAGAAGGCGAAGGAGCAGTTGGCGATAGCGCTGGAGGCGGCGAAGAGTCGCGGGGAGGCGCTGGATCATGTGCTGCTGTTTGGGCCTCCGGGGCTGGGGAAGACGACGCTGGCGACGATTATTGCGAATGAGCTGGGGGTGGGGTTTCAGCAGACGAGTGGGCCGGCGTTGCAGATTCAGGGTGATCTGACGGCGATTCTGACGAACCTGCGGGAGCGGCAGGTGCTGTTTCTGGACGAGATCCACCGGCTGCAGCATGTGCTGGAAGAGAAGCTGTATACGGCGCTGGAGGACTACAAGCTGGACATCATGATCGGGACGGGGCCGAGTGCGCGGACGCACGTGATGGAGATCAAGCCGTTTACGTTTGTGGGGGCGACGACGCGGCCGGGGATGTTGAGCTCGCCGCTGCGGGGGCGGTTCGGGATTCTGCTGCGGCTGGAGTTCTATACGGACGATGAGCTGCGGTTTGTGGTGGAGCGCTCGGCGGAGGTGATGGGGGTGCCGATTGACCGGGATGGGGCGGCGGAGATTGCGATGCGGTCACGGGGGACACCGCGGATTGCAAACCGGCTTCTGCGGCGGGTTAGGGACTATGCGCAAGTGCGGGCGCAGGGGGTGATCGACCGGCCGGTGGCGCAGGCGGCGCTGGCGATGCTGGAGGTGGATGCGCATGGGTTCGATGAGCTGGACCGGCGGCTGTTGCGGACGATTATTGAGAAGTACGATGGTGGGCCAGTGGGGTTGAATACGCTGGCGGCTGCGCTGGCGGAGGAGCAGGATGCGCTGGAAGAGGTGTATGAGCCGTTCCTGATTCAGATTGGATTTCTGGACCGGACGCCGCGGGGTCGGGTGGCTACGCGGCTGGCGTATGAGCATCTTGGGATCGAGATGCCGCGGAAGACGAGCTTGTTCTAGGAGTTTGGCGGATTTTGATGTCGTCTGCGGCCTACGCAGATTGGCATTGAGATACTGATGGTGGTGGTCTATTCTGTGACGACTAACTGTACGGGCCCGTGTTGAGTTAACACGAGCGTCTTTGTAGGGCGCAGATCGGCGACCTTGTGGACCTGAAGACTTCATTTGTATTTCTTTTTATTGCCTTGGCTCTTTATGCGATCGTGCTGGCCTCCATGGCTCTGGCCGACCGCCGAGTTGTGGGTGTGCGGTGGCTGGCTTACTCGGTTCTGATTGAGTTGGTGAAGGTTGTCCTGCAGGCGATGGGGGGCAACATTCCGCGGCTGCTGTCGACGATGGTTGCGAATGAGTTGAATCTCGCGGCCTTCTTTTCGATGTATATCGGGTTTCGGTGGTTTGTGCTGCGCGAACCTCTACGGAGCCGGCGTGGCCCGGTGGCGCTGCTGGTCGTAATGGCTGCGTACTGCGCGATGTTTGTGCTGCATATTCCGTATGGCTTCCAGGTGGCGACGCTGCCCGTGCTGTGGATGTGCGGGATTACGATTCGGCTGATGGTGATGCAGAAAGAAGAACGTTTCCGGCTGCCGGCGCGGATTACGACGGCGCTGCTGCTGGCCCACATGGTGCTACTGAGCTATCGGATTGTGCTCTCGGCGGAGATCTATCAGCGGTCGCGTAGCTGGGCGGTACCGGTCTACGATCCACGCTGGAATTACTCGATGATGGGCATCATCATTCTGTCGAACTGCCTGCTGATTATGTATGTCTGGTTCGCTGCGGCGGAGATGTACAGCACGGTGGAGGCGACGGCCGGCATGGACATGCTGACCAGTTGCATGAATCGTAGAGCTCTGATGAAGCTGGCGGGGCATGAGGTGGCGCGGAGCGAACGGACCTTGATGCCGCTGGCGATCGTGGCGGTGGATATCGACCACTTCAAGTCAGTGAACGACACGTATGGACATGGCGGTGGCGATGCAGCGCTGTGCGCGCTGGTGTGCCTGCTGAAGGCGCGTCTGCGGTCAGCGGATGTAGTGGCCCGCATTGGTGGGGAAGAGTTTCTGCTGCTGCTGCCGGATACGGACGGTATAGCGGCAGCATGTGTCGTCAACGAACTGTTGGTAGCAGTGGAGAACATGCCCGTTGACTACGAGGGTTCCGTGATTAAGGTGACGGTGAGTGCCGGCATTACGCAGCGGCTGCCTCGCGGAGATACCTGGACAGCGATGATGAAACGGGCGGATCGCGCCTTGTATGCCGCGAAGGCTGCTGGTCGCAACTGTCTTGAGATTGACGAGCAGGTGCTGCACCTGCCGCGTCGTCCGGCTCCGGCACGGCAGGAAGTTGTGAGTATTGCGGAGGCTGCATCCAAAGAGTCGTCGATGAGGGCTTCGGGGATTTGGCGGGGAAGGGCCTGATCGATGCCGCGTGAAGCCCGCCGCTACGGCTGGCGGAGGGCGGCTGGGATGAGTGGGCTGCTGAGGCTGTCGGGTGCGTCGGTGAGGTAGTAGGTGGGGATCTCAGGGTGCTGCTCTTCGACGAGGATGAGGGTGCGGAAGTCGAAGCTCTGCACTTCGGCGCGGGATTCCATGTGGTTTCGCTTGATGGCTCCGCAGAGGGTGTCGACGAAGATCTGCGGCTCGACGGTGTGATTGGCCATGGATTCGGATGGGTCGGTTGCCTTGGCAGTCGTCTCGGGCGGCATGGGGGGTAGGATCTTGGTTTCAAGGTTGAAGCGGACGTTGGCTGCGTTGGCGGCGCGGGCGGCTGCGTCGGGGTGTGACTTGCCGGGGCCGGTGCGATAGTAGTCGGCGTAGAAAGCGGCGAAGCGGAAGAGCTGATCAGCGTAGGTGGGGACGTAGGGACTGATGAGCTTTTCGTGTTTGGCAAAGGCTACCGCGACAGGGGAGAGCGCGAGATCATTCTTCTGGTCGGGGAAGGCGGCGGAGTGGAGCTTGTCGCAGATGAAGGTCTGCTGGGCTTCGGTGGAGGAGATGTCGCGAAGGTAGATGCGGTTTTCGAGGGTGTAGGGAGAGCCGTCGGCGCGGCGGCAGGACTGGGGGTTGAGGAACTGATCGTGCCAGATGAGGGAGACGTGGTCGGTGGTGACACCGGTGTCGGTTTCGAGGGTGGTGGAGAGGTGGTCGAGGCCGGACTCGAAGGAGGGCAGGGTGTTTTCGGGGCGTAGGCCGCGTCCACCGCGGTGGGCGGCGACGTCGAAGGATTTGAAGTAGGCGGCTTCTTCCGGGTGGGCTGCGGCTTCTTGCTTGAGGACGGACTGGAGGATGTCAGGACGGTCGGAGATGATGCCGTCGACGCGGAGGCCGATGAGGGTGCGCATCTTCGCGGAGTCGTTGGTGGTCCAGGGGACGATGCGGAAGCCGGCTTGATGAAGCTGTGCCACGTTGACTGCGGGGGCGGGGCCGAGGAGGGTGGCGTCGTTCGGAGAGAGGACCCGGGTGAGTGCGCCGTGAGCCTTTGCGTGGGTGTTGGCGGCGGTCATCAGGCCGAGGTAGGGATTAGTGGTCATGAGTGATCCTGACGACTGCGGCGCTGTAGCCTGGCGGGCTGCGACGAAGGCAGTGGAAGAGAGAAGGACGATGAGGGTGAGGACGGGATGTGGAAGGTTGGATGGTCGCATCGTGCTTTGACCATACTGACGTGAGGTTGCATGGCCATTAATCGCAGGTAACTATTTGGCTGGGTTGAGGGTGGCGCGGAGGCTGCCCTGAGCGCTGGCGAGGCGGGCCTCTGCGGTGGGGCGGTCGAGTGTGAGTTGCTGCATGACGATGGCGGTCTTAACCGAGCCGGCGGCGGTAAGGAGGATGGCGGCGGTGGGCTGGTCGCAGTTGGTGGCGGCCATGATGATGCGCTGGGCGCGGTCTACGAGTTTGGCGTTGGTGGGCTGGACGTTGACCATGAGGTTGCCGTAGACGGCGCCGGTGCGGATCATGACTCCGGTGGAGATCATGTTGAGGACGAGCTTGGTGGCGGTGCCTGCCTTGAGGCGGGTGCTGCCGGTAAGGACCTCAGGGCCAGTGGCGGGGGTGATGGCGATTTCTGCGTTCAGCGAGAGTGGGGAGCCGGGAACGCAGGAGAGTCCGATGGTGAGGCCGCTGAGTTTTTTCGCGTATTCGATGGCTCCCAGGACGTAGGGAGTGCGGCCGCTGGCGGCGATGCCGACGAGGGTGTCCTGGCTCCAGGTGCCGGCGTCGTTCTGGGCGAAGCCGGCGGCGGCGAGGTCGTGGGCGCCTTCTTCGGCGGAGTCTTCGGAGTGTTCACTGGACCTTCGGAGTGCGGAGTCGCCGCCGGCGATGATGCCCTGGAAGAGAGTGGGCGGGACGGAGAAGGTGGGTGGACACTCGGATGCGTCGAGGACGCCGAGGCGGCCGCTGGTGCCGGCGCCGATGTAGAAGAGGCGGCCGCCCTCAAAGAAGCGGGTGGCGATGGCGTCTACGGCAGCGGCGATGTGGGGCAGTTCGGCGGCGACGGCTGCGGCGACGGTGGCGTCCTGCTGGTTGATGAGGCGGAGCATGTCGAGAGTGGAGAGCTCGTCGATGTTTTCAGAGGCGGGGTTGCGGGCTTCGGTGGCGAGGTTGGCGAGGGTTTTCATGCTGCGTTCATGATGGCTCAGGCGGCGGACGGACGCAATGGAGGGCGTGAGTGGGCTTCGCGGTGGGGCCGATCAGAAATTATTTCTCTCCGTAATTCAAGAGGCGATTTGAGTTTAGGATGGTTGGGTTGAATCTATGGGGCGATCACTGCAGAGAAGCACCCAGACGATACATGGAGGAAGCGCTCGAGATGAAGCGATACGGGATGATGATTGGCCTGCGGCCAGAGCACTACGACGAGTACAAGCGGTATCACGCAGCCGTATGGCCAGAGGTGCTGGCGATGATCGAGAGCTGCAATATCCGGAATTACACGATCTATCACCAGGGTGGATTGCTGTTCGGCAGCTATGAGTACCACGGCACGGACCATGCGGCGGATATGGTCCGGATGGCCGCCGATCCGGCGACGCAGCGGTGGTGGACGATTATGATGCCGATGCAGCGACGGCTGGATGGCACTCCAGAGGGCGAGTGGTGGATGCCGCTGGAGGAGATGTTCCACATCGATTAGCGGGCGGGCTAAAGTAGCGCTCCGGTTCTTTTGTTAGTACTGGCCGAAGCGGCCTTTGATGGACTCGAAGAGTTTGGGGGAGTCGTAGCCTACGCCGTCCTTGAAGACGATCTCGACATTTTCAATGTCGGCGATGTGGGTGCTGGGGTCGCCTTTGACGACGACGATGTCGGCGTTTTTGCCGGGGGCAAGAGAGCCGAAGCGGCCTTGCTGGTCGAGGTAAGTTGCGCCGTTGAGGGTGGCGATCCTGATGGCTTCGAGCGGAGAGAAGCCGGCCTGGACGAGGAGTTCGATCTCGCGCTGATCGCCGAAGCCGGGGAGGACGCCACCGTCGCCGGTGGGGTCTGGGCCGGCGAGGAGAAGGCCTCCGGCGGCGACGAACTGGCGTTCGAGGGCCATTTCATTTTGCAGGAGCTTGAGGTGGTCGGCGGCGGCCTGGGGATTGGCTGCGGCGCGCATCATCTGAAAGTTGCGGATGGTGAGATAGTCCTCGCGTGCGGAGGGCGACATAGTTTCGAGGACGCGCGTCTGCAGGTGGACGTGGGTGGGGTCGTCGGATTCGAAGACGGGCAGGGTGGAGGTGACGGCGACGTGGTGAGCGATGAGGAGATCGATGAGCGCCTTGGCCTCGGGCGAGCCTGAGGTCATCTTTGTGAGGGTGGGATTTCCCTGAGTTTCCGGGCAGTGGTCGGGCTGCTTGCCGGGATCGAGCTGGGTGTTGACGTAGAAGCCGTGTTCGAGGTTGTCGATGCCGAGTTCCGCGGCTTCGGGATAGGTGACGGAGCAGAGGTGTCCGGTGACTTTAATGTGGTGCTTGTGGGCCTCGTCGATGGCGGCCTTGAGCTCGGCGCGGGTGATGTCCATATAGGCCTTGAAGCTGGTGACGCCTTGTGCGGCCCAGAAGGCTACGGTAGCGGTGGCGTCTGCGGGGTCGCGGAGGTTGTGCATCTGGAGGAAGGGGCTGGGGCTGCCTTCGAGATAGGGGCCGGTGACGTCCATGTGGGGGCCGGGGAGTTGGCCGGCGTCGATTTGGGTGCGGAGGTTGAGGTCGGTGTAGGGCTCAACGGAGCCGGTGGTGCGGAGGGTGGTGACACCGGCGGCGAGGTAGAGCCGGGGTGCGGAGAAAGACATCTGAGGAACGATGAGGGGAGGGTCGCCGGGGCCTTCGGCGCTGCGGTTGGGGCGGGCGATGTAGTACATGTGATCGTGCATGCCGACGATACCGGGCATGATGGTGCGTCCGGTGAGGTCGAGGAGTGTGGCGCTGGCTGGGGGCTTGAGGGCGCTGGCGGGCTCGATGCGGGTGATCTTGCCGGATTCAATGGTGAGGGCCTGATCTTCAAGGGCTGGTGCGCCGGTGCCGTCGATGAGACGGACGTGATTGAGTACGACGATGGGGGTGGTTACTTTCAGGTATTTGGCGACAGCAGGGGCAGGGGCAGGTGGCGGGGCCTGGGCCAGGGCGGTGAAGGCAAGGCAGGTGAGCAGAGGCGAAGTGAGGCTGATGCGGATCATCTAGGTGCTCCTGGTCGTGCTGAATGGGAGGGCCTAATCGGACGGCGTTGATATGGAAATGGCCGTTTGCCCGGTAGAATATAGAGACACCGTATTTCAAGGACACGTTGAAAGCAATGGATATAAATACTCAAGCGGTATTGGCAGGACAGGTAGAGGCTGCGGCGAAGGCTGCCGGTCTGGTGGTGAAGGCGAGTGAAGTTGGCGCGGACTTCTCCGGCAATCCGACGACACGGTTTACGCTGGCGCTGGCAAACGACACAGCGAAGACGCAGGTTCTGGAGCTGAGCGACAAGTTCGACTTCAGCCGGGCTGACCTGCTGGGCGAGATTCAGGTGTACCTTGCGGAGGCGGCGAAGCGGTTGAAGAATCCGCGACCCGATATGTATCTGTCGCTGCATGGGCTGCCGTTGAGCTTTGGTAAGTTTGCGTGGCCGTTCCACCTGTCGACTTCGGGTGCTGATACGTTCCTGGTGCATGGCGAGGTGCGGCTGGAGGATGGCGAATCCGACCTTCTGCATGCGAAGATCGCGGCCTCGATGACAGTGACGTTTGCGGAGATTGTGCTGGCTCCAGAGCAGCCGTTTGCAGAGGGCTTTATCTACAACGCCGTTCGCAAGACGATGGATCAGGGGCAGTTGGAACTGGTGAAGAGCGGCAACCGCCAGCCGGTTCCGGTAACGACGCGTTACTACAGCCGGTGGCAGAAGAAGTTCAGCTTCAACGACACGTCTGAAGCGCAGCGGCTGGAATATCTGGGGGCAAAGGTGTACTGGCTCTCTGGCGTGCTGGGTGGCGGGCAGCCGGTGTGGCTGCTGGATCCGCGCGATGCGCAGTATCTGAATACAACGGTAGCCGAACTGCGAAAGAACGCTGAAGCGCTGGCTGGCGAAGGCATGATCCAACTGTCGACCGACTGGTCCAGCGGCGGTGAGTTCGGTGCTCCGACGGAGGCCCTGCTGAGCCATCGCGCCAAGTACGAAGTGGATGTGTCCGAGGCACTGGCCTTTCTCAAGCCCACATTTAACGAAGAGATGCGCAGCGGCCACACCAATATGTAAGCTGTTGCAGGTTCGATGCTATGCAAAAGGATCCCCTTGTGGGGTCCTTTTTGCTTTGGGGCTGCGATGCTGCATGACCGACGCAATGCAGTTAATTCCGCTTGCTGCCAGTGCACTCTTCCTCAACGAGAGAACTGGGTAAAATGAGGCCTGCGTGGATTGCCGCGCGGGTCTTGTTTTTTTGAGCGGTGTCTAAGCCGGGGAGCGTTATTTTGCGAAAGAGTTTTGATTGGACTGCGGCGAACGCGCTAAGAGCGGTCGCATGCCTGATGACAGCTGCATGGATGCTGAATGGAGCGATAGGCGCAACAGCGCAAAGTGCTGAGACACCCGCGAAGTCCGATACGATTCAGGCTGCTCCTGCAGAGCCCGCGACTCATCCGGAGCAACAGTACCAGGTGAAGCCGGATGCCTCGCGGGTTGAGGTTCCTGTGGCCGGGCTGGTTCGCAGGGATGCGAATTCGGTGGTACTGACGCTGCCAGGCCGCCAATCGACCGCATTACTGGAGGCGAGCGGCAGCAGGCCTGCCGGGCGGGTGAGTCCGGAGTTGGTGCTGCATGATTTCGGGTTTGAAGGGACGCTGGTGCCGACGGACAAGCTGCACTTCAAGCAACTGGCTCCGGGCGTGTTGGAGATTACCAGTGTTGCTTACTCGGTGGGGGAGTGGCAGTTTCTGGTGCGCGATGCAGCGAACTACTACGGGCTGGGCGAGCGCTTCAACACGCTGAACCACGCGCATACGATCGTGAAGAATGCCTCGCAGGACAATGGCGCGGCCAAGGGAGCCTCCACCTACAAGCCGGTTCCATTCTTTATGAGTACGACGGGCTACGGCATCTGGGTGGATACGACGGCGGAGGCAACTTTTGATATGAACGCCTCCAGTACAACGGATGTTGAGGTGTTTGTGCCAGCGGAGAAGCTGCGGATCGTGCTGTTTACGGGCCCGGAGTTTCCAAAGATTCTGGAGCGGTTCACGGGCCTGACGCAGCGTGCGACCCTGCCACCGTACTGGGGGTTTGCGCCGTGGATGGGACGCGACTACCACCAGAATCAGGAGCAGGTTCTGGAAGACGTGGAGAAGACGCGGGCGCTTGGACTGCCGGCCAGCGTGATTGTGATCGACTCGCCGTGGACAACGTCCTATAACAGTTACAAATTCAATCCGAAGCAGTTTGAGGACGCTCCCGGGATGGTGAAGAAGATCCATGATGAGGGCTACAAGCTGGTGCTGTGGCACACGTCGTGGATCAACAAGCTGTCCGATCCGCCGAAGGAGAAGGGCTTTGAGGGCAAGCTGCTGGCGAAGTCCGAGATGTATGACGAGGCCGCGGGGAATGGCTACTTCGTGAAGCTGCCGGATGGCTCGCCGTATGTCGGGCGCTGGTGGAAAGGGATGGGGTCGATGATCGACTTTACCAATCCCTCGGCGAAGAACTGGTGGCAGGATCAGGTGCGGCAGGCGATCCATGCAGGCGCGGATGGCTTCAAGGACGACGACGCAGAGGGCAGCTTCCAGGGCGATGTGAAGTTTGCGGATGGCAGCGACAAGCGGATCATGCGGAACCGCTATGGAATGCTTTACAACAACGCGATGGAAGAGTTGATCCAGAAAGATCTGAAGGGCAATGGTGTGTTGTTTGCGCGCAGTGTCACGACGGGCGCGAACGGCATCGGCTTTCTATGGGGTGGGGATAACGAGTCCAGCTTCAGCCCGGAGAACGGCCTGCCCACGGTGGTGATGGCTGGTTTGAACGCAGGGATGAGCGGGATGCCGCTGTGGTCGGCGGACCTGGGCGGGTATCTGAAGACGCCGACGACTCCGGACCCGCTGCTGGAGATGCGATGGACGGAGTACTCGGCTTTTACGCCGACGATGGAGATTCTGTCGCAGGCGAATGTGCAGCCGTGGAACTGGGACGAGAAGAGCGGCGGAACCCAGGCGCTGGATGTGTATCGGAAGTATGCGGTGCTGCACATGAGCCTGTTTCCGTATCGCTACGCAGCGGCGCAGGAGGCGGCGAAGACCGGCATGCCGATTATGCGAGCGCTGGCGTTGTTGTATCAGGATGACGTGCATGCACGGCAGGCTAAGGATGAATACATGTTCGGGCCGGACATGCTGATTGCGCCAGTGGTGGATGAGAACACGCGGCGTCCGGTGTATCTACCGGCGGGCGAGTGGGTGGACTACTGGACGGGAACGCAGACGACGGGTGGCCAGACGGTGGTAGTCGATGCGCCGGTCGATATGATTCCTGTTTATGTGCGCGCAGGCGCGGTGATTCCAAAGATCCCCGAGGACGTGATGACGCTGGTGCCGCAGAGTGAGAGCGGCAACATGACGGTGAAGTCGCTGGACGACCGGCGGGTATATGAACTGGTGGGCGCAGGCGACGCGACGATTACTGACTTTGAAGGCCGGACGGTGGTTCGTCAGGGGAACTCGATGAAGATCTCGGGGGACTCGGCGGCGCAGATTATTGTGCGCTGGAAGTTTGTGAAGCCGCAGCATGTGACGGTGAATGGTGCGGAGGTGCAGTTGGGCGATGACGGCTCTTCGGTGGAGTTTGACCACTTGAAAGATAGCGTCGTGACCTGGCAGTAGCTCGGCTGTGCGTGCAAAGGAAATAGCGATGCAAATAAAAAGACCTCCGATACACGGAGGTCTTTTTATTTGTGACAGATAAAGCTACATATCCTTGACGCCGTCGACGAAGGCCTTCAGCTTGCGGCTGCGGCTGGGATGACGGAGCTTGCGGAGTGCCTTGGCTTCGATCTGACGGATACGCTCACGGGTGACCTGGAAGGACTGGCCCACTTCTTCGAGGGTGTGCTCGGAGCCGTCTTCGAGGCCGAAGCGCATCTTGATGACGCGCTCTTCACGCGGTGTCAGGGTGCGTAGGACCTGCGAGGTGTACTCCTTCAGGTTGACCGAGATGACAGCGTCGGACGGGCTGACGGCCATGCGGTCTTCGATGAAGTCTCCGAGGTGCGAATCTTCCTCTTCGCCGATTGGCGTTTCGAGAGAGATAGGCTCCTGCGCGATCTTGAGGACCTTGCGGACCTTGGCGACCGGGATATCCATGCGCTTGGCGATCTCTTCCGAAGACGCTTCGCGGCCAAGCTCCTGCACCAGCTGACGGCTGGTACGGATGAGCTTGTTGATGGTCTCGATCATGTGCACCGGGATGCGGATGGTGCGGGCCTGGTCCGCGATGGCGCGGGTGATGGCCTGACGAATCCACCAGGTGGCATAGGTCGAGAATTTGTAACCACGACGGTACTCGAACTTGTCGACAGCCTTCATCAGGCCGATGTTGCCTTCCTGAATCAGGTCAAGGAACTGCAGACCGCGGTTGGTGTACTTCTTCGCGATGGAGACGACGAGGCGCAGGTTGGCTTCGATCAGCTCACGCTTGGCGCGCTCCGCATCCATGTCGCCCTGAACCATCTCGCGCTGGGTGCGCTTCAGGTCGGCGATGGAGATGCCGGCATCGACTTCCACGCGCTCGAGGTCCGTGCGGCAGTTCTTCTGCTGGCGCTTGTACTCTTTGCGCAGCTCTTCGGACTTGGATGCCTCGTACTTGGCGTCGAGCGACTTGATCTGGCGCTCAAGCGTGCGCATGGCGTCGACAGTCTTGTTGACCTTGTCGAGCAGACGCTTCTTCTCGCCGTTGGTGTACTTCAGCTCGCGAATGATGCGATTGATGTAGACGTGCTCGCGGCCGATGAGCCAGCGGTATTTGCGCTGGTACTTGACCTTGGCCTTGGCGTCCTTCACTTCTTTCGGATCGGGATTGTCGAGCTTCTCCTGCAGCGCCTGCAGCTTCTTCTGGTGCTTGACGATGACGTCGATGCGACCAGCAGTGGCGCGGACGCGGGCCTGAAGGATCTCTTCCGTCAGCTCTTCTTCGTCGAAGGTGACGACTTCCTTGATGTTGCGAACGCCGCGACGCAGGTCTTCGCCCAGGCCAACGATCTCGCGAATGACGATCGGAGAGCGGGAGATGGCCTTCATGACGCGGAGTTGGCCACGCTCGATGCGCTTGGCGATCTCTACTTCGCCCTCGCGGGTAAGCAGAGGCACGGTGCCCATCTCGCGGAGGTACATGCGGACAGGGTCGTTGGTCTTCTCAAGCGTTCCGGGGGAGAGGTCGAGTTCGACGTCGTCGGACTCTTCACCGGCTTCGGGCTCGTACTTGTCTCGGTCGGATCCCATGCGGGACTCGCCCGAGAGGACATCGATGCCCTGAGTGTTGATGGTGGTAAGCAGATCGTCGAGGTCGTCGGGAGTGGTGATGTCACCCGGCAGCAGGTCATTGACCTCGCCGTAGGTGAGATACCCCTTCTCTTTACCTGTGTCGATGAGCTTGTCTATATCGTCTTCGTACTTGTCAATTTCTTCAGCCACGGCTGTGCGCACTCCTGCGAAAGATTTCAATATGAGTCTGTCCACGCTTTCTCATGTTGGTATTCAGGCGGACAGATCCCTTGGTTGTTGCGTAATGGGCAGGGAGCATATAGCGGTTAAGACCGCGTTGGCCAGCCGGAGCCTTACTGAAGGCTCGGGTATTCGAAGGCGCACGTCCCCAGCGAATCACAGAATACCACATTTATTAGACGCAAACGGTGGAGAAAGGGTTCACCGGACAGGGTTTCCGCGGTAACCGTTGTGGAATCGGGTGATTCTATAGGGCAACGGCGTTGCTGGTAAGCCAGGCGGTCAGCTCATCCTCGCTCAAGGAGCCATCGGCGAGGTGGAGGTAGGTAAAGTATTTTTCTTCCGGAGGTGCGACTACTTTCAGACCGTTCAGAAGCAGAAATCCTTCGCAGACCACCAGTGCCGTGCGCTTATTTCCATCCACAAAGGCATGGTTCCGTGCAATTCCGAACGCATACGATGCCGCAAGCCGAGGCAGACCAGCTGAGTCAGAGTAGGCAAATATATTGCGGGGTTTAGCCAGCGCAGAATCGAGAAGAGTCTCGTCGCGAATGCCATCCGATCCGCCATGCTCGGCCAACTGCATCGAGTGAGCGATGAGGACCTCTGGTTTATCTATCCAGACAGGCTCATCCACTACTCGGCCAATTTCTTCAGTACATCGCGATTTTCGCGCATAATCTGCTCAAACGCATCCAGTTTCTTAGCGAAAGATGCGTTATACGGAGAGAGGCGAATCCCGTCAGGGGCTTCGGTGAGATAGAGCGTGTCACCCTTTTCAACGTGAAGCCGACTAAGAATCTCCTTGGGTAATACGATGCCGACAGAGCTTCCGATAGTGGTGATCTTGACTGCGGTAGCCATAAGGTAGCCTCCCGTTCGATTATAACGAATATTATAACCTCGACGCCCAATTAGAGAGGGTTCAGCCTTCTTCGAACTCTGGCGGGCGGGAGCGTCTCAGGCGTGCCAGCAGGGCCCCGGGCTTGAGCGACGGGGGGTAGTGGAGCATGCTGGCGAGGAATGCCGGCAGGGTATCGTGCGCGATGACCAGACAGGCCGGCACAACGTAGATATTCATGATCAACTCTGAGACCAGCAGGGCTGCTGCGGCGCCGTAGAGGCCATACCAGCCGGCGAAGAAGTAGCAGATGACACAGGTAATGCTGGTGGCGGCGATATAGTAGGCGGCAAGTTTTTGATGCTGGTTGGTCGCGGTCATCAGGGTGGCGCTGGTGGACCAGAGGGAGAAGAAGATCACGACGAGGAGCAGGATGCTGAGCAGTCCGCGGCTGGGCGGGACGTGGCCACCGCTCCAATGGCTGAGGAACCAGGGGCCGAAGAGCATCATCACGGCCACGATCACGATGGATACGATGAGCGCGAGCTGACAGGCTCGGCGGAGCAGGGTTCGGGTGAGGTCGCGGTTTTTTGCGCCGTAGGAGATGGTCATCTCCGGCTCAAAGGTGCTGTTGATCATGGTGGCCATCTGCAGCGCCACGCGGGAGACGGTGCGGGCTGTGCCGAAGATGACCACGTCGGTGGGTCCGAGCGCATAGCCGACGGCCAGCAGCGTTCCCTGCAGGTTCAGGGCGTTGCCGATGGGAAAGCCCATAAATGCGATGGCGGGGCGGGTCAGTTTGCGGATTTCGGCGACGCTGGCGTGCTGCCAGCCGAACTTGAGCCAGGTAATATCGCGCCGGACCAGCAGGCACATGATTGCCGTACCGACGACGTTTGCGATGGCGTAGACCAGTGCAGTGCGGCGCGGGCCAGCGCCCAGCATTACGGGAATCATCATGCAGCCAAAGGCGGTGAGCGAAAATGCACTCTTCAGCATGGAGCCGAACGGGTATCGGCCGATGCAGCGGTAGGCGGACTGTAAGAGCTGCTCCAACTGGCCTAGTAGCACGGAGACGCCGAGGTAGAAGATGATCCACTTGGTGTCTAATTCGCTGATGTTGCTTATTTTCAGCAGGTTAGCCGCAGGGATGTAGTACAGGCCGACGCTGAGCAGCAGGATGGTGGCGGTGCAGATCAGCGTGATCAGCCACCAGCAGCTCTGAAAGACGCGTAGCGCACTGTCACGGTCGCCGCCTGCCACCTGCATCGTCATCTCGTTACCAGCGACGCTGCCAAAGCCGATGTTCGAGAAGCTGAGATAGGCGGGGATGGAGTTGATGATCATCCACTCGCCATACAGCGGGACGGTCCAGAAGTGGAGGAAGACGGGAACCTGGACGAGTTGGACGATAGTGGAGGAGAGGCGGCCGACCCAGCTGGAGATGAAGCTGAAGAACAGGCGCCGCTTTGTGCTGCTATCCATGAATCATCCTTGAGCTCCCGGCCTCTCGGGTTGCAGGCTGTAAGAAAGTCTAACTGCTCCGCAGCCGCTGCAGCAGAAGGCGGTCGATGCGGATCTTCTCTGCGGCGAGTTTGGCGATCATCTCCTGGTCACCGCGGCGGTCGGCTTCGGCGATCAGGGTGCGGATCTCGCGCTGGCGACGCTCCAGATACTGAATCTCCAACTCCTTGAAGACGGTTTCGACCTGCTGAATCAGCGTCGCGGCGTTGGATGTCTGCGCATCGGACTGCTCTTCGTAGTCCTCGGCCTGGCGGAGGGCGCGTGCCAGTTGCGCTCGGGTACTGTCGTCCTGGGCTGCGTCCAGCGGGTTGTCGGGCAAGGTGGACTGCGAAAGCAGCTCCAGCAGAGGCTCGGCGGAGAGGCCAGAGATCCATCCTGGATTCTCGGTCAGCAGGCGCACAGCAAGCTCGCGGGCGGGGTCATCGCCGCGTTGGATCAGCGCGCGGATCAGGACGATCTCATTCTTGTTGAGTGGCGCTTCGACGACGGCGCGGACGCTCTCTACGCGTTTTGCGGCGGCCTGCTTCAGCTCCTGCCGCAGGATGGCGGAGTCGATACCGAGCTTCTGAGCGGCGTCGGCGGCGAACTCGTCGCGGTGGATGCTGTTCGGCATCAGCCGGATGTGGGGCAGCAGGAAGTTCATCGCCTTTACCTTGGCGTCGGCGGTGCGCGCCGGAAAGAGCTGGCGGGCGCGGTCGATCAGGTAATCGGACTGCCGCTTCGCTCCCTGCATCGCCTGGATATAGGCCTTGATGCCGCGCTCGCGGATGTAGCGGTCGGGGTCGAGGCCGTCTTCCAGCGCAACGACCTTGATGGTGAAACCCTCTTCCGTGAGCAGGGCGATCGACTTCTCTGCGGCGTTGGCGCCTGCCGTGTCGGGATCGAAGTTGACCACGATCTGCTTGGTAAAGCGACTGAGCAGACGAACCTGCATCTCGGTAAAAGCGGTGCCGGAGGTGGCCAGAACGTTATGGATTCCGGCCATATAGACGGAGATGCAGTCCATCTGGCCTTCCACCAGCAGGACGAAGTCGCGATTGCGGATCTCGCCCTTGGCCTTGTCCAGATTGAACAGCACCTGGCCCTTGGAGTAGAGCGCCGTCTCCGGCGAGTTCATGTACTTGGGGCCGGACTTCTCGTCGGAGTCCAGCGCTCGCGCGGTGAAGGCGATGGTCTTGCCCTGCTCGTTGGCGATGGGGAAGGTGATGCGCTTGCGGAAGCGGGCGTAGAGCTGGCCGGGGCTTCCGTCGGCCTGATCCTTGGAACTGAACAGGCCGCTGGCGCGCATGGCCTCCTCGTTGAAGTGCGCCTTCAGGCGGTCGCGCATGTCGTTGAAGTCGTCTGGCGCGTATCCGATACGAAATTTAGCGATCGTCTCCGGAGTGACTCCGCGGCCGGTGAGGTATTCGCGTGCGCGTGCGGCCCCCGGAGACTTCAACTGCGCCTCAAAGTACTGTGTGGCGGCTTCGTGGATATCGATCAACTGGCGGCGCAGGCCGGCCTCGCGTGCCTCATCGGGAGAGCTGAACTCGCGCTTCGGCAGGGCGATACCGCACTTGGTGGCGACGGCGCGAACCGCCTCAGGAAAGCTGATGTTGTCCAGCTTCATCACAAAGGTGAAGACGTCGCCCTTCTCGTGGCAACCGAAGCAATAGAAGTAGTTATGCGTCGCGTTGACTGAGAAGCTGCCCGACTTTTCCTTGTGGAAGGGGCACAAACCGGTGTAGTTCTGCGCGCCGGTCTTGCGCAGCTTCACGTAGTCGCCGATGATGCGAACGATGTCGGCCTGCTGCTTGACGGTTTGGGCGAAGTTATCAGACACAGAGAGTTACGAGGTCTTCCTTTAGTTCTGTTGCTGATGGCGCAATGGCGAAATTATCCGACACAGTTGCGAATCTCAAGTGTAGATGAGTGGCTGCGATGATTTCCTGTGGACGCAACGATGGCTGGTGGCGATACCTGCTGGACAGTTTGCGTGCCATCATAATCGTTACAGCGGCGGCTCCGTGCGTCCGCCTAGAATAGCGAGAACATGCAGAATCAGGAACTGCTGGACCGGATCGTCGTGGTGCTGGTGCGCGCGCGGAATCCTAACAATATTGGTGCGGTTGCGCGGGCGATGCACGACTTCGGATTCCGCCATCTGCGGCTGGTGAATGACTACACCGTTCCTTTTGAGACGGCGCGCTCTGCGGTAGACGCGGGCGCGGTACTGGCGGCTGCGGTAGAGTTTGGCAGCGTCGCCGAGGCGGTGGCGGATTGCACGCTGGTGGTAGGAACAACGGCGGTGGGCGAACGTGCGCTGCAGCACCCCCTCCACGCCCTGCCGGAGGCCGCGACCCAGATGCGGGAGCATCTTGCGAGCGGTGGCGATACTCCCCAGGTGGCGCTGCTCTTTGGCTCGGAGAAGACTGGCCTCAGCAATGATGAGCTGAGTCACTGCAACTGGCTGCTCACCATCCCCATGCAGGAGCATGAAGAGGTGCGGCATCCGTCGATGAATCTCGGCCAGGCGGTCGCGGTCTGTCTGTGGGAGCTGGTGCGTCGGCCAGTCACGCAGCCCGTTGCCGGGGCAGCCTCGCCGGTGGATGCCGCAGAGTTGGAGCGGCTCACCCGGCTGCTGACCGATGTGCTGGAGCAGACTGGCTACACGCGGCGTCATCCCGCCAACTGCGACGACGCGCAGATTCGACGTCTGGTCTTACGGATGGGATTGACCGCGTCTGACGTGCCGGTGTGGATGGGCATCCTGCGGCAGATTCTCTGGCACGCGGCGAGAGACAAGGGATGATTCGCGGTTCTGCGTGGCACGGTGCACGCTGCCGGGTGCGCATAGACCTGTAGACTAGGCCAAATCCATTCATTGACATCAAGACCAAAGATCAATCGGGGGAGCGAAGCATGTTTGAGGCAAAAGGCAAGTTGGCGCTGGCAGGTGTGGTGGCGCTGTGTGGGTTGACCATCTCGGGCGCGGCGCAACAGGCGCGTCAGGTAACGACAGCGGAGTACGCGCAGGCAGAGAAGTTCATGTCCTACAACGTCAATCCGCTGGTCTATCACGGGGTGGATCGCCCTGCGTGGCTGCCGGACGGCCGCTTCTGGTATCGCGATACCGGCCCCGATGGTGCCACGTACTTGTTGGTCGATCCCGCGAAGGGCATCAAGGTTCCAGCGTTTGATCACGTAAAGCTGGCGGCGGCGCTTACGGCTGCCTCGGCTGGCAAGAGGAGCTTCGATCCGCACCATCTCGCCATCGCAGATCTGGCGTTGGAGGATGGAGACAAGACCGTCATCGTCCGTGCCGGCGCGGAGAAGATGCGCTGCGACCTGAGCGGCAGCACGGGCAAGTGCACCGTCGAGCAGGCCGGTCCGAAGCCTGTCGCGGCCAGCCGAGGCCGAGCCAGTGCAGAGTTGTCCCCCGACAAGAAGAAGCAGGCCTTCATCCGCGACTACAACCTGTGGGTTCTCGACATCGCAACCGGCAAGGAGACGCAGCTCACCACCGATGGCGTGAAGGACTACGGCTACGCCACCGATAACGCGGGCTGGACGCACAGCGACAACGCGATTCTGGTGTGGTCGCCGGACTCGAAGAAGATCGCGACGTTTCAGCAGGATCAGCGCAAGACCGGAGAGCTGTACCTGGTGCCCGTCACCATCGGACATCCGCAGCTGACGACGTTGAAGTATCCGCTGGTCGGCGATGCGGACGTAACGATGATTGAGCGCGTGATCATCGACGTCGATGCCGCGAAGGTCGTTCGGCTGAAGATGCCGCCCGATCAGCATCGCTCCACGTTATGCGATGACGTGAGCTGCCGCGGCGGCAGTGGCTGGGACGACGTGCAATGGAGCGCTGATGCCAGCCACCTCGCCTTCGTCTCCACCTCGCGCGACCACAAACAGGAGTGGCTGCGCGTCGCCGATGCAGCCACCGGAGACATTCGTGAGGTGATGGGAGAGACGGTTGCCAAGTTCTTTGAGAGCGGCAACAACAAGGTGAACTGGAAGTATCTGCCCAACTCGAATGAGATTCTCTGGTTCAGCGAGCGCGATGGCTGGGGCCAGATGTATCTCTACGACCTGACCACCGGGAAGCTGAAGAATCAGATCACGCACGGCGAAGGCAACGTGACCCAGGTGCTGCAGGTGGATGAGAACACGCGGACCATCTACTTTCTGGCGGTGGGAAAAGAGAAGGGCCGCGACCCGTACTACACGCAGTTGTACCGCATCGGCTTCGACGGCAAAGAGATGAAGCTGCTGACTCCGGAGAACGCGGACCACACCGTAACGATGTCTCCCGATAGCCGCTACTTTGTTGACGCGTACTCCACGCCAACGCAGCCCCAGGCCGCGGTGGTGCGCGACAACACCGGCAAGATCGCGATGGAAGTTGCGAAGCAGGACATCAGCAAACTGGTAGCAGCAGGCTGGGTTCCGCTGACGCCGATCACCGTGAAGGCGCGCGACGGCAAGACGGACCTGTACGGTTACATGTTCAAGCCAACCAGCTTCGATGCGGCGAAGAAGTATCCCATCGTCAACTACGTTTATCCGGGGCCGCAGATCGGCTCGTGCGGCGGTCGCGAGTTTCATGCGGCACACGGCGATCTGCAGGCGCTGGCGGAGCTTGGCTTTGTAGTGGTGTGCATCGACGGCATGGGCACGCCATCCCGCTCGAAGGCGTTTCATGAGGCGTACTTCGCTGACCTCGGGGACAACACCATTCCAGACCAGGTGTCTGGCATGAAGGAGCTTGCGGCGAAGTATCCTTTCATCGATCTGGAGCACGCCGGAATGTACGGCCACTCAGGCGGCGGCAACGCCACGGCGGCGGCCATGTTTCACTATCCTGACTTCTTCAAAGTAGGTATCGCGGAGAGCGGCAACCATGACAATCGCGAGTATGAAGATGACTGGGCGGAGAAGTGGGCCGGGCTGCTGGTCAAGAATGCCGATGGCACCAGCAACTACGACAGTCAGGCGAACCAGAATGACGCGAAGAACCTGAAGGGGCATCTGCTGCTGGCGCACGGAACGATGGATGACAACGTGCCGATGAACAACACACTGCTGGTCGTCGATGCGCTGATCAAGGCGAACAAGGACTTCGATCTGCTGCTGATTCCAAATGCCGCGCATGGATACGGTGCGGCATCGCAGTACATGGCTCGTCGCCGCTGGGACTACTTCGTGCGCTATCTGGCGGGCAACGTGCCGCCGCATGAGTACGAGATGACTCCATACGCGGACGCGATGGCGCGGGCGAATGGGCCAGACGCGGGTGACGAAGCCGAAGATTATTAGGCGGGCTTGATGAGGGCTGGCTACTCGACGTTGAACTCCGGGTCGACGGGAACCTGCAGCGCGGTGACGATGGCGTTGGTCTCGGCGGCCATGCCGACGACGGCGAGAAACTCGGCGTGCTGCTGGTCGGTCAGGCCCTTGGCGCGGGCGGCGGCGGTGTGGGAGTGCACGCAGTAGCTGCAACTGTTGGCCGTGGAGACAGCGATGTAGATCAACTCTTTGGTCAGCGGATCGAGTGCGCCCGGATACGTTTGAGGCTCGACCATGACCTCCTTGATGCTGACCCAGGTGCGTTCGAGCAGCGCAGGTTGGTTGGCGAGAGCGCGCCAGAAGTTGTTAACAAAGTCGGATTTGCGAGTGGCGCGGATGTCGTCGAAGACGGCCTGGACGCGGGGGGAGGTGGAGACTTCGGCATCGGTCCAGAGTTTTACGGTGGCCATGGGGGAGACCTTTCGTGGTGTTTGTCGGCTTGCTTGTGTGGGCTACTGTGCGGGACAGTCCTTGCGTCCGGTGTCGGCTACGCTTGCGATGAGCCATTTGCCGTCGGTGCGGACGAGGTTGAAGAGATCGGTGCCGCAGTGGTCTACTTTGCCATCGACGAGGAATTCGAAGGGCGCCCAGACTACGGCGAGATCGTTGTCGAATCGCACGAGTGGGTCGTGGATGCGCTCTTCGATGTGGGATGTGCCGGGCTTGCCTACGCGGTCGGCGAAGGCTTCGAGGGTCATCTGGGTGGGCTTGCCGTCGCGCATCAGGACCATGGTTCCGCCGGGAAGGGTGGGTTCTTTGATGGCTGCGGCATCGCGCTTGGTCATGCCTTCGAACATGGCGTGGATGGGAGCGAGGATTGCTGTTTCTTCGGGGGTGGCGGCGTGTAGCGGAGGGGCGAGGAAGGAGGCGCAGAGTGCCAGGGCCAGGGGTAGGAGGAGATGCGATTGAGGAGAGGTCTTCATGGCTCCTGATTGTATGCGGAACGATGGGATACGCGGATTCTGGATTACATGTAATCCACGCCGTATTGGACGGGGATTTGGGTGAAGGCGATGCGGGTGGGGGCGGCTTCGCGGGCGGGTAGCATTCCGGCGAAGTGGAGGGTGGTGTGGCCGTATTTTAGGTTGAGCTTGTCCATGGTGGTGGAGAGCTGGTCGCGGTTGGTGGGGTCGGCGAAGAGTTCGGCCTGATGCTCGCTCTCGGGGATGAGGTTGCGGAGGGTGACGCCGACGAAGAAGGGTTTGTTGAACTCCGGGCCTTGCGGGCGCTGGGCCCAGAGGCTGCGTAGGACTTCGAGCAGGGTGAGGGTGTCCTGGCAGTCGCGGAAGCGGGCCTCCATGGCCCAGCCGGAGTGCTTGATGCCGCTGAAGTGTTTCTTTGATTTCATGCGCTCGGCTTGCTCGCGCGTGAGTTGGAAGCGGATGGTGACGGCGAGGGAGCCGGTGTAGAACTTCTCCATGCGGAGGCGCATGGCGGCCTTGTGGAGGAGCTTATGCGCGACGGCCCAGGCTCCTTGCTGCGAGCGGTGTTCGGGGCCAAGAACGTGGGAGTGGCCGAGGGATTTCTGGATGCCGGTGGAGACGGGCGCGCCGTCGTCGCCGGAGTCCGCACCCCGCAGCCAGTGGTAGAGGCGGTCGCCCCAGACGGAGTCCCACAGCTTGTGCATGCCTTCGCGGTCGAGCGCGAGGAGTTGCGGCATGGTGGTGATGCCCTTGGCGTTGAGGCGAACCTCAGTGCGTGCGCCTACGCCCGGCAGGTCGCGTAGTTCGAGGTGGGCGATGGCGCGGGGAAGTTGCGACGGCAGCAGCCCGATCAGGCCATCGGGCTTCTGCATGTCGCTGGCGATCTTGGCGAGATAACGATTCGGCGCCATGCCGATGGAGCAGCGCAGCGCCTCGCCCGCATTTCTATAGATGGACTGCTTCACCTCCAGCGCAATCTTTCGCGCTCGTGGCGGCTCTTGCTCACGGCCCATCAGCTGACACACCATCTCGTCGATCGACGGAGTATGCGCCACCGGGCAAGCCAGCTCCACCGCCTTGGCGATGCGGTGGGAGTACTCCGCATAGACTTCGTGGTTGCCCGCGATCAGCACAATCTCCGGGCATATCCGCTTAGCCTCGCCGACCTGCGTGCCGGTCTTGATGCCCAGCGCCTTCGCCTCGTAGCTTGCTGCGATGCAGCAGGTAGTGTCCGCCATAGTCGGCACCACGGCCAGCGGCCGCCCGCGATACTCCGGGTGGATCTGCTGCTCGACTGACGCAAAGAAGCTGTTCAGGTCGATGTGCAGGAAGCCAAAGCGGTCGGTCGAGTGCGATTCAGACATGATAGGTGCTGGGGATATTCTATTCGCTCTTTGTTTGCTTGTGGCGTGCCGTGAAGCGAGATTCATGGTGAACTTAAATCTGCGGTCCAGAGTTCCAAAGCGAATTCTCGATATGCTCCTCCTATGAAATCTCTTCGCATGCCCTTTGCAGTGTTGTTGCCGTTGATGGAACTCGTTGTCTGGGTAATTCTCGTTCCCATACCGACAACATTGATTTACTTGGGAGTTCATACGCCAGCACAGCCAGAGGTCGTACATACCGAAATTGGCACTTTCTCGATTACCCCTCAAGAAGCACGCCAAATTGCGATCGAGTCAGCGAGCTTGAGCACCTCTCACGCTATTACAGCGCTCAATACTCCGGGAACGCTCGTTGAAATTCTTATCTCACTGCCGACTGTGTGGCCCGATACATGGCGCCCTGTACATCTGCCTTTGGATATTTGGAGATCTATTACTCTTCCATTTTTCTGCCTGCCAGCCTGGTGGTTTGCCGGACGTGGCTTTGATGCTTTGCGAAGTAGGGAGCGCCTGCCCTGGCCTGTCGCTCTCTTCGGTACCTTGCTCTGCATCGCTTTCGTTGTGTTGTTCTGCGGTCTTCGGTTCGAGATTCCCGCTGAAGATCGTGCTGGTGGATCCTGGGTTTTTTGGGGCATGGCTCTCTGGGCATTGCTATTCAGCGCATTCCCCTTAGCTTGGCTAATGCGACGACGTGCTTCTCTCTCGGAATAAGCCCCACAAATCCCACTCTGTCGCTGCTAGAATCGCTGCCTATGGCAGCTGCTGAACATCCCGTCACGCCCCAGGCTAAGAGTACGTCGCATCAACATAAGCTGGCTGAACTCGCTGTGCGTAACGCCATCGCCGAAGAGGGTGGTGGCCCCGAGCGGCGTGAGCGCGAGCGCAAGGCCGGCAAGCTCTCCGCCCGCGAGCGCATCGACTTCCTGCTCGACGAAGGTACCTTTGAGGAGACCGACAAGTTCGTCACCCATCGCGCCACCGACTTCGGCATGGCCGAGCAGCGCGTCCCCGGCGACGGCTTCATCACCGGCTACGGCCGCGTCCATGGCCGCGTCGTCTTCGTCTTCGCGCAGGACTTCACCGTCTTCGGTGGATCGCTCTCCGAGGCCAACGCCGCCAAGATCGTGAAGATCATGGACATGGCCATGCGCGTCGGCGCACCGATCGTCGGGCTGAACGACTCCGGCGGCGCACGCATCCAGGAGGGCGTCGTCTCCCTCGCCGGCTACACCGACATCTTTCTCCGCAACACCCTCGCCAGCGGAGTCATCCCGCAGATCTCCGCCATCCTCGGCCCCTGTGCTGGTGGCGCCGTGTACTCGCCCGCCATCACCGACTTCACCCTGATGACCGAGAAGACCAGCTATATGTTTGTTACCGGCCCTGACGTCATCAAGACCGTGACGCATGAGGACGTCACCAAGGCCGAACTCGGTGGGGCCGTCACGCACAACGAGATCTCCGGCGTCGCCCACTTTATGGCGCACGACGATCAGGAGTGCCTCGCCACCGTGCGCGAACTGCTTAGCTTCCTGCCGTCGAACAACCTCGACGACGCCCCGCGCCGACCCACGCAAGACGACCCTGCCCGCGCCGACCTCGCGCTCGACACCATCATCCCTGACGAGAGCAACCAGCCCTACGACATGTGCGACGTCATCTCCCGCGTCGTGGACGACGGCTACCTCTTCCAGGTGCAGGAGCACTTCGCCCGCAACATCGTCGTCGGCTTCGCCCGCATGGATGGCCGTCCCGTCGGCATCGTCGCCAACCAGCCAGCCTTCCTCGCCGGCGTGCTGGACATCAGCGCCAGCGTCAAAGCTGCGCGCTTCGTCCGATTCTGCGACGCCTTCAATATCCCGCTCATCACCTTTGAGGACGTTCCCGGCTTCATGCCCGGCGTCCAGCAGGAGCACGGCGGCATCATCCGTCACGGCGCCAAGCTGCTCTACGCCTTCGCGGAGGCCACCGTTCCCAAGCTCACCGTCATCACCCGCAAGGCCTACGGTGGAGCCTATTGCGTGATGAGCAGCAAACATCTCCGCACCGATCTCAACCTCGCCTGGCCCACCGCCGAGATCGCCGTCATGGGTCCGGAGGGCGCCGTCAACATCGTCTACAAGCGTGAGTTGGAGCAGACCGTCCGCCATGCCGCAGCCATCTGGCCGCAGGGCAAGACGTTCACCGAAGAGGAGAAACTTGCCATCCTCGCCGAGGCCCGCAAGGAGAAGGTCGAAGAGTTCCGCGAGCGCTTCGCCAATCCCTATGTTGCCGCCGAGCGGGGCTATATAGATGCTGTCATCCGCCCCAGCGAAACCCGCCGCCGCCTCAACTCCGCTCTGGATATGCTCTCCACCAAACGCGAAAAAAATCCTGCCAAAAAGCATGGGAATATTCCGCTGTGAGTGACAAACCAGCGCCAACCAAAGTCGTCAGCACCGTAAACGCCGAGCACTACCAGTGGGGCGGCCCAGCCGGGACAGACTGCGACGGCTGGCACCTCGTCCGCACGCCGCAACTCTCCATCATCGAGGAGTCCATGCCGCCCGGCACCAGCGAGGCGCGCCACTATCACGTCCCCGCCCGCCAGTTCTTCTATGTATTAGAGGGAGAGTTGACGCTCGAGGCGGAGCATCATGTCTTTAAGATTCGCGCCGGAGAGGGAATCGAGATCGCTCCGGGCATGGCCCACCAGGCTTTCAACCGAAGTGAGTCTCCGGTTCGCTTCTCCGTCACCAGCCAACCCCCAAGCCATGGTGACAGGGTTGCTTTGTAGTTAACCTGTCCAATATTCGACCGATCTTTGTACTAAAGCCAAACACGTCAACCTTCACAGGCTCAAATTCGCGACGCATATCAAAAAATTTCGTTAGCACTATTCAATAAATTAATTGACCTTTCACCAATCTCGCTATACGTTCTCATCAGTCATAACATCCATACCGACGGCACCAGATCAAGATGCCGTTCTTAACGAAGGCATGCTTTTTGCCTGTCCGGATCCTTGCGCCCGCTTCAGACGTTGTGCTTACCGTACTCCGATCGCACGAATGTATCGCAGATCAAGCAGTTACAGCGTAATCGGCACAAGTTAACTAGAAGAAGCACTTTAAGAGGTCATGCGAATGAAAGCAATTTCAAATTTATTTCGCCATCTGGGAGTAGGTATCAGCTTCCTTTTGCTCACCTTTGCTTTGGTTCCTGCGGCCACTGCCCAGGAAACAACAGGTGCCATCCAGGGTACCGTCACTGATCCAACCGGTGCGGTCGTCGTTGGAGCTACTGTCACTGCCACTGGCAACAAGTTGATTCAGCCCGCAGTATCCACCACCGACGCACAAGGGTTCTACCGGCTCAATGCTCTGCCGCCCGGTCAGTACACGCTTGTCGTCTCGGGAAGCGGAATGAGCGCCAAGGCTACCGACCTGAACCTGAACGCCGGAGCGCTGCCAAATTTGAACTTCAAGCTTGCAGTCGGTGCTGAGTCCGTCATTGATGTCAGTACCGCCGTCGCGCTTGTCGACGTGACGCAAAGCAAAGTTGAAACCACCATCACGAATGACGTTCTTCAGGAACTTCCGAAGGGCCGTTCCTTCCAGTCTGTAATTCCATTTGCGCCAGGTGCCCGTCAAGAGCCGCTGCAAAGCTTGAACACCGCCTCGACGATCAACGGAAATCTCAATGCCAATCGCTCGGGCGGCTTCCAGATCGATGGCGCCAGCGACAGTGAAAACATCTACACCTCGGAAGGCGTCAACATTACAGGGATCAACGGTGGCGGTGTTGGTTATAACGTCCCCACTGAGTTTGTCCAGGACGTTCAGGTAAAGAGCTCGAGCTTCGAAGCTGAGTTCGGCGGAGCCCTTGGTGGCGTCGTCAATGTAATCCAGCAGAGGGGTGGCAACGACTGGCACGGTGGCTTCATGATGTACTACCGCTCCAGCGCCATAAACGCGAACGACCAGTGCAACTTCTTCAATGCCTGCGGCGTTCGTAAGGATCCCACGACGTCTTCCAACACCACCACCAGAGTCGATGCAACGTATCAATACTTTGTCGCGAATCAGGACCACTACCGCACCGTAAACCCGGGTTTCACCCTCGGCGGGTCGCTCTTTCCTAGGAAGCTATGGCTGTTTGCCAGCTATGTGCCGGAGTTTTACCGCGTTCGTCGCACCGTACTGTTTACCGGCAAGGTAAATCCTGGTCTTCGCGATATGTATGCGTCGCAGGACCAGCACTACGGTTTTGCCCGCCTGGACTACGCGCCACTTAGCAAGCTGCGGCTTTTCTCCAGCTGGCAGGATCTCTACACCCGCCAGATTGGCTCGCTTCCCAACCCTGACAGCAAATCCGGGCACCAGGTAAACACCAGTGCCTCGGTTGACCCAACCACGATCCGCGCAGACACGGGAACCGTAAGTCCTGCCGCAATCTACGCCTTCGGCGGGGACTATACCGTCACCTCGAACATTCTCCTCAGTGCTCGCTATGGCTACACCTACTCCAACACTGAAGACCGCGGTAAGCCGATCGGTGTGCGCTATATCATCGGGCCCAACCCGTCCGCTGGTGCTAAGGGATACGACGGAACCACGATAGGCGCAGTCGGTTCGGTACCGTACGCCCAGGCATCGGCCTTCACAAACCTCGGCGCCAATGCGCAGAGCCTGTACAACGTTCTTGCCAGAAAGAACTTCACGGTTGACCTCTCTTATCTGAAGACCGGACTGTTTGGAACTCATAACTTCAAAGTCGGCTACAACCAGAGCAACGTATTCAACACGCTTCTCTCCGGCTATAACACGGCTGAAGTGGATCTGTTCTACGGCGCTTCATACTCCGTCGCAACGAGTGCATCGGCTTGCGATGCCATTATTGCGGCTAACGCGACAGCCTATCCCACCACGGCGACTCCGGTCTGCCGCGGTAACTATGGCTACTTCACTATCCATGACGGTGTCGATAACTCCGGTTCCGCCCGCGGTAGTAACAAGGCGTTCTACTTCCAGGATGGCTGGACCGTCGGTAAGACCGGTCTGACCATCAACGCCGGTGTTCGCTTTGACACGGAATACCTGCCTCCCTACAGTGCAGGAGCTTCCAGCATCCAGTTCGGCTGGGGCGACAAAATTGCTCCCCGAATCGGCGGTGCCTATGATGTCCTTCACAACGGCAAGTTGAAGTTGTACGCAAGCTACGGACAGTTCTACGACATCGTCAAGTATTCGCTGCCCTCCGGTTCGTTTGGCGGCCAGTACTGGCACGATTGCACCTATGCCATGGATGATCCCGACTACACCAAGATCACACCCACCTCACCGGGGCAGCATGGTTGCCCTGCCTCTGGTCCCGCCCCTGGCGTGACTGTAGGCCGGTTTATCGAGAACGTCGACTTCCGCAAGAACATTACCAACACTCAGGATCCCGGTGTTGATCCTAACGTCAAGCCAATGAAGCAGCACGAGTTTGTTCTTGGTGCAGACTGGGCCGTCAAGCCGTCGCTTGCATTGACCGTGCGTTATGCGCGCAAGCGTCTTGACAACACGATCGAGGACATCGGCGCAACCGACGTGCTCGGCTTCTACATCGGCAACCCTGGCCCAGGCTACGGCGATACCCTTCACCGCACCCTCTACTCGGCGGGCTTTACCGCTCCTCTCTGCACCGCGTGCCCAGTACAGCCCATGGCGATTCGCGAATACGATGGAGTTGAACTTGCGGTCACCAAGACGTCTGGTTCGCACTTCTTCTACAAAGCGATCTACGCCTACAGCAAGCTGAGCGGCAACTACCCCGGCCTCACCAGCACCTTCAACACGGACGGTGCAGGTGGTCGTCATAACCCGAACAACAACAGGTCCTTCGATCAGCCGCAAATGGCCTTCGACGCTCACGGAAAGCCATTCAGCGGACCACTCCCCACGGATCGTCCTAACACGTTCCAGGCTTTTGGCTCCTTCCGGCAGAAGTGGTTTGGCGGAGAATCACAGCTTGGCTTATCGCAAGCGATCTTGCAGGGTACTCCGGTATCAACCGCGGTTCCGACACTCGGTACCACCTCGTCAGTCCAATTCGTGGAGGGTCAGGGCAGCTTTGTTCCTTTCACGCTGGACGCCTTGGGAAACCTTGTCGCTGGCAACATACAGCGGAATCGCCGCACGCAGGCCTACTTGCAGACGGATGCGAATATCACTCACTACATTCACGTGAGCAAAGATCACGAGAATCGTAAGTTTGGTGGTGAGGTTAACTTCTACAACCTGCTCAATCAGCACGCCGTGACTGGATATAACGAAGTGCCAATCACAGCGGCAACCGCACCCCCAAGTGTGACCAGCAACCCAACCGGCTTCGATTTCCTGACATTGACCACGAACTTCGATTACACCGGTGTAATCAATACCAAGAAAAATATCCTGGCCAGCACCTACAACCAGCCGAATCTCTTCCAGTCGGCGCGTCAACTCCGTTTCAAGATCGCATATACGTTCTAAGCACGTCGCGATCGAGAGCAAATCAACAAACGGGGACTGCGTGAGCAGTCCCCGTTTTCTTGTTCTCCAGCCACCAAAGTCTCTTGATTTCTGGCTGTTTGGGTGTCTCTGCTTAAGCACCACAATTTAACCAGCTTAAGCGCGCAGTTTACCGCTATCTGCACCGTAAAAACACACGAAAAATGACACGATTCCGTGGGAAAAACGGCTCTGCCGGAAGCATGCGCTAAGTGAGCAGCTACTTTACCGTGTCGATCTTCAGATTGATATAAAAGAGGTTCTTGCTGTCAAAAGAGCTGATTGTCTTGACGTTACTCTTCTTGCCGGCGCTCTCCGCCCACACCTCGTAGTCGGTACTTTGGGCGAGTTGCCCAAAGCGGTAGCCACCATCATCATCGGTGATGCTGCTCTTCACCGATAAAGTATGCGTGTCCTTCAGGTACACCACAGCACCCTTCAGTGGTGTATCGGACTTGTCCATCACCTTACCCTGCACAACGCGCTGGACAGGGCCGCGTTGTTGCGCGAAGCCAGGCGTAACTTGCAGTGCCAATGTCCCAAGAGACAAGGGGCTACCCAGAAGCATCAATCGGCAGACGAACGAGCGAAGCGGCAGGTTAAAGCTCTTCATAGAGCTAAGTATACGGCCACCCTCGTTTGCAGGTGCGGGACTAATCTTCATCCTCATCTTCGAGCGGCGTTGCGTCCTCATCGTCATAGGCAGCCTCATCGACCGCTGCCAGTTCGAGCGGATCAACGGATACGACCTCGAGATCGGTGCCGCATTCGTCACATTGAAGCGTCTCGCCTTCTTCTACTTCGTCCGCGTCAATAATGATCGGGTTATCGCATTCAGGGCATACAACGGCCATCTTCGGAGCCTCCAGGCTATTTCGTTCCTTACCGGCCTGCAGAATTCCAGGTACGGTATTTCGGACACATGCGCTATTTCTAGCGGCACTGAACCGGTACGTCAAGCTTACGATTGATCAGGCGATGTAGTTTCCACAAGTTTAAAAATTATGTGTTACTTCAGACACTGCCAGTCGTCATACGCAGACGTGCCTGGCTTGCGGAGCCCACAGCCGAGTCCAAGCGCGTAACTCCCGCGTATGTGGTGAAATGAAAGAGTCAGTATGCCCCGCTCCGGACCCATCTCGTTGTCCTTGCCACCATTTGCTGGTGCGACGCGCAGGATCATTCTCGCCAACGTCGCCGCCTTCTTTGCGTTGGCGGTGCTCTCGTGGGCCTCTCCGTCTCTGGAAGGCTTTCTACTGCGTCACCTTATCCTCGAGCCGCTCGCGGTAGGCCGTGGGGAGGTCTGGCAACTCTTTACGTACGCTTTCGTGCAGGAGGGCATTCTCCCGATCCTCTTCGGCATGCTCACCCTCTGGTTCACGGGATCGCTGCTGGAAGGCGCTCGCGGCAGCCGCTGGCTCGCAGAGCTCTACATCACCTCCGTCATCGGGGGAGCAGCCATTGCCACCGCAGTCTCCTTCACGCGGGTGCTTCACTTCCGGCCCGATGTGGGTGCCATCGGCGCATGGGGCGGCATCTTTGGCCTGTTGGTGGCTATTGCGATGCTCTTCGGCGATCAGGAGTTTCTGCTCTGGTTTGTCCTGCGCATCAAGGCAAAGTACATGGTCGCGATCTACATCCTGATCGCAGTCGCCATCCTGCTCAAGCAGTCGGACAGCTTCGGTGCGCTGCTGCAACTCTCCGGTGCTCTGTGCGGCTTCCTGTTTGTCCGGTTTGCACCTAACCGCGGGATTGCATTGGGATTTTCAGAGCGCTACTTTGGCCTGCGAAACCAGTACTATCGCTGGAAGCGCCGTCGCGCTGCTCGCAAGTTCGAGGTCTATATGCGGAAGCAAGATCGCGAAGTGCATTTCGACAAGGATGGCCGCTACGTTGATCCGGATGAGATGCGAAAGAACCCTGACGACAAGCGCTGGATGAACTAGCGATTTTCGAAGTAGAATTTTCCGCAAGTGATGCAAGAAAGCCCCGAATATTGGTCGGGGCTTTCTTGTGTTGTGGGATAGGTATTCTAGTTGCGAACGACTGTCCTCAAGTGGAGCTCTTTCATCTGCTGGTCGCTTACGGGGGTGGGGGCGTCGACCATCAGGTCGATGGCTTTGGCGGTCTTGGGGAAGGCGATAACTTCGCGGAGGCTGGTTGCGCCGGCGAGGATCATGACGATGCGATCAAGGCCCAGCGCGATGCCGCCGTGGGGGGGCGTGCCGTACTCGAGCGCATCAAGGAAGAAGCCGAAGCGTTCCTTGGCCTCTGCATCGCTCATGCCGAGGGAGCGGAAGATCTCTGCCTGCACGTCCTGGCGGTGGATACGGATTGAGCCTGAGCCTAGCTCCGTGCCGTTGAGGACGATGTCGTAGGCGAGGGCACGGACGGCGCCCTTGTCGTTCGTGAGGCGGCCGGCCTTGATGTCTTCCTCGTGTGGCGATGTGAAGGGATGGTGCGCGGCGTTCCAGACCTTGGCTTCTTCATCCCACTCGTACATGGGGAAGTCGGTTACCCAGAGGAATTTGAAGTCGTTCTCGGTGCCGGTCTTGGCGAAGCGGCCATGCTTGTCGGCGAACTTCTGGCCGAGTTGCAGCCGCAGTGCGCCAACGCGTTTATAGATCCACTGCGCGTCGTAGTTCCACTTGGCTGGAGTGCCGAGCTTGGGGGAGATAACGATCAGAAGATCAGCAGCGCCTACTGCTGTCTTGGCTTCGATAGTTGCGGCCAGCGGTGCGAACGTCTCGTTCGTCTTCAGGCGGGCGACGTCGAGGAAGTCGAGGCCGCAGTCGCCGAAGGTGGCACGAATCTCCTCGACCATGCCGCGCTTCTGCGTGCCACTGAGGCCACCAGCATCGGGGATGACGAAGCCGAGGACGGGTAGTGCGGCTTCGATCTTCAGGGCTTCGCGGAGCTCGGGTGTGAGTTCGTCGGTGAGCGAGACCATCGCCGGCAGGCGCATATCCGGCTTATCTATGCCGTACTTCAGGATGGCGTCGTCGTAGGTCATTTGAACGAACGGCGTGGTCAGCGAGATGCCTGCAGCCTTGAATGCCGCGGTCAGGAAGCCTTCGACGACGCGGAAGATCTTCTCCTGGCTGGGGAAGGTCATCTCGAGGTCGATCTGGGTGAACTCCGGCTGACGGTCTGCGCGGAGGTCTTCGTCGCGGAAGCAGCGTGCGATCTGGAAGTAGCGGTCGAAGCCGGAGATCATGAGGATCTGTTTGAAGATCTGCGGCGACTGCGGCAGGGCGTAGAAGCTGCCCGCATGGACGCGGCTAGGGACGAGATAATCGCGCGCGCCTTCAGGAGTGGATCGCGTCATGAAGGGCGTTTCGATCTCGAGGAAGCCGTCGTCGGAGAGGTAGTTGCGGATGGCGCGGGCGACTTTGTGGCGCAGCTCGAAGTTATGCTGCATCTGCGGACGGCGCAGATCGAGGTAACGATACTTCAGGCGCACTTCCTCGTTGCCGATGGCGTCTTCTGCAGGGGAGAACGGTGGCGTCTTGGACTCGTTGAGGAGCAGCAGTTCCCTGGCGACGACTTCGATGTCGCCGGTGGCCATGTTGGGGTTGCTGAGGCCCTCGTCGCGCTTGCGCACGGTGCCTTTGACGGCGACGACGTACTCCGAGCGTGCTGCCTCGGCCTTGGCGTGGGCTTCGCCGCTGATCTCTTTATCGAGCACGACCTGGGTGATGCCGGTGCGGTCGCGCACGTCGAGGAAGATGAGGTTGCCGTGGTCGCGGCGGCGGTTGACCCAGCCCATGAGAACAACGTCCTGGCCAGCCTGCTCTACGCGGAGTTCGCCACACTTGTGCGTCCGCTCCAAATTACCTAAAAAATCGAGTGTCACTATCTGGTCCTTACTGGTTTCTAAGTTACAAATTTGGAGGCATTGTTCGAAGCGGTCAAGAGTAGGCCTGCTTACTTCGCCGGAACCGTCCGGAGCGCTTCAGCCAACTCGCTTCGCGGCACCTTCGTTTGTTCGCCTGCTTCAAAGTACTTCACTGTCAGGATACCGGAGGCGACCTCATCTTCGCCGACCATGACCATGCGGTGGGCTAGCTTATCGGCGGCTTCGAAGGACTTGCGGAGGCGGAAGTCGCCGTCGCCTACTTCGATGGTGAGGCCCGCAGCGCGGAGTTCCTTCGCGATCTGGAGCGCTGCGGGGTTTTGGGCGGCGCCGATGGGGGCGACGAAGGCGTCGAGTTTCTTGGGCGTGGCTTCGGCAGCCTGGGCCTGCAGGGTGAGGATCAGGCGGTCTTCCCCAATGGCGAAGCCGATGCCGGGGGCTTTGGGGCCACCGAGCATCTCGCTGAGGCCGTCGTAGCGACCACCGCCGAGCAGGGCGTTCTGTGTGCCGAGGCCGGAGCCGTCGGGGACTGTGAACTCGAAGGTGGTGCGGGTGTAGTAGTCGAGGCCGCGGACGAGTCTGGGGTCGATGACGTAGGGGACGCCGCAGGTGTCGAGCGCGGCTTTGACCTGTTCGAAGTGATCGCGGGATTCGGCATCGAGGAAGTCGGCGATCTTGGGCAGGGCTTCGATGGTGGCCTGATCGCCGGGCTCCTTGCAGTCCAGCACGCGGAGGGGATTGGTCTCGGCGCGGCGCTGACAGTTCTCGCACATGGTGGCCTTGACGGGGGCGAGGGCCTCGCGGAGAGCTGCGACGTAGCGGGGGCGGTCGGTTGCGGAGCCAACGGAGTTGAGCGCGAGCCGCCAGCCTTTGACGCCGACTTCGTTGAGGAAGGTTGCGAGCATTTCCAGGACTTCGGCGTCGCGGATGGCGCGCTCCGAGCCAGACCAGGCAGGACCGATGACCTCGGCGCCGATCTGCCAGAACTGACGGTAGCGGCCGCGCTGGGGACGTTCGCGGCGGAACTGCGGCCCGATATAGAAGAGCTTCTGCAGCATGCCGGACTCGTCCAGCTTGTGCTCGATGTAGGCGCGGACGACCCCGGCGGTATTTTCAGGGCGCAGGGTCAGGCTCTGGGCCTTCTCACTGGCGGCGCGGGCACGATCTTCCCAAGTGTACATCTCCTTGGAGACGATGTCGGTCTCTTCGCCCACGCCGCGCGCAAACAGCTGCGTGTCTTCGAAGATTGGTGTTCGAATTTCGCCAAACGCGTAACGCGCAAACACTGCCCGCGCCGTTGCTTCAACGCGATTCCAAAGTTCTGTCTCCGGTGGGAGGAGATCCCGCGTGCCCCGTACTGCCTTCAAAGTTGCCATCTTCTTCAGTGTAGCGAAAAACGACGCATCGCCCCTCGGCGCGCCGCTCAAAACGCACTGATGGGGCTACTACTTCTCCGCGAGATAGATGGCTGTGTAGTCGAGGTAGTTCTGGGCATACTTCAGAATCATTGCCCGGTCGGCGTCGCCGAGGGTTCGGCGCACTTTGCCGGGTACGCCAGCCACCAGAGAGTTTGGCGGAATGATCGTCTGCTCCGGGATGACGGCACCGGCGGCGATGATGGAACCTTCGCCGATGCGGGCGTTGTTCAGGATGACGGCGCCGATGCCGATCAGCACCGCGTCCTCCACGACGCAGCCGTGGACGGTCGCATTGTGGCCGATCGTCACCATCTCGCCCACAATTACCGGATACAGGTATCGCATGCCGTGGAGGACGGCGCAGTCCTGCACGTTGCTCTTCGCGCCGATACGGATGGAGTTGACGTCACCGCGCACGACAGCGTTCATCCAGATGCTGGCTTGTTCGCCGAGGACGACGTCTCCGATGACCTGTGCGGAGGGGTCAATATAGCAACTGGCGGGCACGATGGGGCTCTTCCCCTGGTAATTCCTGATCATGCAGCCGATTCTACGCTTGCGCTCTGTTGGCGGCGGTATGTAATTAAGGCGACAGATTTTGTTCGACTTATGCCTGTTTTTTCGAGTCAGACCACATGCTTTTCAATGATTTAAGCCACGCATGCGAACAAAAGAGGTATCCTATTAGATATCCCAGTTGGGACTGTTTGGAGGTGTATTTTTCTTGGCAGAGGTTCGAGTACAAGAAGGCGAACCCCTTGAGAATGCCCTGCGGCGCTTTAAGCGCAAGGTGCAGACCGAAGACATTATCAAGGAAGTCAAGCGTCACTCTTTTTATCTGAAACCGGGTGAAAAGAAGCGCGTGAAGGAAGCGTTAGCACGTAAGCGCAATCGTAAGAAGGTCCGTAAGGAGCAGGACTAAGTCCTGACTCCTGTAAACACTGGGGCCGTCTCCTGCTGCAAAGTCCAGTGAGACGGCACCTTTAACTTCCAGCAAATGGATTCCCCTTTGTCTGGACCCGGCAGCGATGGTAAGCCCGCCCTCTCCCCAGCGCGGTAACCACATTGACCGGCAAGCCGACCACGTTGTGCGTCCGGGCTCCTGATCCTCAGGCTATCAATACCAGAATTATAAAAAAGTTGACCGCTCGGTGGCGTCGTCTAATGCCTTCGGGTGTTCGGCTTTCTTTCCGCAAGTAACACGGGAGAAGCGGCTATGGAATTCGTTGACAGGCTCTTGACATGCACAGACTGCGGCGGTGAGTTCATCTTCACTGCTGGCGAGCAACTCTTTTTCTTCGATAAACAATTCGAGAACGACCCCAAGCGATGCAAGCCGTGCAAGTCGAAGCGGTCGGGCGCGAGTGTGCGCACAGGAACTGGTCCTGCTGCCGCCGGCCTCTCCCGCACGGAGACGCGTACAGAGTGTTCTGAGTGCGGCGTTGAGACGACTGTTCCCTTCAAACCGACGCAGGGCCGTCCGGTGCTGTGCCGCCAATGCTTTCAGGCCAAGCGGCCGGCCGCAGCTACTGGCGTGGCTGAGCCATCCGCGGCCACAACGGGCATCCTCGCAGCCACCGTCAATGTGGGACACGCTACTGCGAGTCCAGAGGTAGTTGCCACATCCGTCCAGACACCTCAGGCCTAGCACTCGCTGGCGCGGTGCGGCACACTCCCGTTATTTTAGGGGTGAGGTCTTTTTATGGACGGCTCTGAGCGAATTGCCCCACCAACCGAAGTAGCACCATTTGCGTCTGGCCAAGTGCCGAACGCCGATCCTGACTCAACCGCAAGACTAGTGCGCGCTCGCACTCAGGTGGGTGACTTCGAACTGACGATCTGCACGGATGGCACCTACCTGCTCGATGGCGGTGCCATGTTCGGTGTCGTTCCCAAGACCCTGTGGCAGAAGCGGATTCCCGCGGACGATCAGAACCGTATTCTGCTGGGGCTCAATACTGCAGTTGTCCGTACCGGCAAGCACACGGTGGTTATCGAGACCGGTATCGGCAACAAGCAGTCGCCTAAGATGCGGGAGATCTACCGCAATCAGGAGCTGCTTCCTATATCCCTCAACGCTGCTGGCATCTGGGCCGAGGAGGTGGACATCGTCATCAACACGCATCTTCACTTCGATCACTGTGGCTGGAACACTACGCTGCTACCGGACGGCTCGGTGACGCCGACCTTCCCTAATGCGCGCTACTTCGCACATGCAGGCGAAGTGGCCCATGGACATCTGCAACTCGACCGCGACCGCGTCAGCTATCTCTCCCCGAACTATGACCCGCTGATCCAGTCCGGCCAGATGACATTGCTCACCACGGAGGAAATTCGAGGTAACGCGGAGATCGTCCCCGGGATCAGCGTTGAGCTTTTTCCCGGCCACACGGCCCAGCTTATGGGGGTTCACATCGAGTCTAAGGCGGCAGGTGGAGCCAGCGAGCATGCCTGCTACATCTCCGACCTGATTCCTACCAGCGCACATCTGGACCCCACCTGGGTGATGGGCTACGATCTCGATCCGCTGACCTGCATCGAGCAACGCAAGCGCTTCTACCAGCGAGCTATTCCCGAGGATTGGCTGGTGCTGTTCACGCACGACCACCACACTCCGATGGCGCGGATCGGGCTGAATGACAAGGGAAAGCCGATCGTACGGTCGAAGACCTAGTTTTGTAGCGCATTGCCGTAAACGCAGAAGAGCCTCGCCGGAGCGAGGCTCTTTTATGATGCAGAAAATCTATGCGAGAACGGCAGACACTTCAGCTGGCTCGACGTTGACAAACCGACCGTGCTGACCGCGATCCTGAAACTGAACGATGCCGCTGACCTTCGCGAAGAGGGTGTCATCTTTGCCCCGTCCGACGTTCGCGCCGGGCTTGAGCGGTGTTCCACGCTGCCGGACGATGATGCCGCCGCCGGGGATTACCTGTCCGCCAAATACCTTGACGCCAAGCCGCTGTGCATTTGAGTCGCGGCCGTTTTTAGAAGAACCTAAACCTTTTTTATGTGCCATTTCACTGCCTCTTCCGCGCCGCCCTCAGGCTCGAGCGCTCTGAAATCTAAGACCCAAAAACTAACAGCTCACTGCTAAGAAGCTTTTTAAGCTTTGAAGCTCTTGCCGTTTACCTGAATCTCGTTGATCTTGACCTCAACGAAGTTCTGCCGGTGACCCTGCATCTTCTTGTACTGCTTCTTGCGCTTCAGCTTGAAGACCAGGATCTTCTCGCCACGGCCTACGCCGACGACGGATGCGAGCACCTTGGCGCCCGAAAGCTCCTGCTCGAACTTGCCCTCTTCGCCGCTGACGGCCAGAATGTCGGAAAACTCAACTGCGCCGTTCTCATGCGCTGTGGTCTCAATCTTTAGTTTGTCGCCCGGGGATACCAGGTACTGCTTGCCGCCAGTGCGGATAACTGCGTACATGACTAGAAACCTCAAGCGACGCGCAACTAAGCGCGAACCGCTTCCTTGATAGATTGTGCTGCATGGGGCGCATACAGAAGACTGCATCAAGCCAACCGGTCTGAACGCCCGCAGTCTCTTGTGAAGCCGACCGCCGGTTCAAACCTGTCGACCCTGCAACACACGTAGAAAGAAGACACGCAGGCTGCAGCGCCAAACTTAGAAAGTGTATCGCGTTCCAGAGGTTGGGTCAACGTCTAGTATCGGGCAGTCTCGTTCGCTCCGCACTTTGAAAGAGATAGACCGCCAGAATACAGATCAGCGGCTCCAATGGATGGCGGAACCGCGCATGGACCGTCACCAGGTAATAGGGGATCGGCAGCAGGGCGAAGGCCCAGGCCATCAGGCCTGCCGCCGGCATCCTCTGCCGCAGGGCCAGCCCCAGCCCCATCAGCCCGCACAGGCTGATAAACCCAAAGTTCAGCACTCTTCCTATCTCCACGTACCAGGGGTTGTCCGGTGGATGCGGCACGCTCGCCCAGAAGAAATAGAGCCGCTTGGCACAGATGGCCCAGTAGTGGGCCCTGTGCGCTGCAATGTATTCCTTGGCCCGTGCTCCCTGCATTGCGGCATATCGCACTTCGCCCATCGCCGCATACAGCTTCAGTTGCTCAGGAGCTTGAAACGGATGGTTGTACTCCATCAGCAGGCCAGTCGAGCCGGGTCCATTCCCCAGATACATCTCTGCGCCCAGATTTCCCCGCAGCGGTATGAATGCGTGGAAGACTTGCCAGTTCCTCCAGGTCCACGGCGCAACACATGCGAGAAAGATCAGCCCCGCCAACGCCGCTCCGCGAATCCCCACCGCCCATTGCCTGTCTCCCAGCAGAATCCAAACTCCGCACACCGGCAGAAAGATGAGCAGCGTTGAGTTGGACAGCGCGATAAGGCCCCACAGAAGACCAAACAGACACCATTGCAATGTTCGCCGCCGACTGCCGCCCGCTGCCGCTGCAGTGTGCTCACTGGGCTGGGTTCCAACTCCGCGCATACGCAGGGCTAGTACCAGCACCCACGCAAACAAGGCGGTCGTCAGAGTCATCTCCCAGATCCAACGGACGGCATACTGCATGGCCGCCGGGTGCAGCGCCCAGATCCACCCAGACCACAGCGCCACTTTGCTGCCATAACACAGCACGCCAATCTCCCAGACTGCTACCGCCGTTAGACCAGAGAGAGCAGAGTTGATCGCCAGCAGTACCCATGCCGACTTCAGCGTAAATACCCCGAATAGCTTGAAGACTGCAGCCATCAAGAGCGGATAAAGCGGCGGCAGCCAAGCTGTTGGGCCTGAATGAGATAGGAAGGCATTCGCGAACGGGTCAGAGTAGCCGTAGCCCGTCACCAGCGCCCGCGCGATCCGTCCTGCCTCCCAGCCAAACTGGAAGTGATCCTCCAGCGGTCTTACGCGGTAGGTATGCGCCAGCGTCATATAAAGCACGCGCACCAGGAATCCGACCCAGAACATGCGCCATTGCACGCGCGGCCCTGATCCGTTGCCTTGCATCCACGCTGTGAGCCGGGAAATCAGGCGACACATCCTCTGTCTGTCGATCGCATCGCCACGATCATACCTGTTCTGCCCCGGTCAAAATCCCGCTCAACCTGCCTCTCGTAAAGCCGTGGCCTCTATTCCTCCGCTGAGACGGGTAAACTTCAGCTATGCAAGCCGTTATCAAAGTCCTCAAGCTTCACCCTTCAGCCCAGTTGCCTCGCTACGCCCACACCGGCGCGTGGGGAGACCTGGCCGCCGATCTCTACGCCACCACGCCTGCAACGCTTGCGCCTGCAGGTCAGCAGGGAAGCACACTTGCGGTCGCTACCGGCCTGTCCATGGAGTTTCCGGCTACCCATGGCGCACTGGTGGAAGACCGTTCCGGCCTTGCCATACGCGGCATTACCACGCTGGCGGGTGTCATTGACCCGGGCTACCGGGGCGAAATCAAGATCGTCCTAACCAACCTCAATCCGGCGCCCTTTGAAGTTGCCGTTGGCGACCGCATCGCCCAGCTTCGCATCGTCCAGCGGATCGAGGCTACCTTTGAGGAGGTCGCCGAGTTGGCCGAAGCCCCTCGCGGCGACGGAGGTTTTGGGAGCACGGGCAAATAATTAATAAGAGAGCGTGCAGTAGTCCGGAGCCAATGCACGAAGGCGTATCCTCTCTCCAATAGTGCTATGGGAGGGACTTCCTGTATGCAATCGCCTACCGATATCTCATGGCCTCCGCTGCCATGGAAAGAGTGGGAGGCGACCGCATCCACCCTGCATATGTGGACGCAGATCGTCGGCAAGACGCGGCTGGCGCTGACCCCTGTCCAGAATCACTGGTGGAATGTTCCCCTGTACGTCACGGCGCGCGGATTGGGCACGTCTCTCATGCCGTGCAACAACGACGATCTGCTCGAGATCGAGTTCGACTTCGTCGCCCACCAGTTGCATCTTCGCCGTAGCTCTGGCACGGCGTTAACAGTTCCTCTGCATGCTCAGTCCGTGGCCGATTTCTATCGTGAGTATCAGCAATGCCTTACGGCTCTGGGCGTCTCCGTTTCGATCCATCCAATGCCGGTCGAAGTTGTTGATCCGATACGATTCGACCTGGATACGGTCCACAAGTCGTATGACGGCGAATACGCGCATCGGTTCTGGCAGATACTGTTGCACGCCGACAAGCTCTTCAAACGCTTCGCGACCGGTTTCACCGGCAAGATCAGTCCAGTTCACTTCTTCTGGGGCAGCTTCGATCTGGCGGTCACCCGCTTCTCCGGCCGTCGTGCGCCGGCGCGCGAGAGGGCCGACCGCATCACGCGCGAGGCCTATTCGCACGAGGTAATCAGCGCGGGTTTCTGGCCGGGCAACGGCGGCTTCGGGGCGGCGGCCTTCTACTGTTACGCGGCGCCCGCACCCGCTGGACTCGCCGAAAGCCATATTCATCCGTCATTTGCCTCTTACAACGAGGCACTGGGCGAGTTCATTCTGAAGTACGACGACGTCCGCCTGCAGCCCTCGCCAGAGCAGGCTGTTATGGACTTCCTGCAGAGCACCTATGAGGTGGCAGCGGATCTGGCAAAGTGGGACCGCGCCGCGCTGGATCGTCCCATATAGTGCCTCGTCCAGAGACCCGCGCCGCTTTGCCCATCAGGCATGCGACAATCTAAATAGCGAGCCATGCCCAATCAGCAAGTTCAGCACCCCATCGTAGTACCCTCTCCCGTCACCATCACCCCGGCGCTGCTCAAGCAGCACAGCATCACGCCGGATGAGTACACGCGCATCGAAACCGCCCTTGGCCGTACGCCATCGCTTACGGAACTTGGCATCTTTTCGGTGATGTGGTCCGAGCACTGCTCGTACAAGTCATCGCGGGTCCACCTCAAGCGCTTACCCACCAAAGGTGTTCGCGCCTCCGGCCCGGGCAGCGTTGTCCAGGGACCCGGTGAGAACGCCGGCATCATCGACGTGGGCGACGGCTGGGCCTGCGCCTTCAAGATCGAGTCGCACAATCACCCCAGCTATATCGAGCCCTATCAGGGCGCGGCGACCGGCGTGGGTGGCATTCTCCGCGACATCTTCACCATGAACGCGCGTCCGTTTGCCGTTATGGACAGCCTCCGCTTTGGTCCTCTGGACGAAGCCGAGCCGGATGAGGCGTTGCGGGCCAAGAATCACCACATCGTAAACGGCGTTGTCGCTGGCGTTGCTGGTTACGGCAACTGCTTTGGCGTTCCGAACCTCGGCGGGGAGACCCGTTTCGAGAGCTGTTACTCCGGCAACCCGCTGCTGAACGCCTTTGCCCTTGGCCTGGTCAAGATCGACGAGATCTTTTATGCCAAGGCTACCGGTGTCGGCAACCCTGTCATCTACGTTGGAGCCAAGACCGGACGCGATGGAATTCACGGGGCAACCATGGCGAGCGAGGAGTTCACCGAAGGCTCCGAGCAGAAGCGCCCCAACGTCCAGATGGGCGACCCTTTCATGGAGAAGCTGCTGCTGGAAGCCTGCCTCGAAGCGATGGCCACTGGCGCGGTTCTCGGCATTCAGGACATGGGCGCAGCCGGGCTTACCTGCTCCACCTGCGAGATGGGTGCGCGCGGCGAACTTGGCCTCACCATCGAGCTCGACCTGGTACCGCAGCGTGCCACCGGCATGACCAGCTACGAGATCATGCTGTCCGAATCGCAGGAGCGCATGCTGCTGGTCGCCGATAAGGGCCGCGAAGGCGAAGTGCTTGCCGTCTTCGCGAAGTGGGGTCTCGACGCCAGCATCGTTGGCATCGTGACCGCTGACGACACCATGCGCGTTACGCATCACGGCGAACTTGTTGCCGAAATCCCGAACAAGGCTCTGACCGACGATGCGCCTGTCTACCACCGGCCCGTCGGAACTTGGACCGCTCCCGTTCCGAAAGACCCACCGGCACATATCCTCGAAGCTCTCCAGCAGCCTCGCGACTACACGGACGACCTGAAGAAGCTGCTAGCTTCGGCCAACATCTGCGACAAGCGCTGGGTTTTTGAGCAGTATGACTCGATGGTGCAGACCAATACCGTGCAGGGCCCCGGCGGCGAAGCCGGAGTCATGCGCATCAAGGGCACCGGCGCGGCGCACCAGCATGGCCTGCTCTCCGAAGTGGCGGAGGTCATCGCTGCATCCACCCCCGAGGGCGAAGCCGCTCTGATGGCCGAAGATAAGAAAGAACTGGACAGCGCAGCGAAGACTGAGCGCGGCCTGGCCATGGCCCTTGCAGGCAATGGCCGCTGGACCTATCTCGACCCGAAACTTGGAGCGATGCACGCCGTCGCCGAAGCCGCCCGCAAGGTCGCTTGCACCGGAGCCACTCCTGTCTCGGCAACTAACTGCCTCAACTTTGGAAATCCCGAGAAGCCCGAGATCATGGCACAACTCTCCGCCGCAATCGATGGGATCTCCGAAGCGTGTATCGCCCTCGGCACGCCCGTTACCGGCGGCAACGTCTCGCTCTATAACGAGACCAAGGGCGAAGGCATTTATCCGACGCCAGTTCTGGGCATTGTCGGCATCATCGACGACGTGAGCAAGTCCGTTCCCTCAGCCTTTCAGAAGTCCGGAGATCTGGTGCTCTTCCTCTCCTCCTTCCAGGGCAAAGGCCGCGATGTCTACCGTGAGTTTGGTTCAACGGAGTACGCGAAGAGCATCGAGCAATCGCTGTGGGGCAAACCACCCGATATTGACGTGCAGCAGGAGGCGGCGCTGCACAAGGTGCTCGCCGCGCTTGCCGCAAAGGGGCTCCTCTCTTCTGCCTCGGACATCTCTGACGGCGGCTCTGCAGTGGCGCTTGCGAAGGGCTGCTTCCCCCGCAAGCTGGGCGTCAACATCTCCATGACGATGCCTAAGGCCGAGCCTTTCGACATCAAGGAGCGCCTCTTCAGCGAGATCGCCTCTTCCATCATTGCTACCGCCGAACCTGCGAAGCTCGCAGAGATCCAAGCCGTTCTCACGGATTATCCTGGCGTGTGGGTTGCCCCTATCGGTGAGGTTACTGCCGGCAACTACAGGATCGCCATCAATCAACAGACCATCATCGACCAGCCTTTAGAACAGTTGAAGACTTCTTACACCGGTGCTCTCGAATCGCAGCTTGCCGCGGAGGTGCTCCTCTAATGGAAGATCTCAAAATCCTTAATCCTGCATTGGACTCTGACCTCGATATCGAAGACGAATTGGACGATAACAATCCGTTCGACAAGCTGCGTGAAGAGTGCGGCGTCATGGCGATCTACAACCACTCCGACGCTGCCCGCCTTACTTACTGGGGCCTTTATTCGCTCCAGCATCGTGGCCAGGAGTCTGCCGGCATTGCCTCAGCTGACGGTACTGAGGTTAACGACATTAAAGGCATGGGCCTCGTCTCGGAGATCTTCACGGACGACGTTTTGGCCAAGCTTCCCGGCCACATCGCCATCGGCCACACTCGCTATTCGACGACTGGTGACTCCGCATTGCTGAATGCGCAGCCGATCTCGGTGGAGTCGACGCGCGGACTGATCGCCATTGCCCACAATGGCAATCTCGTGAACCTGGGAAATTCAAAGGCGCGCCTCGAACGTGATGGCGCAGTCTTCCAGACCACTAGCGACTCGGAGATCATCATTCAGCTGATCGCGCACTCCAAGGAGACGACGTTGGTGGACTGCATCGCCGACGCGCTGACCCAGGTGGATGGTGCGTTCTCGATCGTGATGATGACGCGCAACCGCATCTTCGCAGCGCGTGATCCACACGGATTCCGTCCGCTCTCCATGGGTCGCATCCCGGGAGTTGACGGCGCGCCCGACACCTTTGTCTTCGCCTCAGAGACCTGCGCGTTCGATCTGCTGCATGCCAAGTACGAGCGCGACGTCGAACCTGGTGAGCTGATTATGGTCTCGGAAGATGGCGTCACCAGCCGCTACTTCGACCGACACACCAAGCAGGCCAGCTGCGTCTTCGAGCACGTCTACTTCGCGCGCCCCGACAGCAAGATCTACGGCCGCTGGGTGCAGCAGAGCAGGGAAGAGATGGGCCGCACTTTGTCTCGTGAGTCTGGTGTGCCCGCGGATCTCATCGTTCCCGTTCCTGACTCCGGCGTCACCGCAGCGATAGGATATGCAGCCGAGTCCGGCATCCCATTCAATCTTGGTCTCATCCGCAACCACTATGTCGGCCGCACCTTCATTCAACCGGAGCAGCGCGTGCGCGACTTTGGCGTCCGCATGAAGCTAAACCCGGTTCGCTCGCTGCTGGAAGGCAAGCGTGTCATTCTGATTGACGACTCCATCATCCGTGGGACTACCTCGCGAAAGATTGTGCGAATGGTCAGGGCAGCCGGAGCCACAGAAGTGCACCTCCGCATCTCGTGTCCTCCTACAATCAGCCCCTGCTTCTACGGAGTCGACACGCCCAGCAAGAAAGATCTTATCGCCGCCAACAAGACCGTCGAAGAGATCTGCACTTACATCGAAGCCGATTCGCTGGCCTACCTCTCACTCGACGGCCTGGTCCACAGCTGTACCGCAGAGAAGCCCGGCGCCACACCCGTTCACAACACCTTCTGCACCGCCTGCTACACCGGCGATTACCCCACCCAGTGGGTCGATGTGGCAGACATTCTGCCTGCCACCACCACCGTCTAGACCTAATTGTTCAGCGGGCCAGACTGTTGCTCCGGCCCGCTACTTCCGACTTAGACTTTCACGGAGAACTATTTATCTTCCACTTCGCTGGGATGCTTGCTTGCAAACGGTGAGCAGCAAGGCTCCTGCGCGGGCTTGAACTCCATGTATTCGATGCGTGTCTGGTCTGGGTCAAATACATTCAACTGCACCTTGCCGTCCCGTCCCATCTGGGTCTTCTTGCAGTTTGCGTCGGTACAGTTGTTGCGCGCCAGACCGGCCACGACTGTGTCCATTTTCGCGATGCCCAGCGAGAAGTGATCCATCATTCCCAGTTGTCGCAGGTCTGGCTCCGCAGGATTGTTGAGCATATACTCCAGCCAGTCCGTTCCCTCCGGAACCTGCAGGCTCACGTAGTCCGTCGCGGTGTCGCTCTTTTGTCCACCATGCCAGTACGGCCGGAACCCCAGCAGTTCGCGATAAAACGCATCCTCCGCTGCTGCATTCCGTACGATAAATCCTGCATGGATGATGCGTTTCGCCGTCGCGCGCGAAGAGATCGTGTCACCGCCGGGATGCTTCGTTCCCTGCTGCACAAAGACGATCAGATTTCCCTCGGGATCCTTTACGCCGAACCGTCCATGCTCCCTTTGCGGCACAGTCGTCACGCCGTGGGCTTTCATGTAACGCTCCAGACCAGCAGCATCCCGGGTGGTAAATCCCACTGCCGCCAGCCGCTCCGATACTCCTGGCTTGGCCAGCGGAGCCACTTGAAACCACTGCGAGTCGCTCACCGAGTAGTAATCTTCGCTGCCAATCTTCTTGCGTTCAAAACCAAGAGAGCCGTCATAGAAGCTCGCTGAGGCCTCCGGGTTAGCGGCATACATCCGCACAAAGGCGATGCCTGTAATCGCTGGACGTTGCTGCGCCTGCAGCACGAAGCTGGACAAAAATAGGAGAAAAAGCGCTTTATTCATGCACGCGAACTCTAGTGGAACGTTTGTCCTAAAGTCAACCGCGACAGAATATCAAGACTGCGGCGTTGCGGCTGGGTCACTCATTGCCCTGGCCGGCAGTGCCATCTATCGGTCTTCATGCTCGCTTGGCGCCTTGCCCAAAATCGGCGAGCAGCACGTCGGTCCCGATGGTTTGAACTCCATGAATTCGACCCGCGACATATCCGGGTCGAACAGGTTCAGTTGTATCTTGCCGTCGCGACCGTTGTGGGTATTTGCTGCCGTGCACTCGCTTCCTTTGCATCCGTTTCGCTGCAGGGCATCGATCACGGTGCCAATCTTCTCCACCCCCATCGAGAAGTGATTTGACCCGCCTAGCTGTTTCTGGGTCGCGTCAGGTGCGACGTTCAGCATGAACTCTACCCAGTCAGTTCCCTCGGGAACGTGCATGCTCACATAGTCTGTTTCGCCGTCCTTGCGTCCGCCGTGCCAGTACGGCTGAAAGCCCAGCAGGTCGCCGAAGAACTGTTGCTCCACCGCTGTGTCATGCACCACAAAGCCCGCGTGGATGATGCGGTGCGCGGCCGCATGCGGCGACATGGAGGCATCCCTGGGAACGTGGAGCGCGTCCTGCTGTACAAAAGCGATCAAGTGGCCTTCAGGATCGCGGACGGTGAATCGTCCGTGCTGCAGCGGATCGACCATTTCGATCTTCTTAGTACGGAGGTAGCGCTCCATCGCTGCTACATTCCGCGTCATCAATCCGACCGCCGCTTGTCGGGAGTGGGGTGCTGGATTGGGCAGCGGTGCAACTTCGACCCACTGCAGGTCGTTGACAGCAAAGCGTGCAACACCGTCTTTCCCTGTCCGCTCCAAACCAATCAAGTCACCATAGAACGCTTCGGAGGCCTTAGGGTTTTCCGCGTACACACGCACAAATGCAATTCCGGTGATTGCCGGTCGCTGCTGGGACTGCACGAAGGAAGTAGATAGAAGCAGGAGGCAAAGGGAATATTTCATGAGTGCGAAATCTAGTGGAACACTTCAGCGCATGTCAATCTGGACCGCACTGTCGGAGTCGCCGCCGATCGACCGTGCGCTTCAGATCCGTTCCATGTCCATAAAGAGATAGTCCATCGGCCATCCCGGTGTCACGCCATGCTGTCGCACCAGCGTCGCCAATTGAGCATAGTGCCGAATTCCATGCAGCAGCGCGTGAAACAGTATCGTCTTCCGAGAAGCTCTTGCCGCGCCCCTGCTGCGAGTTACAAACTCAATTCGCTTGTCCCAGTCGATCACGGAAGAAGTGACCTGGTGGAACAACTCTGTTGCCCGGGCGTGCGTCGCGTAGATCTCCTCCACAGACGCAAACGAAACGTCTGTGGAGTCTGTCGTCGGCAGCTCTGCCAGTCGCTCGGCGTAACGAAGTTCGACGGCGACGATGTGCTGCAGCAGTTCACCCACTGTTTTTGCGCCGGCGATATCGCACGGCAGCGTCAGCAGTTCGGGGTGTTCTGTCAGAAGCTCCTGCCAGCCGTCAGAGGTGCGCTCGCTCCACGCCATCAATTCGTCCGCTGAAATTACCGGCATACTCATGTCTACTCCTTCTGCAGCGCACGCCATCCGATATCGCGGCGGTACTGCATGCCATCAAAAGAGATCTGGCCCAACTTCGCATAAGCCTTGGCGAGCGCGTCCTGCAGCCCTATGGGCGAGACCGCCGTTATGCCAAGCACTCTGCCGCCCGCTGTCACCAACTTCCCGTTCGAAACTGACGTTCCGGAGTGAAAGACAAACACATCTGCCTCTGTGTCTCCCTTTGCCGCCAACCCGGAGATTACCTTGCCTGAAGGATACTTGCCCGGATAACCACCACTTGCAGCAATCACACAGACGCTCGCACCGGCTCGCATCTTGATCTGGAGTGCATCTGCTGTTCCGTCGATCGCAGCATCGAAGACGTCGACAATATCTGTATCGAGTCGCATCATCAGAGCCTGCGTCTCCGGATCACCAAATCTGGTGTTGAACTCGAGCACCATTGGCCCGCGTTGCGTCATCATGATGCCGCAAAACAGGATTCCAGTGAATGGATCTCCCTCCGCCAGCATTCCATCCACCACTTTCTGTGCAACGTTCGTGGTGAGCCAATGCCGCAATTCCGACGTCATCAATGCATCGGTGGAGTAGGCACCCATGCCCCCGGTATTTGGCCCGGTATCTCCTTCGCCAACGCGTTTGTGGTCCTGCGCCGCGGCGATCGGCACGGTGTGTTTGCCGTCGCACAGCGCGAAGAAGCTCAACTCTTCCCCGTCAAGGAACTCTTCCAGCACCACCTCGGTTTCCGCGACTCCCAGCAGCACACCGCTGAACATCTCTGCCGCTGCGGCCTCGGCCTCGTGGTGCGTATTGCAGATCACCACACCCTTGCCCGCGGCCAGACCATCTGCCTTTACCACTACCGGTACGCTGAACCGCTGCAACTTTTCGCGTACTTCATCCAGCGTCGTGCACACCGCGTATTCCGCCGTGGGAATGCCATGCCGCTGCATGAACTCCTTGGCGAAGGCCTTGCTCGTCTCCAGTTGCGCTGCGGCCTGCGTAGGCCCAAACGCGCGAAAGCCGCGCCGCTGCAACTCATCCACGACTCCAATGGAGAGTGGTAGCTCCGGCCCGACCACCGTCAGCCCGGGCTGCTCCGCCTCTACAACACGCACAACATCCGCCAGATTGCCCGCGTCCACACGCACACAGCGAGCCAGTTCCGCGATACCGCCATTCCCGGGAGCACAGACCACTTCACTTACCCGGACACTCTTGGCCAGCGCCCACACGAGCGCATGCTCGCGGCCGCCGCCGCCAATTACAAGAACTTTCAACTTATTTGGCATTCTCTCCACTTTCTACTTCGAGCCTAGGCAACGACGGCTATTCGAGTCAAACAGTTAGGCATGTTTTGAAGGTTGTAGTTGCACTTCACGCAACAGGCAGGATGCGGATATCGCGAGCGGTCTCCTGGGAGAGATCGAACGCCTTGCTGGAACGGCCAATACTCACTGAATACCCATCCAGTGCGGTGTGCTTCCGAACCCGAAGCCGAGCACCGGGCGTAATGCCGCTGGCTTCAAGCTGCCGCAACGTTCCGGCATCGCGGTCAGAGACGCTATCAATCACGAATGTTCCCTCATCCACGACGTCCGCCAGCCGGATGGAGTCATGCTCCTGCATGTGCCCTTCCATAGTCGGGATGCAGTGGCCATGCGGGTCGATCTTCGGGTGCCCGAGCTTGGCGGCAATCCGCTCCTCAAAGCGCTCCGAGATGAAATGCTCCAACCGCTCAGCCTCTTCGTGTACCTCATCGATCGGGTAGTCCAGCACCTCGTACAGAAATGTCTCGATGAGGCGATGGTGGCGCACCACCTCCAGCGCCCGCCGTCTGCCCGCCGCCGAGAGCTTAACGCCGCGATGCCGCTCGTACTCCACCAGCGGGGAGGGCGCAGCAGCCAGCTTCTGCAGCATGTTCGTGACCGACGCTGGCGCAACACTCAACCGCTCCGCCAGCGATTTGCTGATCACTCGCCGTCCTTCCGGGCCGCCAAGCGACAGAATCGCCTTCAGATAGTTGTCGACGGATTCGGTGTTGCCGTTCGCCTGGCCGCGTGCTGGCATAGCTCAATCTCCTTCTTTCAGTTTGACTCATTTCTTAAATTTAGGTAAACCTAATAATTAGGTATGCCTAAATTTGCAGGTATGGCACCGTGTCCGGTACCGATCGGAAGTTGATAGCCGCGACGAAACCCCCGATTATCTGGTCCTGCAGTCTGAAAACCGTACCTCAGTTTTTGTCGGAGAAGAATGACCGATCACCGCTCAGTTCGTACGCAGGAGGCAGGCGACCTCGATACCGAGGAGGATCCTCAGGTGGTCTCAGAACTGGCTGAGGCGGACAGCAATAGCGTTGTCAAGCGTGTCTTCAAGTTCCGGCGCAACGAGATGTGGACCTACTTCGGCCCGGCCTTCGTTGCTTCGGTGGCTTATATCGACCCCGGCAACTTTGCCACAAACATTGAGGGTGGCAGCCGCTTCGGCTACCGCCTGCTATGGGTGCTGCTCTGGTCCAACGCCATGGCGATCCTGATCCAGTACCTCTCGGCCAAACTGGGGATCGTCACCGGCCTGACCCTGCCCCAGAACTGCCGAAAGCACTTCTCCCGTCCCATCACAATGCTTCTGTGGGTTGCGGCTGAGATCTCTGCCATCGCTACCGACCTGGCTGAGTTCCTGGGTGCCGCGCTGGGGCTATATCTTCTGTTTGGCCCGGGGTTGCTGGCTCACGGATGGTCCCGCACCCAGACAATGCTGGCCGCAGCGCTGCTCTCAGCCGTCGCCGTCTTTGTGATCCTCGCCATCGATCTGGCGGGATATCAGTGGCTGGAGCGCCTGATCATGATTTTTGTCGGGGTCATCGGCCTTTGCTACGGCTTCGAGGTGTTCCTGGTGCACCCGGACTGGCGGCTTGCAGCTTTCCATACGCTGGTGCCAACGCTTGCAACCGGCAGTCGCGAAGCGTTGCACGAGAGCATCTATATCGCCGTAGGGATGCTGGGTGCGACGGTGATGCCGCATGTGATCTACCTTCATTCCGCGCTCGTCCAACCCCGCCTGAAGGACCTGGTAGAGCCCCCCAAGATCGCTGGCTTTACCCGTCGCCGGGAGTACCTCCGCTTCGAACTGATCGATGTCTTTGCGGCCATGAACGGCGCATGGCTCATTAACTCGGCCATGATTGTGATGGCCGCGGTGGCGTTTTCCCACAACGGCGCTGTCGTAACCGACGTGGAGCAGGCCTATCGGACTCTGGGCCCACTGCTCGGCCCTGCGGCTGCTACGGTCTTTGCGGTGGCGCTGCTGTGCTCTGGGCTCTCGTCCTCCACCGTTGGCGTGATGGCGGGACAGGTCATTATTGAGGGCTTCCTGCACATCAAATTCCCGATATTCCTTCGCCGACTGATCACCATTATTCCCGCAATTCTGATCATCGCGATCGGGCTCGATCCCCTGCGGATCCTGATCCTGTCTCAGGTTGTACTCAGCTTCGCCTTACCCTTTGCGCTGATTCCACTACTGATCCTGACCGGTCGCACCTCTGTGATGCATCTATTTGTCAGTGCCACCCGCACCCGCATCGCTGGTTGGGTATCGGTAGGTGTCATCCTGGCGTTGAATGCCATTCTGCTCGGAGAGATGGCCTTCGGCGGCTAACTGGGGAAATTCTACTCCCTGCTCCGGTCCTGTCTATTTTTCGTTCTATTGAAAATTGGTCGAACCTTTACGTCGATTTTGCGAGACAAAGTTGCCTTCGGCTTTGTACACTTCGCAGGCGGCGGAATCCGGTCTCTCTCCGGCTCTCTGCTGAAGCCAATGCAATGGAGCAACTCGGAGGAGTATCGATGGAACTGCAGGACAAGAACCGCAGAGATTTTTTGAAGATGGGCAGCGCCGCCCTGGCCGCCACCGCCGTTTCATGGAATGCCACCAGCTATGCCAGCATCATCGGTGCCAACGACCGCGTGAAGGTGGGCGTCGTCGGCTGTGGCGACCGTATGAAGCAGGCCTTGATTCCGGCGTTCCAGCAGCACGCCAAAGAGATGAACTTCGAGTTTGTCGCGGTCTCTGATATCTGGAACCGCCGTCGTGACGAGGGTTCTGCCTTTATCCAGAAGCTTACAGGCAGCTCCATCGCCGCTGTGCGCAATAACGATGAGCTCTACGCACGCAAGGATGTCGACGCTGTACTGGTTGCGACCGCAGACTTCCAGCACGCGCAGCATGGCATCGAGGCTGTCAAAGCCGGACGCGACGCGTATGTCGAGAAGCCAACCGCCCACACCATGAAGGATGCCCGTGCGTTTCTGGCAGCGGTGAAGCAGACCGGTAAGATCGTTCAGGTAGGCACTCAGCGCCGCAGCACTCCCAGCTACCAGAAGGCCTACGAGTACATAAAGTCCGGCAAGTTCGGCGATATAGTCATGGTCGAGATGACCTGGAACGTCAACCAGCCAGGCCGCTGGCGGCGTCCAGATGTCGTACCTCTCTTGAAGGAAGAGGACACGGATTGGGGACGCTACCTGCTCGACCTGCCTCACGAGCCGTTTGACGCCCGAAAGTACCTGGAGTTCCGCTTGTTCTGGCCCTACTCCTCCGGCATTCCCGACCAGTGGCTGGTCCACCAGATCGACACCGTCCACTGGTTCAGCGGCTACCCACACCCGCGCAGCGTCGTTGCCAACGGCGGCAACTATTTGTGGCACGATGGCCGCAAGAACTGGGACACCATGACTGCGGTCTTTGACTATGGCCCAGAGGACGATCTGACCAAGGGCTTCCAGGTACAGTACTCGTCGCGGTTTACCAACTCGGCCGGCAGCGTTAAGGAACTGTACTACTCCAATGGCGGCATGCTCGATATGGACAAGCAGCGCGTGACGCCGGAAGGCGGTCTGTCTGCGCGTTCAGCGGCTGAGATGAAGATGAAGCCGAATCTTCTGGAAAGCTTTGCGCTAAGCGAAGATGTGCAGAAGGCGGAGACCTCGGCCAACACCGGTGCTGATCCGCAGACTTCGGCGAACATGCGCAACTGGATGGAGTGCGTCCGCTCGCGCAAGACGCCGAACGCCAGCATCGAGGCGGGCTATAGCCACTCCGTCGCATTGTGCATGAACATCGCTGCCATCCAGACCGGCCAGAAGGTCACCTTCAACGACAAGACGCAGCAGGTGATGGTTGGAGGCAAGGTCTATGCGTAGGTTGCTTCTGCTCTGTGGAGTCGTACTGGTTGGATTCGGAATGCAGGAGAATGCTCAAGCCAAGTCGGGAGGGAAGGGAGTGCAGGTCACTCCCGACGAGGCGCACCAGCGTGTTGATATCACCATCGACGGCGCGCCTTTCACGTCCTACGTCTGGCCGACGACCCTCAAGAAACCGGTGCTCTATCCACTGATCGCACCGGGCGGTATCGAGGTTACGAGAGGCTATCCTCTCGCTCCTCGTGAGGGTGAGCGTACCGACCATCCGCACCATGCTGGTATGTGGTTCAACTACGGTAACGTCGACAACTTCGACTTCTGGAACAACTCTGACGCGATCAAGCCAGAGGACCGCGGCAAGATGGGCAGCATCCATCACCAGAAGATCGTTTCGGCCAAGAGCGGCAAGACCAGCGGCTCTCTCGTTGTCGAATCCGTCTGGACAACTGGTGACAATCACGACGTGCTGGCACAAACGACCCGTTACGTCTTTACCAATCGCAATAACGTTCGTAGCATTGACGAGATTGTGACCCTCCATGCGCTGCGCCATGTAGTCTTTCACGACGACAAGGAAGGGGTGCTGGGTATTCGCGTTGCACACTTTATGGAGTCGGCAAACGAGAAAGGCGGTACTTTCACCGACGCCAGCGGACGGCCCACACAGGTCCAGACCAGCAACGTCCCCGGCGCGACCGGCGTGTATCTCACGAGTGAAGGGAAGCAGGGTGATGCTGCGTGGTCGACGCGTGGCCGCTGGTGCATCCTCACCGGCACAACCGGCGACAAGACTCTAACCATCGCCATTCTCGACAATGCAAAGAACTCAAACTATCCCACGTATTGGCATGCTCGGGGCTACGGCCTCTTTGCTGCCAATCCGCTGGGTCAGCACATCTTCGATCCCAAGGCTCCCGCGCTGAATTTAGCGCTGGAGAAAGATCAGAACGTGACATTCCGTCACCGTGTGCTGCTGCTGACAGGTGCGCCTACTGCTGCCGAGATGAACAAGGAAGCCGACGCCTTCGACGCAGAGTACAAATAGCTCGAGCTGCCAGAAACATGATGCCGCGATAGGATGACTGAACCAGGTCATCCGCGCGGCATCGTTTCGTTTGCGGCTGGCTTTCGTGTACTGCAACCAGGAGAAGAGATGATTGGCGACGCGCAGCAGTATGACGAGCTCACAAAGCTTTACAGCACCTTCGGCGATGAAGAGTTGCAAACCCTCGCCCGCGAAATGGACGACCTGACCGAAGCAGCGCAACAGGTGCTGAAGGCGGAGTTGGGGCGGCGCAGCCTCGACACTCCCGCACCGGCTGCAGCTGTAATCGATCCCCCGCACGATGATCTGGCGGAGTCGCCCCTGCAGGCTTTTGCTGCAATGGCGCCAGACGAATGTGTCTTCGAATTCGCCGAACTCGCAGACGCGAATGCAGCACGCAAAGTACTGACCGATGCAGGCATTGAAAGCGTTATTCCGAGCCGACAGTTTGGCAGTATGAGTTCTCCGAGGGTTGTTGTCGCTCCGCGAGATGCAATGAGCGCTGAGCTGATTCTTTCGCGCCCAATCGCGCCGGATCCGGACCATCTCGAGGAGGAAGGGGCGGCATTCGTCGAACCCACTTGTCCGCAGTGTGGCACAGTGGATCCGCTGCTCGAATCCGTTGATCCCACCAATCAGTGGCGCTGCGAAGTCTGCGACCACGTCTGGAGCGATGCAGAACTTCCGTAGGGGTAACTTTGACTTCGCTCCGTAAAAGCTTGGGGCAGTCGATCGGCTCCCCGCTCTCATCGCAATTCCAATACAAAAGACCCGCACCATGCGGGTCTTTTTGTATTAGCCAGCTAACTACAGGAAGCCTCTAGTTGGGTTTCGCATCGTGAGGATTGCCTTGCCTCTCAGGAGCCGGTCGAACCTGAGGCTGTTGCCGTGATGGTTCCTGTGGTCGAGCTTGCGGCTGTTGCTGCTGGGGTTGCTGCTGGCGCTGTTGATCCTGCTGCTGGCGCTGGCGCTGCTGTTGCTGTTGCTGTTGTTGTTGCTGTTGCTGTTGTTGTTGTTGTTGATGTTGCGACGATTGTGGTTGTCGTACTTGTTGTCGCTGCTCGCATTCATTGCTGGGAGGATCCGAAGGAGCAGTGAGCATAGTGTTGGGGACAGTCAATTCCTTTTGCAACTGATCCGCCTCTTTTGCGGCACTTTTAAGCTTGTCAATAACATCATTTTGTTTTGACTGAACATTTGCTTCAACATCCCGGAGACTTGGAATCTGAAAACTTTTTAAGGCTGTTTTGGCCGACTTTCTTCCATTAACTCCATCATTGTCCCAAACCTCAA
>JANXYX010000002.1 GCA_025408425.1 Granulicella sp.
AGCCTTGCTCGACCGCCTCACCCACCACGTCCACATCCTGGAGATGAACGGCGACAGCTACCGCCTCAAGCAAAGCCGCCGCAAACGTCCCCCATCCTCCGAACGTTGACTCTACCCCCGAACGCGCCTCGGGGGACAAGGACCGCTCCGCTACGCTCCAGCGCCCCTCCTCCCCCGAATACTCAACAACCTGACTGCCAACTACTGGCCTACTTTTACTCCGCCCCATTGGCCTGGTTTTACTCCGCCCTTGACAGGTGATAGTCCATTCGATCCCTCCAATGAAATTGATTCCTCGCAGAACCAGCTTCTCGTAGTCAGATCGAATGGACAACCTCTTGAGACTTCACACCTAGCCAGGAACTGCTCGTAACCCTCACCCGTATCCCGTTGCGCGATAAATTGCATGGCCGCCGAGGTCTCCAGCGCGGTCGCATCCACACCCACCCGCTTACCCTTCAGCAGACCGCGATCCACCAGCTTTGTTCACCCTAAACAGGTTGCGTTTCTTGGACAGATCTTCCGCTGACCACCACCTGCTGAAACCTGAGCACAACGATCGCGCATCTCCGTTTGACTTCAAATAACTCACCGGCGTAGTCTGCGCCTCATCTCTCTACCTGATTCCAGGCGGATGAAGTTCTTCTCCCGCAATTCGCAGACCATAGGCATAATTGCCGACACGGACAGCAGGCAACGTAACAACAAGTCCAGCTTCTGTCTGCCGGAACGGAATAGCTTGCTTGCTTCCCATCAGTTCAACCTTCCGTATGCTGCCTGCGCCAATTCGAAGCGAACGGATTGTCACATCCCGTTTGTCGTCCCCGTCTTTGCCCGTCGGCCATGCCATCAGGTAAGCGTAGAGATGTCCGTTGTTCACCGTAAAACGGATGTCCTGCGCGGTGTAGGGTGTCGAAGCAAGCTCCGGCTTGAGGTTGCCAGCCTTCATCACCACAATGCCCTCACCCCAAACATCCCATGCGCTTGAGCCGTGTATACCCTCTCCATGGATGTCCATCCACGCGGCCATATCTTCGAGGGTCTTGCGGCCACCAGGATCGAGTTCTCCCGCCGGCGTTAGGGGAATATTGATGGCATAGTTGCCGTCACGCGAAATGGCTTCCAGCATTTGGTGGATAACCATCGCGCTGTCGTAAAAAGTGCCTTTTTTGTAAAACCATTCTCCTACCCCGACCTCAGTCTGCCAGGCCTGATCTCTCACGATGCCTTCGGGGAAATGGCTCTCGAAGTTGACAGCGACGGCGCGAGAGTCCTCATTGCCCTTGGTGAAGGCCATAGCCTGAAGGCTGCCCCCGTGCTTTGCCAGGCTCCGGTTGTAGAGATCCGCGATAACCCTTGGCGTTGCGTCCGAGCGAAGTCCCTTTCCTGTGCCATGGCCACAAAAGGGATAGCTGTCTCCGCCGTCAAAGTAGATAAAATCCGGATCGAATTGTTCCACAGCGTCCATTACCCGTTGTGTCCACTTGGTGCTGTACTCAATGGCGAAGTCACGGTGATACTTCAGGTCCCCATTCGGAACGCCCTGTGATAGAGGCTCACTCATACGATAAGCAGACAGCTTGAGCGAAGGATCTGTGGGAACTGCTCCCCATGCTGCTTCCAACTGCTTCGACGGCCAGCCGGCTGGCATTACTGCTTCATCCTTCAAATCGACGCCATACAGGTCTCTCAGCTTGAGTCCCTGCTTTTGCCACCATGCGTCGTCACCAGCGTAACTCTGTGCGGCATCGTACGGTGCTCCTGCGAGCGGCCCGTCGAGATCACTCAGAAAGGCAGGCTGATACCACCACAAGGAATAATCGCCGTGAAAAGCAATGCCGAATCGCATCCCACGATTGTCGGCGGCCTTCTTCCAGCCACCGACGATGCTTTTGCCAGGTCCCACAGCAACTGAATTCCAGGGTTGATACTTTGAATCCCACAAATCAAAGTTGTCGTGATGCATTCCTTGTGCGATGACGTAGCGAGCGCCAGCCCGGTGATAAAGCTCCATCAGTTCCTCCGGAGCCCATTTCTCAGCTTTCCAGAGCGGCAACATATCCTTGTAGCCGGAAACGCTTGGGTGTCCATACTTCGCGCAGTGATCGCAGTAGACATTGCTATATCCTTGCCAGGCATAACGAGGCATGTACATCCATTTCGCATACCAGTCGCCATCTTCACCAACGGACTGCGGCCCCCAATGAAGCCAAACTCCGATCTTGGCCTGATTCCACCAGGCGGGCACCTTGAAGTTGTCTCCCAATGACTTCCAGGTGGGCATAACCGGCCCGGAGGTGATTGGAACCTTAATAATTTCCATGGGAGCGAGCGGAAGCTCTGCAAGAGAAGAGGCAAATCCTAGATTAGCTCCCCATAGTCTGGAGAAGGCGGAGGCAACGAGAGAAACGATGACGTTAAGAAAACTACGACGATTGATAGGCATTTGCGTCCTCATTCACCGATCTTGCTGCTCTATGTGATTGCTTTACGATCTTCAGCTAGTTCTGGAGCCCGTGTATTGAATTATGTGACTGCCCGGCAAGAGCGGCACTTCAAGGAAACTTCCTTTGACCACCGCTTGGTGCGGTTGCTGATCGATCACTATCCTCTCGTTGTCCCCGTAGCGGTAAAGCCGCAACGTCGTCTTTGTCTCTGGAGGAAGGTCGCATTCGATCAAAATTCCGCCGTCGGAGGCTTTCGACCACTTCATCTTTACCGGGCCAAACTCCGTCACCGCGACACCTTCCGCACTCGTCAGATTGCCGCAGCGAGGCTCGATCAGAATGGTACGGCTGGAAACCGGCCCCTGTCGGCGGGCGCCGAGAACGAAGGCTGTGAGAAAGTAGCCAGGGACAATCCCGTACATGTGAACCTTCGATCCCCCAGTATTGCTTAGGTCCTCCCAGGCGGTTTGCCAGGGGGAAGTTACCTGGGCCTTCCATCCGATCCTTATGCGCTCAAGTACTTCATTATCTCGACCCTCCTCATGCATTCGATAGAGAGCCTCGAAGAGGTAGTAGTGCGACATAGGGGCCTTGACTTCCTCAAGATGAGACAAGACCCACCTGCTGACTGCGATGAGCCTCGGTGGCGGGACGATGCCGCTGTAAAGTGCGAAAAGAGCTGCCTGCACGGTTGGTTGATAGCGTCCGTCCACAATAGGACCTGGAAACATGCGTCCATTCAGCTGGTCGCTAGTCCTGGAACCGACGCCAAACAGCGCGCCATCATATGTGCCTTCCTTCGGGTTCCATAGCAATGCATTGAAATTGGATTGCAGGCGTTCAGCACTGCCGCTCAGAGCTTCACTTCGAGATAATTCGCCTATCTGTTTGCCAAGATAGGAAGCATCACACAACGCTCGGTAGAACAGCGCATTCAGCCCTGCACCTTCGCACACCTGATAGCGAAGGGGATTATCCCAGACCTCCCATTCACGCGCCAATACCAAGCCGCGGTTGGTACGATGATCGAAGAACCAGTTCAGGAGCCGGTCAAGAGTCGGCCACAGTTCCTTTATTAGTTCCGTGTCGCCGGAACTGTCGAAGTACTCTCTCAGCAGCACGACCCAATCAAGAGATCGGTCTTCCATGATTGCGTGGATATCCCACCGCTCGGAACAGCTATGTGCCTTGATCTGGCCATCAGGCTGCTGGGTGGATGCGATTCTGCGTAGCAGAGATTTGAGGAGTCGGTTGTCACCCCAGTATTGCTTCCCGTCAGAGTCGGGGCCCCGCATCATGACACGAGTGCAATCAAAGGCTGGCGGACTGTCATCCGTCCATTCAACGCGTTCACGGTCTGCGCAATCTACATAGGAATCCTCACTGAGCACCTCCAATGACCGGGCACAAAGTTTCCAAAGCTGGCTGAGGAAAGGGTCGCTGCATTCGAACGCGCCCGCGCGGTCAAATGGATAACGAACCTCGACAGCTTTTGCGTGCGTGAGTGTAAAGCGGCCAGAGATCAGCCGAATGGAGAGTTGGTTGAAGGCAAAAGTATCGCCGCCAACGTAGCATTGCGTGCCTCCTCGAGACACATAGGTGCTTCTTCCACTGCTCTCCCCATCTGGCAGCAGATAGGCTACTTCAATTTCACTCCCTTCATCCGCTTCAACTTCCAGTTCATGGTAGCCCTGCATGATCTCGGGCAGGTCGAGAGTCAGTCCTTGTAAATGGTTGAGAGCGATGGGAAATTTTGTTGTTTCTCCGCTCCACTCGCGAACCGTTTCCCTTTGCAGTGGAGTCGTTCTTGGCCAGACGGAAAGGAACTCAGGCCCCGCGACTGGAATAGAGCTTGGCCATCCTGCACACGAGAAGCCGGGGTCAGTCATATCGAAGCCTTTCCGTGCATCGATATGCTCTTCGATTGAAGACCACGCCTCGTCGCGCGAGCCGAAGGAAAGATCCGCTCGCGATAACCAATGCGGATCGGTCGCAATTGTTTTTGCAGTCAGACCGTGGCCAATATGCACAACCGCAGCGAATCCTGGATCATGGCGCATGATCCGTCCTGTGGGTGCGTCGCGATGTACCAAAACCGCAATTACGTTTCTTCCCTTTTGGAGAGCAGCGGTGATTTCCCGAGTATCGTACTCAGGGCGCTGGTTCTGAAACCGGCCAGGGCCTCGGCCACAATAGACACCGTTGATGTAGAGCCGGTAACGCGTGTAACAAAACAGTCGGATCGAAGCATACGAAGGGACTTCATCTAAAATAAGCTCTCGCGCAAACACCGTATGGAGATCGGAGACCTGAACCGTTGGGTGCCCCTCCGACGAAGAAGCGATCCTCGACGCCGATCCATTTGTTAGGAGAGGAACGGGGACAGACTCCGCGCACCATATCATTTGGGCGTTAAGGAAACCCCGTTCAGCATTCACGTCCTGCGCACTGGAAGAGTCTGACATGAAGACGACACCGGGCATGAACACGGAGACGCTAGCGGCAAAACTGTTTTTGATAAAGATGCGGCGCTTCAATTAATACCCCCGTTGACAACAATGCGAAAGTTCGACGAGTATGGAGCTCGTCCAAGCTGCGACAACGCTGCGCAGAAACTTAAAATCAGAGTTGCTTCAACCAATCTCAAACACAGCCCGACACTCCGCAATCATCCTCGCTTCACTGCTTGATTCAATCATTTGGACCCAATTGTTGCGGAGTGACTTCTCCTGCCGGAGAGAGAACACCTGAACGCGCCTGCTTCCCGCTCTGCAACTGGTGGAGGCGCTGAAATTCGGCCATCGCCTTCTTCTGCCCTTCGGGATCGTCAACCATGCGAAACGCCCGCGCCAGTCGGTACCAAGCCACTTCATCGTTCGGATCAATTGCGATGGCACGCTTCAATCGCGGAACCGCCAATTCCGGCTTGCGGCTTTCAAGCAGGACTCCAGCAAGCCCAACCAGCGCCTGTTCGAACTCTGGTCGAGCCACTATCACTGTCTCGAAGTAACGTTGCGCTTGTTCAGGATTGCCGAGATCGTGCTGAATTTGCGCAAGCTCATACGCGGCATTCCCGTTGTCAGGATCAATCTCCAACTCGGCACGAAACTGCTCTGCTGCCAGGAGGCGATCCTTCGCATCACGTGCTCCCTCAAACCGGGCGAGGTAGACGCGCCCCATCCGATAATGGACCCCAGGGCGCCGAGGCTCGACTCGAAGCACTGCATCGTACCTCCCGATTGCGTCGTCGTAATTGTTCTGGCTTTCGGCAGCTTCCGCGGAAGCTTGCAACATCCAAATGGAATTTGGCTCTTTGTCCCGTAACGTTTCCATCGTCAGAAAGGCGAAATTCCCATAGATGCGCCCTGTCTGATAGAGGATCTCTCCGTCATCAGGGTATGCGTTATTCAAAGCCAGGGCCGTAGTCACAGCCTGCGCATCACGGTGCATGGCCGAGTAAACCCGCAGTAGTTCCAATCCGCAGCGGCGTTTCCATTCGACATCGACAGTGCCATGAAAGCACGAGTCAAGCCCCGGTAATGCCTGTTTCGATTCACCAAGTTCAGCCATGCAAATGGCGAGTAACGTCTTCGACTTAGTTAGTGTAGGTTTCAAACGCAGCGCTTCGCGCAGAGAGTCTGCTGCCGCCCTGATTCTTCCTTCCTGAAACAACACCGCCCCAAGATTCGCATGAATCTCCGCCACGCGCGGATTCAAAGTACTCAACTTGACCAGCGCCGTTTCTGCCTCGCCAAAATTTCCCGAACGGAGATCTGCCTGAGCCTCCGCATTCAATTGCTGCGAGAGCTCGCCTGCTTGCGCTGATGAACCAGTTTTAGCCTTGGCGGATTGTTGCGCAATCAATGTATTGAGACTCGGCAGAATGGTTGATGTCAGCAAAGCAAGAGAAAGTATTCTGAGGGGTACGCGCATGGGCTTCATCGTATATGGAGGATAGTCAGGTCCGCCATCGCCTGAAAAAGGCTCTGGCGGACCTGAGTTGTAACCTCGATTGGAGACTCCAATCGAGGTCTAGAAGTTCAATTTACCGGCTAATTGTAGACTTCGTTTCGATGCAGCTCCGTTTAGTTGCCCAAAGCTGGAGACATTGGCTCCCTGGTAGGTTGTTGTGCAGTTTACGTTGAGACAGACAGAATTGTAGTTGGTGTGGTTGAAGGCGTTGAATGCATCCACCTGGAACGTGAAGTTAGCCCTTTCCGCAATTGCAAAGGCTTTTTTCAGGCTCAGATCGAAGTTCTCTCGACCCGGCCCATTGACCAGGTTCCTGGCTGAGTTACCAAAGGTTGCATACGCCGGCTGGGTAAACAGCGCCAGGTTGTTAGTTGCAACAGCGTTTGGATTGGTGCTGAATTTGAGCTTGCCCGCCGAGCCAAGTTGATTTGCGCGATTGACGCCAAAGCTGTCCAGCAGGCCTCCGACGTCATTCGCGCCGACAGAGACGGGAAATCCCTGTTGGAGCGTCACTATGCCGGCGGCCTTCCAACCGCCAACAACCTCATCCACGGCACGATTCATTCCGCCGCCGAAACGCTGGCCACGGCCGATTGGCAGATCGTAGGTAAAGCTCGTGACGAAGCGTTGTCCAACGTTGAAATCCGACCGGCCATAATCGGCCTCAGGGTTGTGATTGTTCAGGAATCCCTGCCATCCGCTTTGAGCGTTACCTGCTCCTGCGGCTGCGGAGTGTTCATCCAGGCTCTTGGCCCATGTGTACACCGAAGTAAGGGTTGTGTGCTCGCTACGATGCTCGAACTTCACATCCAGACCGTTGTAGCTGGAGAAGCCAATCCATTTGCTATCCAAAAACCGCCCAAAGTTGGCATATGGCTGGCGCGCATTCACTGTGCATTGAGTAGGCAGAGGCGTCGGAGGTGTCGTGACTGGTGGGTTGCATGCGGCTGGATTTTGAGGCGGCAATGCCTGGTTGATGTTGTTTCGCGACAGTAGCCGGGCTCCCTTTGTCCCGACATAGTTCACCTCAACCGTTGTGTTCGGGGCCACCTCACGTTCCAGCGAGATCGACCAATCTGTTACATATGGATTCTTGGGCTTCTCGGAGATAATGACCGCAATAAAGCTATTGGGGCCATTGGGACCGGCAGTGATCGGCCCTGGCGTCGAGACGGCGGGGAATAGGTTGTCGGTCGTTTTGTAGGATGTCTGACCAGCGGTCTGTTGGATACTCTGCCGGCTGATGTAAGGGTAGACGTCGCCGGAGTTGTCAATTTCGCGACCCTCCACGCCATCCCAGAAGATACCGTAGCCGACACGTGCTACAGTCTTGGCGTTTATACGATAGGCGCCGCCGACTCGCGGAGCAAAGTCGTACTTTTCGGTCGGCGCCGGATTCGTACGCCCGCAGTAGCGATAGAAACCATTGCCGGCTGGCGCGACGCCATCTGTCGTGAGCGCGATGTCCGCGATACACATGCCTCCTGCTGCGTTCGAGGTATCAAGCCATGCCATGTGGTTGCGGCTCTCCGAGGGAACGCTACGCAGATCCCAGCGAAGTCCCAGGTTGAGAGTCAGGTTCTTATCTACCTTCCAGTCATCCTGGAGATAGGTGGCGAAATAGCCAAAGCGGTAGTCATGCAAATTTCCCGCGATGCCAGGAACGCTAAAGGGCCCTGGAACATAAGCTGAGGCGCCCGAAAAAGCGCCAAGCAGAAAGTCGCCCACCTGGTTGCCCGTCGCGTAATCAGCATAACCGATACCACCTTGGAAGTCGGTAGCCAGATCGCGGTAAAGGTGCCACTTGCGGAAGTCTCCGCCGATTGTGACGGTGTGCGCACCGTGGATGTAAGACACTGAATCCGTGATTTGCCACATCGGGTTGTCGCTGAAGGTGTAGGCATTGATCGGGCCACCTAACCCGCTCAGGTTCTGGCCGGCCCTTTGATTGTCGAACGTAATGTTGGTGTACGACCGCTGCAGATTGCTTTGCGACTTGAACACCCCCGTGAAACCAAGCGCGTCGACGACTGACTGTGCCACTGGCTGGCCGCTCTGAATCGACGAGGCGTCCATTTGACCGTACGTGAACTGGTTAATTAGGTTCGACCTGATCATCAGCGTATGCGAGGCCACCCAATTGGTATCGGTCTCGGTAAACAGATTGCCGCTGACAGGACCGGATACACCGCCGTACCCGGATTGGAGATATTTATCAAAAGTTCCACGTCCAAAAATTTTGCCCAGCTTGCCAAGATCCTGATCGACCCGATACGACTGCTGATTGCTGGTAAGCGTGCCAACCGAAGCCAACCGGTAGTTTCCGTTGCAACCGGCAGTGGTGCAGTTCGGCGCAGGAATGTACTTGTTCCCGATGGTCACCGCTGCCACGCGCGAGAAGCGCGAGCTTGGAATAATAGAGGCAAACCCGTTTCCGCCAGGAAATGGCAATCCGGTGTTAGGATCGGTAACCGGCGTGGAGAAATTCCCTGCCAGTTGGTTGGGATCAGGCACATTCGCGAAACCGCTATTTCCACCGGTAGATTGCCGCAGCCCCTCGTAATTCGCCATCCAGAAGGTCTTGTTTCGCCCGTCATACAACTTGGGAATGTAGACCGGACCGGTGGCAACGTATCCAAATTGGTTCTTGCGCAATTTTTGCTTCTTGCCTGTCTGCTGATATGAAAAAGCGTCAAAGGCGTCGTTACGAGCGAACTCGAAAAGCGTACCGTGCAGAGAGTTGCCTCCGCTCTTGGTAGTAACGCTGACTTGATTCGCGCTGAATCCATATTGCGCCGAATACGTGCCGCTTAGCGTTTTGAACTCCTGAATGGCGTCGATGGACATGACCACTGAAGGCGTGTTGAGCGCCTGATCGGTATTCAACATTCCATCGAGATAATACGTGTTCGCTTCTGGGCGAGAGCCGTTAATGCTCCACGCGTTGCCTTTGCCTGCGCGCATGGCACCCTGCTCGCCCCCGGTGGTCACCGCACCTGCGCCAATTGACAGAAGATCGAAGAAGTTTCGGCCATTCACTGGGAGGTCTACCACTTGCCGTTGGCTCACCAATTGCGAGATAGCTGCATTATCTGTATCCAGAGAAACACCCTGAGCTGTCACCTGGACTGTCTCAGTGACCGCTCCGGTCCTCAGGTTCATGTCCACACGAGCCTGCTGACTGACCGAGATGGTAATTCCATTTACAAGTTCTTTTGAAAAGCCGGGTGCCTGGCAAGAAACTTGATACTCACCGGGAATCAGACTGAGGACCGTGTAGTCCCCTGTTGTGGTGGTTGTGGCATTCGATACCACGCCAGTTGCAGTGTTGGTCACTAACACGATTGCACCAGGAACTACCGCTCCCGAGGAATCCTTCACAGAGCCCAAGATCGACCCAGTTGATCCTGACTGCCCGTGCATCACACTGGCCGCGACCAGAAGGAGTAGAACTGCTAAACAGACTCGAATCGTCTTCATGTTTTCTCCATTACAATAAATCGGTCACTAACAACGGTAAGATTTGCCCCGGGCATGGCTCCGATTAGAGGCCGATCACGACAAAACTGATTGTGTTTCAGCAGAATTTAATTTCTGGCAAAAATTTGCGGGGCTGAAGTCTAGGTTTCCTTGACAAATGAATTTGGCGATTACTTCGTCAAATTTTCATACACGGAACTTACTTCTATCGGACTTCGACCACCGCAACTTCGAATGGTTCGAGATGCAACTTGTTACCCTGGGCCTTCTGGCCGCTCGGATGACTGTCTCCTGTAGAAGGAGCGACCAAGGTAATCGATGTTGCCTCGATCTCGGGAGGCAGCTCTACGTCTTGCGCTTTGTCGCGCTTGTTGATTACCAGCAGTCTTTCCCCCCCCTGTCGGTTACAAAGAAGCTATTCTATAACCCAAAAATTAAGAAGCGCAAATATTTATTATACGCATGATAATGTCCTTTATCATGCGTAAGAGGGGTTTAGAAGCAGTATCTTATCGATATCAAATATTGACAAAGTCTGTTATTCACATCAAGATCATTGCAGTTACGAGGTTCAATGATGAATGTCTCCCTTACTGCTGAGCTCGAACAGTTTGTATCCACCAAGGTAGGCTCTGGCCGGTATAACTCGGCCAGCGAGGTCGTGCGCGAGGCGCTCAGGCTGCTTGAAGAGCACGATCAGGCACGAGGCGCACAGATTGCTGCGTTCAATCAGGAACTCGGCCAGCGGTTGGCGTCGCTCGACCGCGGCGAGCGGATTGACCCGAAAGCTGCACGGGAGCGCATCGAAAGCAAGTCTCGCAGTCGGAAAAAGATCAGCGCATGAATCGATATGTTCTCAGTGTTGCCGCTGAGCTGGATCTCGATTCCATCTGGGAGTACATCGCTCAGGACAACATTGATGCGGCAGATCGTTGGATCAGCAAATTGTTCGATGAATTTGAGGCCCTCGGCCGAACTCCTCGAATGGGCCACAAGCGTGAGGACCTCACGAGTTTCCCAATCCTTTTCTGGCCGGTCAGTGCCTATCTAGTTCTTTATCGTGTTCAAGACGAGTTGGTCGAGATCGTAGCCGTGACTCAGGGAGCGCGCGACATCCCGTCGTTTTTGGGTCAGCGTATACAGTAACGAGGAATTAAGAATGCCTATGCTCTCTACTTCCCCTCTACTCGTAGGCTCGGGTTCCTTACCTTCCATTTTTACGGCACGGCCAGAAGCCCGGACGCGACTGCGCGACTTCTTTAGCTCCCACATCCGCAACCCCAATACTCGCCGAGCCTACCGGGAGGCTGTCCGGCAGTTCTCCGCTTTCTGTGCCGAGCACGGCATTGGGGATCTGGCTCAGGTAGAGCCGATCCATGTCGCGGCGTTCGTCGAGATGCAGCTCAAGCTCCACTCCAAGCCCACGGTAAAGCTGCGACTGGCCGCTCTGCGAATGCTCTTCGATTGGATGGTGGTCGGCCAGGTCATACCCACGAACCCGGCCCACGCGGTACGCGGGCCGAAGCATTCGCAGAGGCGCGGTAAAACGCCAGTTCTCCAGGCGGACGAAGCACGGACCTTGATCGATTCGATTGATGTCAGTTCCCTTCCTGGCCTGCGAGATCGAGCTTTGATTGGTCTCATGGTCTATACCTTCGCCAGAGTTGGGGCGGCGACTTCGATGAAGGTGGAAGACTTCTTTGTGCAGGGGCGGCGCGGCTGGGTGCGGCTTCATGAGAAGGGAGGAAAAGAGCACGAGATGCCCACCCACCACAATTTAGACCGCTACCTTGAGGAGTACATCCGAGCCGCCGGCATCGCCGAAGACCGAAAAAGCCCTCTCTTTCGCACGACGCGCGGGCGATCGGGCGAGTTGACCGCCAATCCCCTGCTCCAGTCCGATGTTTGGAGAATGATTCGGCGACGAGCGCTCGCAGCGGGGATCAAGACCGAGATTGGCTGCCACACTTTTCGGGCGACCGGCATCACAGCTTATCTCAAGAACGGCGGCAAGTTGGAGATCGCTCAGCGAATGGCGGCGCATGAATCATCCCGCACAACCGGTCTATACGACCGTCGCGATGATGAAGTGTCACTCGACGAGGTGGAACGAATTGGGATTTAGACTGTAGCGCGACCGGACGCTGAGATTCAGGTGATGTTGATGGTGAAGTGAGGGCTGACGATCATGGGATTCGAGAATTTGAGAGTGGGCGACATGGTGGTCAGGATGCTCGCCGGTACCCTCCCAATGAAGTTGCAGGTATCGGACATCACGGATCAACTCATCGTTTGTAGTGCGTGGCAGTTCGACAGAGCGACTGGGGCCGAGATCGATGAGGAATTGGGTTGGGGACCACCTCCGCTCATGACCGGGAGCTATATCGACCCCTCACAAACAGAGCCTGGCGTCCAAAGACAGCAGACTGACCCTGAGAAAGGCAGACGCTCATCTTGCCGGAGTACCCGTAAAAGAGAAAACTTTTCAATATAATCTCTTTACGGAGTGCGTAATTCATGGCTCGTGAAGAGAATTCGACCAGTGCGGATGAAAAGCGCCTTGCGAGGTGGAATACCAGTTCAGTCGCTGTCACCAGCTTCCAAGGCCGACGTTTGCCAGAACCTGGCCATCTGGCAGGGTATGCGGCTCTGATCGAGCAGTGTCGTCTCCCTGTAGTCCTGCCGCCAATGCTGGCAGCAATCGGTGACCGGCATACCAAGAGTTCCACTAATGCATGGCAGATTCTAACGCCGCGTCATGCTCCGCTCAATACCCTCTCTGGACACCTTACCTTCGCGCTCAAGTGGGAAGGGGTTCAATTAGGAGTTCTTGCCGCCCTCTTTCAAATCATCGAAGATGCGGAGATCGAGCAGATCGTCTCCGAAACGCCAACTGGAGCCTACGCGCGGAGACTTTGGTTTTTGTACGAATGGCTTACAGGCCGGACGCTCGCTCTGCCGGATATGGGCAAGGTCAAAGCAGTTCCCGTGATAGACCCTGAGCTACAGTTTGCCCTCGCAAAGGGCTCCACCGTGACGCGCCAGAAGGTCATCAACAATCTCCCTGGGACTTCTGCTTTCTGCCCGTTGGTCCGTAGAACGCCGAAACTCGACCGCTACGTCGCCGCGCAGCTTCCAGAACGAGCGAGCGAAATCTCCGGCCACACCCACCCCGACCTGTTGGCCCGCGCCGCCGCGTTCATGTTGCTTGCTGACAGCAAGGCGTCTTTCGCTATCGAAGGAGAGCATCCGCCAGCTCAGCGCATCGCCCGATGGGGCCAAGCCATCGCCGAGGCCGGCCAGGTGCATCTCTCCCGCGAAGAACTGGAGCGCCTCCAAAGAATCGTCATTGGAGATGCAAGGTTTGTTCCTTTGGGCCTGCGGACGGAAGGTGGATTTGTGGGGGAACGCGATCGATCGACTGGAGAGCCGCTTCCCGATCACATCAGCGCTAAAGCAGACGACCTCCCAGCTCTGGTCGAAGGCATGATTGCGTTCGATGACCGCTCTTCTAGCGGCGGCTCCGATCCCGTGATTGCTGCGGCGGTTCTTGCCTTCGGCTTCGTTTATATCCATCCCTTTGTGGACGGAAACGGCCGCTTGCATCGCTGGTTGATCCACCATGTTCTCGCCCGAGGAGGATTCAATCCGCCCGGAGTTGTCTTCCCCATCAGCGCTGCAATCCTGCGCCGCCTGAGCCTTTACCGGGAGGTCCTCGAATCCTACTCGCGTCCCCTGCTAAAGGTCATCGATTGGGCAGCCAGGATGGACGGCAACGTTGAAGTCAGGAACGATACCGCGAACTTCTATCGTTTCTTCGATGCCACCGCCCACGCCTTCCATGAAGATGTGCTGTGGCGTGCTGCCGTTGAG
>JANXYX010000003.1 GCA_025408425.1 Granulicella sp.
GATCCGCATCCCGACTCAATTTCGTCGCCGATGCGCCCGCATATTCCGCGATCTCATGGCGCGTCACGTCCGGCGCGAAGAAAGGGTCACCCAAGATGCCGACGTCCACGACGAGAGTTTCGACGCCCGCACGATTGAGCCGGGTCTTGAGGAATAAGTTCTCCTCCCCCTTGGTATCCAGACTACCTGCTATTAGAACGCGTCCGGGTCTCATTTCTTCGTCTCTCCAACACTCACCACTGACGGTTGTGCGTATCGGTAATCACAGCGTGTAGCGGTTCATTGCCGATCACGATCGCCTAGTGGTTGGTGTTTCTCGGAATTAGCACGCAGTCGCCCGGATGCAGGGCTACCTTGTGGTCTCCAACAATATACTCATACGATCTGAAGATTACGAAGAGTAGCTTCTGGCTGCTCGGGTGCTGGTGGAGGACGTTCTATTGGCCTTCCTTGATTTCGACAATGCCAGTGTAAACACGCGACACTTACGGCAACGCGTATACCGCCCAATCTCTAAAGGCTGTTGACTGCCAGATTCTGAGCCATGAGATGCAGCGGGTCATTTGGACGCAGGTTGACGTTCTAGTCCTTCAGACCCAATGCCCGGAAGATGTTCATCGCGGGGCACCAGTTCGTAATGCCGGACTGGAAGAGGTTAAGTCCCACAAATGCCGTCAGGATGTACCAGTAAGGCGATACAAAGTAAGCAAGGGCGAGAGACGCAAGGACGATGACACCAGCGAGGAGACGGACAGCGCGTTCAACGGTCATAGGGGTACTCCTTTTCAATTAGCAATTCGTTCGGGCATATCGCTCGCCGGATGTTCGCGCTCGGCGAAATTATCGGGGGCATGAATGTGACCGGCGGTATCAGAGATGCGCTTCTGAACGAGGTAGTAAAGAACAGGGACGGCGAGTCGCGACAAAATGGTTGAGGCTATTTCGCCGGCAATCAGCGAGAGTGCCAATCCTTGAAATATCGGATCAGAGAGAATGACGCTCGCACCGACGACGACTGCGGCGGCGGTCAGGAGCATGGGCCGGAACCGGACGGCTCCGGCGTCAATCACAGCTTCGGCGAGAGGCATTCCCTGTGCTCGGCGTAGCTCAATGAAATCGACGAGGATGATCGAATTGCGAACGATGATGCCCGCACCGGCGATAAAGCCAATCATCGAAGTAGCCGTAAAAAAGGCGCCGAGGATGGCGTGCGCCGGGAGAATTCCAACCAGAGTCAGAGGGATGGGGGCCATGATGACCAGGGGAACGATGAAGGAGCGGAACCAGCCGACTACGAGGACGTAAATGAGGACAAGGACTGCCGCAAATGCCAGGCCTAGATCACGGAAGACCTCGAGTGTGATCTGCCACTCGCCGTCCCACTTCATGGAGTAGTGGTCGGTCGATTCGGGCTGCACGGAGTTGTAGCGAGTCAGTGTATAACCTGCTGGAAGTTGGAGATGATCGAGAGCGCGATTCATCTTGAAGATGGCGTACACGGGACTTTCTTCAGCACCTGAGACATCACCTGTCACGTAGACCACACTCTGCATGTTCTTGTGATAGATGCTCGGCTGCAATGTTGTCTGGTGCATTTGCGTCAGTTCTCGGAGGGAGACCAGAGTGCCATCAGCACCTTTCAGCTTGATGTTTTCAAGATCCTGCGGCGAAGACCGTTCGGCGCGTTCCATCTGCACCCGGACCGGCACCGTTTCACGAGACTGTTCGTCATGCACGAGTCCAGCTGCATCTCCCGACTCCGCAATTTGAAGAGTTCGCGCCACATCAGCTACTGCGATTCCATGCAACGCAGCTTTTGCCTCATCGACTGTAACAATGAGCTGCGGCTGAGGGTCTTCGACGTACCAATCGGCGTCGACTACACCGGGCGTTTGCTGAAAGATCTGCTTAACTTTGCGTGCGACGTCCAATTGGCCGGGGAGATCTGGCCCGTAGATCTCAGCAACCAGAGTTTGCACGACAGGTGGGCCAGGCGGCACTTCGCTCACTTTGATGCGAGCACCGAACGGCAGAGCTAGCTTCACCAGCTCCGGTCTTATTCGCTTGGCGATCGCGTGGCTCTGCACGCTTCGCTCATCTACTGGAAGCAGGTTCACCTGGATATCAGCCTGGTTAGGCTGGTGACGCAAGTAGTAGTGCCGGACCAATCCATTGAAGTTATAGGGTCCAGAGAGTCCAACGTACGTTTGATAGTTTGCTACCTCCGGCTGTTGCGCCAGGTAATGTCCGAGCATCTGTGTCACCCGGGCCGTTTGTTCGAGCGTGGTTCCATCCGGCATATCGACGATGACCTGGAACTCGCTCTTGTTGTCGAAGGGCAACATCTTTACCTTGACCAGCTTCAGCGGGACAAGTGCAGCCGCGGCCAGCAACAGTACAACCATCCCAATGAGGAAGAACATGCGATGGCGCGGCGAGTGAATGAGCGGCGACATGATGCGCCGGTAGAGACGTGTACTGGCGCTCTCCTCGGTGCCATGTTTCTCCTTATGGCTCGACGTGTGTGCGAGCAGACGCAACGCAGCCCAGGGAGAGACCACAAAGGCAACAAGGAGCGAAAAGAACATGGCCGAAGAAGCGCCAACTGGAATGGGACGCATGTAGGGTCCCATCAGTCCGCGTACAAATGCCATCGGCAGGATGGCTGCGATGACCGCTATCGTCGCGAGGATGGTTGGGTTTCCCACTTCGGCGACGGCTTCGACCGCGACTTCGCTCAGGGGGCGCCCAGTGTTCTCTGGCAAGCGGAAGTGACGGACCATGTTTTCGACGACCACGATCGCGTCATCTACCAGAATGCCGATGCTGAATATCAGCGCGAAGAGGGTAACGCGGTTTAGCGTATAGCCGTACAGATAGAACGCGGCGAGTGTGAGCCCGAGTGTCACAGGGATGGCCAGCAGAACAACTCCCGATTCGCGCCAACCAAGAAAGATGGCGATCAGCAGCGTCACGGAGAACGTGGCGAGCAGGAGATGTTCCAAAAGCTGGTCAGATTTAGCCTTTGCTGTGTCCCCGTAATTTCTGGTGGTCGTGATGTTCAGGTCGGGAGGCAGCGTTGTTTGCCGCATTCCGGCAATTCTGGCGAGGACTGCATTGGCAATGTCGGTCGCATTCGTTCCCTTGCGCTTGGCAACCGTGATGGTCACAGCCGGGAAGTCACTGCCAACCACTACACCTGTCGTCTTGCTTCCCGCGGCTGCTCCGAACGTGACATAGTTCACAGGCTCTTCCGGACCGTCGACGACCTTTGCCACCACATCACGGAGGTAGATGGGATGTCCGTGATCGACCCCCACAACGACCTGCTCAACATCTTCCTTGCGTTGGAAGAAATCGCCCGCATCGACCCTGAACTGCTGATTGTCCGCAGCAAACTGACCGGCTTCGACGCGAGCATTCGCGGCTTGCAGCTTTGCAACGATTGCCGCGGGCGACATGGAGTATGACGCCATGCGACTAGAACTCAGCATCACCTGCATGGTGCGTGCCTGGCCACCCAGAATGCTCGTTTCAGAGACGTCGCCCACCTGCTGGATGCTATGTTGCAGCTCTGCGGCAATAAGGCGCAGTTGATACGAGGTGTAGTTCTTACCCCACAGTGTTAGCGAGAGAATCGGCACGTCATCAATCGAGCGCTCTTTTACCATCGGCTGCGAGGCGCCCTGCGGAAACCGATCCATGTTTGAGTACAGTTTGCTGTAGACCTTTACCAAGGCATCTTCTTCTCGCGTCCCCACCAGGAAGCGGGCAATCACCAGACTTGTTCCCGGACTTGAAGTGGAGTAAACAAATTCGACTCCGGGTATCTCGCGCATCAGCTTCTCGATGGGGATCGTGACCCGCTGCTCCACCTCGCTGGGAGAAGCACCAGGCATGGATGTCGTGACGTCGAGCATCGGCACGATGATTTGGGGCTCTTCTTCGCGCGGAATCACTATGACTGCAAATACGCCTAGTACCAGAGACGCAACAATGAAGAGTGGCGTCAACTTCGAGTTGAGGAAGGCCGCGGCGATGCGGCCAGCGAGACCGGGCGAACTCTTCACTGGTGCACCTCAATCTTGTTTCCGCCAAGCTCGCGATCTCCAGCAGAGAGCACGACAGTCTCTCCAGTACTAAGCCCCGATAGCACTTCGACTGCAGCGTTATGCTTTGCCCCTAGCGTTATATAGCGCAAGGAAGCAATGTGGTTGCCGTCAACTACCCAGACACCGTTCAAAGAGCCATGCGTCACCAGGGCGGACAAAGGAATGAGAAGCGCAGGGCGGCTCCCGCTCCCGATGCTGGCTGTGCCAAACATTCCGGAGCGCAAATTCGCAGCCGGAGGAAGGTCGATCTTGACGAGGAAGCTGTGGCTCGTTGGATCCGCAGCGGGAACAATCTCCGCTATGCGCCCCATCAACTGCGGAGATGCGAGTGCCGCAACCTCAACCGAGACTGGCATCCCCTTCTGCAGGGACCGCACCAGCGACTCGTCAACAGTTGCGTTCAACTGCAGCACTCCAGCCTTCTCCACTTCCAGCAGTGGCATGCCCGGCACTGCCATCGCACCCGGATCTACGTGCCGAGCCGTAACGACACCGGCGAACGGGGAGCTCAGCCGTGCGTAACCCGCAACTGCACCAGCCCCTGTCTCGGACGCCTTCACCGCCAGCATCTGCGAGCGTGCCGACTCCAGCCGAGCCGCCGCAGACTGCGAGCGGCGCTCCACTTCATCGAACTCCTGCGGACTAATGGTCTTGCGTTCTCGCAGCAGTTGATAGCGCTTCAGTGTGGAGGCTGCCAGCGATGCTTCGCTCTGCGCGACTTCAACCTGCTGTCCGCTGCTGGCGACCGATGCGCGGACACGTTCTACATCGGCACGCGCCTGTGCATCGTCCAGTGTCACCAACGTCTGTCCCGCGCTTACCGCATCGCCCTCACGCACAGCGACTGAAGTCACCCGTCCCATCACCTGCGCAGAGATCACTGCCGACTCCCTGGCATGAACCGTGCCCACGACATCCATGGTGTTCGGTGTCTGTTCCACCTGCGCATGGCCGACGGAAAGGCCGCTCATAACAGGTGGCGCAGCAGCTTCGTGACTCTTATTGGTGCATCCGGTCAACACCAGAGCCGTGGCTGCGAAAAGAACTACAAAGGTGTTATTGAATCCATTCATTGGAGGTCCCCTACGCTGCCCTGATTCAACGTTCCGATCGCAAATTTGAGGTTTGCGTAAGTCAAAGTGTCACGAGACACAGCCTGCCAGTAATTAGCCCGGCTTTGTCGCTGAGCGTCTTCCACCCGAAGCAGATCCGTCATGGTGGCGAGTCCAGCCTCATATCGGTCCTTCAGAATTCGTAGACTCTCATCAGCCTGAGAGGTTGAAGCGCGTGCCACCACCAGCATCTGTTGCGCGGCCTGGTGTTCGTAGTAGGCCCGCGTCACCTCCAGTCGTATCTCTTGGTCGGCTGACGCAGTGGCTGCTTCAGCCCGCCGCAGTCCTACCTTTGCTGTCATGAGCCCCTCGCGCTTTGCTATGGGGAAAATATCCATCCGCAACTCCACACCGGCAACCCAGTTATTTCCGCCCGACCCGGTCAGAGATTCGCGGTCCGCCTCCCACGTGCCGTAGGTGTTGATCTGGGGGCCAAACGCAGCCTTGGCTGACTGTACCGCCGCACTCTGCGCGTCGCGCTGCAACGCCAGACTCTGGCGATCTGGCCTCGACTTCACCGCGGATGCAACTGCCTCGGAAAGTGGTATTGGGGTTAACTCCCGTTCGGCTAGCGGTTGCAACTTTCGTTGCTCGGAAGGAATAGCCACGCCCATTGCACCTTCCAGCTCGGCCCACGCAATCTGGACTCGTCCCTGAGCCGCAATCAGGTCCTGTTGCCGCTGGGCCAGATTCACGTCAGCAGTCAACTTGTCGGCGTCGATTGCGAGGCCAGCCTCAACTCGATTAGCACTGGACGACTGGAGCACCGTTGCTGTCTCCACATCCTGTTCATTCACCTCAACCTGTCGCATCGCAAACAAGACCGACTCATAGGCCGCGACGGTGCGATAGATGATCGCCTGGTCGGAGCGTGTGGCCCCGGCAGATGAACTCTTCCCCAATAGATCCATGCGCCGAATTTCAAACTGCGTGTGCCACGAATCGAACGCCATCCAGTTGCCAAGGAGACTCGTGGCGAAATTATTGATCGGCAACGGACGATTCAAGTTGTTGAGCGCAAAATCGTTCAGCGCAAATCTCTGTTGCCTCAGCCGTGTTCCAAACACGTAAACGGGATCGTTGCCACGAGTGATGGCTTCTTTGAACGACAGATTCGGCAGCAAAACTATCCGCGCCATTCGAGACTCGGATCGGGTTGCATCGACTTCTGCCCGCGAGATCTCACGGGCAGGGTTTTTGTCCAAAGAAAGGGCTACGGCTTCTTGCAGCGTCAGCGGAGAACTCTGTTGCGCATGGCCTGCTTGCCATGAAACAGCCAAGAGTACGCTGAGAAGGCTTAATCGGACGTGCTGGGTCGTTCGCATCTTTCTCCAGTTGCACCGGCGTATCAAGGTATCAATACTCCCCGACACCCATTTGGGGCGGTGATAGCTGTCACGCACGCTGCGATACATCTTCAGAGACGCCCTTCGAGCGCTCTCAATAGAAGAAAGACATGGAATTGGGAATCGTTACAAGATGGCAGAACTTTTTTGCGTAACTGGATGGTCAAGCATGCGTAGATACTCCCGCGTCAGCGCTGAACGCAGTCTGGGCGCAATCTCCGGATCGCAACCAACATCCAGCTTGCGGCAACGATCGATCGCATGGCGAAGATCGCCAATAAAAGCAATACAGGCCGGACAGGCCTCGATATGCTCGCGCATCTCCTGGCAACTGCTAACTTCCATCCTGTCATCGAGATACTCAGAGAGGTTGGCGAAGATATCTCGGCACTGCTGTGGACGTCGGGAAGTGTCATCCGCCTTGGCCCTACGACTTCGCGGTTTCTTGCGTTTCGGCTCCGTCACCAGTGGTTTGACAAGTGACATCAACTTGCGTACATAAAGACGCGCACGATGCAACCGGACTCTCACAGTTCCGGGCCGAAGATCCAGAATCTGGGCAATTTGATCCGTATCGAGATCCTCCACGTCGTGCAGAACCAGCACAATACGATATTCCGGTGGAACCGACAGAATTGCTTTGTGAATCAGTTGATTCTGCTCACCCCGCAGGACTTCGGTCTCCGGATTAGCTCCAGCACCCTGAAGGATCAAACCCAGCTCTGTCTCGTCCGGCATTAGTTCTTCCAGCGATAAAGTCTGCTTCGGAGCATGTACGGTCTTCCGGCGCATCCGCCAGCAACGGTTCCTCGTCACCTTATAGAGCCACACCGCCAGCGCCCTCGAGTCGCCGATCTTCGCTAAATGCGGCAACGAGCCCACAAGCACATCCTGCATCGTATCTTCGGCGTCTTCGGTATGGCCGCACACCTTCATGCTGAAGGAGTACACCGTGTTTTGCAGCAGACCAATAGCCTCGTTCACAGATGCTGTGTCGCCGCTACGTAACAGCCTGACTGCCTCAATCAATTCTGGACGCATCTAGTAGCCGGGCCTCCGGCCTAAATCACCGATAACAGCATTCTACGGCGTCTCCATGTGAACTGAATAACGGGTTGTCACTTCTGCTATTTGAGGGGTCCGACTCGCATCGAGCGGCACTAGATAAAGGATACTCGTCGTTATTCAGAGGCAACGGTATCCATGTTCGATCAATGATCTAGATTTTGCCTCGCAATTCGAGTCGGCAGGAGCAATCGAATTGCGAATCATACGTCAGCTACCAACTGCAGCGCCCATCGGCTCTGCCTTGCGGAGGCGGCAGAGGGTTGCGAAGATTGGTTAGACGGCAACCGAATACGGATCTGACAAGATGATTCCAGGCTTCTATGAAGACCAAGCTAGATGCATTCATCACTGACTTAGCTGCGTTGCGTAACAGTTTAACTTGCTTCAGCATTTATTCCCGGCACCGTCTAACCGCTCGAATCTCCCACACCTTTACTCATTACATTCAGTCTCTCTCGCCAGAGAGAGAGAAGTGATTGAGCTATCGCTAAAACGATAGGGCCAAGGACTAGGCCAGTTATTCCAAACAGCAATATCCCTCCTAAGATAGAAAGAAATACTGGCGCTGCGTGGAGTCGCAGCTGTGTGCCTACCAGAACCGGATAAAGGATATTATCCAACGTGCTGATAACGAGGGTCCCGACGGCCATCAATAGCCCGGCTTGTACCCAGTGATGCATGATGGCCAGGTAAATGGCGATGGGAACCCATACAATAAATGCGCCGAACGATGGCAACATCGCGAAGATCACCGTAGCCACACCCAGTAGAGATGCACCCGATACTCCGAGGCTCGCGAACGTAATTCCTGCTGCAAGTCCTTGAATTAAGGCAACTAGAATGTGGCCCAAAACCGTCGCCCGAACTGTGTTGACGAGACGTGATAACAGGCGGTCAGTTTCTTTATTGCTCAGTGGAACAATCGATCGAAGAAGTGCGATTCCCAAATTTCCGTCACGATAGAGAAAGAAGAGCAGAAACAACATGACGAGGATCTGAGTTACAGCATTGACCGATCCGCCTAGAACAGTGCCAAGTCTTGCTGCGATGAAGCCGGCACTTTTATCGAATGCCTGACTGATGCTGATGTTGTCCATCGAGTACCGAAGCATGGTGGAGAAACGCGGCGATTGATCAAGAAAGTTCTGGATTGCTCGTTCGACGGCTCCACTTTGCACGGCTCGTGCTGCCGAGAGAATACGGTATCCGAGGCTCTGAGCTAAGAAGAAGGTGGGGCCTATGATGCCGAGGCTAACCAGTGACACGCTGGTACTGGCAGCGAGCGTCTTGTACTTTAGTCTTGCTGTAATCCACTGGTGGGGACGTTGAGTCACGATCGCTAGAACTACCGCTCCCGTGATAGCAGGCAGGAATGGCAGAAGCATGAAGAAACAGAGGAATACCGCACCCATCGTAATAAGGAAAAGAGTCAAACTCTTCCAACTAAAACCACTTCCTTCTGGCTGAGGACAGGCTGTATCCATTTCGAACTCCGCAATAGTGTCTTGCTTCATTGTCGTCCCTCAGCCGTTCTAATATCAGAACGCATATTACGCCGCCTAAGAAATTTTGCGAATTCGCTGGCCCATAAGACACTGCTGGCTACTGAAACACAGAGTAGCCAGTCTTTCCAACTGAGGGAGACGACTCCAAATACAAGCTGAAGATATGGGAGATTGAGAATAATTACTTGAAGCCCAATCGATAGCAAGATGCAACCCCAAAGCCATTGATTTCCAAACATGTTGCGGAACGCGCTTGAATAATCAGAACGAGCACTGAGCGAATTTATTAACTGAAAGAGAGTCAATGTTGTGAAGGCCATCGCTCGCTTGTGGAGAATAGAGTCACCAATCGGAGCCATAAAGAAGACCAACAAAGTACCAATTGTCATCGCCGTTGCGACCAGGAATAGATCGCTTAGCATTTGGCTATTGATGATACTGGCATTCGGGCTTCGCGGAGCACGACGCATAACATCTGGTGATGCGGTATCCACACCGAGCGCAAGTGCAGGAGCACCGTCGGTAATGAGGTTGATCCAGAGAATCTGAGCTGCAGTGAGAGGCAATACAAAGGAGTGCGTATCCCCGCCACTTCGGAAGGATAATATGACAGCGCTCAGGAAAAGAGTAAGGACCTCTCCAAGATTGGTAGCCAACAAATAACGCAAAAATTTCTGAATATTGTCGAAGATAATTCTGCCTTCCTCGACAGCGGCAACTATCGTGGAGAAGTTGTCATCCGTCAGGATAAGATCAGCGGCCGCTTTGGATACATCCGTGCCAGTGATGCCCATGGCAATGCCGATATGTGCGGCCTTCAACGCTGGTGCATCATTTACGCCATCGCCTGTAACTGCAACAATCTCGTTGTTTTGCTGGAGGGCATGCACTATACGGAGTTTGTGTTCAGGGTTAACTCGTGCGTAGACTGCGGTATCGCGGACTGCCTGACGCAAGTCCATATCGGACATCTGATCAAGCTTGGGGCCAGACAGAGCACAGCCGGTTGTGAGGATTCTTAGGTCCTTAGCAACAGCCAAGGCTGTAGTAGGATGATCCCCCGTTATGAGGATTGTTCGGATACCTGCTTGTCTCGCCTGTTCGACTGCACGACGAGCCTCAGGGCGCGGCGGGTCGATCATGCCGACTAACCCAAGGAACGTCAGGTTCTGTTCCACGGTATGTTCGTCGATGGCCGTTGGATTGTCTGCCTCATCCGCTGTCAACAAGCGAGTGGCAATACCAAGAGTACGAAGCGCACTGGAGGTCAACTGTTCATTCTCGCGAAGAATGTCGTGACGGCGTTCAGGGGTCAAAAAATGGGTGACACCAGCAGCGAATTCGTGTGTGCAATGTTCCAGCAGGATGTCCGGAGCTCCTTTGGTAAAAACAAGGGTCTCCCCAGTATGTTGGTCTTGTCCGTTTATGGTGCTCATCATCTTTCGTTCCGAGGCAAAGGGAATTTCTGCCAGACGAGGATAGAGAGTTTGTGTCGTGGAAGGCAGTATCTTGGCTTTCCGGGCGGCCGTTAGCAGTGCGGCCTCAGTGGGGTCTCCTTGGATCTTCCAGCCCTTTGCAGATTCATTGAGTTGTGCGTTATTCACGAGTGTGGCAGCAAGGAGCAGTTGATGTATTTCTTCCTTCTGCCACTCCGAGAGTTTTCCATTGGTTGCACTGGAGAGATCACCTTCGGGGGAGTAGCCGATTCCAGACAAATGGGCCTGACCTGAAGCAGTAGCAACGACGCGGACGGTCATCTCGTTCCGTGTCATGGTTCCGGTCTTGTCCGAGGCAATCACGGTCGTGGAGCCCAGTGTCTCTACAGCGGGCAGTTTCTTGACGATTGCTCCTCGACGAGCCATGCGCTGGACGCCAATCGCCAGCACCAGGGTGATGACAGCGGCAAGGCCTTCTGGAGTGGCAGCGACCGCAAGAGCGATCCCGAAGAGCAGGACGTTCATGACTGTCATTGCATCTTGCAGTCCTTGAACAGCGAGCAGGACTACGACAACACAGATGGCGATTAAGACGACAGCGACACCCAACTGCTTACTCAGGAGTTTAAGTTGTTGCTGCAATGGTGTGATCTGGTTGCTTTCAACGTCAATAAGCTTCGCGATCCTCCCGAATTCGGTTTGCATTCCTGTAGAGGTGACGATTGCCTGTGCATTTCCAGATACGACCAGTGTGCCCGCAAAAACCATATTCAGCCGATCGCCCAGCACTGCAGAATGCTCTACCGGGTTGGAATGTTTTCGAATGGGGAGACTTTCACCCGTGAGCGAGGACTCTGATGTGAGCAGAGAAGTTGCCTGGAGGAGTCGAGCGTCCACGGGGACAGAATCGCCTTCACTCAGGATCAGCAAATCGCCTGGGACAAGTTCTTGAGCCAAGAGACGTAGTTGGGTCCCGTCGCGAATCACGGTAGCTTGTTCCGGCATCATTTGAGCCAACGATGCCAACGCGCGTTCCGCTCGATCTTCCTGTACGAAGCCCAAGACTGCATTCAAGATAACAATCGCAAGAATTATGAGGGCTTCATAGGAAATTCCAGTTGCGCCTTGGAGCTTGGATACGAGCATAGCCACCGCAGTTGCCGTAAGGAGTAAGTAGACCTGCGGGTCATGGAACTGAGCGAGAAAACGGAGCCATGCGGAAACATGAGGTTTGGAGCGGAGGATGTTCCGGCCATAAAGCTTCTGACGTTTTCGTGCTTCTTCGGAGGTAAGGCCAGCCTGAGGATCGCCGCCCAAGGCAGCAACAACTGCTGAGGCCGATTGCTCGTGTGGCGACTGGAGGATGCTAGACGAATCGTCGAGTATAACCATATCGAGGAGCCGCACTTTCAGCCGCTGGTCGACGCTCAAAATCAACCATGAATCTAGCAGAAATGCGGCTTGACGGTTCTGCTGCGGAGTGATGACTCTATTAATGTAGTCGGGGTGCTTAGACATACTCTGTGACGCCAGTCACACCGTGTTATAGACGAATACGTTGTGTGGAGGCGTTGCGACTGCGTGTAACCCGAATCAACGATGGACAAGCATTTATCCGGTGCAAGGGCGGTCTATTCATCATGATGATGTACTTAGTCTGAGTGTGAACCGGATACCTTGACCCGGGCTCGATCCTTCACATCCGAACTGGGATAAACGATCACGTTGTCGCCAGGATGAAGACCCTCCAGGACCTCCCAATCAATCTGGCCTCGATGACCGAGTTGTACGGTGGTGATGTGCGCCACTCCATCCGCAACCGTGAATACGGCCCAGTCCTGTCCCGCACGAAACACTGCGCTGGATGGAGCCAGCAGCACATCTGAACCTTCCCAGGTAATGACACGTACCTCCACGTGATAGGCATCCTCCAATCCTTTCGGATCTCCCACGAAGTCGCAGATGACATTGACCCGCTGCTCTTCTACTCCCAGGGCTGAGATCTTTGTGAAGGCTCCCGGCTCTACCATCCTTACCCGGGCCGGGATTGGGATGTCCCCACCCCAGTCTGTGAACAGTGCGGACATTCCTGGCTTTATCTTGACGGCATCCCGAGTCAAGAAGTCGGCGGCCACTTCAAGACGTGGCGTATAACCAAGTTCCACTATTGGCGTTCCCGGAGTTACTACCCTCTCGCTTTGCTCGACAAGTCGAAGTATTCGACCATCAACTGGGGCCCGAACTGCGGTCGGTAAATCAGAACGATTTTCCTGATGCACCATCATTGCCGATCTGGCCTCTTCGACTTGATATGCTGCAGCCTCAACTGCTGACTTTGAGGCCTGCAGTTGTCTTGCTGCCGCCTGCTCAAGCGTAGCGGCCTTATCTAGAGCTTCCTGTGAAATGATGCTTTGCTTGTAGAGTTCACGCCCTCGGTTGAGGTCTTTATTTGCCTGCTCGTACTCAGCCTGCGACCTGCCCGCTATTGCATCCGCTCCTTTCAGTGCGGCCAGAGCCGCGCTAAGGCGAGCCTGGAGAACGGCATTTTGCCGTGGATCGATCGGAGTTGGATCAATCCACGCAATGGTATCGCCCGCTCGGACGCGATCACCCGCGTGCAGATCAATCCTTCGGAGTTGGCCAGCTACAGTGGCGGCCAGAACGAAGTGATCATGCATTCTGGTCTTACCCTCCTCCTCCACAATTTCCTGTAGGTGCCCGCGCCGTATGGAGACGGTTTCAACAGGGACGGGTACTGGTCTGAACACCATTACAAGGACTGCCACGATGAGCGAGGCGGCGGCCAGCCAGATGATTTGCGTTCGACGCCTCATCCTATTCCCTGGCTTTCAGGACGGATACGATGTCCAGATGCGCAACGCGCTGGCTTATCAGCACTCCGGATGCAATTGCCGCGAACATCACGATAAAGAATGCCCATGCGTAACTCGTGGGTCGCACGACAATCGGCATACGGTACAGTTCCGTCTTTATCCGGTCAGCCAGAATTGCGCACATTGCGTAGCCCGCGGCAAATCCAAACGGAATCGCCGCGACCGTGATGATCGCCTGTTCCCCGAGCAGGATGAATGTAACTTCGCGACGGGTAAAACCCAGGATACGAAGCGTTGCCAGTTCAGACGCACGCTCTGACAGCGCGATGCGGGCGCCGTTGTAGATCATCCCTATGGCAATAATCGAAGCAAATACCATTAGGGTTCCGATCGACAAAGACATGCTTCGATCGATCGTCTCCTTGAAACTGGATACAGTAGCCGATTTGATCGAAACTGCCGCTACCGCAGGCAGATGCTTTAGCTGCTGGTACAAAGACTGTTTTTTGCCTGAATCCACCTGCAGCAACGTGCCGGAGATCAAATGATCTTCTTGCATGAGTCGGTTCAAAGCATGCATTTCCATGTAGGCATTTGTCCCAATCAACTCATCAACTGTACCGGCTAGAACGACGTCACGGACGGGACGGCGTCCTTCCAGCACTTCCACTCTCAGGTTCTGCCCGGGCTTCACTCCCAGTGTGGTAGCGAGAATAGAACTGATGATAATTCCGTTTGGCGGCAGCGAAAGACGATTGCCCTTCTGGTCGATGATTAGGCGAAGGTTGTTTCCGTCTTGCAGGCCAAGGATGGCTGTCTTCCGCCACTTATTCTGATAACGCAGACGTACGGGGACCGCACGAAAGGGTTCGGAATGAATCACCCCTGGTAGACGGGCCAGTTCAAACTGAGTCCGTGCGGAGTGTGCTTCGTTCAACGTCACTGCGATGTCTTCCCGCTGTATATCTCGAAATTGCAACTCCATCATGCGATCGAGAGCGTCGAACATGCCGAACTCCACCACCACGATCATGATCGAGCAACAGATTGCAAAGGATGAGGCCAGCGCTCTCCACGGTCTTCTTTCCAGGTTGCGAACAATCATGCGCAGTGCCGGAGACATGAATCGAAAGTCCAACCTTTCGATAATCGTCGGGCGGTAACTCGCTGGTTGCTCTGGGCGCATGGCCTCCGCAGGTGGCAGCGCAACAGCTCTGCTCACTGCTCCCGCAGCCCCGCTAATTGCAGTGGCAAGTGTAATTAGGCCGGCCCAGAGAAATGTCCGGAACTCCGGTCGATAGGTGAGAATTGGAAATCGATAAAATTCGGCATATATGGATGCGAGTCTGATGCCAAAGTACCAACCCACAGCGCATCCCAGAACATAGCCGGTCATCGCGACCAGCAAGCTGAACTCTACATAATGGGCTCCTACCTTCCAGTTCGAATAGCCGAAGGCCTTCATGACGGCAATGTCGGAGCGTTGCGTATTGACCAGGCGTGTAAATGACAGATGGACTAGCAGAGCCGCCACCACGAGGAAGATTGCGGGAATCACATTGGCGCTCACTCTGGTCTGCGCGATCTCGTCGCTAATAAAGCGGTTGGATATCTGGTCGGAGCGACCGTAAGCTCCTAAGGAGCCATAACGATCCAACTCGCGATCCATCTGGGCTATCACGTCGGCTTCGTTGGCATGGGGCATCAGTGACACCGTGATGGAGTTGAACGCGCCCTTCATGTTCAGCGCGGGCTCCAGTTCATCCGCTGACATCCAAAGGACGCCAAACCGCTTGTTGTCAGGAAAGAGCGATGCGCCGCCACGGATCTCGTAGATATATTCCGGCGAGATTGCGATGCCCACGACAATCAGCTTCTGCCAGCGGCCATTGATCACTGCATGTAACGTGCTCCCCAGGTCAAGGCTGTTGGCCTTCGCGAAGGCCTCACTGGCTATGACTTCATTGCCTGCTGTTGGGAAGATGTAACGGCCACGAAGCATGAACAGCGCGTTCAGTCCCCGAGCTTGCCGTGGCGGGATGGAGATGAGGCGACCGACTGCTGGCTCTTGCAGTCCTGGGACGTCGAGCGTTACGTCCATCACCACCCGTGTCTCTGCCTGGGCGACACCTGGTATCCCTCGTATGGGTCCCGCAGACCAGTCAGGAGCGCGCTTCAATTCGGCGAAGATGTTGGCGAAGCGATATTGCGTGTAGTAGTCAGCCTGGGACCTTAACAGGGAGCGATACATCGCACGCATCGTAACGAATGATGCAACCCCGCATGCAATGACCAGCGCGATGGCGATCGCCTGTCCTCTCATATGCAACACATCGCGGACCAGCTTCCGATGCAATGTAGCCATAGCTCACCAGCTCAATTCTTCGGGGAGGACCTTGCTTGCATTGTGAGTGATCTCTACGATCTCGCCGCTACGCAGGCGAATCACCCGGTCAGCCATGCCTGCGATTGCAGAGTTATGTGTGATAACTGCCACCAGTGTGGCAAGCTCAATGTTGATCTGCCTTAGAACATCAAGTACCAGCTTGGCCGTCGGAAAATCCAGTGCCCCTGTCGGCTCGTCACAGAGCAAAATGTCTGGCTTCTTGGCAATGGCCCGCGCAATCGCCACTCTCTGTTGCTCTCCACCCGAAAGCTGGGCAGGAAAATGGTTCTGCCTCTCGGTTAATCCGACAAGCTGTAGAGCCTCCTCGGGCCTCATCGGATCTTCAGCGATCTCCGTTACCAGCATCACGTTTTCTAGCGCGGTGAGACTCGGGATGAGATTGTAGAACTGAAATACGAACCCAACGTGCTCCCGTCGAAAGCGCGTTAGACCAGCGTCATCGCTCTTAGAAAGCCAGTGGTCCCGGAATCGTACATCTCCAGAGGTGGGCCTATCGAGTCCGCCCAGTATATTGAGCAGTGTTGATTTGCCACTGCCGGAAGGCCCAAGGAAGACAATGAACTCCCCAGCTTTTAGCTCTAACTCCACGGAATGAAGCGCCATGACCTCAATAGCGTCGGTCTTATAGCTCTTCGAAACACCATGCATATGAAAAACCACTTCAGAGTCACACACAGCGTGGTTGTCCAATGCAGCAATCATGCGCACTCGCTAAACGGTTCGAGGCTCTACCTATTCCCCCGAGTCGATGTCTCTTAATAATCAAGCAAGGTGACAACGGAAAGTCTCGTTCTATCAATCACACTGCCATACGCAATCTCAATACCAGGTGATGCTGATGTCTGTGATGAGGGTCACCGTCTTTTATCGCCTAATGCGATTCGGTGGAAGCCGGTGTTGCGGGCGAGATCTTATTTTCTTGCCGGCGGAGTATCTCTTGCGGCTCAACTCCGAGCTTCGTTGAGCGGGCGCGGCCTGATTTGCGGCTTCGACCAAAATACGAATCTCAGAGTCTTAGGAGCTTCCAATAACTAGGTGCCGATTGGTTCCATGTCGACGGCGACCTTCAGTGTGTTGGTCCCGCCACCTAGCACTAAGCCTCGCAGAGGACTGACATCGCTATAGTCGCGGCCCCACGCAAGCGTCACATGTCCGTCCGAAGGGACAACATTGTTTGTAGGATCAACGTCAAGCCAACCACTTACCGGACAGTAAGCGGAAACCCATGCGTGCGAGGCATCCGCGCCCACCAGCCTCGGCTTTCCAGGAGGTGGAGTGGTTCGAAGATAACCGCTGACATAACGGGCTGCGAGATTCAGGGAGCGAAGACAGGCGATTTGCACATGGGCAAAATCCTGACAAACGCCCCGCCTCTTCCGGAAGACCTCTTCTGGAGGCGTCCGAACGTTGGTTACTTTTGAATCGAAGCGAAAGTCGCTATGGATGCGGGCGGTCAGATCCAAGAGAGCCTCCGGCAGCGGCCGCCCGGGCGTAAACGACTGGAGGGCGTAATCGGCGAACTCCGGCCGTGCTCGTATTCGTGGTGATTCAAAGGCAAACTGGTAGGCTTTAAGACCCGCTGGGCTATGGTCTCCGGGTAGGGAAAGGGCTGTCTCTTCCCATGGGAGTGATTGTTGCGGCCAGCGCGCGGAATTTTTCTCAATTTTTACTTCGCTCCGAGCCTCTACCACCAGTTCCTTGTGTGGCTCCTGAATTGTGAAGAAGCAGAGCAGGTTCCCAAAATAGTCGATCCGATCGGTACGGGTTGCCGGCTGGGGGTGAATGAGAAGTTCGCTTTGCGCCGACTGGTGTTGCTGCAACAACCGCGGCCTGAGGCAAGCAACATGATTGCCGACCGAAACCGGATATTTGTATTTGTAAGTGGTTCGGTGAACAATTTTGTAAATCATTGGCCCATGGTGATCGGCAAGGTGCGAGCGTGGCTGAAGTATCGACTCGATAGGTTATTCGACCAGGAGGGCAGCAATGCCTCCAGATCTTTAAGGAAACGCTCGAGCCGGAAGAGAGACTCGAAACCATTCTCTACCATGTCGGCGCCAGGTATTGGAAACTTTACATCTCGCAAATCAAAGCTTCGCAGCGATGCCAGCGCCTCTTCCATTGCCAGCAAGTCTTCGGGCAGATGGCGAGGAAGTTTTTCATACAGCTCCATAAGATGGCTGATCTGAAAGTCTAAAGACCGTGGATTGGACTCATCCGCCATCAGCACATCCAGAACGGCCAGTGGCTGCAGCGTGGTGTAGTAGCGCGTCCGATAGGTCACGGAGCTATCCGCAACTTCAAGCAGGCGTTCCAGCAGGGACCAGTCGTGCTCCGACAGCGGCTTGATGACTTCGCGCAGTAGCCGCGTCAGGTAGATTGCTCGTTCGAGGCGGCGTCCGATGCTCATTAATAGCCAGCCCGATCCGCGATTGATGTTTTCGCGCTCCATCCCGGAAAATGCAGAAAGAAGCTCCAGGCAGCCAGTCAACATTGCGGGATATTCGAGAAACGGAGTTCCGCGCTCGACCTGGACTGAATCCCTGAGCCGGCTGATAAGGAACATCATATCTGCGGACAGCCGCTCACGAACGTTGCCGCCAATCCGAGCTACTTCTGCGAGGATGGAAGCGAGGCTATCTGGCCGCTTAACGTCGGTTATGAGCGATACCATCTCTTTTTCAAGTTCAAGCGAGGTTGGTCGAGCGTCTTTAGCTTTGGGCAGCTTGCTATATCTGGAATCCAGGCAACTGTGCAGCCGGATGAGACAGCCCAGCTCCGTTGCTTCGATTCGTCTTACACGCGAGATCATTGAACGCACAATTCGAGCGATGTTTTCTGCGCGTTCGGCATACCGGCCTAACCAGTAAACATTGTCGGCAACGCTGCTCGGCACGACGCCTGAGACACGGCGCAACTCGACGGGCTCATTGCGCGGACGCAACATACTGAAGGTATCTACGGTGCTGTCCCAGAGAACCCAGGCGTCCTTGCTGTGGCCGCCGCGCTGCATTGAAACAACGGATCCTTCCGCTTCGGCAACACGCACCAATCCTCCCGGAATTGCAATCCATCCGTTGCCGGTATTGAGGACGTAAGCCCGCAGGACGACGTTGCGCGAACTCAGATGGCCATCCTCCCACACGGGCGCGGTGGACAGTGTGACCTGCTCCTGCGCCACAAACTCATGGGGTCTCGCGCGAAGTTGCTCAGCAAGCTTTCCTTTTTCGGCTTGTGCGAGGTCGGCTCCGAATACTGGCTCCATCCCACGGGATGGAAACGCGGGCTTGACCACGACAGAATCAAGATTGTTGAGCACCCAATCGAGGGCATCAGTCTGCCCACACCACCAAGTGGCCACGGATGGAAGCTTAAGGCTTTCGCCCAATAGATGCCGGGAGAGTCCGGGTAGAAAAGGCATTACCGCCGCTGTCTCGATCAAACCGCTTCCCAGCGCATTTGCAACTTTCACATTGCCGGCGACGATCGCGTCGACCAGGCCAGGCACCCCCAGGAGCGAGTCGCTCCGCAATTCGAGCGGATCGCAGAAGCTATCATCAACCCGGCGCAAGATCACATTCACCTGCTCCAGCCCGTCTACCGTCTTGAGATAAACGCATCGGTCGCGAACCGTGAGATCAGCTCCCTCGACCAAAGTGAATCCAAGATATCGAGCTAGATACGAGTGCTCAAAGTAGGTCTCGTTGTGTGGACCGGGAGTCAAGAGCACGATACGGGGGTTGCTGCATTGGGCGAGACTGGTAAGTGCTTCCCGTTGTGCTCGAAAAAATGGGGCAAGGCGCAATACGTTTGAGGCTCGGAAGATGTCGGGTAGGACATCAGAGACAATCGTCCGATTCTCCAGCGCGTAGCCGCTGCCCGAAGGCGCCTGGGTGCGATCGGCCAGCACCCACCATTGACCATCCGGCGAACGCGCAAGATCGACGGCAAGCATGTGCAGATAGCTATGCGAGGGAAGGGGCACGCCGACCAGCGGACGCAAGAATGCTGGATTGGCATAGAGCAGCGCCGCAGGAAAACGACCTTGCGATACGAGTTCCTGCTGCCCATAAAGATCTTCGAGTACGAGACTCAGCAACTTGGCGCGCTGAATGATGCCCGCCTCGATAAAGCGCCACTCATCCGCGGGAATCAGGAACGGAACAATATCGATCTTCCAGGGCCGCGTTGCTCCGAGTGGATCGCTGTAGATGTTGTAGGTGATTCCATTCTCGCGAATGCGCCGTTCGGCACGGCCCCAACGTCGTCCTAGTTCTTCAGGGCCTATCTCACGAAGCGATTCCATCAGTTGCTCCCAATGGGGTCGAGGATTCACTCCATCGGCAGACAACTCGTCGTAGGAAACTCCGTAGCGGAGCAAAGTTTGGCATAGATCCACCGTCATGGAACCAGCCCCGTTGTCTCGATGTGGGAGCTTGACCCGGGCGCGGGTATTCTCAGATCCAGAGTCATCGGGAAGATGGGGTTGACCTCTGCATCGGGTATCACCATTTTTTCTGTCGTGATGTTGGACTTCTGAAATCGTTCGCGACGACGGTCTTTAGCTTCTGCAGAATTGGATGGCCGATCTGTATAGAGGCGACCGTCGGGCGCTGCCACATGGTAGGTGCATCGTCCAATCGAACGTTCTTTCCAACAGTCGATGATGTCGAACACAAGTGGCGCGTGAACGGGAATTGTGGGGTGTAATGTTGCCGAAAGCCTTCGCGCGCGATACCGCACACCTGCGATGGCTTCTCCGGCCACTCCTGTGGAATGGAGCGGTACCCTGCGTCCATTGCAAGCAACCGCGTAACGGGACTCCGCTGTAAGGCCGGAAATCTTCACCTGGATCCGTTCGAGCGATGAGTCCACGCTGCGGACGGTCTGGCCGGAGACTGCTTCTTCCGCGAGCACATTCCATGGTTCGAGAGCCTGACGCAGTTCGAGTTCGACTCCGTCCGCAGCGATCAAACCGATCTTTGGGAAGCGAAACTCAAAGTGTGAAGCAAACCACGTCTCCTCGAATTCATAGCCGGACTGGCGCAGGCTGCTAAGTACATCGGAAAAATCCTGCCATACAAAATGCGGCAGCATGAAACGATCGTGCAGCGCAGTACCCCAGCGGACGAGGCTGGCTTCGAGAGGTCGTTTCCAAAACGTACTGACCAGGGCACGGACGAGCAGCAACTCTACCAGGCCCATTCTGACGTGCGGAGCCATCTCGAACGCTCTTAATTCAAGTAAACCAAGACGCAGCCCGAAGCCCTCCGGGCGATACATCTTATCAACGCAGAACTCAGCCCGATGAGAGTTTCCAGTGACGTCCACCAAGAGATTGCGAAACAGTCCATCCACTACCCACGGTGGACAATCCTTGGCAGGCAAATTGCGAAATGCGACTTCCAGTTCATACAAGGCGTCCAAGCGCGCCTCGTCAACACGCGGATGCTGGCTGGTGGGTCCAACGTACATCCCAGCGAACATATACGACAGCGAAGGATGGTGCTGCCAGAACGTCACCATACTGCGCAGCAGGTCCGGCCGGCGCAGAAAAGGGCTATCCAACACTGTTGCTCCGCCGACCACGATGTGGCTGCCACCGCCGGTAGCGATATGACCGCCCGCATAGGTGAATTTCGCAGCGGTCAATCGATTTCGTCGCGCTTCGTCAAACAGCACTGTGTTGATCACCGTGAGTTCGTCCCAGTTGCTTGCAGGCGGGAGATTGATCTCCAAAACGCCCGGATCAGGTGTGACGCTGAAGAATCGCAACCTCGGATCAGAAGGCGGAGTGTAGCCTTCAATCCAGACTGCTGTCTGAAGATACTCGCAAGTATCTTCGACGGCCGCGACCACGTCGAGATAGTCCGCGAGCGTCGACGCATATGGAAGAAACACGTGTAGGCGACCTTCTCGCGCTTGAATGCAGAGCGAGGGCCGAATAAGTTCGGTGGCCGTCTCTGCCGTACTGGATAAAGGTGGCAGAGGATCGGCCGAGGGCTCTAACTCGAAGAGGTCTGTACGACGCGACGGCCGTGCTGGCAGCTTGACACTATCGGCGCAGGGGGCAGCGTCAAACTCATACTCAAGCTCATCCGGGGCCACCCAGGGCATCGACTCGGTCGATATACGAAATCCGATCGGCGAGTCGCCAGCCATCAAAAGGAGACGTTCCGGCTGGGGGAACCACAACTGGCTCGACCAGCCCAGACGACCATCAGGTTGCCGGCGACGTAAGGGCAAGACATACCCCGCCGGCTCCGTCGATTCAGTTTCGGGATTGTATGCAGGCAGTAGATTATCGGAAGTTACCTGGAGCCGGCGGGTAAGCGCTTCACCGAACCTCAACGCATCTGCCACGCCAAACCCGTAGTCTCGATCCTCGCTCGCGATGAGAGCTGGATTCTGCCACACCGGGATGCCGTCGACGCGCCAATAGCAACTCAACGCCCAACGCGGTACTGGCTCGCCTGGATACCACTTGCCTTGACCATAATGCAGTAAGGCGCCTGGCGCGGTCTTATCGCGGAGGCATTGGATCAGCCCCAAACCGCGGGTTCGCTTAATTGGCCCCAAGGCATCGATATTCCATTGAGGGCTCTCAGGCTCGTCTATGCCGACAAAGGTCGGTTCCCCACCCATCGTCAGACGTACATCCTGCGCCTGCAGGTCTTGGTCGACGGCATCCGCAACCTGTTCGACTCTGGCCCAATCTTCCTCGGTGAAGGGTTTCGATAGTCGAGGTGACTCGTTCAGGCGGCGAACGGACATCGAGTAGCTGAAGTCCACATTGACAGGCTCCACCGTGCCCCCGATTGGAGCGGCCTTCGCGGCAGTCGGGGTACAAACCAGCGGGATGTGCCCCTCGCCTGCGAGCAGGCCCGACGTCGGATCCATTCCAATCCAACCCGCGCCAGGCAAGAACGCCTCAGCCCAGGCATGCAGATCAGCGGAGTCCGTTTGCGGAGCGCTGGGGCCTTCCAACACTGTCTCGTCCGCCACCATTTGAATCAGATATCCGGAGACGAATCGTGCTGCGATCCCCATATGCCGGAGAATTTGCACGAGCAGCCACGCAGAGTCACGGCATGATCCCGACCGCTTCTCAAGCGTCTCTTCGCTGGTCTGTACGCCGTGCTCCAGCCTTGTCACATATCCAATTTCGTCACGGACCCTTCGATTCAAGTCCAGGAGCAGACTGATCGTTCCTTGCTTCTCGTCCAGGTAGTTCTTGAGGAACTCCTGAAGTAGAGGCCCAGGGGGGGACTCCGACCGATATGGCTCAAGGTCTTTGGCTAGCTCCGGCGCGTAAGTGAAGGGGTAATTCTCGATCCCTGATTCGAGAAAGAACTCGAACGGATTGAAAGGGGTTAGATCTGCGACGAGGTTCACCTCGACGACAAACTCGTTCGTCTTCTGCGGGAAGAGCAGACGCGCCAGGTGATTGTAGTGAGGATCCAGTTGCCAGTTGAGCAGGCGGTCAGAGGGAGTGACCTCAAGTGAGTAGCTGAGGATTGGCGTTCGACAGTGCGGTGCCGGGCGCAACTGTACAACCTGTGGGCCGAGGGATATGGCCTTGTCATACCGGTACTGAGTCCGGTGATTCAGAGCAACCTGTATTCCCATCCACCCTCGTACGGCCCACGCCTAAGGTCCGGGGCTCGCTCTCACTAGGCACACAGCCCGTTAAGGCGCTAGACGTTTCGCAGAAGCTATGGCTGTAAAACTTAAGTTAACATATCAACCGCGATCACAACATCGATTCGGTCCCCAAATCTCCATCGTCAAGGATAACTTCTTGATTAATCACTGCTGGCGCGCCTCACGCCTGCCCGCAATCGTTGCGCTGATCAGGTTGCGCCGATCGAGCGCAACGAAACCCACATTTAATATGGAGTTATCCGGGGCGTTCGAACAGCGTGTCCAGTGAGAGCGAACTCAATATTAGAAGTACAACAACGAATCGACTGCAAATGCTGGCTAGAGAGTAAGGGATGGTGGTGCCTGGTCAGGAGCAGTGGCAAAGCCGAGATTTGGGGATGGTCCCAACTCGAGGATGATCTGGCCACCCTGGGCAATGTCGCTGTGGTGGAACCATGCGCGCTGCTGAGGTTTGCCGTTGAGGGTGAAGGCTTGTACGTAGGCGTCCTCGGGATTCTTGCGGCGGGCTTCGATTTTGAGGGTCTTGCCATTGCCTAGGTGGACGGTAGCACTCTCGACGAGCGGTGAGCCGAGGATGTAGTTGCCGCTGACGGGATCGACAGGATAGAAACCCAGGGCCGAGAGGATGAACCAGGCGGACATCTGGCCTACGTCTTCGTTGCCTTCCATGCCGTTAGGTTCGGCGCGGTACATGGTGTCCATGAGCATGCGGACGCGAGACTGCGTCTTGTGCGGGGCGCCGGCGTAGACGTAGAGGTAGGCGATGTGGTGCGAGGGCTCGTTGCCGTGGGCGTACTGGCCGACCATGCCGGCGATGTCGGGCGGGGCGTCCTCTGGCAGGTCGGGGGCCGCGTTGAAGAGGCCGTCGAGCTTGGCGATGAAGGGCTCGCGACCGCCATAGAGGCCGATGAGGCCAGCGGGGTCGTGCTGTACGCCGAAGCTAGTTTGCCAGGAGTTGGACTCGGTGAAGTCGCGCCACTTTTTGGTGTGGCCCATCTCGATGGGGTTGAAGGGGGTCGCCCAGTCGCCGTTTTCGAGCTTCGGCTCCATGAAGGTGCTTTTGGGGTTGAAGTAGTGGCGGTAGCTGGTGGAGCGGGTGCGGAGCATGGCAGCCTGTTCGGCTTTGCCGAGTTTGCTCGCAACGTTGGCTGCGGCCCAGTCGCCGTAGCAGTACTCGAATGCTTTGGAGACCGACTCCTCTTCGCGGTCGGCCGGGATGTAGCCCAACTTGCGGTAGAAGCCCAGGCCGCGGTAGTTCTCAACCTCGGTGCGCTGGTTGATGACCTTGTAGGCGTCCTCGATGTTAATGCCGGGGAAGCCCTTCTGGATGGCTTCGGCGATGACGCTGGCGGAGTGGTAGCCGGTCATGGTGCCGGTTTCGGTGCCCTGGAGTGGCCAGACGGGCATGCCTGCAGGACTCTGCTGGGCCATCCGGATGAGGGTATTGACGAAGTCGGGAACGCGGTCGGCCTGGATGAGGGTATAAGCGGGATGCGCAGCGCGGAAGGTATCCCAGAGCGAGAAGGTGGTGTAGTTGTGCTGGCCCTTGGGGACTTGGTGAATCTGGCCGTCCATACCGCGATAGCTACCGTCAACGTCGTCGAAGAGTTGGGGGCCAAGCGACATGTGGTAGAGCGAGGTGTAGAAGATGCGCTTCTGGTCGGGGTTGGCGATCTCGGCGTCGACGCGGGAGAGTTGGGATCGCCACTTTGCTTGCGCGGTGGCGCGGGTCTTTTCGAAGTTCCAGTCGGGCTGCTCGGCTTTCAGGTTTCTGGCGGCGCCCTCTGCGCTGACGCCGGAGATGCCGGTGCGGACGTAGATGATCTCTTTCTCAGTGGTCGTGAAGTGGAGTACGGCTTTGAGGTCGTCGCCGGCGAGAGGGGAGGTTGCACCGACTGGCTTGCCGTTGGAGTAGAAGACGATCTTCGATGGCTTCTTCGAGACCTGGAGGTTGAAGAAGCAGTGGCGGCGCTGGCCCCAGGCGTTGGTGATGTGGCCGCCGGCGAGGGTGTCGGGGGCGGGGCTTGAGAGCTCGGCCGAGTAAACGGAGCTGGCGCCCCGGGTGAGATAGGAGTGGGTGAGGTCGAGGATGAGCCAGGCTTCGTTGCTCTGCGGGAAGGTGTACTTGTGGATGCCGGTACGCTCGGTGGAGGTAAGCTCGACGTGGATGCCGGGGTCTTTGAGCAGGACAGAGTAGAAGCCGGGCTCGGAGACCTCATCCTTGTGGTCGAAGCGCGAGCGATAACCTTGATCCGGGTCCGAGCGCGGGCCGGGGTTGAGCTTGGTGGGGCCGATGCCGGCCATGACGAGGAAGTCGAGGAGGTCGCCGCAGCCGGTGCCGCTGAGGTGAGTGTGGCTGAAGCCCATGATGGAGGTATCGGAGGCGTGGTAACCGGCGCACCAGTCCCACTCGTCGTTGTAGGTATCCGGGCTGAGCTGGACTGCGGCGAAAGGGACGCTCGAGCCCGGAAAGCAATGCCCGTGGCCACCAGTGCCGATGCGTGGGTCGACCCAGTGTAGGGGGTCATTCGCTTCAGCGCCCTGGGGAGCTGCGAAGATGGGTAGGGGGAGTGCGGCCGAGGCGCAAGCGGCGCTGGCGGTCTGGAGGAAGGTTCTGCGGGAGATCATCTAGAGTCCTCTGTTCTGGTGGCTGGTTCGCGGGATGAATCGGGGCCATGTCCGGGAGCCGGCGAGCGACTCCCGGTGATTGTAAGGTCTGCGGCCTCTATTTTCGAATATCTGGGGCGTTTCTGGTTGCCGATGCTCTGCGCGCTTACCGCAATTGAGGCCCTGCGGGAATTTTAGGATTATCTGCAAGATACTCTTCGTTGATTTGATTTAGCGGATGAAGACGACCTTTGCGCAGCGCCCGCTCTTTCATCATTACGAAGAATACAGGTACCAGGATCAGGACATGGATGGTTGAGGTAATCATACCGCCGACGATTGGTGCAGCTATTGGCTTCATCACATCGGAACCAATGCCGGATTCCCACAGGATAGGCGCAAGGCTGGCGAGGACCGCCGTGACCGTCATGAGTTTGGGACGCAGGCGATGGACCGCCCCTTCGATTACTGCAGCTTCGATGTCTGCGTTTGAAAGAGCGCCCCCCTTGCTTCGTCGTCGTTCCAGAGCTTCATGGAGATAGACCACCATCACAACTCCAGTCTCAACAGCGATGCCGAAGAGTGCGATGTAGCCAACCCATACCGCGACGCTGAAGTTATAGCCCAACAGCCATTGCAATAGCAGGCCGCCGGTCATGGCGTAGATGGTTGGCACGATCAGCATGACGGCCTCGGCGACAGAATGAAAAACCATGTAGAGCAGTAAGAAGATGATGAAAAATACAACCGGCAGAATGAGTTTGAGCCTGTCCTTCGCACGCAGCTCAAACTCATATTCGCCAGACCATTTGAAGGTATAGTTTGCGGGCAAAGAGATTCTGCTGTGGAGTTCACGGACCGCTGCATCGACGAAGCCTCCGTAGTTTGTGTCTTTCAGGTCGATGTAGATGTATCCGGTGAGTTGCCCATCCTCATCGCGAATCATCGCAGGTCCATGGGAGAAGGAGATGTGGGCGACTTGCCCTAGCGGAATCTGCGCCCCCGAAGGGGTGCCAATCAGGACCGTCCGCATTCGCTCCACACTGTCTCTGAAGCCTTGTGCGTATCTCACACTGATTGGATATCGCTCGCGCCCTTCGATGTTCTCGGCGATGGTCTGCCCACCGATGCCTGAGGATACCGCCGTCTGAATATCTGCTACGCTCAGGCCGTACTTCGCAGCCTCCGCACGATTGACATCGACGTTGACGTAGAAGCCTTGTGAGATTCGTTCCGCAAAGATTGACCGGACCTGGGGCATAGCAGACAGGACGGTTTGAATCTGTGCGGCGAGTTGTTCGATGCCATCTACATTTGGTCCCTGGACTTTGAGGCCAAGCGGAGTCTTGATACCGGTTAATTCCATATCCAGCCGATTCTCAACCGGGCTTGTCCACGTATTTGAGAGGCCAGGAAACTGAAGCTTCGCGTCCATATCCTGCATTAGCTTCTCGTATGTCATGCCGGGTCGCCATTGTTCCTTGGGCTTGAGCATGATGGTGGTGTCGTACATGTCCAGTGGGGCATTGTCCGTGGCACTGTCCGATCGTCCAACCGTGCCGAAGACGCTAAGAACCTCTGGAAACGTCCGCAGGATCGCATCCTGTTTCTGCAATAGCTCCTTTGCCTGGCCGACTGCGATACCGGGCAGCGCTGTGGGCATATAGAGTGTGGAACCCTCAAAGAGTGGCGGCATAAACTGACTTCCCAATTTGAAAACCACTGGCAACGTAGCTACAAGGAAGAGGAGATTGAGTGCAATCGTGAGCTTGCGATACTTCAAGCAGAAGCGGAGTACCGGGAGATAAATAGCTTGTGTGATGCGAGAGATAGGATTCGCGGTTTCCGGACGTAGGCGTCCGCGAATAAGGAGAACCATCAGAACTGGGACCAGTGTTATTGCAAGAACAGAGGATGACGCGACGGCTAGCGTCTTGGTCCATGCGAGTGGTCGAAACATGCGTCCCTCTTGTGCTTCAAGAAGAAAGACGGGAAGGAACGACACCACGATGATGAGCAGCGAGAAGAATAGAGCTGGACCAACCTGCTTCGCCGCCCCGATAAGAATCTCGCCGCGCTCGGGCTCAGAGACGGGTATCTTGTCCAACTGTTGCCGTTCCGACAAGTGTCGATAGCCGTTCTCTACCATGACGATCGCGGCATCGACCAAGACGCCGATTGCAAGCGCCAAACCTCCAAGCGACATGATGTTGGAGGTGACGCCAAGCAGATAAATGGGAATGAACGAGATCAGTACCGCAACAGGTAACGCGATAATTGCAATCAACGCAGAGCGAAAGTGAAACAGAAAAACGATGATTACAAGGCTCACGATGGCTGCTTCTTCGAGCAGATCACGTTCGAGCGTGGCGATCGAATTTTCAATCAGACCGGATCGGTCATAGCCGGACACGATCTGAACCCCAGGTGGAAGGGACGGTGCAATTTCGCGTAGTTTCCGCTTCACCCCTTCTATGACATTGAGCGCATTCATTCCCTGACGCATTACAACGATGCCGCCAACAGTCTCGCCTTCACCGTTCCAGTCGGCAACACCCTCTCGAATATCAGGACCGAAGGCGACACTACCCAGATCACGCAGCAAGATTGGTGTACCGTTCTTGCTGCCTACTGCGACTGAAGCAAGATCGTCGAGCGAGCGCAGATAGCCAAGGCCGCGGATCATATACTGCGCACCGCTAAGGTCAAGCACTCTCCCTCCTACTTCATTTGTGCTGGCCTTCACGCGGTCGATCACGGTAGACAAGGGAATGTTGTAGGCCAGTAGCTTATTGGGATCCACACGCACCTGATATTGACGAACGAAGCCGCCGATGCTGGCTACTTCCGAGACACCAGGAACTGTTTCCAGGGCATAGCGCAGATGCCAGTCCTGCAAGCTGCGGAGATCGGCCAGGCTGTGGGTTCCGCTCTTGTCGATAATGGCGTACTCGAAGACCCAGCCTGCGCCCGTGGCGTCGGGGCCAATTGCGGGATGAACGTCAGCAGGGAGGCGTCCGGAGATTTGCTGGAGGTATTCAAGGACACGCGATCGCGCCCAATACAGGTCTGTTCCGTCCTCGAAGACGACATAGACATAGGAGTCGCCAAACATGGTCTGCGCACGGACAGCCTTGACGTGTGGTGCAGCCAGCAGGCTTGTAACGATCGGATAGGTCACCTGATCTTCGATGATGTCTGGTGGCTGTCCCATCCAGCTCGTGTGCACGATCACCTGAACGTCCGAGATATCAGGCAGCGCATCCAGAGGCACATGTCGCAACGACCAGATGCCTGCCAGAGTAAGCGCTAAGACGAAGGTGAAGACCAGGAAGCGATTGCGAGCGCAAAATTCTATTAGGCGGGAGAGCATGTTACATTCCCCCTTCAGCGACTACCCGCAGTTGTTTCGTGGCAATGATCTTTCCGTTTTGTTGCACAGTGATGGTTAGCTGCCAGGTGCCCCCGGAGTCCAAGACACCCGTACCTTCATAACGACCGCTGCTTCTCTGCTGCAGCTTCAAGCTTGTACTCAGGGCGGCCATTCCCATGGCTGGCATCGCTGCCATGTAGCACTTGACTGTGACCTCCGCTCCGGTGACTGGGATCCCATTTGCTCCGGTGAGCTTGACCAGAAATGTATTTGCTCCCCGGTGTGGAGGCGTGGGATCGGTCGCAAAATCAATGTTCACGGCGGCGGCAGGTTGCGCTTTTTCTTGTGTGGTTACGTCACTGCCGCCGGGCAGCATTGGAGCAGGTGATCCAGAAGCTGCCTGAAGCTGACTTTCTGAATCAATCAAGAAGTTGGCAGAGGTGACAATCGGATCATGGACTGCAACGCCCTTCAACACAACGAGGTAATCACCAGAACGTGGCCCGAGAACTACATCTTTCGGCTCCAGATTTCCATTGCCGTGATCGAGAAACACAAGCTGGCGTGTTCCGGTTTGGAATACGGCGGATGCCGGTACAACAAGCTGTCGACCTAACGCCGATTTCACATCGACGTTTACGAACATTCCAGGCTTGAGTCTGACCCCAGGATTATTTACCGCGATGCGTACACGCACCGTACGCGTGGTCAGGTCTACTTGGGGAACGATATCTTCGATATGTCCTGAGAATGTGCGTTCAGGGTAGGCATCCACGGTGATCTCAGCAGTGTCGCCAGGCTTCAACCTGCCGATATCATTTTGAAACACCTGAGCGGTCACCCAGACACGCGATAGATCGGCAATGGTATACAAACGCGTTGCCGGCTCAACGTACATGTGCGGGAGTGCGTTGCGCTCAGTGATGTATCCAGATACGGAGGACGTGACGGTAATATCCGCGGACGCTTTACCTGTCTCCTTCAGCTTGGCTATCGCACTCTCTGGAATCTCCCACTGCTGCAAACGCCGTTCGGCAGCGTCGGTCAGGGCGGCGGCTCCTGTTGCAACGCCATCAACGCTACTAGATCTTGCTGTGCTTTGGTTCTGACGGGCAATCAGGTATTCCTGCTGCGTTGCGACAAGGTCTGGACTGTAGATGGTGAAGAGGGGCTCGCCTTTTTTGACGTATTGATATGTAGCGTTGGCAAACACTTTGCGGATGTATCCGGGAAACCGTACTTGCACGAACGACATCAGCCGCTCATCAATATCGACGGTGCCCGTCGCACGGACATCGTCGCTGAGTTGTTGGTATTCGACTGTTCCGGTCTTCATGCCGATGTACTGGATCTGTTGGGCGCTGAGTTGCACCGGGACAAGCGGTGCTTCCATCTTTGGCGCAACCATCTCCGCGCTGCCTGCTTTCGAGGCTGGACCAGAAGCCACCGGCTCATTTGCTGTAGCGGAGAAAATAGGGTGCTGGTGCGAGCGATAGAATCCGCCAATAATCACCGCAAGAATCAAGAGCCAGAAGACAGAGGTGCGAATCACATATTTGTTCATCGGAGTGAGGCTCCTGTCAGAGTTTCAAGATGGGCCAAAGCTGTTTCGTGATCGAAGATTGCCTGCTGGTAGTCATGCTGAAATGTCATGACATCCAGTAGTGAACTAAGCACGGGTGCGAACTGCTGTTTATTTGATTGGTAGGCTGATTCTTCCGAATGAAAGGCCATCTCAGCCTGCGGGATCAGTCCCTCTTGATATTCCTTCAGCAGTTCAGTTGTACTGGTGACCGCAACGTACTGCTTCTGGACTTCGGAGAGTTGCTGTTGCATTTGAGAATCCCGTTCCTGCTTGGACCGATCCAATTGCTCCACCGCCTCAGCGATCTCCGCTTCAATGCGCTTGCGTCGCGGCAAGCGCATGTTGACGGTTAGCATGTAGTAGTCCCGATAGCCACTGCCTGTTAGCTGGAAGATGTAGCCCACATTGAAGTCTGGCTTACCCTCGCGTTGTACGGATTTAAGCTGAGCCTCCTGCTTTTGAACTGCATTCGCGCCCATGTGAACCGCGGGGTTGTGCTCTCGAACCAGTGCCTGCAACTGCTCTGCGGTGTATTCAAATCGCGTAACCGTCAGTTGCTCTGGCCTGATGTCGGCAGAGTCCTGCGATCGATGCACAAGTTGTTTTAAATCAGCCTCAAGCTGTCCCATCTCCTGGTGGTGCATCGTTATTTCGCGCAGGATCTTGGTATGTTCAAGTTGAGCTTTCAGCACATCGGCCTGGCTCCCCAGACCCACGCTGTAGCGTGAAAGCCCATTCTCAATAAGCTGCCGCAACACCTCGTCATTGCGCCCCAGAATTGAAAGCGTCGCTTCGAGATATGCCAGTCGAAGGTAGAGCAGCTTTACCTGCTCGCCAATCGACGTACGAACGACATCTTCTTGTGCATGTTGTGTCTCAGCCTCTCGGTTAGCTACGTCGCCTCTGAGACGAAGCTTGCCCGGGTAAGGGAGATCTTGCGATGCGCCGAAACCAATATAGGCAAAATCACTGTTGCTAAAGCCTGCAAAAGGCTTGGGGCTGCCAACATTTAATTGCTGGACGGTGAACTGCGGGTCAGGCAGAGTTGTAACTTGCCGAGCCAAGTAGGTTGCCGCTTTCCACGAGTGATTTGCCGCGGAAATTTGCGTATTATTTGCCGCGGCTTCTGCGAGTAGTTGAGTAAGGGGTGTCCGCATCGCGGGCATGTCCTCTGCAAATGCGAGGACGCCGCTAGCCAAAACCAATGCGGCGGTCCAATTTAAGGCCACCTTCATGGCAGATTCTCCTATTTCGATAACAATTCGGACGCGATTGCGCATTCGCGCAACTCGAATGAAGTGCGAGCAAGGAGGAGACTAGACTCTTAGGACGGATGCCGAGGTGGATGAATTGCCCGGAGGGGGGTGTTCCGCGCGCTCAATGAGCCCAACGAAAGCTGTGTCGGGATTCGAACGTTCAGAGGCCGTAAGCCACATATCCGTGACTACAACCGGGTAAAGAGTTACCGGCTCTTTTATAAGAGCACTCGCACGAAGTCGCTGGGGCGTCTTTCGGCAGCAGTGGTGCGACGCAGGCATTTCAATCTGACCGCAATCACTCTTCATCATGCGACAGCACGAACGCTCATCAGAGTTCAGTTGTGCATCTGGGACCATGCACGCGATCGAGGGAGCGATGCATGACATAAGAAGTAAAACAACTATCCCAATATGATGAAAAATCCGCATGTGCAAAACCAGAATACTCTTGAACAATCAAACACATTCACATCCCGTCAATTATTCACGGGACACTGACCTTCCGGCTGTGACCCAGGTCACCTAATCTGCCTAGTAGCTCCCCGTCGCTACTTTAGGGGTGATGTCGTCAAATCGGCTGGAAGCCGAACAGTCTCCAGATACGGATCGAGAGAGGTGGCGCCGGTTGTTCCGCATGGGAAATCCTAGACTACTGCCGATGAACTCTTCGTTGGGAGCTTGAGGCGGAACCCGCGCACTAACTCCGTCTCTGACTCCGCACTCGGATAAACTATCACCGTGCTTTACGGGTGTCCGGTCGGTGTTTGTCACTGTTTTGTCATTTATTAGCGAAAAGACTGTCGCAGGCACCGACAACAGGTACACACTGGATCGAGAGTGTGCCATGGAAACAATCCTGATTATCGAAGATGACCAGCGCATTCAAAAGGCGTTGGAGCGGCAGTTTTTAGCTGAGGGCTATGGCGTGCATGTTGTGGCTGACGGTCTGGAGGCGTTGCCGGCGTGCAAGATGGTGAAGCCCGTAGCCATCGTGCTGGACTTGATGCTGCCTGGAATCTCTGGGCGCGAGGTGTGCAAGAGCATCAAGGCATGGGCCGTGGAGACCCCGGTCATTATCTTGAGTGCAGTGAGTGATGTAGCGGACAAAGTATTGTTATTAGAGATGGGTGCGGACGACTATGTGACGAAGCCTTTCAGCCCGCGAGAACTGTTGGCGAGGGTGCAGGCTGCAATACGGCGGACGCGAAGGACTCCAACGGTTAGGACGCTGCGCTTCGGTAGGGTGGCGGTGGACTTTACCACGATGGAGATCACTCGGGAGGGGGAGCCTGTGGCCTTGACGGCGCACGAGTTCAAGCTATTGAAGTTTTTTAGCGACAATGCCGGCAGAGTGGTGACCCGAGAAGAGTTATTGAACGATGTATGGGGATATAACTGCTATCCGTCGACTCGGACTGTCGATAATCAATTGTTGAAGTTGAGGCAGAAGCTGGAATCCGATCCGGCGCACCCGGTACACTTCCGCACGGTGCACGGGATGGGATACAAGTTTGTGAGTGAGCCGTAGGTTGACTGTGAAGGGTGGCGGTATGCACAGGTTGTCGATGCGGACGACGCTACTTATTGCATTGCTCGCACTGTCTTTTGGGTTGACGGCTACCAGCCTGCTGGTGATCCGCATGACTGTGGAACGGCAGATCGAGGAAAGCCTCGCGCTTGATTTGAGCCATTCTGTTAGTACGTTTATGAACCTGCAGCGACAGCAGCGAGAGGCTCTGTCGCGCAGTTCAGCGCTAGTCGCGGACCTGCCGAGTCTGAAGGCGTTGATGACGACCGGGGACCGCCGGACGATTGTTGACGGCAGTGCAGAGTTCTGGAAGGTGAGCGGCAGCGATTTGTTTGCGCTCAGCGGCTCTACTGGTGAGTTGACGACTGAGTATGTTCGAGGTACATCTATCGTCGCGGCTGATCTGCAGCCTGCATTCAGCGAGTGTCTGGAACACGTGGGGCAGGCTCGGACGGTGCAAATGAACGGCCGGCTGTTCGAGATGATTGTGCAGCCGCTTTATTTTGGCAGAGATGAGCGTGGCACGGTGCTGGGTTATGTCGCGATGGGGAATGCAATTGACCAGCGGCTGGCGCGAGAGGTTCGCGACGCCTCGGCGGCTGAAGTGGTCTTTGCTGCTGAGGGTAGGGTTGTCGTAAGTACTCTGACTCCTGAGTTGGAGCAGAGGTTGAAGTTGGCGATTGGCAAGACTCCGCGAAGTGAGGGTGAGACGATCTTTTTGGGGAGCGAGCGATATCTTGCCGCAGTGGTTCCGTTAAAGCCGGCAACCACAAGCGGCTCATCGGAGCTGATCGTACTCAAGTCCTATGATCAGGCGAGCAGTTTCTTGATGCGGGTCAACCGCTGGGTTGCCGGCCTGGGAACTCTGGCACTGGTCCTGGGAGGGCTCCTTGCTATCTCCATTTCATGGAGAGTGACAAGGCCGCTGGAGGGATTGGTAGATGGGGCGAGAGCGTTAGGACGAGGAGACTTCAGCTACGGCCTTGGGAATGGTGGCACCGCAGAGGTGGTGGAACTGCGTGAAGCGTTCGAACGAATGAGGGCGGAGTTGCTGCAGTCGCAGCGGGATGTGCTGGAGGCCGAGCGGCTTGCGACTATTGGAAGAATGGCCCGCTCCATCTCGCACGATTTGCGACATTATCTTTCTGCGATGTACGCCAATGCTGAGTTCCTGAGTCTTGCTGACACACCACAACGGGAGCGCGAAGAGTTGATTGGTGAAGTCGAGTTGGCGGTGCATGGCATGACAGATCTCTTGGATTCGCTGCTTATCTTTAGCCAAACGGGCAAGACGTTGAACCAGCAGGACGAGCTTATAGAGGTAGTTATTGAGCGCGCAGTGAGTATGTTGCGTGCGCATCCCGAGGCGCGGGACGTTTGCATCGAGATTGAAACCCTGCCCGACATCCAGTTACTGGTGGATGGAAAGAAGCTCGGGCGGGCAATTTTCAACCTGATGCTGAATGCCTGTCAGGCAGCGCATCGCGGAAGTGGACCACCGCAGGTCCGGCTAAGTGTTACGCAAGCGGATGAGAGACTGTACGTGCGGGTGACGGACAGCGGCCAGGGAGTACCCGAGGCAATTCGGGAGACGATGTTCGATCCGTTCGTCAGTGAAGGTAAGGCGAGTGGGGTCGGACTGGGGCTCACGGTGGCGTTGCACATCGCACAAGAGCACGCTGGCACGGTGCAACTAGAGGAGAGCACGGCAGGCAGAACAGTCTTTGTGATTGTGCTGCCGATCATGGTGAAGAATAGTGGTCTTGCAGTTGCCGGCGGCACGTGGCGCGTCACTTCAAATTAGTTTGACTGGAGAAGCTCAGGTCATGGGATTCAACTGCGGCAGATGGTACAGGCCGGTTCTGTGGTTTATGGGGTGGTGCTTGCTCTGTGAGGCGAGCTGCACACAGTCAATGCTGGCTCAAGGAAACCCTATCCAGCCAAGCTCGACCACGACGGCGATGACTGCTCCGCAGATGGAGAAGCGTCTGAAGGAAGTGACTGACTTGCTGTTGGAGACGAGGCGGCAGCTTGAGCAATCCAGGGAGCAGATGAATGCGTTGACCGCTGAGATTGAGTCAATGAAACAGCAGATGGCATTGATCCCGAGTACGGCTCCGACGGAGGAGAGTTCCACTTCGACATCACTTGCCGAGACGGTTGCGCGACAAGGAGAAGAGCAAGAAGTTCAGCAGGCGGAGATACGCCAGCATGAGCAGACGAAGGTGGAGTCGTCGTCGAAGTACGCGCTCCAGCTTTATGGGTTGGTGCTGTTTAACGCGTACTCGAACGCTGGCGTTGTCGACAATTTGAATCTGCCTTCGATTGCGCTGCGGAGGCCGGCAGGCGCGAGCCATGGCAGTTTGGGCGCGACGATGCGGCAGACAGTACTGGGACTGCATGGCACGGGGCCGAGGATTCTTGGCGCGCAGACTTCGGGCGATGTGGCGGCGGATTTTTTCAGCAACGTTTCTTACGACTACTATGGCAACTCGGTGGGCAACTTGAGATTGCGCAGGGCAGATATTGGGCTGGAGTGGAAGCGGAATGCCGTTCACGCAGGTGTGGATGGCCCGTTGATCTCTCCCAACTCGCCAACCAGTTATGCTTCGATTGGAGTTCCCGCGCTGGCGTGGGCCGGAAACCTGTGGAACTGGTCAACACAGGTTCGCTACCGGCACGCAATCCAGTTGAGCGAGAGGCATGCGCTCGAACTGCAAGGCGGGTTGTGGGATGCACCTGTTATCGGACTGAATACAACCACTGCAGCTCCTGTGCCCAGCGCGGGCGAACTCTCGCGGCGACCTGGGCTGGAGGGTCGGGTCGCTTATCACGCAGGACCAGAGGATGATGCCCTGGTGGTTGGCATCGGAGCTTATACGGGACAGGAGCACTATAACGGTAATTTCAACCTGCACACTTGGGCGCTGACGGGTGATTGGCAGATTCCATTGACGCGCAGGTTTAGTATCAACGGAGAGATCTATCGTGGTGTGGGGTTGGGCGGCTTTGGTGGTGGCGCCTACAAAGATGTCTTGAGCAGCACCGACCCGGTGACAGGTATCACAAGTACGATTGGACTTAATGCAGTGGGCGGATGGGGCCAGATAAGGGCGAAGATTATGCCGTCTCTGGCGCTACATTTGGCCTACGGACAAGATGGAGGATTTGCGGCTGATTTTCGAAAGATAGAGCTTTATGGGAGCGCGTATCCATTGGAGCTAAGTGCGAGGAACAGGATGATGTTCGGCAACCTTGTATACCGGCCAAAGACGTATTTAATCTTCTCTCCGGAGATCCGCAGGATTGAGAGCTGGCAGATAACCGGTTCTCCGAACGTGGCAAATGTATTTACGCTATCGGCAGGGTATCAATTTTGATGGATCAGCCGCTGAATAAGAGACGAAGGTGGAGCGGACACATGTTACTGCGTCTGACGGCGCGGTCATTGTTGTTTGCAGCATGCTGTTTATCGGGCGGAGTGATGTGGGGGCAGGGCGCGACTGTCTCGCTCCAGGTCCAGCTTGAGCGAGTTCATTCGACGGAGCCGGGGGCTAAGAGTCCGCAGGACAAACGGCCGTCTACAAGTTCAGCGGATGTAGTGGTGTGGCTATCGCCCGAGGGAAGTAATGGCATAGCGACGGCACCGCCCGGTCTGCAGCAGAGCTATCGGATGGTGCAGAAGGACAAGCAGTTCACGCCTCATTTGCTGGTAGTGCCGACGGGTAGCAGCGTCGAGTTCCCGAACCAGGATCCGTTCTTTCATAATGTATTTTCGCTCTTCAACGGCAAGCGTTTTGATCTGGGTTTGTATGAAGCAGGCAGCCATCGCTCAGTACGGTTTGATCGCGAGGGTGTCTCCTATATCTTCTGCAATATCCATCCTCAAATGGGCTCCGTGATTGTCTCGCTTAGAACGCCGTACGTTGCGATCTCAACAGCAGATGGTAAAGTCACGCTGCGTGGCGTGCCACCGGGAAGCTACCGTCTGCATCTCTGGGCTGAGGAGGTTTCGGGATCATTACTGCAAAAAGCAGAGCGCGACGTTCGAATACAGGGCGACGATCTGCAACTTGGCGAGGTGCGGCTGCTGGTCACTAAGGTTGCGATGGCAGGGCATAAGAACAAGTTTGGTGATGATTATAAAAACGAATCCGCGACTCCTTATTGAAGATGGGCCGCGGTGGAGCATTCCCATCATGATGCGCTTGCTCGGATTAGCAGAGTTGCTCTGAGCAGATTGATCGATGGATGCCTTAGTTCAGGGCAATGTGGGGCTCTGGAGCGGGTCCCAACTCCGGTTGGATTCGCATTCGCCAGAAGAGCGTAGCGGCGACCAAGGCGATGGCTGCGATACCTCGCAGCGAAGATGGATACCCGTAACGTACGAAGGCTCCTCCCGCGAGAGTCGCAGCAATAGCCTGCGAAGATGACATGACAACGCTGTTGCACGCGGAGGCGCCACCTCGTTGTTCGGCTGGGACCATATTCATGAGCAGGCTGTAGAGCCCAGGCTCATTCATCCACTGGAAAGCGGTGAATCCGACATAGGCTGCCGTTGCACCAAGGGGATGACTTGTCGCAGCCAGGGCGACGAGCAGCAGACCACTGATGACCTGCGTCGAGACGATGCCGCTGACGATACCCAAGCGCCGGAACAGCAAGGGAGCTGCAAGGACGGCGGCAACTTGCGCGAACTGCGAGATGGAGAATGCATTGCCTATCTGGGGTAACGACATGTGCAGGTGCTGAGCCAGATACACCGTGGCGAAGGGGCTGAACGAGCCGGTCACCATGCTCCAGATGGCTATGGCCGGCAGGAACCTGAGCATAAAGGGTGAGATAAGCGGCTTGTCTCGTTCCGGTAATTTTGCACGAGTAAAGGTGAGCCTTGTAACAGGCCATACGCCGATGGCTACGATGCAGCAGGAGAGCAATAAGACAGACTGTTCTGGTTGCAGCACATGGGACAGCATGTGATGGATTGCAAGCCAGCCAGGGAGCCTGCTTCCGACCAGACCTCCCAAAGCCCCGACGCCAATACCGAGCGAGAAGACGAGGCTGAAGGCGAAGGGACGTTGCCGCTCTTCCGTTAGCTGCGCGACGGCTGGGGAGAGGCAAATCGCCCAGGCAGAAAGTGCGACTCCAGCGATAAAGGCCAGTGAGATTTGCCATGCAAATGAGAGCAAAACTGCACGAGCCGAAGACGCGACGATGATGAGCGAGAAGCAGGAGAGCAGCATAGGACGCAGGCCAAACCGCTGAGCTAGCTTGCCAATCGGTATCGCCCCGGCAAGATTTCCGATAGCCATGGCGCTTGTGAGCAAGCCTAGTGATTTCTCTGTGTAACCGTGACCGATCAAGAAAAGATTGAAGAGGAAGAAGTATATGGACAGGCCCAAGTCAAAAAAAAAGAGGCAGCCAGGAATATCCAGAACTGTCGTATGAGTTGATGCTGTGAGAAGCGCCAGCGAAGGCCACGCAGTATGGTGGCAAAGTTGAGATAGTTAAACGAGGTGAAAGTGGAGAATAGGTAGGCCACATACTGTGAATAACGGTGGGACCCGCTAGACGACCTGCTTCGCCGATTCTTGATGCTTACTGCGGGGGAATTGATGGGCGGAATCCGATAGGGGAGCAAAAAGCGTTTGAGCAGGACTCTTTTTGCTGTTGGGGATTGCAGTAAGCTCCAGTGCAGCCATACCGAGTCTTTGTTTTGATGGAACATGCCTTCAAGAGCAGACCCGATGAAGCGGTGCAGCCAGCGTTGTTGCACGGTGGGTAGATTCGCGATTTCGTCTTCGGCTCGGGGATGGAGGTCGCAACCGAACCAAGCGCGGGCATAGTAAAAAGTGATGGCTTCAAGCGATTGCAAAGTTGGATTGTGGGTCTCGTGCCAATTTCTCCAAAAGGCATCGTCGTTTGCGTGGGAGTGAAGAAAGGCAGCCAGTTCGCGAACGTGATGGATGATCCAGGTTGGGGAAAGTATGTTGCGGAGGATATGTAAGGCGAGATAGCCGAGTTGATCAGCGGGGCTGAGACATGGAAAAGAGAAGCCGTCGACGTCTCGCGTGATTCTTCTTTCCCAGAAGCTGCTAACCCCTGGGACGTTAAACAAAAGGCGACCTCGGTTCCAGAGGCAAAAGTGCAACTCGATGGAGAGGGGCATCTCAGGATCGAATGGATTCCCTCTCCAGGTCCAACCGCCGAGGCGAACTAGAGCTGGCGCATGGTCCGCGCGGCCATCGACACCGCCGTCAGGTTTGTAGCCGATGGCTTGCAAGGCGATTTGCGCGCGTTCAATCTTTTCTTCCGGACAATACAAGTCAATATCGGATTGAGACCGGTTCCGCGGATCTTTGACGTAGTCCGGAGACTGCGTGAAGCCCTTTATGACAATGTGCTCAACTCCTGCATCATGGAGGGCTCTCGCTGCTTCACTGTAGGTTGCCTGTACATGCTCGAAGCGTCGGGCGTTATCGGCGATGTTTGTTCTGAGGCGTTCGACGACCCAGGAGGGAAATCCGTCGTTTGGCAACAGTGCGAGAGAGAGCGTGAGGTGCGCCAAGTCGCTAAAAGTGAGCAGGCTGGTCCACTCCTCATTGGACAACGTCTCCAGGAGCGTTAGATCTGGTGCATTTAGTTGAAGTGCGGTGATGAGTGCGCTGACCTCGCGAGGGATTCTCAGTGCGGGCCTGTCAGTTCTGTTGAAGAGGGATTTCATATATCGTCTACCGTCCTGTGAAAGCCAGAGCCTGAAGCCTGTCGATGGCCCAATCCAGATCGGTATAGCGGAGTTCGAATATCCCGACCTGAAGGAGATGTTGAATGGCGGCATGTTGGGCCGGGTACGATGCGGGTCCAGGCAGGAGAAATTGATTGAACCAGCACAAAGCGGTCTCTCTGGAGAAGGACAAAAGTTCTGGAGACTCAACGTCGCGACGGTTGAGGAAGACGATGGACTGAACGATTGCAGATTCAGCGGTGAGTAACTCTGGCATGTCCGACGTGGGAATTTCTATTGAGGGCTTTCCAGCCGCGCGAGGAGTCACGGAACGCCCTTCGAGCTCGGGAAAGAGCTGGACTCCTGAGTCGCGAAGCCGAATCTGATGACAGTTGCCTAGAACCATACGGTCTTGTCGATCGAATGGAAGATAGCTGGCATCGTCACATACGAAGGTCCAGCCAGCCCGAGCACATGCAAAAGCAAGCGACGACTTGCCGGCTCCGGAATCGCCACACAGCAGCATACCGTGTCCACGAGGAGCAACGCAGGCGGCGTGAAGAGGTGCGGCGCGGAGAGCAGCCACCATTGAGAGAGCGGCTGCCTCCAGAAAGTGGTATCGAAGATACAACGTGGAATGCGCGGTTCGTTGAGTAATCCATCCGAACGAAGATCCGGCGTTTAGATCGCAGATGACAAAGTTGTGAGCGTCAGCGATGTTGGCCAGCATATTTCTATTAACTCTGCAGACCGGAGCCGGTGGTAGATCAGGCGAGTCAACTGGATCCTTGGTAACACCAATACGCAGGGTCAGTGGTGGGCGCGAGAACCTAGATTGAAATGCCCCCCAACTCTGCTCGGCCGCTTCGAGAACTGCGGGTGAGTTGGTGGATATCTCCAGGGGGAAGCCGAGGGGGTAATAGATGCCACGTAGAGGTAACGCAGCATGTGCAAGTACAGGATCGGCTTCTGAAGGATGGGCCAACTCCACGGTTTTGACAATTCCGTCGCTTACCATCGGCATTTCTCTCCTTTCGAGTAAGTCGCATACACCGGTGATTCTATCCGCGCTGAAGGTTGATTACTTGGCATTTTCTTCCCCTGAGTAGACCGCCGGCTCTCCCAGACTTCCTTCCGGCGGAAGATGGCGCAGATAGACGATGATGGCCCACATATCGTCATCGCTGAGAATTCCTCTTGATGCAGGCATGCCGGATGGTGCGAGGCCGTTCTCGATGATCCACTTCAACTGGCCGTCACTGTATTGCTGGATTTGCCGCGAGGCGAGCGACGGAATGGGAGGTGACATGCTTTTGGCAAAGGGGACGCCGGTGTTCTGTCCGTCACGGCCGTGACAGACGACGCAATAAAATCCAAAAGCCTGTTTGCCGGCCTCAATGCTGTCCGCGCTGCTGGGCACAGGATTTGTGTCGTGTGCGCCTCCGACGGTGACCGTGTGCTTAGTCCATTGGACGATGGTGGCCTCCGCTCTGCCAGGCGGGCTCACCTTGCATCCGATAAGTGCCGTAAGCGCCATGTATCCAAGGAGTGCGGAGATGCCGTAACGTTGCATGGTGCTAATCCTTCACGTGAATGGTAAAGACCATAGATCCGTGGCTGCTGCCGCAGAACCTTCCACACTTCCCGCTGAAGTCTCCAGAGATAGTTGGGGTGATAACTACCTCGGTGGGATGTGCCTTGGTGATGGACTGATTGATTTGTAACCCAGGGATAAGAAGGCTATGAGCAACGTCGTCGGAGAGCAGCCGAAGTTTTACCGTCTCCCCTTTCTTCAAAGTGATCTCGGCTGGAGAGAAAGCATAACGATGAGCATGGATCTCGATAATGTGAGTCTTGTCCTGTGCCTGGGATGTGCTTGGCATTTGGATTACAAGGCCAAGCAATATCAGCACAGTGGGTATTGTTCGGTTGAGCTTCAAGGTTCAATTCTCCTGATGCGTTTGTCGTCACTTCTTCGAGTTGCCAATCTTGCTACGGGGCCATGTACTTCAGGAGAAGTTGCTCGTCCTGTCGGGACAGGCGCGCGCGGGTCCGCATGTGCATGATCACTGTTCCAGTGATTCGCGGCGAAATACTCATGGGTGGTACGTGACAACGACTACAGTTTGTTTTGAATACTTCTTCTCCGCTGGGTTGGGCATGATGAACGCGAACGACGACGTTTTGCTCTTGCCCGGTTGGTGATTGCCCAGGCGTTGCTTCAGCAGAAGTCGACACCAGACTTGAAAAAAGAAAGACGATGAACGTGAAAAGGATTGATCGCCTCATTTCGTCCTCCCAGGCCACAGCGGAAGTAAGAATCGGTAGGTAAAGCCCACATTCCAGATATTCGCATTTCCTCCTGAGCTAAACGTTCTTCCGTAGCTCGATACGAATCGAAGGTCATCTCGTAAGTAGTAGTTCAGTCCTGCGTCAACTCTTCGGGTATCAACACGGGGGAGACTGTTTCCGCCTCCATTGGCCGGAAAGAACTGCTGGACGCGGGCTACGATCTGCGTGCGTCGCAGGATGGATGGGATCGGCATCTGCTGGAACATATACGCCGATTCCAGCCAGTATCCGCGACCGTTATAGCTGAAGTCCCCCTCAGCTTTGATGTCGAGCGGGACAGTTGGTAGCTGCCAGGAGAGGTAAGTCGCGACGCTGTTGATGTGACGGTCCTCAAGAAAGCGTTGATAGGAGGTCCCGATCTCCAAATGTGCGTGAGGGAGATAGATACTTGCGTCGCCGCCAGTGGCGCGGGCAGCCTTGAGTTGATCGATGCCGCTATGTGAGGAGAAGTAGGCCGTGTACTGGAGTGAATAAGTCGGCTTCTGCATAGCGACTCCGCGGAGCATGAATCCGTCGCCAGATCCGCTAGTCCGAGTACCGATGGTGGCGGTGATCGGGGCATCCTGCAGGTTTCTAATCCAGATTGGCTCGAGACGTTCCCCGTATAGTCCGAAGGGAAGCAGGTATCTTCCCGCCGTGGCGATGACGTGAGAGCTCGCCAGCCAATTGACCTGCGCAAATTCAACAGTCTTGAAGACCTTGCCGGTGAAGGATCCGCTGGTCCGGTCCCTTCGCTCAAAGAATCCGGTGAAATCAGTGCGAGATTCCAGCAATACATGTGAGCCAAATGGCACAACCAAGATTGGATCGATCTGGGGTTCCAGCGTTACGATTCCGCCGTTCACATTGTGGACGTAACCCATCCCACCAGATATTGCTGGCACGTGTCCCGCATGGTTGTCTTCTACCTGCACATCCTGTGCCACGAGATCGCCGGCCAGAGAAAGAAAGAGTGCAAGGGTAAGTGCTCTACGCAGGTGCTTCCAATGATCTTGCAGTCTCATCATGGTGTGTCTGACCCATTTCTTTGTGCAATCGAGGGCTGTTGGACGATTGGGCGGCTCCGGCAGCCCGGAACGATTCTGAGTATAGAAAAGCTAAGCGTTAACGTTTGTCACCACTGTGTCATCGATTTGTCAAAGTCTTTGGAGTGACGAATATTGCGCTAAATTCTGACAAAGCCGTGACATATCAAGTGAGATGAGCGATCAATAATTGAGCTCGACTTCAAATCCTGCTTTAAAGTAGAGGCGAGACCATGCATGGCTTAGCGATGAGAAATTTTCCAATAGCGCGAGTGGCGGCCCTGTTATTTTTAGTGGGTTCTCTGAGAGCTCAAAGTCCCGGCACCGGAGCTATCACTGGCTTGGTCGCTGATGCTTCAGGCGCTGTTCTTGCGAAAGCAAGTGTCTTGGTTGTTAGCGATGAAACACACGTTACGAGGCCCGTGTTGAGCTCATCGGACGGAGTTTTTCGCGTATCGTTACTGCCTCCGGGAACATACAACATCTCCGCGGCGTCCCCGGGGTTTGCCACCCGGCAGATGCGAGCCGTACATGTAGGAGTAAGCGAGACGGTGACTGTTGAACTGAGGCTGGCAGTTGGGTCGACGGGAGAAACACTTGAGGTCCGTAGTACTCCTTATCTGGCCCAGGTTGAAAGTTCGACGCTAGGTCGAGCGGTCGACGAAAAGACGATCCGAGATCTGCCGCTTGCCAATCGTAACTATACCCAGATTATTGCTTTGTCTCCCGGAGTGGTTGTTGAGCTTCCTAATGCTTCTGCGCTGGGGCGCAATAGCCAGAATGTTTCGGCGAACGGCAACAAAACGACTTCGAACAACGTTCAATTCAATGGCATTGACGCAAATAATTTGTCGCAGAACTCGGCCTCTGGATATCAGTCCGAGGTAGGTACTGCTATTCCCGCTCCTGACACTATTGAAGAGTTCCAGGTGCAGACGGCCAACTTCGATGCTGGATACGGAAGAGGTGCTGGGGCTAACGTCGACGTTATCAGCAAAGCAGGCGGTAATCAGTGGCATGGAAGCGCGTGGGAGTTTCTGCGAAATGATGTACTGAACGCGAATGATTTCTTCGCAAAAAGAAATGGTCAGCCGCGGCCTGTTCTGAAGCAGAACCAGTTTGGATTTACTCTTGGTGGACCAGTGCAACGGGACAAGCTGTTCTTCTTTACTGCATATCAGGGATCGACGCAGCGGAATGGTAATTCGAGCCTCTCGCTGGTTACGGCAATTCTGCCGCAGATCGGGAGTGATCGTTCCGCAGCAGCGCTGGGAGCGCAGTTTTGCCCTGTCAATCATCCGGAGAATCCGGGGTATACGACGTTTGCTGGCGGGACACAGATCGCTTGCGACGGATCGAATGTCAATCCCTCGGCACTAGCGCTTCTCAACTTCAAGCTCTCGAATGGCCAGTACGCGATTCCTAGTCCGCAGACGCTACTACCCAGCGATCCCCAGCAACTGCCGATTGGTGAGTCGACTTACTCTATCCCCGCAAAGTATAGGGAAGATCAATACACAGGCAACCTGGACTACGTCCTATCGAAGAACAATCAGCTTGGCGGAAGATTTATTTATTTACGAGCCGCAACCGACGAACCATTTTCTCCATATGGCGCCAATGTGCCGGGCTGGGGAACGAATGAGCTGGATCAAAATCACATGTTCGTTCTGACAGACACGCATGTTATTAGCTCCAACCTTGTGAATGTCGCTCGATTTGGCTACATGAGGTTTGATGGCGATGCAGTTATTGCTCAGCCTATCCAAGCTGCAGATGTTGGTATGTCAACTCCGTCGGGACTGCCACAGACCCCTGGATTAATGATCGATGGGTTGTTCACGATTGGAACGGCGGGGCAGCCGTTCTATTGGCAGAACACAAATACATTCGTGTGGCAAGATACCGTCTCCTATACTCGTGGCCCGCATAGCCTGAGACTGGGCGCAGAAGTGAAGCGTCATCAGGTCGACGTCAACGTTCCTTTTGTGAGCGACGGTTTTCTCGAACTGCGTACTCTCCCCGACTTTCTGCTGGGCGAGAGCGCAGCGCAGAATGGCAGCAGTATTAGCAACGTCTTCTCCTCGACGGGTTCGTCCGGTGTATTTCGCAAGGATGAGCGCTATAGCGACTTTGCTGGATTCGTTCAGGATGACTTTAAACTCGCGCGCTGGCTTACCTTGAACGCAGGCCTGCGCTATGAGGTCTTTGGTCCGCCATCGGATACGCAGGGCAGGCTCCCGACCTTCGATCCAGGCATCGCGTCGCATTCGGTTCCTGCGACAGGTTCCTTGAGCGGCTTCATCCTTCCCGGGAACTACACCGGCCCGCTGCCACTGGATGTTGTGAAATCAGCGCACTCCGGACTGTGGGGAACCGACTACACGGACGTTTCGCCACGCTTCGGCTTTGCGGCGCGGCTGTCGAATCAGCCTATGGTGGTTCTGCGCGGAGGATACGGAATCTACTTCGATCGAATGTCAGGCGATCTAGCCGAGCAGACTGTCGGGCAGCCTCCGTTCTCATACAAGCAGTCTCTGCAAGGGGTGCAGAATGCCCAAGCTACATTGCAGCAGCCTTACAACCCGGCGCTGCCACCGAGTTCGAGCTTTCCTATCTTTCTTCCTCGCGTACCCGGTGGGGGTTTGTCGCTGGCTGCAATCTCACCTCATCTGTCGGACCCCTATGTTCAGCAGTACAACCTGAATTTGGAATATGAAGTGACCAAGGATCTCCTTTGGGAGGTCGGGTATGTTGGTGCGAAATCCACGCACATCCCGGGATGCGTTGAGTTCAATCAGGCGCTGCTTGCCAGCCCAGAGAATCCTGTCAATGGAGAGACAACCAACACGAATGAAAATATTGTTCAGCGACTCCCATTCAGCGGCATCGCGCAAGGCTCCTATATCTGCCAGACGACTTTTGATGCACGCTACAATTCGCTTCAGACCAGCGTGACTAAACGACTGTCGCATGGCCTGCAGTTTCTGGGCAGCTATACATGGTCGAAGAATCTGGACACAACGAGCGGATCGGGAGGTCTATCAAACTTCGAACTGGGCTTCTTGACGAATGATCAGACCAATCAACGTCAGGCACGCGGACTCAACGACTTTGATCGTGCCCATCGCGGGGTTATAAGCCTGATCTATGCGCCGCCGCGGCTTGCATTTGGGCCCGAGGTGTTTCGGCACGTTCTTTCAGACTGGCTGATATCGACAGTGGCTGTCGCGCAGTCCGGGACGCCTGTAACGGTGACCGATAGCAATGCTGGCAGCGTGTACGGAAATCTTTCGTTCTTTTCGCGTGCTCAATGCACGGGGATCAATCCAGCAACGTCCGGGTCGTTGTTCTCGCGCATTGATGGGTATCTGAATCCTGACGCCTTTACCTCGGCGCCGTCGATTGGCGATGGGACTGACTTTGGAAACTGCGGTGTAGGTATTCTGCGGGCGCCGGCACAGAGGAACATCGACCTGGCCGTGGAGCGCACGTTTCCTTTAAGGGAGTGGGGTGAGCTGCGATTCCGAAGCGAATTCTTCAACCTTACGAATACCCCAAACTTTGGCGGACCAATCAGCAATTTGGTGGCAGGAGCCGCGTTCGGGTTGATTACGTCAACTACGACCAACCCTAGAATTATTCAATTTGCGCTGAAGTACTCTTTTTGATGTCCGGTAGCCGTACTCTATCGCACTTAGTTGTAGAGACGATTGCTTTATCTGAAACGTGAGCACCACGCTCAGCCTAAGCTTTCCTCTGGCAATCTTGAATTATCTGGCTATTCGGTTTGTTTGGAGTAGTGCCGTTTGAGCTGCGTTTCTAGGCTTCCATCCATACGCAGCTACTGAGTTCTTCCAGAGATATTTTTCGGCCGCAACTTTACCCCGGCTATGGATGAATTGCTGCGCAATGCTGAACGTATCGGCAAAGGATGCGAGGCTATCGCTATTGGGCCAGTCGCTGCCGAATAGCATGCGATCCTCTCCGAAGATCTCCCAGATCTGATCGAGCCAGGGGCGGTAGGTGGAGAGATCTTTCGATACGGTATTGTCGATGCGCCGCAAGATCTCTGACCCTTTGACAAAGAGATTGGATCGCTTGCTGAGCGCACGTAGATCATCCAGGTATTTATTGCGCGAATCGATATCCTCTGGTGGTGGTGCCTGCGGAAGATGATCGATGATGATTCGCAGATCAGGAACGAGCGCTGTAACTTGTAGTAACTCGGCGATCAGAGTGGGGTTGGGGTTTGCACTCTCAAGCAGCAGACCACTTTGAGCAAGCCGCTTGAGATTGTCGACGAATGCGGGTTCCTTGAGCCGTGCACCCAGGTCGCGGCTCCAAAGATTTCCGTATCGGATGCCACGGAAGAGTGTGTTTGCATGCAACCGCTCGAGATCGGCTGGAAAGGTGGAGAGGGCAGGATCAAGGTCTCCGATAATTCCAACCATAATCTCGTTGCTCGCGGCTGTTTTCAGAAGCCAGTCATTGTCCGCGGCGAGCGGGCTGCACTCAATTGCAATTGCGCCGACGATACCAAATGGCTCTGCCAGCGAGCGATAACGAGCGGGAAGAGCCGGTCGATAGAGGACGGTGTCGGCTGGCTCTGGCCAAGGTATTCCGCCTGGCCGAGTGGGATCGTACAGGTGGATGTGGGTGTCAATGACAGATGCTGGTGAAGGGTGCTTCGCAGGCTGTTGTGCTCCGGTCGAAGCAGGTAAGAGATGTTCAGCCTGTTGCGCAAGCGCCAGGCAGGCAGCGCCACGGAGAAAGTCACGTCGTCCAAGGTAAGGCATCGGTTGGAACCTCGCAGTGATGTGTAGATGTTAGCGGTTGCTTGGACGTTGGGTGGAGGGACGGGTGCGATGAAGAGTGGAAGCTAACGGCCAGCTGTGTGGGATGGGGAGTGCGACCAGTTGTGGTCTCCTAGCGAGAGAGATTTTTATGCTTTCAACTCAACGTCTGTCAATAGAAAAACAGTTCTCCTTTAGAATGCCCACTGGATCAGGCCACCTGAATCGTGTGGTTTGGGGCGGTTTTGGTGGGGTTCTACTTCGAGGCCGTCGAGTAGAGCAGACCGTGCAATGTAATCGCTTGCATGGAGCGCTCCATCCATGTAGTTTGCTCAGTGTGGTTTCTGCGAGAGAAAACTTCAACTTGTAAAGGTCTGCAACCCATGAAATTGCGCGTCGCCCTCACCGTCGGTCTTGTCGCTCTGTGCACCATTTCCGCGTTCGCTCAGAATCCTCCGGCCCGCTGGACCGAGGCGCAAGCGGCTACATGGTATGCGAAGCAGCCTTGGCTGGTAGGTGCAAATTTTGTTCCTTCCGATGCAACTAACGAGCTGGAGATGTTTCAGGCCGCAACCTTCAACCCGCCGCTGATCGACAAGGAGCTAGGTCTGGGCGAGAGCATTGGCATGAACACCATGCGCGTCTTCCTCCAGGACCAGCTCTGGTCGCAGGATCCCGAAGGCTTCAAGAAGCGGCTCGATACTTTTCTCTCTATCGCGGCGAAGCATCATATCCGACCGCTGCTGGTTCTGTTTGATTCCTGCTGGGAGACGAATCCGCATCTCGGACTACAGCACCCACCTATTCCGGGAATCCACAACTCCGGTTGGGTGCAAAGTCCCGGGAAGCAGGAGCTACTGGATCGCGGGTATGAGTCGAAGCTCGAAGCCTACGTTGAGGGTGTTGTTGGCGCATTCGCCAATGACGATCGCATACTTGGCTGGGATGTATGGAACGAGCCCGACAATCGAGGAGGAGATAAGGCCGCGGACGAGTTGGCCAAGGTGAAGCGTGTCGAGGAACTGCTGCCAAAGGCCTTCGCCTGGGCCCGCTCCGCTCACCCGACACAGCCGTTAACCAGCGGCGTTTGGGCCGGCGACTGGATCCATCCCGATCAGGAGAGCATTACCACCCGGATTCAACTGGCCGAGTCTGATGTGATCTCTTTCCATAACTACGGATGGCCAGAGGAGTTCGAAGCCCGTATCGTATCGCTGCAACAGTACCACCGGCCGATTCTCTGTACGGAGTACATGGCGCGGGGGGCTGGCAGCACCTTCGACAACAGCTTGCCGGTCGCGAAGAAGTACAACGTCGCCGCAATCAACTGGGGTCTGGTCGCAGGTAAAACCCAGACGTATCTGCCTTGGGACTCATGGCAGAAGCCTTACGTGCTGTCCGAGCCGACGGTCTGGTTCCACGAGGTCTTCCGTCAGGATGACACTCCATACCGTAAACACGAGGTTGACCTGATCCGCCAGTTGACGGGTCGCGGCACGCCTTCAGTCGGAGCGGGGAATTAGCGCCTCTTCTCGGTTGGAGCAGCTATGACAGACCTACTCGTGAGCATCGGCGCTAAGATGGTAACTGCGGCCGCAACACGACCGCGAAGATCTACCGTAGGTCGCTCAGTCGCACTTTCCAAAATGAAATTATTCGCCCACGTTGCCGCCGCCTTCGCACTCCTTGGTACTGCTATTGCCCAGAGTCCTCAGATTCCTCTGTCGCAAGGGAATTTTACTGACATTACCAGTAAAGCCGGCGTTACCTTTACCGGCGTTGCCTCTCACACCTCGCACAAGTACCTGATGGAGACGATGGGTTCCGGGGTGGCGACTTTTGATTACGACAACGATGGTCTGCTGGACATCTTCTTTGTCAACGGTGCACCCCTCGCCGATCCGACACCCAAGGGCACAGTTCCGAAGAAGTCTGGACCGCAGGACTGGAACCGTCTTTACCATCAAAAGAAGGACGGCACTTTTGAGGATGTGACCGAGAAGGCCGGACTGAAGGGTATTGGCTACGGTATGGGCGTTGCCGCTGGGGACTACGACAACGACGGCTTCGAAGATCTTTACGTGACGGCATACGGTGGAAACCGTTTGTACCATAACAACGGCAATGGCACATTCACCGATGTAACGGACAAGTCTGGCACTGGTGGCTCCACAACATCGGGCCAGATGTGGTCCACCTCCGCCGCGTGGGTCGACCTGGATAACGACGGCAAGCTTGACCTTATCGTTCTGCGATATGTCGTGTGGGACTTTGAGGACGTATGGTGTGGCGAGCATCGCGAGGGGTATCGATCCTACTGTCACCCGGATATCTTTCCCGCAATCCCGGCACTGGTGTATCACAACGACGGAGACGGTCACTTCACTGAAGTCGCGCAGAAGATCGGAATGGCACTGCCGGGCAAAGGCCTCGGTCTGGCGATCAACGACTTTGATCGCGACGGAAAGATTGACGTCGCGGTGGCCAACGACTCGATGCTGGAGTTCTTGTATCACAACAAGGGCAATGGCAATTTTGAAGAGGTTGGTCTGACTGCTGAGATCGCGGTAGATGGCGATGGCCGAACCTATGCTGGCATGGGTATCGACTTTCAGGATTTTGACAACGACGGCTTACCCGATCTCGTCATTACCAACCTTGCCAACCAGAAGTATGCTCTTTACAGGAATAATGGCGACGGTTCCTTTACTTACTCCACCTATGTTTCAGGCTTGGCGAAGATGACGCTGCTTCACTCTGGTTGGGGCATCCACTTTCTCGACTACGATAACGATGGCCTGAAAGACCTACTTATCTCTCAAGGACACGATCTCGATACCATCGAGCTTAACTATCCTCAGCTCCGCTACAAGGAACCGATGCTGCTTGCGCGTAACACAGGCAAGGGCGCCTTTGTTGATGTGAGTAAAGACTCTGGTGCGGTCTTTCAGCAGCCTTGGGTCAGCCGCGGCCTGGCTGTGGGCGACCTGGACAACGACGGTCGCCTCGATGCGGTCATCTCTACGAACGGAGGGCCGGCGCACATTCTGCATAATGAGACCGCTACCTCCAACCACTGGCTGATTCTCAACCTCATTGGCCATAAGTCGAACCGCGACGGGATAGGCGCAGAGATAAAAGTTACAACCGCGCATATCTCGCAGTTCGAGACCGTCTCCACCGCCGGCAGCTATCTCTCATCGAACGACAAACGGGCTCACTTCGGCCTTGGGCCTGATGCCACTGCGACTACGATTGAGATACGTTGGCCCAGTGGCGTAGTCCAAACGTTGACAGATGTAAAAGCGGATCAGGTGCTCAAGGTCGACGAGCCTGCCGACGCGCGCGCCACCAAATGATTGAATAGCAAAGCGCATTGAACGAACGGCTTACCATCCCTGTGGAAGTAGTTGGTCCGCGACATGGCAAATCCGTGTATTCAAGGAGCTGGGGCGGCGTGCACGTTCAAGATAATGCGGCGGTACGATGTCAGCTTAGGTGATCCATCGTCAGTCACCGCCAGGATGATGTGCGCAACGCCATCTCCATTGCACTGGCTGAACATTGGCAACCACTTTGGACGGCAGACTGCAGTGGGTGTGACAACTGCCTTTTCGGTGTCAGCGCCGGTGATGCTGACCGCAGACAGGTTCGAACCGACAGAGCCTGCTTCTTCATAGTGGAACCAGTTGTAGTGAAGGTGCTGGCTGTCGGGATCGTGACTATGGCTCGCATCCAATAGCACCGGTTTTCCGACTACTGCATCCACCATCATGGGAGCGATTCCCGACTGACCGTTCACTTCAAGCAAAGGATTGTGGTTGGCGTGACGATAGTCCCTGATGGTCCAATCCATGCGGGCGGCGAAGTCGTTTTGAAACGCCTCACGCCAACGCCAGATGGTCGCCTGGTCAGAGACGTACTGCTTGCCATCCATGCCAATGACCGTGTCCTGCGATGTGACGCGGGAGAAGAGGTCGCCGCCCTGCGTCCAGATGGGATGAGTCTCTCCATAGGGCTTTCGATAGATGTATCTTCCGCCCCATCCGCCCCAGTCTGGTCTGCGATAGGAGTTGAGGCCGTTTTCGATCAAGCCCAGATACGACGGGGTGTCGCCCTCCATGATGAACATAAACTTTGGATAGACCTTGCCCAGTGGTCCCTTGTCCCGAATGTTTGCATCAAGCCACTCGTTCGTCACGATAGTTGAGTTCGCGCCGGTCCCATTTCGATAGTAGAAGTCGCCGCTGATTCCGGTCCACGTGGCGTAGTAATACTCATCGCCGGTCTGGTTCGAAGGCTGTACAACGTAGAACAAGTCAGGGAACTCACGGCGAATCCACGGCCCGGAGTCGTCCTGATCAGAGATGGAGGAAACCCTGAGCTTCGCAACGAACTTATCGACCTCGTCCGGTCGGCGGGTTGCACGTACTTGGATGAGAGCCTCAGCAAGCGTGTTAGGCCCACCCCAGAGGCAGATCCACAGGGGGCGGCTGTCGTTGCGATCCACGGCTCGAATGATCGCTTCCGCTCCGGGCGACATCTTGTCGGGGCCGATCGCTGCCAGGCCATAGCCGGGCTGACCGCTATAGACATGACTGGCAAGCTCCTCTGCAGTGGGCCAGCCCTGCGCGTGGAGTAGCAGGTTGGGTCGGACCTGGCCATAGGTATCGATTAACGTGTGCATCGTCTCGGGATGCACCTTGGCCTTCTGCCACGTCGACGTTGCAGCGATCAGTGCCTCGATATCGAGTTCGTTGGAATAAAGCAGCAGACGAACCAGCGACATTTGATCGTCGGGCTCATTGCCAATGTCACTGATTACGATGACGCGAGGATGTCCTGTCGAGTCATCGACATGCGTTGGGGGAAGTGGCGCGGCCAGCATTATTGGACTGCTGAGACAGAGTCCAATTCCACACAGCAACAACGACGCGCACCAGCGACTTCGCAATCGTCGTCTGGCATTTATCTGGTTTGACGAGTCGCTACCTGCAATCTGTTTGTCCGGATACATGGATCGATCTCCCATCCTGCATTTGCCCAGCATCGCCTCACGGCCAGGAGGAAGTCTGCTGCTGAGCCAAGCCAGCCTATCCTGTTTTGGGGTGGGATCGAGCGGGAAATAGGGCTTATTTCTCGCTCTGCATAATTATGCTTATAGGCAAATGTATGTTGACAGACAAATTGAGCCGCGCTTATAGTTCTGCTCTCCTAGCCTGAGCCTGTTCCGCAGGGAATGAATCTACTTATGGACATAACTATGCAATCGCAACGCAGCACAGATTTGGGAGCTACCGATAACCCCAGTGATCTGAAGTTACTCGTGGAGTCTCTTCGCCACCGTTCGAACGTAATCCGGCTGAGTGCGATGATGATGACGAACCACTCGAGCCTGGGGCATACGGGGGGCGATCTGTCGTCGTCGGACATTCTGACGACTCTTTACATGTCTGGTCTGCTGGAGGTGGATCCGGTAAACCCAGCGTGGCCCCAGCGTGACCGGTTCATCATGTCGAAGGGGCACTGTTCCGGAGCGTTTTACTCAACGCTGGCGGCACGCGGCTTCTTTCCCCGTGAAATGCTAGGCACGTTCATGGATCCACTGTCGAAGCTGAATGGTCATCCCGATCGGAACAAGTTGCCGGGCGTGGAAGCGAACACCGGACCGCTGGGACACGGACTGCCGATCGGAGTAGGTTGTGCGTTGGCCGCGAGAATGCGCGGAGAGAGCTGGCGGACGTTTGTGCTTACGGGCGACGGGGAACTGCAGGAGGGATCCAACTGGGAGGCGGCGATGACAGCTCAGCATTATGGCCTCGATAATTTGATCGTCATTGTGGATAGAAACCGGATTCAACAGGGGGACTTTACGGAGAATACGATTCGGATGGATCCGCTACCAGCGAGGTGGGAGGCGTTCGGCTTTGCCGTGAAGGAGATTGACGGACATGACCATGAGGCACTGCTGGAGGTGTTGTCGAAGGTGCCGCTGCAGCCCGGGAAGCCGACCTGCCTGATTGCAAATACCGTGAAGGGCAAAGGCGTGTCGTTTGCAGAGAACAAGCCGGCGTGGCATCACGGAGTTCCAACGAAGGATCAGCTGGTGCAGGCAGCTCAAGAGTTGGGCGTGTCACCGGAAGAGATGGAAGGAATGGGGGTGGCGCGTTGAACACTACTGATACGGCTATCGCCGAGAAGCCGAAGTTATTCGATTGCCGCGATGCGTACGCACAAACGCTGGAGGCCATGGCCGCAGAAGATCCGCGTGTATGCGTTGTGGTCAATGACTCGGTGTCTTCAACGAAGATGAAGAGTTTTCAGACGAGGTTCCCGGAGCGTTTTGTAAATGTGGGGATTGCCGAGCAGAACATGGTCGGAGTTGGAGCGGGCCTTGCGAATGGCGGCATGACTCCCTACGTCTGCGGGGCTTCCTGCTTCCTGACCGCGCGAGCGATGGAACAGGTCAAGGTCGATCTTGGCTACTCGAAGTGGAACGTGAAGTTGTGCGGGATGAGCTCGGGAATGGCGTATGGTGAGCTAGGACCGACCCACCACTCGATTGAAGACCTTGCCTGGACGCGAATTATCCCGAACCTTACGGTAATCGTTCCTGCGGATCCGGCGGAGACGGCCTGGGCGATGCGCTACTCGCTGCAGTATGAAGGACCGATGTTCTTGCGGATGAGTCGTATGCCGGTACGGGAGGTGCACGGCGCAGATCAGCAGTTTGCCTTGGGCAAAGCGCCGGTGTTGCGTCAGGGCAATGATGTCACTCTGATGGCGAACGGCGTCATGGTGTCGCGTGCACTGGATGCGGCGAAGCTACTTGAAGCGGAGGGCGTGAGCGCGCGCGTATTGAATATGAGCAGCATGAAGCCAATGGACGCGGAGGCGGTGCTCGATGCAGCGCGGACGACGCGCGGAATCGTTACTGCGGAAGAAGCCCTGGCTGCCGGAGGACTGGGCGGCGCGGTTGCGGAACTGCTCGCGTTACATCATCCTGCGCCGATGCGAATTCTGGGTGTGCCTGATGTATTCGCACCCACGGGCTCGGCTGAATTTTTGTTGGAGCACTTCGGGTTGACGGCGCAGGGAATACGGGCTGCAGCGCTGGACCTGCTGGGAGCGAAGCGCTAGATGTCCATCGAGCTTATTCTAACGATCGACCAGGGCACAACGAATACCAAGGCTCTGCTGGTAGATCGCGAGGGGCGGGCAGTATTCCGAGCTAGTGAGTCCGTGGAGCTATTACATCCGGCGGCGGGTCTTGTGGAGCAGGATGCGGTTGCGCTGTGGGAGTCGGTGAAATCGGTAGCACGCGCAGGTGCAGCGCACGCGCTTGCATTGGGAGCACGCGTGGCGGGCATTGCGCTGTCCAATCAACGTGAGACCGCAGTGACGTGGCGTCGTGGCGTCGATGGCGGCTCAGAGGTTGTAGGTAGGGCAATCAGCTGGCAGTGCAGGCGGTCGGCTGAGATTTGCGAGCGCCTGCGCGAGCATGCCGGGTTGATTCGTGAGCGCTCTGGCCTGCCGCTCGATCCGCTTATTTCGGCTGGAAAGTGGGCGTGGGTTTTGGAGCATGACCCCGAGGAGCGCAAAGCAGCCGAGAATCGCAGATTATGCTTTGGAACTGTGGATTCGTGGCTCGTCTACCAGTTGACGGGCGGGCGAGTTCATGCGACGGACCACACGAATGCCTCTCGGACCGGGCTGTTTAATCTTCAGACGCTGGATTGGGATGACGAACTACTGCAACTCTTCGGACTGCCGCGTACTGCGCTGCCGGAGGTGCGGACTTCGGCAGGGGATTATGGGGTTTGTGAGGCGATTGAGGAGTTGGCGGGTATTCCGTTGGTGGCTGCGATTGGCGACTCTCACGCGGCGATGGTTGGGCACGGCAGCTACGGCGCGGGAACAGTAAAGGCGACGTATGGCACTGGTTCTTCGCTGATGACGCTGACTCCGCGGCTGCTGCCGGAGAGTGCAGTGCTGGCAAGGACCATCGCATGGTCTCGCGGTGCAGACGTGCAGTATGCGATCGAAGGTAATATCTCGATGACGGGCTCTGGGGTGCAGTGGGTGGGAGAGTTTCTTGGACTTGTGAACCCCGCTGCTGATGCCGCAAAGTTGGCCGCGACCGTGCCTGATGCGGCAGGTGTGATGTTTGTTCCAGCTATGGTTGGGCTGGGAGCCCCGTACTGGGATACAGCGGCGCGTGGAGCGGTGGTTAATCTAGAACGGTCACATAGGGCAGCGCATCTTGCAAGGGCGGCGGTGGATGCGATTGCGTACCAGGTAGCGGACGTCTTCGAGGTGATGGAGGCCATGGCGGGTGTGCCGGTGCTGGCGCTTTATGCTGACGGGGGGGCGACGCGGAATACGGCGCTGATGCAATTCCAGGCAGACGTGATCGGACGGCCAGTGTTGCGTTCGGCGGCGGAAGAGCTTTCGGCGATCGGATCGGCTCTGCTGGGCGGCATGAGCCTGGGCTGGTGGAATGACTTTTCAGAGTTGGCGATGCTGCGGAATGAGGTGGAGCGATTCGAGCCAGTGATGGATGAGGCAGAGCGGCAGCGCATGCGCCATGCGTGGAGCTTGGCAGTTCGTCGGGTTCGGCTTACGGAAGTTGAGGCCAACCAATGAGCGCACAAGAGCCGGAGGTTATCTTGGAGGCGCGCAATCTCGTTAAGCGCTACCCAGGGAATACGGCGCTCGACCACGTCACCTACAAGGTGTATCGCAACTGCGTTAATGTGCTGATTGGGGAGAACGGTGCAGGGAAGTCAACGTTGATGCGGGTGCTGGCGGGCGTGGAGAAGGCCGACGAGGGTTGCCTCCTGCTCGAAGGAAAAGACGTGATGGTGCGATCACCCAGAGAAGCTGCGGCGCATGGCATCTCGATCGTGCATCAGGAGTTGGCGGTTCTGCCGAATCTCGATATTAGCGAAAACATCTTTGCGGGGCGTGAACTGACACATGGTGGATCGATTGTGGATCGTACGCGGGAAGACAGCCGCTCCATCTCCGCACTGGAACGGTTACATAAGCCGATGCCGGTAAAGGGGGCCGTGTCGCAGCTGTCACTGGGGAACCGGCAGATCGTAGAGCTGGCACGCACGCTGGCGCACGGGGCAAAGATACTGATACTGGATGAGCCGACGTCCGCGCTCTCAGTGGCGGAGACGGACTCGTTGTTCGAAGTGATCGCGGAGTTGAAGGCCACGGGCGTGACGATTATTTACATCTCACATCGGTTGCACGAGTTGATGCACCTTGGCGATCAGTTCACGGTGCTGCGGTCAGGACGCATTGTGGGCGAAGCAGCACGCGGCGAGGTGTCCCGGCAGTGGATTGTAGAGCGCATGTCGGGCCGGGCGGATACGTCGGATCTGACGCAACGTGCAAGCGTTACCGATGCGCCGGAGGTTCTTCGCGTTACGGGGCTGCGCCTTGCGGCCTCGGTAGGAGACGAAGCCGCGCAGGCACCGGTCCATCACGTCGGCTTCACGTTACGCAAAGGGGAGGTTCTGGGTATCTACGGTTTGCTTGGGGCCGGGCGCACGGAGATGTTGGAGGCGCTGGCCGGGTGCCGTCGCATCCTGTCAGGCAATGTGGCGATTGATGGAGTCCCGCTGCGAATCGCGAGTGTAGCGGACGCGATGAAGGCGGGCCTGGTGCTGGTACCGGAAGACCGCCAGAAGGATGGGTTGGTGCCGGAGTTGAGTATCCGGGAGAACGTTATGCTGGGTGCGGCAGGCGGCCCGTTCCTGTCGCGTGCGCAGGAGACAGTAAAGGTGCGGGAGCTGGCAAATGACTTGAATATAGCGGCCCGCGATCTGGAGCTTCCGGTGACATCGCTCTCTGGAGGAAATCAGCAGAAGGTGCTGCTGGCACGCTGCCTGATGCGGTCGCCGAAGGTGCTGTTGTTGGATGAACCGACGCGTGGAGTGGACGTGGGAGCGAAGGCTGAAATCTACCGTATTCTGCTGCGGCTGGCCGCAGACGGGTTGAGCGTGGTCTTCACTTCGTCCGAGGTGGAAGAGACGCGTGTGCTGGCTGACCGGACGCTTGTGATGTGTCAGGGGCAGATTACAGCGGAGTTCTCACGAGCGGAGATGACGGATGAGGCATTGTTCGCGGCGGCCAGTCCGCGGGTGACAAAATCAGGTGTGATGACAGTTCCCACAGGAGTGACAGTATGAGCGCGGTAGCAACAATGCTTTCTAAGTCCGATCGGCTGGCCAGCTCATCGGCTCGCGCAGTGCTGATGCTGCTGCGAGCCCGCGCCATTCTGGTACTGGTTCTGCTGCTGATTCTTTTCGCTGCGATGGTGCCGTCTTTCCTGAGTGCCAATAATCTTTCGATTCTTTCGAAGCACGTGGCGATCTCGGCGATTCTTGCGATCGGTATGACCTTCGTTGTGTTGTCGGGTGGCATCGACCTATCGGTTGGCTCCGCTGCCGGCCTGAGTGGGATGGTGGCAGGATATGTCTTGACGCGAGGTGGTGTCTCCCATTCAACCGTGGTGGCGGTGATGATTGCATTTGCTGTGTGCCTGGCGATCGGAGCGTTGAATGGCTGGCTTGTCGCAAAGGCCGGAGTCGCCCCGTTCATCGCGACGCTAGGCACGCTGTACATCGCACGTGGAGCTGCCCTGCTACTTTCAAACGGGAAGACATTTCCGAATCTGGGTGGAAGCGTGGCGCATGGGCTGACAGCCTTTCCAGCCATTGGGCAGAGCTTTCTGCTTGGCCTGCCAATGCCCGTGTGGATCATGCTGGTGCTCTTTGGACTCGCAGCTATCGTAGCCGCGAAGACTCCGTTGGGACGTCACGTCTACGCTGTGGGCGGAAACGAACGCGCCGCGCGTCTTGCTGGAATCAACGTGCCGCGAGTGAAGCTGATCACGTACCTGTTCTCTGCGTTTTGTGCTTCGGTGGTTGGAATCATCATCGCGTCACAGCTAGAGGCAGCTCATCCGGCAACAGGGGAGAGCTTTGAGTTGAATGCGATCGCGGCGGTGGTTCTGGGCGGAACATCTCTGATGGGTGGACGAGGTTCAGTGGCAGGGTCGCTGATTGGAGCACTTGTCATCGGGGTGCTCGCAGACGGCCTGGTCATGCTGGGCGTCTCGGAGTTTTGGCAGATCGTGATCAAGGGCGTCGTCATCGTCCTGGCAGTGGCGGTAGATCAGCTGCAGTCGAGGCTTCAGGCGAAGTTCCTGCCCTACCTTCTGCGGTCGACTACGGAGGCGGGGCGGTGAGGGGGCAGCAGCGTTACTATGCCGCGACTCTGGTGCTGCTGCTCTGCGCAGCAGGATGTCATCGTGCTGATTACAGCAAGCGGCTAATCGTCATCCTCGTGCCGTCGCAGGATAACCCTTACTTCAAGGCGGAGGCAGACACCGCCGCCAAGCGCGCTCTGGAGCTTGGGTACAGGGTTCGAATTGATGCGCATGACGACGATGCGTACCGGCAGGATAACTTAATCGATGGCGCGGTCGCTTCCAATGCAGCAGCGATTATTCTGGACAATGCTGGGTCGGACTCATCGATCTCTGCAGTTCGACGCGCAACCAGGGCGGGCATCCCATGCTTCCTGATCGATCGGGAAATCGCGGCGGACGGCATTGCGAAGGCTCAGATCATCGCTGACAATAACCAGGGAGCGCGCGTGGTGGCGGAGGAGTTTGCCAAGGCGATTGGTCGGGCTGGTGGGGAGTATGCAGAACTGCTTGGCCGCGAATCGGATACGAACGCCCAGGTCCGCACCAGGGGATTTCACTCAGTACTCGACACACGGCCAGAGTTCAAGCTGGTCTCTGCCCAGGCCGCAAACTGGTCGCAATCCGAGGCTTTCCAAAAGACAGAGACGATCCTGCAGGGGCATCCTAAAATTGTTGGGATTATCGCTGGCAATGACACGATGGCGCTGGGTGCAGTCGCGGCGATCAAGTCGGCTGGGTTGAAGGGCATTACGATCACTGGATTCGATGGTAGCCCTGACGCAACGGGCGCCATTCGTGCCGGAGAGCTGCACGCCACGACGTTGCAGCCTGCGGTCGTAATATCGAAGCTTGCGGTAGATGAGGCAGATCGATTTCTGAAAACTGGATCAACGGGGAGGCCTGAACGTCAGGTGATTCCGTGTGATCTCGTGACCAGGGCAAACGCAGATGAGTATCAGGACTTTGAAAAGATCAGGTAGATAACTATGGCGATGACACTGGGCGTAATTCTTGGCAACCGTGATTTTTTCCCCGATGGTCTGGTCTCGGAAGCACGTCGGGATCTCAATAAATTATTTCTGGATCTGGCGATCGAGCCGGTGTGGCTGACGGAGGCCGATAGCAAGCTCGGCGCAGTGGAGACATGGCAGGATGCCGTGAAGTGCGGCGAGCTTTTTCGCCGGAATCGTCACCGCATCGATGGGATATTGGTATGCCTGCCGAACTTCGGCGACGAAAAAGGTTTGGCCGATTCCATCCGACTCTCGGAGTTGCAGGTGCCGATCCTGGTGCAGGCTTGCCCGGATGACCTGGATGCCTTTGGATTGAAGCGTCGTCGGGACGCATTCTGCGGGAAGATTTCGGCGTGTAACAATCTGCGCCAGTACGGTTACAAATACACCCTGACGCGGGACCACACGGTTGCGATTCTGGGAGAACGAATGCGCGAAGACATGCGGGAGTTTCTCGCAACGTGCAGGGTGACGCGCGGTCTGCGTAGGGTACGGCTAGGAGCGGTAGGAGCACGTCCCAATGCCTTCAACACCACGCGCTTTAGCGAGAAGTTGCTGGAAGCCGCGGGGATCTCGGTGAATACGATCGATCTGTCGGAGGTGTTTGGGAGTGCGGCGTTGATTGCCGACTCAGACCCAAGGGTGAAGCAGCGGATTGAACAGATTGGGGCATATGCGGATGCCTCGGCGGCACCGGCTGAATCGATGCGCAAGATGGCGAAGTTCGCGATTGTGGTGGACGACTGGATGGAGTCGTTGGGACTGACGGCGACGGCGATCCAATGCTGGAGTTCCATGCAGAAGAACTACGGCGTGAACGTCTGCACGGTAATGAGCATGATGTCGGAACGAATGATGCCTTCGGCGTGTGAGGTGGATATCGCGGGGGTGGTGTCGATGTATGCCCTGCAGCTAGCCTCAGAAAGGCCCAGCGCACTGGTCGATTGGAATAACAACTATGGGGACGACCCGGACAAGTGCGTCTTCTTTCATTGCGGCAACTGGGCAAAGGACTTTTTACCCGATATCCGGATCGGCACAGCGCCAATTCTGGGAACGGTTCTGGGCGAAGAGAACACGGTTGGAGCGCTGGAAGGGCGCACTCCTGCTGGTCCCGTTACGTTTGGCCGTATCAGTACGGATGATGTCGCAGGCAAGATAAAAGCGTATGTTGGCAACGCAAATTTTACGGATGATCCACTTGATACATTTGGGACGCGCGCCGTGGTGCATGTCCCCCGATTGCAGCGATTGATGCAGGTGATTTGCCGCAACGGGTTTGAGCACCATGCTGCGATGAACGGGTCGCACTGTGCGGGCGCAGTGACGGAGGCCCTGGGGAACTATATGGGGTGGGATGTCTACCACCACAACGGGCCATCCGAGTAGCATCGCATCTTAAGGAAAAGATTAGCGCGTCGTGCTTTGAAGCGGGAATCCTGAAGGCTGCCGTCCCGGTTTCGCACAAATCTGCGCTATCGCATAAACATGCAGCGTGTGTGACAATCCTTCTATGTCGCATCTGGATGAAGTCCGGCTGATGGTGAAGGTCGCCCGTATGTACTACGACCAGGGTATCCGGCAGCAGGAGATCACCGAGCGGCTGAATATCCATCAGTCCACCATCTCCAGGCTGCTGAAGCGAGCCCGGGAGACCAATCTGGTTCGTATCAGCGTTGCCACTCCCCCCGGCGTGTACTCGGAGGTGGAAGAGGCTCTAGAGGCAAGATTTCAACTGAAGGAAGCCATCGTCGTCGACTCTCAGGAAGAAGAAGAGCGGATGGTACGCGACCTCGGCGCTGCTGCGGCATTTTTTGTGGAGACTACTGTAAAGAAGGGCATGGTTATCGGAATCTCTTCGTGGAGCCGGTCGCTGCTTGCCATGGTTGACGTGATGAACCTCACTGACTGCGGAAAGGGAGGCAAGGTCGTGCAGATTCTTGGTGGTGTCGGCACGACAAGCACCCAGTATTACGCGACTCAGTTGGCGCAACGGCTCGCTGCCAACATTGGTGCCACCCCCATTCTTCTCCAGGCGCCCGGGGTGGTCGGGACAGCAGAGGCACGCAGAGTTTTGAGCTCGGATCTTGCGGTACGTCAAGCATCCGACTACTTTGATCAGGTCGATGTAGCTCTGGTTGGCATCGGGTCGTTGGAGCCATCGAAGCTACTGGCCAGCAGCGGTAATATCTTTTCCCCGGACGAACGTGGAGAGCTGAGGAGTCTTGGGGCGGTAGGCGATATATGCCTCCGCTTCATCGATGCCCAGGGGCGACCTATTCGATCCAGTCTTATGAGCAGGGTGATCGGCATTGAGCTTGCTTCGCTCAAGCGAGCGTCTCGGGTGGTCGCTGTCGCGGGCGGCTCTCGCAAGGTCTCTGCCATCCTCGCTGCTTTGACTGGCGGATGGATCAATGTGCTAATCACCGATCGCCACACCGCAGAAAAGTTGCTGGTCGCGGATTGGAAGCAGCCCCCGGATCCAATTGGGTCGAAAGAGGTAGCATCAACCGTGCGCAAAGTTGCTAGCCGTCGGGGTAAAGGCGCAGTTGACCGTCCTTAGATCTCGGGCAGCGGCGCACCGGCCTTACACCCATCCGCCATCGATCACGTAGCTCTGGTTTGTAATGGCGGCACTATCATCGGAGGCAAGAAAGAGTACGAGACGCGCTACTTCTTCGGGGAGGATCATTCGCTTGAGTGCTTGCCGTCTCAGCACCTCGACGGTATAGGCCTCGGTGAGCCACAACCTCTTCTGCCGCTCCGTCAGAATTGCACCAGGCATCACGCAATTGACGCGGATATTGTGTTTGCCCAACTCGTGTGCCAATGTTCGCGTCAGCCCGACGATAGCTGACTTGGCGGTCACATAGACCGGTACGCCAGTGGAAGGTATGACCCAGCCGATCGAACTCAAATTGATGATCGATCCCCCGCCATTCTTCGTCATTTGCGGAATAACCGCCTGACTCAGAAAGAACTGATGTTTGAGGTTGACTGCGATCGAGTTATCCCAGTACTCCGACGTAACTTCTTCGATGGTGTGGCGCGTATCGTTTCCCGCGTTGTTGACCAGCACGTCGACACTGCCAAACTCGGTGAGGATTGCTGCGATGGACTCCTGCAGGGCAGCGATATTCGTCAGATCGCAATGGTAGAAAGTGGGTGCGGGGTGGCCCTTCTGCTGGATATCTCGAACTAGGCTGGCAGCGGCATCGTCTTGAATGTCGAGGAATGCGACTCTGCTTCCCTGGGCCGCGAAGGCTTCCACAATCTTTTCGCCAATCCCACTCGCTCCCCCGGTCACCACTGCCACCTTGTCGCGCAGACTTGGGTATGACGCGAACTGCACTGCATGCTCCATCGCAATCTCTCCGCTTACCACCTGTAACTGAGTACAGGAAAATTTGTTCTGATTCGCTATAAGTAATTTACTGCCTGCCTTAGTCCGAGGCAGTATAGCTTCGTACAAGACGAATGCTTCGGGCTTCGAAAGAGTACACTGTCACACGCGGAGCGTATCGAACAAACAATGAATCGGAAGATCATGAATCCAAGTCTAAGAACCCTGTTTGCCGCATTATTGGCGGCTCCAATCGTCTTTTCCACTCAACTTGCGGCAGCTGAGAATAGGGCTCTTGAGATCAAGACTCAGCAGGGTAAGGTTGAAGGCACAACAAGTGGCGCGGTTCGAGTATTTCTGGGCATCCCGTATGCAACGCCACCTGTAGGCGTGCTGCGCTGGAAGCCTCCGGTTCCCGCGGCGAAGTGGAAAGGGGTGCGTCAGGCCACAGAGTTTGGCTCCCATTGCATGCAGCCCAAGCTTTATGCTGACATGATCTTTCGCGACCCGGGTATCAGCGAGGATTGCCTCACGCTGAATGTCTGGACCCCTGCGAAGGACAGGGGTGCCAAGCTGCCAGTGATGGTGTGGATCTTCGGCGGTGGTTTCGTCACCGGAGGAACCTCCGAGCCGCGGCAGGACGGCGCAAACCTTGCGAAGAATGGCGTAATCGTAGTCACCATGAACTACCGTTTGGGCATCTTCGGCTTCTTTGCACACGATGCCCTCGCCGCCGAATCCGGACAAAATGCTGCTGGCAACTACGGCCTGCTCGATCAGTCGTTGGCCCTGAAATGGGTTCAGCAAAACATCAAGGCTTTTGGCGGCGATCCCTCGAATGTCACCCTGTTTGGTGAGAGTGCAGGTTCGTTCTCAGTGAGCGCCCAGATGGCCTCACCCCTGGCGAAAGGCCTCTTTCAGAGGGTGATCGGCGAGAGCGGTGGTGCGCTCTACAGCAGTGGCCTGTCATTCCCACCCTTGAAGGAGGTTGCTGCCAAAGATTCCGCGTTCGCGCAATCCATGCTCTCCGCGACAACGCTCGACCAGCTTCGCGCGATTCCTGCTCAGCAGTTGCTGGACGCGGCGACGAAGAAGCCGGAGAACGGCGCTTCGGTTCGCTTCGGACCAGATGTGGATGGCTACTTTCTGCCCGAGAGTGTCCCGGCAATCTTTGCGGCGGGAAGGCAGAATGACGTTCCCATGTTGGCTGGCTGGAATCGTGACGAAGGCGGTATCGCATCAACGACCACGCCAGAGTCTTTCGCGTCCGACGTGACAAAGCAGTTCGGCGATCGCGCCAACGAGGCGCTGCTGCTCTATCCAGCAACGGATCAATCCGAGGCTGTCCGGTCGGCGTCCGATCTCGCAGGTGATCGGTTTATCGCGTACTCCACCTGGCGTTGGCTTGAGGCGCAGGTCACCACGGGCAAGCAGCCCGTGTATCGCTACCGGTTCGATCTTGCGCCGCCCGCTGACCCCAATCATCCTGGTGGTCTGGCTGCGTATCACTCTTCGGAAATCCCTTACGTCTTTGGAGATCTCGATCTGCTCAACGGTTTTGCCTGGAGAACAGAAGACCATCGCCTAAGCGAGCAAATGCAGAAATACTGGACGAACTTCGCTCGTACAGGGGATCCAAACGGACAGGATCTGGCTAAGTGGCCAGTCTACTCACCTTCATCCGGCTGGCAGGTAATGCACTTGGGTCCGGAACCTATGGCGGCGACGGATAAGAATCGATCGAGATATCTACTCTTGGATAGCATCTGGGGTAAATAGCTCAACCTCAATCATTTTTAGAATCGATGTAACGGTTTAGACATCTCCGGCACTATTCAAATAGTAGCGAGATCAAATCGGCTACCCGTATCCCTTCAAATATAGTCAGCGCTGGGATACGACGATAAAGACTACAGCCACTATCTCGTACCGGCTTGACGGATGCAGTTGATCTTCGATGTCAGGTTGTCAGAGTCCTCCTCCTTGGTTCTCGACCTGTGAAGCCCGGCGTCCTCCAGCGTCGGGCTTCCGTTTTGGTCTATCCCAGGTTAAGTAGTTTGTTCGTCGCAGCAGCTACGCTCCGGCATACAGCTGGAACGGGGCCCAGTACAGCGGTTTGCGAAAGACCCCTCCTGCGTGAATCATGGCGAGCTTCGCCGCGCGTAGTGCTTCGTCTGGCTCGATACCCTTAGTCAATCCGCCGTAGAGGTGATCCATCAGTTGGGGAGTGGAGGCATCGCTGACCTCCCACATCGCACCAATCACTTCGTGCGAACCCGCGCGAAGAAACGCCCAGGCCAGCCCCACCAGTCCCTCTCCCGAGTAGTCCCGCAGACCCGATCCATAGCATGCCGAGAGCGTCACCAGATCGGCATGCAAGCCCTGCTTCAGAACGTCTCGAGCATACAGTTTGTAAGCGCCTGCTTCGCCATGATCTCGCGAAAGCACTACCGCTGAATCAAGCGGGCTGGTCACACTGGCCGTTGCGTGCGCCACAAAGTGGATATATGAGAAATGCCCAGGCTGGGCATCCTGATAGGCCGCGGGTGATGCCTCTGTCGCGGTAAATACCGTGCGGTGATTGGCATCGAAGTGCCCGGCGATATTCGCAACCTCTGACGATGCATTTGCCAGTTCCGCGTACTCATCTTTGCGATAGACCGGATCGCCAATTAGCAGGATGCGCCGATCGGCCTCTCGCATCCTGACGACTACCCTTGCGGAAAGCAGCCGCAGCGATTTCGCATTGGTAATAGTGACGTCTTCGATCCAGTAATGCGGCTGTTGCCCGCCGGCGATCAATGTCTCGAAGTTGAGGTTGTTCAGGCCTTCATCCCCAACGATGAACACTCGTTCCCCGTGGTGGATCAGACTCTCCGCCGGGCGTACGAGGTAGCTATAAAGCGCCTGCGCTGGCGAGTCTTTCTGGGCCAGCAGATCCTTCGAGGCCAGGATCGCCTTCGTCTGCTGCTGGACCAGCGGCAAGATTGTCTCACGACCCGGCAACTCGTAAAACTCTTCCCGGCCAGCCGTGATGGCCCACAGGTACGAGACCTTCGGCCGCAGAGAGTACACCAGCACAGTCGCATGCATGCGTGCAGCAACCGAGCGGGCATGTACGTCTTGCGAGGCCTGCAGGGCCTGCTTGATCGGCGATGACTTTAGCCCGTCCAATAGCGACTCCGCGCGGCTTGCATCCACCACGTTCAAGGCTTCGCCTGTCCGGTGTTCGCGGATAAGGTGCTCCATATAGTTGTCATAAAGATCGGCACCATTCTCCAGAAAGGGTAACGTCGATTCGACACTGGTCAGTGATTCCCGTTGCTGATGAAATGTATCGATCGCACGTCGGAACCAGCGATCGGCTTCGCGGGACTGGCCGGTTTCGGAGTAGATCTGGGCCAGATTGCTCTCCGTCGCCCAGCGAAGGGAAGGAAAATTCGTAGTGCTCTCTTCAAGCTCGAGCAATAGCTTGGTTGCTCCGGGTTTATCCCCTCTGGCAACCAGTAGCAGAGCACTCAACAACTTCGGCTCCAGCCTTTGCGAGTTGTTCTGGCTCAAGGATGCTACTCGGATCGCTTCGCGTGCGTGGCCCTCGGCGGCATTCAGGTCTCCAGCCCTCAATAGGAGAAACCCAAGATTCACATGGGCATCGAGTATCTCTTCCTGATTCGGAATCGATTGAGCCAGAGTCAGTGTTCGCTCGTAAAAAGACCGTGCGGCGTTCAGGTCTCCCAACCTGTACTCACTCATACCGGCGTTGTTCAGCCAGTGGACCTGATCACTGGGGGCGCCCAATGTAGCTGCCTGCCTCTCGGCTTCTTCGGAGTAGGTGAGCGATTGCTGAAAATCTCCAAGCTTGTAATAGGCCCACCCGATGTCCCCGGAGGCTTTTTCAAGCATCATTTGTGCGCCGATCGACTTGGCTAATTCAGACGACTCCTTGAAGTTTGCCAGCGCATCCTCGTAGTGCTCTTCGAGGAGTGCTACGTGTCCAAGATTTAGCGAAGGTTGCGTCTGAATAAACCGATTGTTGCTACGGCGCGCCGCCACCAGCGCAGCCTGAAATGCCCTGTCAGCATCGTCGAGATCTCCCCGCTCAACGTCTATGTTTCCTTTCGCAATCAGAATCTCCGCCCGCAGAGAATCGTCAGCGAACCCACGCTCCGCCTCCGACAGAGTCTTTGCGGCTTGTTCGATAGACCCCGTCCGGGCTTGCGCAATAGACAGCAGTACTTTTTGTCTTTTTTGGGACTCCGCAGAGGAATCCGCAGGAAGCGGTTGCAGCAGTGGGCCCAGGGCCTCGCTACTCCTGCCCTGGTAGATCAGGATCTTAGCCGATTCGAGGCGAAACGAAGCCGCCCATTCCGGGCGGCTTGCTTTGAACTGTTGGTACGCTGCTTCAGAGTGACTTCCTGCCTGGGAGAGTTCTCCAGAAAGAAATTCCTTTTCTATCTGCACATACACCGCTTTTGGGTCTGCTTGCGGCGTACGCCGGCAGCCCGTGCACGCCATCAACAGAAGACTTCCGATCGTTACGGTACGCCAACCCCATTGGAGTCCGCGGTTCCAAAGCTCAGATCGCCTGTGGCGATGCACCCCATCTCGATCCGCATCATCGTCAGCTTGTAAGAGTTGTGATCGAGTGTCAGTTCGCCAAGAAAGATATTGCCCAGGTCGGGAACAGAGATGACGTGGCCAATGGAGCTTGCGTCCCCGACTCCCTGCAACTCTTCTACCAGGGAGCATAGGACGTACCCTCGCTTCTCGCGTTCCTCTGCTGACTGAACCCAGCCGTACCTTGCCTTGAGCCATTCCGGAGCATCTTTCGCTTCCGCAATTCTACGGCTCTGGGCGGTAGCCTTCTGGAGAAAGTTCTCATTCCGGGTAAATGGCCGGTCGGGAAACCTTCCTCCGTCGACGTTGAGAATGTCGAGGTTCAGTTTCGGATGGATCGTATGCCCATTAATCCGAAGATTGATGAACTGGACTCCGATAAATGAGACTTTGGGGGTGTAGCCCACCAAGGGATGCTCGACCGCGAGACGCGACACGATACGGTCCGCCGTAACGACCTCCAGAACATTCAAGTTCTCTACGACGGCGGTGGTCAGGGTCGTCCAGTTTCCAGTAGCTTTGTCCACTGCGCCCGAGATGTGGGAGTAGGCTCTTTCAACCGAGACGATGGGATCGAGTCGGTAAGAGTCAAGGCTTGAGCTAACCAGGCCACCGGCCTGCGCCAGTGACGAAGAGGCTGCGGTACTGATGATGGTTTCGAATGGGTGGGTCAAACGGCCGCCCAAAGGGCTGGCATCCGAGTGATAGTAAAACTGTCTCGTTGTGCTGGCGTTCATGCGTTCTCCACTTTTCGTATCGGTTTAATTTGCGGATCGACAACTACTACTGAATCTTCACTTGGAATGCGTACCGAGTAAGGTCAACCAGCTTAGCATTAGAACTCGCATTGGACGTTGACCCTTGAATGAGCAGCGTGTTCAGTCCGTCCGTCGTTATGTCGGCAGGAACACGTATCAGTACCGCATCGGCGGCTTGCTGGGGAGTAATCGCCGTCTGCCAAACCAGCCTTCCCGACGGCGAATAAAGCGAACACTCATAGCTGGTAAACCCAGTTCGTCCGGGAAAGTCGACCGAGAGTAGGAATGACCCATGCTGCGGCGCGGTAATCTCTGGCACGCCATCGCCACGGGCTCCCGCGCTCGCCAGCACCAGATTATTTAGAACTGCAGGAGTCTGTGCCTGCGCCAACTCTTGCCGCATTCGGGGCATCAGCACCAGAGTCTGTGTGGCAATTACCAGCAGGCATGCCGCCAACGCCGGCCCTAGAACCCAGGGAGCCAGCAACTTGTTGAACCAACTCGCTACCGGATCTGCTTTGGAGGAAGGAATGCCCAGCGGATTGCTCAACTCGACTCGGGTAGCCTCAATAAATGCGACGCCAGCTTTCAACTTACCCGTACACTCCTGACATTCGAAGAGGTGCTCTTCGAATCTGTCCAGCGTCGCCCCGCTCAATTCTCCAAGCAGGTAACGCTCTACGGCCATCTCTCTCACTGCATCTGAGTGATTCATCGAAGAAACCTCTACGTATTACTACCGCTAGTTAAAATAGTGCCTGGCGTGTGCTATTCGTTTCATTTCAGAAAAGTTTTCATTGTGTCGCGGCCAATGACTAATACTGGTTCGTGCCTACGCGCTTGATGTACATGGTTCGAAATGAGCCCTTGGCGCGATGGAGCAGCACCCTCAAGTACTCGCGTTCGACCCCCAACTCACGGCATACCTCATCTTTATTTCGCTCTTCCAGGAACACTGCCCGCAGCAGCCTTCGGTCACGCTCATTCAAAGCATTGAGAACCTGCTTTACGACCATCCGGCTATCTTCCGATAGGACTTCATTCAGAGCGTCTGGTCTGTGGTCTACCAGAAGTGCCGCCGTCTCCTCCTCCAGCCCGTCAACGCGGCCGGAGGCCCGATATTGCTCCATTAGTACATGGTTGCAGATTGAATTCACTAGCGGTCCTAATCGTTCCGCATGCCGGAGTCCTCCATCGCTTCGTATCAGTGAGAGCGTGCGTGAAAAAGTTTCCTGCCGTACGTCATCGATCATCTCTGGCGCGTGTAGTTTCGACCGCAGCTTCAGCGTGATCAACTCGGTGAAATACCCCACAAAGTGCTGTTCCGTCGGCGGATCCCCCGATCGAAGCCTGCTGACATAGGACGCATCGAATGTTTCGAAGTTCACGAACAGCCTTTCCTATCTACTAGCAGAAGTGTATATGCCAGCATAAAACGACCCTCCGCCTAGCGGTATCCCTAAAGCAAAAGATCTCAGCGCAGGTTGGGAAATTTACTTGAGTGACCCTCCCGGAACTCCGCCAGAAAATGTTCACGCCTTGTGGATTTTTTGAAACGATTCTGCCGCGCGAAACACTATCTCCATGAAGCTGATTTTCAAGCAACTGCCGGGTGACCATAATCGCCAAGGTTGGTGATCCATATTACATGCAAAGTCGCTGGTTCTAAATATCCTTTCTTTGAAGAAAAAATCTTCACGAGGATGAGATTCGGAATCTTGAGGTCAGCCTGTTTGGGTATAAACCAGCAGATCGTTGCTGGGTTCCTCAGGGCCTACGAGGAAGAGGAGAAAAACATGTCTGACGATCGCATTGCCTTTCTACTGACTGTCGGCTTCTTTGCATTCATTGTCGTGGCGGTTCTATTCCTGGAGCTGCTCGCGGAGAAGTCTCAGTTCACCAATGACCGAATACCCTCCGTTGAAGAACGAATGTTGCGCCAACGAACGAGCGTCTATAAAGCAGCAGTCCTGCTCACGATCGGCATATCCGTTAGCTCCATCCTCAGTTGAACATCCGTCGCGCTGGACCCATCAACTGACCGCAAGCATCATCTCAGGGAACTCATTGAAAGGTAGACATTATGGGACAACAGTACAGAGGAACGGTGAAGTGGTTTAGCAACGTCAAGGGTTATGGCTTTCTTGGACGCGATGATGGCGAAGACGTCTTCGTTCATTTCAGCTCTATTAAGGAAGAAGGTTATAAGAGCTTGAAAGAGGGAGAAGAAGTACTCTTCGACATCATTCAGGGCGACAAAGGGCCGCAAGCTGACGATGTGACTCGCCCCGCGAACACGCAGCAGCTTCAAAGCACCTCATCCTGATCCTCAATGAATCAGGCGCGTCCTGCAAGAACAGGCTTAGACGACTGCAGCTAACTAGAATTCGGTTCCAACCTGGATGACATGCCTCACTTCGAAGGAAGGCGGATAACGACATGGAATATGTAGACAGAATCTTGACCTGTGCCGATTGCAATGGCGAGTTTATCTTCAGTGCCGGGGAACAGTTGTTCTTCTTCGACAAGCAGTTTCGCAATGATCCCAGGCACTGTAAAGTTTGCAGGCTCAAACGAATGGGTAAGAGGGTTCAGCAAGGTGCTGCTGCTCCTCAGGTCATGAGCTTCCGGCGTACGGAGACTCGCGCCATCTGTTCAAAGTGCAATGTTGAAACAATACTTCCGTTCAAGCCCACCAACGGTCGTCCCGTACTGTGCCGGCAGTGCTTCCAATCCCAACAGAGCGCAGCCCCGACCCCACCGGCAGAGACAGAGATGCACGTGTAAGGACACATCAGCCATTGCTGCTTTCCCTTTAGGGAGATTGCATCTCCCCTAGTTGCAACGGCTTCATTTAGGAATGCCCCGTAATTTCTCTGCCGTGCTGGCAATATGGTTGATAAACTTGCAGCTATGCTCTGTCCGTCCGGTAAAGACCTGAAACGTATCTTCGAGACCGCTGTTCGTAATCTCGCGGAAGCTGAGAAAGTCATGAGTGATTCAGCTGTTTCGTTTCTGGTTCGGGATCAACGTTTCCAGAAGGCACAGAAGGACCGCCGGACAGCGGCCAGCGCTTTTCTGGAGCACAAGGCTGGTTGCTCGACCTGCCGTACCCGCGATAGCGCTATCAGACCTCGCTTCTCTAGCGAGGCATAAGGTCGTACCACTTGGCCGGATCGAATCCGGCCAGATTATTCAATAGCTCCCTGCATCCTCCTTCTTTCCTTCAAATCGCCGCAAAAAACTGCAAAAGAATCTGAATATTTGTAAATCCATGGATCCTGCCATCCAGCTTCTCTGCTTAGGTGGATAGACCACCTGCGAGCGGAGAGGTTACCTTGTCTTTATTCCCTCCTGATTTCTGTTGACTAATTTGAATGCGCCCTGCTAGTGTTTAGTTCGCACTTCAAACAATAGTCTTTGACGGTCGGTGTGCTGGCCCTTTCTCAGGAGGATCTACGTGTTCTTGCGCAAAATATTCTGTTCCATCGCTTTTGTTCTTTTGCTTGCTTCATCTCTCTCATCTCTAGGACAGGCCGTTAGCGCAACGCTGCTGGGCACAGTTCAGGACAGTACCGGTGCAGCCGTTAGCAATGCGAAAATTACGGCGGTTGACGCGGCCACTGGCGCTATCCATCAGGCGGCTACCAACGCCAGCGGTAATTACACATTTCCCGATCTGCAGCCCGGCACTTACAGCGTCACAGCGGAAGCCGCCGGATTCAAGAAGGAGACCCATCAGAATGTCGATCTTCTCCTTAACTCCTCCACCCGTGTTGATCTCAATCTAGCCACCGGCAGTGTCACTGAAACCGTGCTGGTTACTACCGCGCCAGCTCTTCTCCAGACAGATCGTGCCGATATCAGCACCAAGATCGAAGCCGCTCAGGTTGCCGATCTACCTCTTGGCACCAACCGAAACTTTCAGTCGCTCCTCAACCTCGTCCCAGGAACGGCTCCGGCAGTCTTCCAGCACTCGCAGTTCTTCAACGCCCAAAGTGCGCTTCAGACTGAGGCAAACGGTCTTCCCCGCATGGGCAATCTGTACCAGATCGAAGGTATCGACGACGATGAGCGCACAGGCCTGCTGCAGATCATCATTCCTCCCGCAGACGCCATTCAGTCAGTCGATATATCGACCAATAACTTTGAGGCCGAGCTCGGCCGCGCAACAGGTGCCGTCACGAACGTCACTCTGAAGTCCGGCACCAATGCCTATCACGGTTCAGCCTTCGAGTTCATTCAGAACAACGCCGTCAATGCTCGTTCCTACTTTGGTGGTCCTCTCGGACATCTCTCCTACAACTACTTCGGTGGCAGCATCGGTGGCCCAATCTGGAAAGATAAGTTGTTCTTCTTTGGCGACTATCTCCGGACGTCGGATCATGAAAAAGTCACCAGCACGTTCACCATTCCTGATCCGCGCTACTACACGCCTAACGCAAATGGCTTCATTGACCTCGGCGCGGCACTTGGAGCCGCCAACTCGGCTGGCATCAGGGTTGGACAGGTGTTTGACCCATCAACCGGAGATGGCACGACGGCTCATCCCCGCACGCCCTACGCCAACAACCTGATCCCCATCAGCAAGGTCAATCCCGTCTCGCTCGCCATTCTCCAGAAGGTAGGGGCAGCAGCTGCCACCAATGGAACCTTGGATGCCACAAAACCGCTGAATAACCCAGCGAATAACTACGTGAGCGCACTGCCCTTCACCAAGACGACCGATAGCTTCGACACCAAGGTCGACTTTGCTCTGAATGAACGGAACCACCTTAGCGGACGGTTCAGCTTCCAGCGCGTCCTTACCTTTCAGGCTCCCTCCTTTGGAGCTTTTCTGGGTGGCCCGGCGGGTGGTGGTTTTGAGGGTACCGGTGATCAGAAGGCCTACAGCACCGGTATCAACTACGAGCATGTCTTCTCTCAGAGTCTATTTACTGAGGTACGAGTCGGCGTCGCCCACCTGCGCAACAATGCACAGCCCAGCGACTATGGCACCAGCGACGCGACAACCCTGGGTATTCCCGGTGTAAACATCGCTGGGCAGCCCTTCACTTCAGGCCAGGTTGCCATTAACTTAAACGGTCCCTTCTCCGGCCCGCTCATCGGCTATTCGGCTTCCGTGCCGTGGATTCGCGCCGAATCCAATATTGACTTTGTCAATAACTGGACAAAGGTTCTCCACAATCACACGTTTAAGTTCGGTGCTGACCTCCGTCGCGTCCGTGACGATCTTCTGCAGGATCAGACATTCAGCCCACGCGGAGTATTCAACTTCGCCGACGTGCAAACCTCTGAGGCCGGAGCCTCTACGAACCTTGCAAATAACGTTGCCAGCTTTTTGTTCGATCTGCCTAGTTCGACTGGCCGCGACCTCAACACCTTCTTCCCGGCCTATCGTCAGTGGTGGTTCTTCGCCTACGCTGCCGATAAGTGGCAGGCAACTTCGAAGTTGACGGTTGACCTCGGTGTTCGCTGGGACTTCTATCCCCCTGCAACACCAAAGGTCGCAGGCGGCTTCTCTAACTATGATCCAGCCAACAACCAGCTTGTCGAAGCCGGTATCGGTACCAATCCGGCTAACCTCGGCATGCAGACGCGGTATCGCTACTTCGCTCCTCGTACCGGCTTCTCGTATCGTGTCACGGACAACACTGTCATCCGAGGCGGATTCGGTATCAGTTACACCCCCTACCCGGATAACAACTATGCGTACAACTATCCGATCCGTGCCAACAATAGTTACGGGCTGTCCGGATCGTCTCCGTACACTCCGGCAGTACTTGGTGATGGCGTAACCACTGCATCGTTTCAGGCTGGGTTCCCCGCACCAGTGCCCGTTGCGGTTCCAGCGAACGGCCTCATCCCAACCAATACCTCAGCGCTTGTAGCTCAGTCATACAACGTCATTCCGTTGAACTATAAGAACCCTTATGCTGAATCGTGGAATGTTGCCATCCAGCAGGCGCTGCCTGGCAGCACCTCGCTGCAGCTTGCTTACGTTGCCAATCACGGTGTAGATATCGCAGGCAACCAGAACATCAATCTACCCAGCACCTATGGTGGTGGTGCAGCATCGGATCCTGAATACAACTGCGTAGGCTGCCCCTCTAACCTGCATCGCACGGCAGCAACCAATGTTCTCTATCTACCCTTCTCGTCGAACTACCAGTCGCTACAGGCTCAACTGACTCGCAGAATGACAAAGGGCCTCGCCTTTACCACTGCCTTTACCTGGGGCAAAGCTATGGGCTATGTCAATGGCGATGACGGGGGGTTGACCTTCTTCATCAACACGCGCAGGAACTATGCTCCGCTCGACTTTGACCGCGCACTCAACTACGAACAGAGCTTTACCTACGAACTCCCGTTCGGACGAGGTCATGCTCACCTTAGTTCGGGTATCGGTGCCCAGGCTCTTGGTGGTTGGAAGCTGTCGGGAATCGTCTCGGTAGTCTCTGGAACTCCCTTTACCGTCAGCGCAAATGGCGGCACACTCAACACGCCTGGAACCGCCCAGACAGCCAACCTCTCAGGCCCCTACAAAGTGACGCATGGTATCGGCTCGAGCACCCGTTGGTTCGATCCAACAGCATTTTCACAGCCTGCAGGTTGCACTGTATCTCCTTGCCAACTCGGTAATACTGGAAGAAATCAGTTCCGCGGACCTGGATACATTCAGGACAATGTGTCGCTCTTCAAGAGCTTCAACATCTTCCGTGAAGCTGCGTTGGAGACCCGTATTGAGGCCTTCCAGTTGAGCAACACTCCGCAGTTCAACAATCCCAATAGCGGTAGCATTTCAGCCACCAACTTTGGTCAGGTAACAGGTACGTTGGGCAGTGGTCAGGGCAGCGTGAATGGAATCGGCGGCGGCCGTTCTCTCCAGGCATCGGCCCGGATCAGCTTCTAATCCGTCGGTCGATCTGATTCGAAAACAGGCCGGTCACGTTGTGTTCGTCGTGACCGGCCTCGTAGTCTAAATTCACCTGCTCCCGTAGTAATTTTCCGGAGCAGCGAATAGGAAAGAAGGGTACGGATGCAACAGGTTTCACGGCGTCGTTTCTTGGTTGGAGCAGGCGTAGCAGCTGCTTCCTATGCGTCATTCCCAACTACTGCGCTGGCGGCGGCTCACTCACCCTTCAAGGTTGCTGTCATCACCGATGAGATATCCCCGGATTTCGACCATGCGTGCTCAGTTGCGTCAAAGGAGTTCGGTCTCCAATGGGTAGAGCTTCGCAGCATGTGGAAGAAGAGCCTGCAGGATCTAACGGACGCTGAGATCTCTGACGCTCTCAAAATCCTGAATAAATACAGCCTCCGCGTAACAGACATCGCCAGTCCGCTCTTCAAGGTGGATTGGCCCGATGCTCCCCCAACGCAGCACGCTGCATCGACCAAGTCCATTACCGCGGCCGAGACCTTCAGGCAGCAGGACGCAGTACTGGCCCGCAGCATAGCGCTCGCCAAGCAGTTCAAGACGGACAAGGTGCGCTGCTTCGACTTCTGGCGAGTGGATGATGTCGCTCCATACAGAGCCGCAATCAATGCCAAGCTTCGAGAAGCGGCGGAGACGTGCGGCAAGCAGGGAGTTCTGCTGGTGCTGGAGAATGAGTTCGAGTGCAACACCGCTACCGGGCGGGAGGCTGCTGCAACGCTCGCCGCCGTACCGTCCCCGCACTTCGTGTTGAACTGGGACCCCGCCAATGCAGTGATGCGTGGTGAATTGGACGCCTTTCCTGCAGCCTGGCAACTCCTTCCGAAGCATCGGATTCGCCACTGCCACGTCAAGAATGCGGTTCAGGCCGCGGACGGCAAGATCGCCTGGTCGCCGGTTGGCACAGGCCTTATTGATTGGACCGCTCAATTCAAAGCGCTCAAGAACAGTGGCTATCGCGACGCCGTTAGTTTGGAGACCCATTGGCACGGCGCGGCCACCCCGGAAGAGTCCAGCCGCATCAGTTGGACTGGTATGAAGCAGGCTCTGAAAGATGCGGCGATCGCATAACGATTGCATCGACTTGCGCAATTCAGGCTGTATTAGCCAAGCCTATGGATGTTTCGTGATCGCACAGCCATGTCTCAACGATGCAGCTAATCAATTGCATTCGCACTAGCCAGCAGCCGATCGCTGATGTAAATCCGGGCTAGGCACTGCGCTGGCCTTATTAGACGCAATCCAGTCCCTCAAGGAGAAGCAGGAGTTAGAGATTTCGTCCTAACCTCGTATCGAGACTCTTATAGTGTGTTTGTTTCGCGGTTACAAGAATAGGGCACCAAAGCTATAGATTGGGTACGGGTATTTGTAACAAAACCAAGCTGATAGAAAGGCTGCAAAGCTGACAGATCCGCCCAGTGAGTAGGAGTACTCGTCAACTTGATTGGGAGAGTGACTTAGGCTAAGTGGTAAATTAGACCTTCTATGCATCGCTTTCCTCTTACCGAAAAGCAATCCGCCTCGAATAAAACCCCTCGGCGGATTAATCGCAATCTCCTGTTCAATCTCATCCGCACGCGACAACCCATCTCGCGCGCGGATCTCGCAAGGCTGAGCGGGTTGCAGCGCAGCACCGTATCCTTGATCGTCGAGGAACTTATCGCTGACCGGTGGATACTGGAAGGTGCCGTAGGTCATCTCCCGCGCGGCCGCAGGCCCACATTGATCCAACTGAATGACCAGCGAGCTATCATTGCGTTGGATATTCATCCCACGCAAACAACGGTGGCGGTTGCCGATCTTGGCGGGAAGATTGTGGCTCAAAATGTCATCGTTGTTCCGCAGGATGCGAAGAAGGCGCTGACAGCTATTGTTGCCGGGATTCGCAAGATGATGGCAGCGCACAAGACCAGGACTTTTGATGGCATTGGCATCTGCCTGCCAGGACGTACGGACCTTCAACTCCAGAAATTGATCTTTGCCCCCAACCTCAAATGGCCAGTTCTGAGTATCAAGTCCCGAATCCAGCGTGCCACTGGCTTGCGCGTCGAGATGGATAACGTTGCGAACGCCTGCGCGCTCGCCGAAGTCTGGTTCGGCGATAGTGACCGCATGCATGACCTCGTCGTCGTCAACGTGTCAGAGGGAATAGGCACGGGGATATTTGCCAACGGACAGCTCCTGCGTGGTGACAGCGGTATGGCGGGAGAGTTCGGCCACGTGGAACTCGAGCCAGGCGGACCGCTGTGCGCCTGCGGGAACTACGGATGCTGGGAGACCCTTGCGTCGAACCGAGCAGCTCTTCGATATTACAAAGAGCTTGCGCCATCTGCGCCCAAGCCGACTTTTGCCCACCTGCTAAAGCTTGCCCAGAACGGAGACAAAGCAGCGGTCGATGCACTTTCAACCATGGCACATCATCTCGGCCGTGGAATTCGCATGATCGCTTCCGCGCTCGCTCCCAGTGAGATCGTCGTGGTCGGCGATGTCACCGCCCTGTGGCACACCTTCGGGCCAATCGTCGAAGCCGAGATGAAGAAAAACTCCATCTCCAGAATGCCCATCCTCCGGCCAACTTACGACGGAAATGCCGCTCGACTGCGCAGCGCAGTAGCATTGTTCCTCAGCGAAGGCACCGTCTAACGGTTGCATGTATGTCGGTGCTAACGTGGTTGTGTAGTTCGATACGATCATCGCTGGAGGAAGAAATCTATGAAGTTAGTTCGATATGGCGCAGCGGGCCAGGAGAAGCCAGGCATTCTGGCCCCGGATGGTACCCTGCGTGACCTGTCGGAGCATATTCCCGACATTACTGGTTCCATCCTGCTGCCGGAGTCTTTGCAGCGGTTGCAAAAGCTAGACCCAACTCACCTGCCACTGGTTGAAGGCGACCCTCGCATTGGCCCTTGTGTCGCCCAGGTAGGAAAGTTCATCTGCATAGGACTTAATTACTCAGACCATGCCGCTGAGTCAGGCATGGATGTCCCCAAAGAACCGGTCATGTTCATGAAAGCGACCTCCGCCATCTGCGGACCGAATGATGACGTCGTCATTCCTCGTGGAGCCGAGAAGACCGACTGGGAAGTTGAGCTCGGCGTCGTCATCGGGAAGCCAGCGAAGTACGTCACCCAGGCGGAGGCGCTCTCACACGTCGCCGGATACTGCGTAGTCAACGATCTCTCTGAGCGTGCCTTCCAGCTAGAGGGTACCGGCCAATGGGTCAAAGGCAAGAGCGCAGATACGTTTGGCCCTATCGGTCCATGGCTCGTGACCAGCGACGAAGTCCCCGATCCTCAAGCCTTGACACTCTGGCTTGAGGTGGATGGCCGCCAATTCCAGAGAGGCTCCACAGCGACGATGGTCTTCGGAGTCGCTCATCTGGTCAGCTATGTCAGCCAGTTCATGAGCCTCCAGCCGGGCGACATTATCTCTACCGGAACGCCTCCGGGAGTAGGACTCGGCCAGAAGCCCCCAGTCTATCTGCGCCCGGGCAACTCCATTTATCTGGGTATTGACGGACTTGGCGAGCAGCGCCAGCGTGTAGTTCCGTATAGCTAGTCAGGACCTAGCCCCCTTGCCTGCCTTTGCCTTGCGAAAAGTCAAAGGCAGGAATTATGCCTAAGTGCGAACAATCTATAGACAAAGATGCAAAAAACCACGTCTGCCACTATCCAACCCTGCTCAAAACCAATAGAATCGGCGGGCGGCCCCGTGGCTGCTAATTCGGAGTGCCTACTAAGGGGTGAACTGTGATTTCTCGACGTCAATTTCTCGATACGCTTGCGGTTGGGTCTGCAGGCTTAGCCATTGGATCAACAGCTAAGAGCTACGCCCAGATTCTTGGAGCAAATGATCGCGTCAACTTCGCGATTATCGGACTCAACGGTCGCGCCTATGCCCACCTCTCTGCGCTGAAGGCGAATCAGAAGACCTCCAGGATCACCCACGTCGTTGATGTGGACAGCACCATCCTCCAGAAGTACGCGGGAGCAGTCCAAAAGGAGTTGGGCTATACCCCTACCACCGACAAGGACTTCCGCAAGATGCTGCAGTCGAAGGATGTCGATGCCATTACTGTCGCTACTCCAGAGCATTGGCATACCCCCATGGCCATTGCTGGTCTGCAAGCCGGCAAAAACGTCTACGTGGAGAAGCCCTGCAGCCACAATCCCCACGAGGGAGAGTTGCTTGTCCAGGCCAGGGATAAATATGGAAAGCTTGTCCAGATGGGCAGCCAGCAGCGCTCGTCGCCCCACACCATCGAGATTATCGACAAGATTCACAACGGACTTATCGGTCGCGCCTACTTCGCCAAAGCTTGGTATGTGAACAACCGTAAGTCCATTGGCATCGGTAAAGAGATTCCCGTCCCTGCAACTCTGGACTGGGAACTCTGGCAGGGGCCGGCCCCACGCCGTGCGTATAAGGACAACGTCCACCCCTACAACTGGCATTGGTTCAAGCTCTATGGCACCGGCGAAAGCCTTAACAACGGAACCCACGAAGTGGATGTCTGCCGCTGGGCGCTGGGCGTCGATTTCCCCAAGACCGTCACCGCATCCGGTGGCCGCTATCAATTCAAGGACGACTGGCAGTTCTACGACACGCTGGTCACCAGCTTCGAGTATGACGACAAGATGATCTCCTGGGATGGCCGTAGCTGCCAGGGCATGAGGCTCTACGACCGCGAACGTGGCTCCGTCATCATGGGAACCAATGGCTCAGTCCTGATCGATCGCGACGGTTACGAGGTCTACGACCATAGCGGCAAGAAGTCAGACGAGTTCAAGGTCAATACGGCGAAGACATCCTCAGCCGACCTTACCGGCCGAGATTCCATGACCGACCTGCACTTCGCAAACTTCATCGCCGGCATTCAATCCGGCCAGAAGCTTCACGCCCCCATCGAGGTCGGCAACGTATCCGTCACCATGCTGCAACTTTCCAACATCGCATGGGAGCTGAATCGGGAACTCAAGCTCAATCAGAAGACAGGTCATATCCTCGACGACCCCAAGGCCCAGCAGATGAGAACCCGCGAGTATGAAAAGGGATGGGAACTCAAAATCTGATTTGTGCGCTTAACAAGAAGAGGCCCGCCATCCGATATTTCATCGATGTCGGGCCTTCATCTTTTAAGCTACTGTGTTCGTCAACGTCCCAATCTGATCGATGGTGATCCGAATCTCATCGCCACTCGCCAGCGTAAACGAATCCGGTGGCACAACGCCTGTGCCCGTCATTAGAAAACATCCTTGGGGAAAGCTGTTATCGCGATACAGATAGCTCACCAGTACCTCAGGCTCACGCTTCAATTCCGCTAGAGAAGTCGCCCCGGAAAAAGCAATCGCCCCATCTCGCACAATCTCAATTGCGATGCCAGTCTCAACCGGCAGAGCGCTGCGGCTCACGAAGATGCAGGGACCAAGCGCGCAACTCGCGTCATAGACCTTTGCCTGCGGAAGGTACAGCGGATTTTCCCCTTCGATATCCCGAGAGCTCATATCGTTGCCGGCGGTATAGCCAAGGATTCTGCCCTTGGGGCTGATCAGCAGAGTCATCTCCGGCTCCGGAACAGACCACGTTGCATCGCTGCGAATCTTTACCTTACCGTTGGGACCAACCACGCGTCGCCCCGTCGCCTTGAAGAACAGCTCAGGCCGCGGAGCCGAGTACACACGATCATAGAAGTCTCCACCGCCTGCATCCTTCGACTCCTCAATCCGTGCACTACGGCTGCGGTAGTACGTTACGCCCGCAGCCCAAACCTCTTGGCTTTCGATCGGCGCTAAAATCGCAGCTTCGGAAAAGTCATGCGCAACGACGCCTCGCTCCACTACCGAGCGGCAGTAGTCGTATAAGTCCTCACGAGTTACCAGGCCATCCCATGAGCTGTCTTCGACGCGGTAGTGCGCGCCCTCATTTGCAATGTAGTTCCCGTTCTGTGTCCGGTAAAGTCTCACCTGTTCAAACTCCTCTCCTAACATCAATTTCTATCTAACTTCAACTCACTTTGCCGCGTTCGAGCTGGGCAAGAATCATGTCTGTGTCATACACGCATCCGCCCCACACCCCACCGCTGGCCTGCACCAGCGCAGCCCACAGCCGCGTATCGTCTGGCAGAGCCGGATGTGCCGCCAGATCAGGTCGCGGAGACCGTGCCGCCAATCGCCTCGCGCCTTCTCCCGCGCTGAAGCTCTCACCCGCCTCGCCCACCAGATCGACGCTGCCCACCAGTGCTTTGCGGTCGATCACAATCTCAATCTCATCGCCATCCAGAATCCGTCCAATCGGCCCCCCTGCAATCGCCTCCGGTGAGATATGTCCCAGGCATGCCCCAGTCGACACTCCACTGAACCGCGCGTCCGTCAGCACTGCCACATGCTTGCAATGCGGCAACTGCTTCAACGCAGAGGTGATTTGATAGATCTCCTGCATCCCCGCACCAGCAGGGCCCCCGCAGATCAGCACCATCACATCACCTTCGAGCACTGTGCCGGCCTTCAACGCCTGAATTGCCGCCGACTCGGTGATGAACACCCGCGCTGGCCCGCGATGCCGGTAAACTTCATTCGCATCGATTAGTGATGGATCAATCGCCGTGCTCTTAATCACGCAGCCCTCCGGCGCCAGGTTGCCCACCGGAAAACACACCGTTGACGTCAGCCCACGACTTCGTGCAACGTCCGGAGCCATGATCACATCATCCGCATCGATCCCATCCTGCGCCAGCAACTGCTCCTTCAACTCGCGCCGCCGCGCACTCTGCTCCCACCAGTTCAGGCTCTCATCCAGGGTCTCGCCCGTCACAGTCTTTACGCCCGTATCCAGCAGCCCTGCGCGCCGCAGATGCAGCATCACCTCCGGCACCCCGCCCGCCAAAAATACCTGCACCGTTGCAAACTGTTGTGGCCCATTTGGCAGTGCATCCACTAATCGCGGAACGTTCCGGTTTACCTCCGCCCAGTCCGCCGCCGAAGGTCGCCGCAACCCAGCCGCATGAGCAATCGCAGGCACATGCAGCAGCAGATTCGTCGACCCACCAAAAGCCGCATGCACCACCATCGCATTCTGAATCGCAGCCTCCGTCAGCACGTCTGCGGTGCCCACGCCCATCTGGTGCATGCGGAGTATTGCCCGCGCCGACCGTGTCGCAGCATCCATCCAGATAGGCTGCCCCGACGGCCCCAGCGCCGTATGCGGCAGCGCCAGCCCCAGTGCCTCAGCTACTACCTGCGACGTCGCGGCAGTTCCCAGAAACTGACAGCCTCCGCCCGGCGAAGCACACGCGCGGCAACCTATATCCGCCGCATACTCCAGTGTGATCTGCTTCTGTGCGAAGCGCGCTCCAATCGTCTGCACCTTGCCCGCATCCTCGCCGTCCTCAGGCAGCAGCGTCACGCCGCCCGGCACCAGAATGCTCGGCATCCTGCCTGATGAGGCCAGCGCCATCATCATCGCCGGCAGCCCCTTGTCGCACGTCGCAACGCCAATCACGCCCTTGCGCGTAGGCAGAGAGCGCATCAGCCGCCGAAGAACAATCGCGGCATCATTCCGAAAGGGCAGGGAATCGAACATCCCCTCAGTCCCTTGTGTCCGTCCATCACACGGGTCCGTGCAGGCCCCGGCAAAGGGAACGCATCGCTGCTTGCGCAACTCCCGTGCCGCCTCCGCCACCAGCAGTCCCACCTCCCAATGCCCCGTATGAAACCCCAGCGCAATCGGAGTGCCGTCCGCCGCGCGCATGCCCCCATGCGTGCTCAAAATCAGAAACTCCGGATCCAGCAGTCGAGTAGGATCCCACCCCATACCCGCATTCTGGCTCAGTCCAAACAAATTTCCCGAGGGCAGCGCCACCAGCATCTCTGCAGTAATCGGCAGCGCACCTTGCGGCCCTGCGGCATGTGTCTTCACCGCTCCGTGATCAAACCCCGCACTCTCTAAAACATCAATCGCCGCAATCATTAATCCCTACTCGCTAGATCTCATTCCCCTGAATCTCAGGCTTCGCACCGTCACTATCATCTACCACCTTAGCCGAACCACTCAGCCCCGGCCCAAACAGCATCACCAATCCCGCAGCAATCAGCGACATCGACATCAACAAAAATCCTGCGCGCGAGTTTCCCGTCCGCGCCTGCAACTCCCCCACCACCCACGCGCCCAGAAAAGCCCCCAGCGCGCTTGCGCTGCTCACCAGTGCCATTACCTCCGCCGTTACATTGCGCGGCACAACCTCCGGAATAATTGCGAAGAACGGCCCATAGGACGCATACATTGAGCCACCCGCCAGAATCAGGAAGCCGTAGGCGACCCAGAAACTATGCGCCGCAAATGTATAGGAACCCAGCAGCGCCACGGCCGAGAAAATCAGAAACGGCCATACCCATACCCGTCGCCGCAGCGTCTTGTCCGACAAATACCCCACCACCAGCATCATCACTACAGCCAGCAAATATGGAATCGCACTCAGCAGTCCTGTCGCCTCGATCCCCACCGCGCTGCCTGCGCGAATAATCGTTGGCAGCCACAAAATAAAGCCGTACAGCCCCACGCTCCAGAAGAAGTGCACCAACGTCAGCGACACCACCTCCGGCCGCACCAACGCCTTGCCGACACCCTCGATCGTTGGCAGCCCCGCCTGCTCCGCAGCAAGTTGGCCAGTCAGGTAAGCGCTCGCCTCCGGGCTCATCCACTTCGCCTTCTCCGGACTATCGCGCACCACTGCAAACCAGATAAACGCCCACACGATTGATGGCACGCCTTCCAACACAAACGTCATCTGCCACCCAAACGCGTGGATCAGATATCCCGTGATCGCCGACATCCAAAGCACCGTCGTCGGATTTCCCAGAATCAATATTGTATTTGCTCGCGAACGCTCCGCCCGCGTAAACCAGCGCGTCAGCAGTAACAGCATCGCAGGAAAGATCAAGCTCTCAGCCACGCCCAGCAGCAGGCGATCGACTGCAAGCAACCAGAAATTGTGAATGACTCCAGTCAGTGCCGCCAGTGTTCCCCACAGCATCAGCGCGTAGAAGATCAGTCGGCTCGCGTTTCGCCGTCGAGCATACGCAACGGCCGGCAACTGAAAAAGAAAATAGCCAAGAAAGAAAAGCGATCCCAGTAACGCCGACTGCGAACTGGTAATGTGCAGAGTCGCCGCCAGTCCGGCCGCCGCTCCAAAGCCATAGTTGGCGCGGTCAAGATACGCCAGACTATACGTCACAAATACCGCGGGCATCAGGTAAAGCCACCGCTCTCGCAGTCCTTTGCTTGCCCCGCCAGCGCGGTATTCGGTCTTATCCATTTCCTGCTCGATTTCTGGCAAGTACGGTACTCCAGACGGCACTTCAACGATGCACAAGAGTATCGCTTTATGCATCAACCCTTGTCGAGAGATCGCGGAAACACAGAGGGTTTCCGGCTAAACTGGTACCGTCATCTTTTTGAAAGCCTCATCGCCCATCCATGCTAAAAACCGCAATCCTCTTGATCGATTGTCCTGACCGCAAGGGCATCGTTGCCGCCATCGCCAACTTCCTCGTCCATCACGACGCCAATATCCTGCACGCCGACCAGCATCAGGACATCGACCTCGCTCTCTTCTTCATGCGCGTCGAATTTACGCTGGACGACACCCGCTGCAGCGAACAGCACTTCCGCTCCACCTTTGCTCCCCTCGCCGAAGAGTTCCAGATGGACTGGCGCCTGAACTACACTGACGTCCCTCAGAACGTCGCCATCTTCGTCTCCAGTTACCTCCATTGTCTCGCCGATCTCCTGCACCGCCAGCAGACCGGCGAGTTCAATTGCAACCTGTCCCTGATCATCAGTAACCATCCCAGCGCCCAGGCTCTGGCCGACTTCCATCAAGTCCCCTTCCACTACTTGCCCGTTACAGCCTCCACCAAGGCTTACGTCGAGGCAAAGCAGTTGGAGCTACTCGCCGCCAACTCGATTGATCTGGTCGTCCTCGCCCGCTATATGCAGGTACTCTCGCCCCAGTTCGTCAACGCTTACCCTCGACGAATCATCAACGTCCACCACTCCTTCCTGCCAGCCTTCACTGGAGCCCGCCCCTACCACGCCGCCTTCGCCCGCGGCGTCAAACTCATCGGTGCCACCAGCCACTATGTCACCGAAGTCCTGGACGAAGGCCCCATCATCGAGCAGGACGTCGTCCGCGTCTCCCAGAACGACCAACTCTCCGGCCTCATGCAGAAAGGCCGAGATCTCGAGCGCCTCGTTCTCTCCCGCGCTGTCCGGTGGCATCTCGGTCACCGAATTCTCTGCTACGCCAACAAAACCGTAGTCTTCACCTGATCTCCTTGAAGCCTTGCCCGTGCAGCGCGGTCAGTGCGCGCCCTATTCTCACGCCAAATCGAGCAATAGGCTAGCCAGTATTGGCCCAAACGATTAGAGTTATCAGTCAACCAAACAATCCGCCGCGTATCGTAGCAAACGTTTACCGGTCCACTGGAGATTTCGCTTGAACTTTAATTTTCGGAAGCAGTTCGCCTCACTCACCCTCCTCTTCGCAGCCACCGCTGCCATCTCGCAATCCCCACAGCCCGTCACCCTCTCCGCCGATCTCCACCAGGTCAAAGGCAGCGTCAGCCCCACACTCTACGGCATTATGACCGAGGAGATTAACTTCTCCTACGATGGCGGCCTCTACGCCGAACTCGTCCGCAACCGAACCTTCCAGGACAACAACAATAACCCGCAGCACTGGTTCATCCACGAGGGCGCCGCCCCCGATGCCACCATGCAGATCGACCACACCGCCGGCCCAAGCGCGGCACTGCCACTCAGCCTGAAACTCACCGTTCCCACTGCCAGCACCAAAGACGCCCCCGGCATCGAGAACGAAGGCTTCTGGGGAATCCCCATCCGCCCGAAGACCAAATACACCGGCTCCTTCTACGCCAAGACAGACAGTGCCGGCCCCATTACCATCAGCATCGTCAACAACGAATCCGCCAAAGTCCTCGCGTCCACCCAGACGGCAATCAGCGGCGACTGGAAGAAGTATGACTTCACCCTCACATCAGGTGTCGCTCCCGTCTCAGCCAACAATCGTATTCGCCTCGCCGCAGGTAAAACCGGAACCGTCTGGTTCAGCCTCATCTCCCTCTTTCCCCCCACCTATCACGATCGCGTCAACGGCAACCGCCCCGATCTCATGGAGAAATTGGCAGCCATGAAGCCCACCTTCCTGCGCTTCCCCGGTGGCAACTACCTCGAAGGCGATCACATCAACGAGCGCTACGAGTGGAAGAAGACCATTGGATCGCTCGTCGACCGCCCCACCCACCCCAGCCCCTGGCGCTATCACTCCTCCGACGGCATGGGGCTGCTGGAATTCCTCTACTGGTGTGAAGACCTGAAAATTCAGCCGGTCCTTGCCGTATACGCCGGCTACTCCATGCGGCAGGAGTTTGTGAAGCCTGGCCCAGACCTCGACCCTTATCTCGCCGACGCCCTTGATGAAATCGAATACGTCACCGGCAGCACCGCCACCAAGTGGGGCGCACAACGTGCCAAGGACGGTCACCCCGCTCCCTTCAAACTTACTTATGTTGAGATCGGCAACGAAGACTGGTTCGATAAATCTGGCAGCTACGAAGGTCGTTACGCCCAGTACTACAAGGGCATCAAAGCGAAGTACCCTGAGCTTCAACTCATCGCCACAATGCCGCTCAAGGAGATGAAGCCCGACGTCGTCGATGACCACTACTACCGCACTGCCAAGCAGTTCTACGACGATGTCCATCACTACGACAACATCGACCGTAACGGCCCCAAGATCTTTGTCGGAGAGTGGGCCACCCGCGAAGGCACCCCCACCCCCAACTTCGGTTCAGCCCTCGGCGACGCAGCCTGGATGACCGGCATGGAAAAGAACTCCGACCTCGTTATCATGGCCGGCTATGCTCCACTGCTCGTCAACGTCAACCCCGGCGGCATGCAGTGGGAGACTGACCTTATCGGTTACGACGTCCTTACCAGCTATGGCTCGCCAGCATATTACGCTCAGGTCATGTTTGACGGACACGTCGGCGACCAGATCATCACTGCTAAGCTCGACGGCACCGCTCCTCGCCTCTTCTACTCCGTAACTCGCAGCTCCACCAGCGGAACGGTTTACCTCAAGCTCGTCAACGCAGCCTCCAGCCCGCAGTCCGTCACGATCGATCTGCAGGGTGCTCCTACCGTATCCAAAGCCGCTAAGCTCATCTCCCTTAGCGCTAAAACACCAGCGGCCACTAACTCCATCACCGCTCCAAACAACATCGTTCCCGTTGAAAGCACCATCGCGACGGCCTCCAGCCACTTCACCCATACCCTGCCTGCATACTCGATTCAGATCATCGAATTGAAGACAAAGTAGTAGCATGGGCGTGTCCCAAATCAGGGGCACGCCCATATTTTTCACTCCACGGCCAGATGGCAGGTTGTCATGAAAAAGCTACTTAGTTTGTTACTCATTCTTTCTGTACCCGTTTTTGCGGCAGAAAAGAAAACCGCTTCCGACCTCATTGAACTGGCGCGAACCCACAGCCCTGCCCTCGCGGACGCCATCGCAGCTACCTTCTCGACAAAGGACCTCGAAGCAGGCACTGCCTGGGCGGGCCAGGGCGCTGCATTCTTCTTTGCCACCAAAGCCCCTTCCACCCCTACGCTGCTGATCGACGACCAGCCCGAGCCACCTATGCAACAACTGGCCGGCACCGGCCTCTACTACGCCACGGCGCAACTCAAGACCAGCACCCTCCACGCTTTTCACTACTCCATCGCGGGCACCAGCTTCGGCGGCAGTCTGGACCTCCCCGCCCTCGGCCTGGACTCCTATCTCAAGCCCGGCGTCCCCTCAGGCACCCTGTCTGAAAAACTCGTACACACCAGCAAAATCTACGACGGCATGAAGTCCGACTACTGGATCTACGTCCCCGCCCAGTACGATCCCCACACTCCCGCCGCTCTCATGGTCTTCCAGGACGGCCAGGGCTACATCAATCGCTCCGGCAACAACCCAGCCCTCAACGTAATCGATAACCTCATAGCGCAGAAAAAGATTCCCGTCATGATCGTCGTCTTCATCAACCCCGGCGACGTCACGGACACCCCCGGCACGCCCACCTACAAATTCGTCAGCGCCTACTCTGAAAAGTGGCACCGCACCCTCAAAGACTCCATGCGCAGCACCCTCTACGACACCGTCAGCGACCGCTACGACCGCTTCCTTCGCGACGAAATCCTCTCCGACGTCGAATCAAAGTACAACATCCGCAAAGACGCCTACAGCCGTGCCATCACTGGCCTCTCCTCCGGCGGCATCTGCTCCTTCAACGCCGCTTGGCAGATGCCCGACCAGTTCAGCCGCGTCATCACCTGGATCGGCAGCTTCACCGCCATCCAGTGGAAGGAAGATCCGCAGAACTCCGATGGCGGCGAGGACTATCCCGAGAAAATCCTTCGCGAATCCCATCGCAACATCCGAGTCTGGCTACAAGACGGCTCCAACGATCAAGAGAACGACCGCTACGGTAGCTGGCCGCTCGCCAACATCCGCATGGCCAACGCACTCAAGCTCAAGGACTACGACTTCCACTTCAGCTTCGGCAAAGGCACCCACAACAACGGTCATGGTGCAGCCGAGTTCCCCGAAGAACTAACCTGGCTCTGGCGCGACTACGACCCCAGCAAAACAGAACAGACCTACGCAATCGATCCCGCAGAAAAATTCAAACCACTCTTCCGCGTCACAATCACCAATCGCGATGCTCACTAGCAAGGCAGCCGGACCGAAACCCCTGCCCGCCGCAACTCCGCCTTCAACTCCCGAGAATCCGTCACCCCAAAGTGAAAGATGCTCGCAGCCAAGGCAGCGTCCGCCCGCCCGCGCCCGAACACCTCAGCAAAGTGTGCTGCTGTCCCCGCTCCACCACTCGCAATCACCGGAATCTGCACCGCCGCGCTCACCCGAGCCGTCAGTTCGCAATCAAACCCATTCCGCATCCCATCTGTATCCATACTCGTCAGCAGAATCTCTCCCGCCCCACGCTGCTCCGCTTCTATGGCCCACTCCACCACTCGCAGCCCGGTAGCCTTGCGTCCGCCACTCACATACACCTCAGCCTCACCCACCGGATCAGCCGCACCCGCAGCCCGCCGCGCATCAATCGCCACAATCACCGCCTGCGCCCCAAAGCTCCCGCCAATCTCTCCAATCAGCTCCGGCCGCGCAATCGCGCTTGAGTTGATGCTCACCTTGTCCGCGCCCGCATTAAACACCGCCGCCGCATCCTCAGCACTCCGGATCCCGCCGCCCACCGTAAACGGCACAAACAGCGTCGCCGCCGTCCGCTGCACCGTATCGATCAGCGTCCCGCGCCCCTCATGCGTCGCCGTAATATCCAGCAGCACAATCTCATCCGCCCCTCCCGCCGCATGCCGATGCGCCAACTCCGCCGGATCGCCGGCATCCACGATGTCCACAAACTGAACACCCTTCACCACACGCCCACCCCGAACATCCAAACAAGCAATAATCCGTTTCGTCAGCATCTATCCAAGCCTCATCGGTACAACCGCCGGCACCGCAATCTCAGCACCCTCACAAACAATCCGAGCCAGCGAATCCCCATTCTCGACCACTGCTCCATGCTCCACAAACCACTCCACCAGCAACCCCTGCCGTGGCGCGGGCACATGGAAGTCCATCGCCCCATCCGTCACCGTGCAAACCGCCTGCCCCGTTCCCACCAGCGTTCCTGCCGGCACCAACTGCTGCACAAACGTGTACGACGGCTCTTCCGCTGCGATCTTCAACTCATACATAAATGGCATGGCTACAACTCCACAAAGTTCTTCAAAATCTGTAAGCCCACGGCGCTCGACTTCTCCGGATGAAACTGCACACCCATCACATTCTCTCGCTCTACCGCACCAGTAAACGCCCCGCCATATTCTGTAACTGAAGCAGTTGCTTGTACCACCGGAGCCCGCCACGAGTGCGTGTAATAAACAAACCCACCCTCCGCAACGCCCCGCAGCAACCGCGAATCCGGACGCACCCGCTCCAGCGAGTTCCAACCCACATGCGGAGACTTCAACTCAGCACCCTCATACACAGCAGGGAAGCGCTCGCACATCCCCTCAAAGTGCCCCAGCCCCGCCACTCCCGGCGCCTCGGTCGATCCCTCAAACAACCACTGCAACCCAACACAAATCCCCAGGAACCAAGTACCCTTAGCCACACTCTCCCGCACCGCCTCGGTCAACCCAAGCTCCGTCAGCAACTGCGTAGCCTGAAAGTGGCCCACCCCCGGCAGCACCACCTTCGTAGCCCGGCGCACCACCTCAGGGTCCTGCGTCACCAGCGTCCCGGCCCCCAGATACTTCAGCGCCTTCACCACACTAGTCAGATTCCCCGCCTTGTAATCAATTACCGCGATCACAGTAGCCCCTTCGTACTAGGCAGCATCTCCCGCATCCGTTCATCCCGCGAACAAGCTCCGCGCAGCGCCCTGGCAAACGCCTTGAAGATCGCCTCAATCTTGTGATGATTGCTCCGCCCATACATCGTCTTCACATGCACATTCGCCTTCGCCCCCCGCGCAAACCCATCGAAGAAGTCAGCCAGCAACTCACTCTGGAAGTCCCCAACCAGCCGCACCTTCACCTTGTCATCAACGACATAAGCCACCCGCCCGCTCAAATCCACAGCAGCCACAGCCAGCGTCTCATCCATCGCCATCACAAAATACCCAGCGCGCATGATTCCCTTCTTATCGCCCAGCGCCTTGTTGAAGGCCTCGCCCAGCGCAATCCCGACATCCTCCACCGTATGGTGCTGGTCCACATCCAGATCGCCCGTACACGTCAACGTCAGGTCAAACCCACCATGCCGCGTAAACAACTCCAGCATATGATCGAAGAACCGAATCCCCGTCGACACCTTATAAACGCCCTGCCCATCGATCACCAGCTTCAACGCAATCTGCGTCTCCGTCGTACTCCGCTTGATCGTTCCTGTCCGTACCTTCGCACTAGCCATTTGCACTCCATCCAATCTCTTGTAAACAAGTCTTAATCGCCGCCAAACCAGCCGTCACATGTTCCTCAACCCCAATCGTGATGCGCACAAATCCGTCGCACCCCGGATCAGCCGACCGGTCCCGCAGCAGCACTCCATGCGCTCGCATGGCCTTCACCAACTCACCATGCTTCGCTCCAATTCGCATCAAAACAAAGTTCGCATGACTCGGGAAGAACGGCACGCCCAACTCCCGCAACCCGTCCATCATCCGCTTACGTCCCGCATGCACTTGTTCCACATACCACGCCAGGTACTCCTCATCCGCCAATGCCACCGGCAGGCAGTCCAGCGCCACGCCATTTACGTTATAGGGCGAACTCACCTTCCGCACATACTTCAGCAACTCCGCATTCCCAGCCAGCATCCCAATCCGCAGATTAGCCAACCCATACGCCTTCGAAAACGTCCGGGCCACAATCAAATTCGGCACCGCATCCACGTCGCCGATCGTTGTGCCTCCGTCGAAGTGGTAGTAGGCCTCATCCACCATCAGCACCGCCTGTGGAGCCGCCGCAGCAATCGCTAGCAACTGCTCCCTGCTCACAATCGCACCAGTCGGATTATTGGGAGAAGCCACCATAATCAGCTTAGTCCGCTCCGTAATTGCCGCCAAAAACCGCTCAAACGGAAACTCCAGAGTCTCATCCGTCTGCACCTTCACCAGGTGCGGCGTCATCATCCTCACGCTGACGTCATACATAAAGAACGTTGGCGTGCAGATAAGCGCCTCGTCTTCCGCCTCCAGAAACGCACAGCACAGCAAGTGAATCGCTTCATCCACCCCATTCGTCAGCAACACCTGATCCGGCTGTAAGCCAAAGTGCTCGGCCGCAATCCGTTCTACCGAGTCCCGCTCCGGATACTTCGTCAACTCCTCCGACGTCACTCGCCGCAACCGCTCAATCACCCGCGGCGAAGGCGCAAAGGTGTTTTCGTTGAAGTCCAGTCGCAATGCAGTCCGGCCAGCCAGTGGCGGATGATACTCTGGCATCTCCAACACTGCCTTGCGCGGCTTCACGGTCGTACGTTGTGTAACCGATTCAGTGGCAATCATCGCATCCTCACTCGCACGCTCTCCGCGTGTCCTACCAGGCCTTCAGCTTCAGCCAGCGCAATCGCATGCGGACCCATAGCCTTCAACCCCTTGCGGGTGTACTCCTGCACCGTAATCACCTTCACGAAATCCATCACACTCAGGCCGCCCCGCACGCGTCCATTTCGGCCAGTAGGAAGCACATGGTTCGGCCCCGAGACATAGTCCCCCATCGACTGTGGGGTATATGCCCCGACAAAAAGCGACCCGGCATTTTTCACCCACTTCACATCTGCAGCGGAATCAACCGTCAAGTGCTCAAAAGCCAGCCGATTCGTCAGCTCGCGCGCCTCTGAAACCGTGGCTGTTACAAATATGCAACCCTGTGCCGCCAGCGACTGCTTCGCCAGCGCGTTCCCCTTCGACTGCACCTTTACCTCAGCCTTTACGGCCTCAGCCAACTCCGCGTTGCTCGTAATCAGCACCGCCAGTGCTTCAGGATCATGCTCTGCCTGCGCAACCAGATCTGCCGCAATCCCGGCAGCTCTACCAGTCTCGCTCGTCACGCCAATCTCAGTCGGCCCCGCTGGCATGTCAATCCCGCACTCGCTCGACACCATCATCTTCGCCGCGGTCACAAACAGATTTCCTGGTCCCACAATCTTGTCGACGCGTCCAACGGTTGCTGTCCCATAGGCCATGGCCGCGATCGCCTGTGCCCCACCCACGCGGTAGAACTCCGTCACACCTGCCAGCCAAGCTGCAGCCATCGTCTCCTTCGCCGGCTTCGGCGAGCACACCACAATTCGCTCCACTCCCGCCACCTGCGCCGGTGACACTGTCATCAGCAGTGTCGACGGCAGCGGATACCGTCCACCCGGTACATAGCAACCCACACTCCCCAGTGCCCGAACGATCTGCCCGGTCTTCACCCCATTCGCCGGAGAGAACGCCCACTCCTTCGGAAGCTGGGCTTCTGCAAAAGCCAGAATATTGCCTCTCGCCACCATCATCGCTGCCTGCAACTCCGGGGCTGTAGACTCCCACGCCGCCTGCATCTCTTCCCGCGAAACCAGCAGCGCCTGCCCCTTTGTCAACCCATCAAACTTCGCCGCGTACTTTAGCAGAGCAGCATCCCCACCCTTGCGCACATCCGCAAGAATCCGCCGCACCACAGGCTCCACCTTCGCCGTATTGACTGCGCCGCGCTGCTCCAGCGTCGCAATCAACTCCTGCGCCGCCTTTGCCCCTCGACCAAAAGTTCTTACCAGCTTCATTCATTCACTCCGAGCATCAGCTCCGAACCAGCACTCGTGGCCTCCCGCCGAGGCGACAGGCCACGAAACATAGCGTTCCTATAGGACAACCTTGCTCAGCGGATACTCCACAATCCCGGTAGCGCCCACTGCCTTCAGCTTCGGAATCACCTCACGCACTTGACGCTCTTCAAGGATGGTATTCAGAGCCACCCAGGTAGGATCGCTCAGGTGCGATACCGTCGGCGAGTTCAGCGCTGGCAGCACGCCCAACACCGCATCCAGGTCGGACTTGCGAGCATTCAGCATCAAACCCACGCGACCTTGTGCGTCGATAGCAGCATTCAGCATCAGCGCTAGTGTTTCAATCTTCGCGCGCTTCCACTCGTCCTTGAAACTTGTCTTGTTTGCGATCAACTGTGTCTCGCTCTCCATCAACGTCTCGATGATGCGCAGATGATTTGCCCGCAGCGAGCTGCCCGTCTCCGTCACTTCTACGATCGCATCGGCCAGCGTCGGCGGCTTCACCTCAGTTGCTCCCCAGCTAAACTCCACCTTCACCGGAATATTTCTCTCCGCAAAGTAGCGCTTGGTAAACTCCACTAGCTCCGTCGCAATCGTCTTACCCGCCAGGTCTTCCGGCTTCTGGAAAGGAGAATCCTCCGGTACGCAAAGCACCCAGCGAACCTTCTGCCGGCTCACCTTCGAATACGTCAAGCTGGTCACATACTCGACATCCGTCTGGTTTTCCAGCACCCAGTCATTGCCTGTCAGTCCAGCATCCAGCGCTCCGTGCTCGACATAGCGCGCCATCTCCTGTGCGCGCACCAGCATGCACTCGATCTCCGTATCGTCGATCGACGGAAAGTAGCTTCGCCCGCTGGGATAGATCTTCCAGCCCGCTCGTTCAAACAATGCAATCGTCGCATCCTGCAGGCTGCCCTTCGGAATCCCCAGCTTCAACTTCTTCGTAACGTCCGCCATTTACTTACTCTCCCCTTCTACGTTCATTGGAATCGCCTTGGTGAAGCAGCTTACTGTACCCTCGTGGCACACCAGCCCATCGCCTTCAACCTCGACCTTGAACAGCAGCGTATCGTTGTCGCAATCGGTCGAAGCCTCAATCACTTTCAGCCGGTTGCCGCTGGTTTCGCCCTTCATCCACAGCTTGTTCCGCGTCCTGCTCCAGAACGTCACAAAACCCGTCTCCAGCGTCTTCGCGTAGCTCACCTCATTCAAAAAGCCGAGCATCAGCATCTCGCCCGTCTTCGCATCCTGCACTATGCCCGGAACCAGGCCATCCATCTTTGCAAAATCAATCTTCACTGCATCCATCGTTCTATCCTCTTATTTCTTTCTGGTCAGCTACCAGCTCACGACCGCGCAGCAAAAAGGCCCGCTCGCGATATGCGCGTTAGCGGGCCTTTCGAATCCTTGGTATGCGTTCGTTACTTCGCCACACCGGACACAGCCGCCAACACGCTAGTCGCATGATGATGGTGATGGCCGTGGTGGTGCAGGCAAACGCTCATTACTATTAAAGGTAGCTGCGCCGCCTCCGCTTGTCAATCATCCGCTTCTATACGGTAGCGGACCGGCTGACCATTCGTTGCGGAGTCGTTTGCGTGGCCCAGCCGATCGCAGCAAGATATCGGATGAAGCGATTACGAGCTTCCTGACCCTCTGGGAGCCTTTCGAACGTTAGGGACACGCTTTGCACCTGCGCTGGGCGAAGACCCAATTCCCCAGACACCTACGAGCTTCAACGTTTGACCAACTCCGCCGCCTCAACTACTCTTTCGTTCGCACGGCATTCTGAATAAGGAGTTCAACAACCATGTTCAATCTCTTCCGCTCCCGCATCGCCCTTGCAGCCGCTCTGCTGCTGTCCACCACCCTTATGGCCACCGCCCAGGCAACCCCCGCCAAGCCGGCTAAGCCAGCCGCCAAGGCCCCCGCTGCTGCACCCGCTGCCAGCGCCAGTCTTCTCGACATCAACACTGCCAGCGCAGACCAGCTCAAGGCCTTCCCCGGAATCGGCGACGCCTACTCCAAGCGCATCATCGATGGCCGCCCCTACGCCGCCAAGAACCAGCTCCTCTCCCGCGGCATCCTACCCGAAGCCACCTACAACAAGATCAAGGATAAGATCATCGCCAGCCAGCCTAAGAAGTAGCCTCCACTCAACCTCGCGAAACCGGGCACCGAACAAGGTGCCCGTCTCCATCAACGTTCCAGAACATTCAGCAGTGGTACAGTCATCGCCGTCGTAACAACGGCCATCAACACAAAAAGAGTAAACAGCAGGGGACTGAGGATCCCTTCCTTGTACCCAATATTCAGCACAACCAGCTCCACTAGGCCACGAGTGTTCAATAGAACCCCGATCTCCCCGGCCTTCCTCCACGGCATTCCACTTCCTTTCGCCGCTAAAGCTGCCCCGCCAATCTTTCCCGCTACTGCAACCAACAGCACCACTGCCAACCACCCCAGCCCGCTGCCAGAAAACATCTCCCGTTGCATTCGCAACCCTGTCATCGCAAAAAACACCGGCAGAGTCACGTGCACGACAGGCTGCAGCAAACGGTCTAATGCCTTCTCCAGAGGCTGCACGCGCGGCACACAAACACCCGCCAGAAATGCTCCGAAAAAGGCATGTACTCCCAGCGCCTCCGTGATCCGCGCACTTAGAAACGCCACCGCCACCATTCCCGCCACCCACGCCCAGATCTTCGGCCCCTGCCGTAACGAAACCAGCCGCCCAGCCAGAGGTCTCACAACCAGCAGCATTAGGCCCACATACCCAACCAGCATAACCAGCCGTACCAGCGTCTCCGCGACTCCGCCGCCGTGTATCAGTGTCAGAGTCACCGCCAGCAGCGACCACGCCAGCAGATCGTTGGCCGCGGCACATACCAGGGCAACCGTCGCCGTGGCGGCATCCACCGCCCGCACCGTCCCGCTCCGTTCCTGCACGATCCGCGCCAGCACCGGCAAGGCAGTAATGCTCATCGCTATTCCTGCGAATAGCGCAAACCCAATCCGCGACTCGCCAGCCGTCCCAAACCGCGCCAGCAGCAGCGGCGACACTACTATTCCCAGCACGAAGGGTACAGCGACGCTCCCCGCTGTAATCGCGATCCACGCCTTACGTCCCTGCCGCGCAGCTTCCAGGTCGAGTTCTGCACCGATCAGCAGCAGAAAAAGCACTAATCCCACATTGCTCACCACCTCCAGCCCATGCAGACCCAAAGGTGGAAACAGCACTGCGGAGGCGCCCGGAAATAGACTCCCAAACACAAGCGATCCCAACAGCAGTCCGCCGGCAATCTCTCCTACCACCCGCGGCTGTCCTACTCGAGACGCCACCCAGCCGCATAGATTCGTAATCAGCAGAATCGCCGCGAGCTGCTCAATCAGACGAACTATCTCCGCCGGCGCTCCCGCGTCAAAAAGCGTCATGATCCGTCCCGTTCCGTCCTTCGCTTCTTCCGTCTCGCTTCAATTACGATCACGAGCTCCGTCACAAGAAGAATCAGTCCCACCGGAATCATTCGCGCCGCCAGTGTCCCCGGCCACATCCGCGTGAAGTCCGACTGCCAATCCAAAATACCCAGCACAATCCCACCCAAAAGCAGAATTGCCGCTCCCCATCGTCGAAACCTGGATGAGATCTCGCTGTCGCCCTTATGCTCAGCCCCGGATATCTCGCGAACAGGCTGGCCGGCCAGTCCCCGGCTGTCGTAAATCCGGCACCGCACTGTCGGAACCTCAACTACTCGCCGCTGCACAAACGCTTCCGCATCATCAAGCGAATCGAAAACTGTGCAAGCCGATTCCTTACCGTCCCACGACACACCGCCATCGTCTGAGAGTCGAGGCTGTGCCCCCGTGTACAGAACCGCAAACTCCTCCGGAGCCATTCGCTCACTCCAACTCTGCGGCTGAGCTTTCGGATCGAACAGCAACATAACTCGCGGGTTGCTCATTCCGCTGAGTATATCAACCCGTTCCCGCAGCTAGGGAGGAGTGGCTAGCGGTGGAGCGGCTTCAATGCTAGCACCACTATTCCCCCCCGAATCGCAGCTCGAAACACCCGCCAGAGCGCCTCTCACGCCCTACCGCTGCACCTCCAGTTGCGCACGCAACCGTATGTCATCCGACGACGACCCAATCATCAGCTGGAACATTCCCGGCTCAACCACAAAGTCCTTACTCCCCACATCGTAGTAAGCAAGCTGCGAAGCAGGCAGCACAAACGTCACATGCTTCGTCTCCCCCGGCTGCAGCGTCACTCGCTGGAACGCTCTCAGGCTCTTGATCGGCTGCACAACCGCCGACTTCACCTGGTGCGTATAAAGCTGAGCCACATCCGATCCCGCCCGCGCTCCAGTATTCTGCAGATCAAACGAAATCTCCGCTGTACCATCTCGTCGTATCGTCCCTCCCGCAACCTTCACGTTCTTGTAAGCGAACTGCGTATAGCTCAGCCCATGTCCAAACGGATACAGCGGCGTCCCCTTGAAGTACAGATACGTGTATCCCTTCGTCACGTCATACTCATTCGTGGGCGGCACGCCCTGCAGATTCGCATACACCGTATAAGGCAGATGCCCACCCGGGTTGTAGTCGCCAAACAGCACACTCGCAATCGCCGTCCCGCCCGCCTCCCCCGGATACCACGCATCCAGAATCGCCGGCACATGGTCTTGTGCCCAATTCACTGCCAGCGGCCCGGCATTCATCAGTACCAGCACTGTCTTTGGATTCGCCGTGTACACCGCCTCCAGCAGTTGCTCCTGCGCCCCAGGAAGATTCAGGTCCCTCCGATCGCGTCCCTCCGCTTCAATCTTTAGGTTCGTCCCCAGAAACACTAGCGCAACATCAGACTTCTTCGCTAGCTCAACTGCACGCGCAATCGCCGCCGGGTCGGCCACCTCCGTAAAGCCCGAGCCCTGCTCATACTGCACGTCCACGCCGGCTCCCAGCAACTCCTTCAGCCCCTGCACCGCGCTCACCTTCCGCGCCGGAGTCCCATAGTAGTTGCCCGTCTCATACGCCGCATCGCCCGCCGGCCCGATCACCGCAATCGACTTCACAGCGTCCTTCTTCAGCGGCAAAAAGTCATTCCGATTACTCAGTAGCGTCATTGACTCCAGCGCCGTCTGCAGCGACAACTGCAGATGCTCCGGAGAACGAATCACACTCGCGGGAATCTTCGAATAAGGATTTGCGTCCACCGGGTCGAAAGCCCCCACCCGGAACCCAACCCGCAGCACCCGCGTCAACGCCCGATCCACATCCGCCATCGCCAACCGTCCGCTCTTCACCGCCAGAGGAATGTTTGTCTCAAACTGCTGATCGTCTGAGTCGTTCCCCGCCTTGATCGCCCAAGCCGTCGCATCCACCGGATCTTCCGTAATATGGTGCCCCGTCACCAGCAAATTCACCGCACCCAGATCGTCCGTAACGAATCCGTCAAAGCCCCACTTGCCTCTCAGAATGTCTTCCAACAGATAGTGGTTCATCGCATCCGGCATCCCGTTGATCGCGTTGTACGACGACATCACCGACTGCGCATGACCCTCCACGATCGCTGCCTTCCAGTGTGGCAGCCAGTACTCCATCAGGTTGCGCTCATCAACCTCTACCGACATCCGTTGACGGTTAGTCTCCACGTTATTCACCGCGAAGTGCTTCACCGTCGCAGCCACCTTAAGATAGTGCGGATCATCACCCTGCAGACCCTTCACATAAGCCACACCCATTCGTCCCGTCAGAAAGGGGTCTTCGCTGAAGACCTCCTGAATCCTGCCCCACAGCGGGTTCCGGCTCACATTGATCACCGGCGACCGAAACATCAGCCCATGCTTCGAGCGCGGTCCATCCGCTCCGATGTTGTACAGCGCGCGGGCCTCGTCTCCCATCGCCCCTGTAATCGTATGCACCAACTCCGGATCCCACGTCGCTCCCATCGCAATCGCTGCCGGAAACAGCGTCGTCGGCTGTTTGGACCACACCCCATGCAGCGTCTGGTTCCAACCGCCCCACATCGGAACCTGCAGCCGCGGTATCCCCGTGTTCATATGGTTCAACTGCGAGGCCTTCTCCTCCAGCGTCATCCGAGAAATCAGATCAGCAATTCGTTGCTCCTGGGGCTTAGAGTTGTCCAGATACACCGGCCGCGCCGTCTGCGCGAACAAGGCTGTGCTGCAAAACAAAACCGCTAATACAGGGATGAAACGCTTCATGGATCCGTCCTTGGGGCGCTATCCGCCCGTGTTGGAGATTTTGGAGTAGCTGAGGGTGTAACGCGAACAAAGGTAGTACCAAGTATTGTTCACTGTCAACCGCGCACTACTCGTGAATCGAAAATCAAGCAATAAATATCAATAAAAGAAAGCAAAAATTTATTCAAAACACACTCTTATCGTCTCCGCTTGAAGCGGGCTTGCCGTCTTAATTGCCGATCAAAAGGTAGTACCGATAAACTCCGCTTCGTGCGCACCCACGCACAGCCAAGTCTTCGCGACAACGTGCTCGTTGCGAGCATGGGAATGTATCAACTCGCCCCGCCAGCTCTTGTCCAGGTAGTTGCTACAGTCTTTGCCAACTCCTCATAAGTGCCCGGATCGACCGCCCTCGATCCGGACACGCAGCAGCAATTAATGGTCTGGCCCCACTACAGCCCCATCTTCAGCAATCCGACTCCAGCTTGCGACACCTTCACATCATCCTCGGACTTGCCTCCGCTGAAAGCCGCGATGAGAAATCCCTTCTTCCCGCGAGCGATCACACCCCCATTCCATCCGAACTCACCCGTCATCAGTGGTCGCGAACTGGTGCCGCTGTCCTTCAGCGTATCGGCCATCTCCGCTGCCTTTGCATAGGCAATGGCCAGCAGGTTATTGCCTTTCTTGTCCGCCGTCGGCATATCTTTTATCTTGCCCACGACTGACATCTTCGAACTCCACGACTGAATCGTGTCGCCCTCAAAATAAGCCACCACCGCAACGCCGCCGATACCTAGCTCGTCGGCCCGCTTCCGCATGGTAGCCAACGCAGCGTCGGCTAATCCATCGAAGACGATCCCAGCTGGTGTCTTACCAAATGTCGGATCCATCGCCGCGATATTCACGCGATAGCTCACCGTCTCGGCGGTAGGAAAATCTGGTGGCACTTTCTGCGTCACCTTGCCCGTTGCAGCCCACTCTGTCCCACGCTGAAGCGTTGTCATAAATCCAACGCAGCTCAGTGCAGCGGCATCGTGACCCATCATCGTATGGAAGACCCTACCCTTGCCGTACTTCAGCACCACCATACTCGGCTCATCATGACCCGTCCCCTTATTCTCGGGGTCAGAGTGAGCGGTCGCCAGCACCGTCATATCTTTGCCGGGTCCGCGGAGCGTGGCGTACAGTTCATCAGCGGCGTGCATCCACACCGGCGGCAGACCCTTCATGATCGGGTGCTCTGGACTCCGGCTCACCACCTGGAAAGGAAGACGCGCACCATGCGAGCCAGCCCGCCCAGCCGAGTCGTCCGACACCAACTTGCCATCTTTGAAATACCACATCGGCCCCGCCTTCTCCGATCGATTCCGCCATCCACCCACGCCGGCCATCAGATTGAACGCTGGCCAATCGGGAAACGCATTATCAGCCGCATGGACCACGACCAGCCCTCCTCCATCCGCCACAAACTGCTCAAGCTGGGCCTTCTCATCACTTGGCCAGTCAGGAGTATCAAGGTTGGAGAGAATCACCTGGTAGCTCCCGAACTCAGGCTTGAAATTGCTGAAGTCTTCGCCAAAGCGGGGTGCGGTTGCGACCGAAACATGAAATATGCCGGCCTCCTCCAAGTCCTTCTTCAACACAGCTGTGGTGAGTTTCCAATCGTGATAAGGACCGGCGCTCTCTCCATCCAGTATCAGTACGCGTATTGGCTTGGTCTTAGGAGCTACGGGTGCTGCCACCAGCGCGGTGCTCCACATGGCGGCCAGAAGTGCGGTCAAGACGAATCGTTTCATGCTTTCTCCTCGTGCAGAACGGTACTACTCCCAGCCGTATCTTCATAGTCCTGATGCAAATTTGCTTTGCCGAAGCGTAACGATGCGTCCCGTCTGGGGCGAGGAACCCCTCCCCACCCCTAGCGCAGCTCCATCACCACAATCCGGCCATCCGAGTGGAAACTCCCGCCGGTCGCTGTCTTCGCCGTCAGCAGAGGATCACTCGGCGTCACATAAGCTGCGCTTGAAAACACCCCAGCTGCGTCGAAACTCTGCAGCAGATAATCCCGCTCATCATCGATCTTCGGATCGATCTTGTGCGTCACATTCCCATTGCGCTGGTCTTTCTCAAATCCGATGTCATGCGTACACGATCCCACCCACAGCGGCACTCCACCCACCATCTTGTCCGTCTTCCACACCCGCAGATGGTGCCGCTCTGCTGCCACCTTCAGCGGATCGCCCCGTGCGAACGAAAGATCCTGCGCCCTCCCAAACAGGTAAAGTGTGCTCATCGGCATCTCCGTATAGGCTTCATGGCTCAGCGTCGACAGAATTCCATGCACCAACGCATCCTCAACTGTCTTATCCACCGCCACCCATCCCGCTGCCTTGAACGCCGTCTCCACCTGTGCCTCGGTTCCCAGCAGTGCGTAGTTCACCATATCGCCCGCATTGCCGTTCTGATCCGTCACGCGTCGCGGAACCTCCGCGAACGTCTCCGGAGAAACAAGCTCGCCCACTGCCTTCCCCTCGCTTCTCTCTCCCACTTTGCTCGGCGCATTGAACTTCAACGTCACCTCGTAGCTCCCGGTCGCCGTCTGGTCGCTGCTCGCGTTCACCCGCAAAAACAGCCGCCCGCTCGTCGGCAGAGTCAGTTCACCCTGATCGCCGATCGGGAAGGGAACCGAAGCCCCAACATCGCTCACCCGCCCCACCAGCGCCCCAACCTTGGCTGAGTTCAACGGAAACTGTCGTAGCAGGTCCTTCCAGCCCCGCTCCAGACCCCCCGGACCCGTCGTCCGCCCGTCCTGAAACGAAAAGCTGCCCGTTGCTGAAAAACTGGCCTGCTCCCCAGCTGCGACCGTCACGCCGGTATCCAGCCATTCCGTGCTCTTCAGGCTGAACTTATAGCTCTGTTTATGCGTGATAGCAGCCCCAGTCGTGCCCTTGTCGCGCATGCTGGCAATCACTTCTATCCGCGGTGCTCCGTCTGTCGCGGCGCCCGGTTGCTCCGTGGAGATGTTCTGCCCGCGTCCCGCCATTGCCAGTAGAAGCACTCCCAGCAACGTCACCATGGCCTTACATCCATTCTGTCGTCGCCTACAGCCCGAAAATCGGTTAGAGTGAAACATATCGATGCCTGATTTTAAGCCGCGCCGTCATCTAATGCTCGACTCCCACCGCCATCTCGTCCGGCAGACTGCGCGTTTCGCCTCCATCTTCCCGATAGCCGCGCTCCTCGGCGTTCTCTCCGGCTGCCAGGGCATTGTCAGTAGCCCCACCCTCTCGCAGGTCCGCATCATCGACGCGTCTCCCGACGCTCCCGGCCTCGATATCTATGAAAGCACCAACGCCCTTGCCTACAATCTTGGCTTCGGCACCATTACTTCCTACGTTCCCATCAATCCCGGAACTTACACCTTCTCAACCAAGTCCGCCGGCACCACGCAGACCCTCTCCTCAGCCAAGGCCACGCTGGTCTCCAACGGGCAGTACACCGTCCTCGTTGGCGACTCATCGGCCAGTCTGCAGGAGTTGATCCTCAAGGATCAAAGTCAGGCTGCCCCCTCCGGACAGATCTCGCTGCGGTTTATCAATCAGGCCACGCGTGTCAGTGCGCTCGACGTCTACCTCATTCCCGCAGGACAGAAACTGACTGCCGTTACCCCGCTCGTCACCAATCTGAGCTTCTCCACCAATACCGGGTACCTCAACATTCCCACCGGCACTTACACCATTGTGATGGTGCCCACCGGAACCATCCCCACCAGTACCACCGTCGCCACCTACACGGGCTCCCAGGTCACCTATACCAGCGGCAGCGCACGAACCGTGATCCTCATCGATCAGCAGCTCGTCACCACTCCCGGCCTGCAGGTCATCACCGCCGACGATTACGACTCTCCCACTGCTACGAGCTAGCCCAGCGACACTTCTGAACTGCTTGCAACTGGCCCGTATGCAGGCGGATCACCAGGACCGCACAACTCCCATTGCCCCGCTGTGCGCGACTCAAGCTACTGGAGCGTTACGGAAGCCACCTTCAGCGTGTCGCCCTCCACCTCGCCGGTGACGTTCGCCCGCAGATGGTCCGCCTTGTCGGAGGCCTTCAACTCTTCGAGAATCTTCGCATTGCCCTGCGCATCGAACTTTAGAAATTTCTTGTCCTCGGTAAGAATGCCGAAGCCGCTCTTCTGACACGTCAACGCACAGGATCGCGTGTGCGCATCCGCATCGGCCGCCGCTTTCTTCGAACAGGACACGTCGATCACGGAAACATTGTTGAACGTCTTGGTAGCAGCCAGTGCCGGCGAAGCCAGCAGGCCGCACGCGAGTAGGGAAGCAAGTATCTTCATCATGTTCTCCATTTCATCTTCACAAGGTTGAACTACTGGGTTTTAGCAAACTGTGGACTTGCGCTGACGCCTTCCTTCTGTGCCGCCAGCGCGCATTCTTCTCGAACGGTCGTAAGCTGCGAGAGTGCGAACGCGCCCACGGCAATCTCAAGATCGCGTACCGCGAGGTAGTAAAACATCCCCGTGGTGACCAGATTCACCGCGATCGCAACCAACCAAAGCAGGACAATATAGCTCCCGAGCTTCGTCCAGCGGCTCAGCACAATCACCCCCGCAACGATCTCCACGACACCGACAAGGTGCATGAACGTAGGAGTGCTGACTGGGACCACCTTCGCATAGGGGCTCAGATACATCCCCCAATCGGTCAATTTATTGAAGTATTTGTCCACTCCGGCAATGATAGGCATCAACCCAAGGGCAATTCTCAGCGCCCACCAACTACGATTAAGGCGATGATCGAATGTTTTCATCTTTTACCTCTCATGCAAGAGAGTGCCGGGGCAGGAATCGGTTACACAGTTAGCAGCCGATTGAAAGAAAATTCGCCGCGACTGTGAAACTCACACGCACGGCTTCGCCAAATAGTCTAACTCTCCGAGGAAAATTTGTAACCATTTTCACTCCGGGCACTCTATTAGGTAGAAGCAAACAATGGGACCAACCGCAGCTCCAGAGAAACCCAAACCCGAAAGCCTCACCGACGAAGAAGTGGTGCAGCGCGTCCGTGCGGGAGAGACTGCGCTATACGAAGTCATCATGCGCCGATATAACCGGCGCCTCTACCGTATCGCCCGAGCCATCCTGCACAACGACGCGGAGGCCGAAGACGTCATGCAGGATGCCTACGTGCGCTCCTATGAACATCTCGATCAGTTCGCCGCGCGCTCCCCATTTTCCACCTGGCTGACGCGCATCGCCGTCAACGAGGCCTTGGCTCGCCTTCGCCTGCGCAATCGCAATCAGCCCCTGGACGACACCGGACAGGACGGAGAGCTATTCATGAAAATGACCTCGAAATCTCCCGACCCAGAGCAGAGCGCCTCGGGAGCGCAATTGAGAGAGTTTCTCGAGGAGGCCGTACTCGGCCTGCCGGAGCAATATCGCACCGTCATCATGCTGCGCGACATCGAAGAACTCAGCACCGCCGAAACGGCCCAGGCCCTCGATCTCACCGAAGTCAATGTCAAGATGCGGCTGCATCGCGGTCACAGGATGATCCGCAGTTGGTTGTTCGAACGCATTGGAGCGAGAGCGAAAGAAGCGTTTCCCTTCATGGGGGTCCGTTGCGATCGCGTCGTACGTGGCGTTCTCGACCGGCTGGAAAAATCTCCCATCCCCGATCCGCGGGTGCAGTAGAACTCGCTACTGCACCCGGCGCTTCTGCATCACGATATTCCCGTGTCTTAGTACCGGTAGTGGTCTGCCTTGTAAGGCCCTTCCACCGGCACGCTCAGATAGTCCGCCTGCTTCTGCGAGAGCGTCGTCAGCTTCACGCCAATCTTCTCCAGATGCAGCCGTGCAACCTCTTCATCCAGCTTCTTCGGCAGGATGTAGATTCCAATCTTGTACGTGTCCTTGTTGGCCCACAGATCAAGCTGCGCCAGCGTCTGGTTTGCAAAGCTGTTCGACATCACAAAGCTCGGATGCCCCGTCGCACAGCCCAGATTCACCAGTCGCCCTTCTGCCAGAACGAAGATGCTGTTGCCCGTCTCGAACGTGTACTTGTCCACCTGCGGCTTGATGTTCAGCTTCGTCACGCCCTTCAGCGCATTTAGCTTCTCCATCTGGATCTCGTTGTCGAAGTGGCCGATGTTGCACACGATCGCCTGGTCTTTCATCAGCTTCATGTGTTCCACCGTGATGATGTCCACATTACCCGTGCAGGTTACGTAGATATCTCCGCGGCCCAGTGTCTCCTCCAGCGTATTCACTTCATAGCCTTCCATCGCCGCCTGCAGCGCGTTGATCGGATCGATCTCCGTCACGATCACGCGAGCACCCAGACCACGCAGCGATGCCGCCGAGCCCTTGCCCACGTCGCCATATCCGCACACTACAGCAACCTTGCCCGCAACCATCACGTCTGTTGCGCGCTTGATGCCGTCTACCAGCGACTCACGGCAGCCATACAAATTGTCGAACTTGCTCTTCGTTACTGAGTCGTTCACATTGATCGCGGGCACCAGCAGCGTACCCTTCTCCAGCATCTTGTAGAGACGGTGAACGCCCGTGGTCGTCTCTTCCGAAACTCCACGCCACTCCTTCGCCACATCCTGCCAGCGAGTCGGATGCTCTGCATGCACCTTCTTCAGCAGAGCTTTGATCACATCCTCTTCCGTCGATCCCGAAGGCGAATCCACCCACTTGTCGCCCTTCTCCATCTCTACGCCCTTGTGGATCAGCAGCGTCACGTCGCCACCATCGTCGATCACCAACTGCGGACCCAGCAATCCACCCTTCCCGTCAGGGAAGTTCAGCGACTGGTTCGTGCACCACCAGAACTCCTCCAGCGTCTCGCCCTTCCACGCAAACACCGGCACGCCCGCCGCAGCAATCGCCGCCGCTGCATGGTCCTGCGTCGAGAAGATGTTGCAGCTCGCCCAACGCACATTCGCGCCCAGTGCCACCATCGTCTCGATCAGCACAGCCGTCTGGATCGTCATGTGCAGCGACCCGGTCACGCGAACCCCTGCCAGCGGCTTGCCCGCGGCATACTTGTTGCGGATCGACATCAATCCCGGCATCTCCTGCTCGGCGATATCAATCTCTTTGCGGCCGAACTCCGCCAGCCCGATATCGGCAACCTTGTACTCCGCCGCCACTCCACTTGCCGCTGCCGTATCGATCGTTGCTGTTGCCATTCCGTCACCTCATTCGAAATCAAGTCACTATCAGTCACTCCAGAATACCAGTCTGGACCTGTAGGCTGCGCTACATTAGTCACACAACTTCAATCAAATGCCCCACTGTTGATCCCCGTAAAAACGGGGCAAGAAGCACCCACGGGCTGTCATTCCCCTGTCCCCACTCCCTCGGGCAGACCTTGATCCATGGGGAGCTTCTTTCGCCGCAACCCACTCGCCAAAGCCAGCGTTGCGCCAATCACCGCCAGCGCACTCATCCCGTACAGTCCCCCGGCAAAGCTGTGCGTCGCATCCCGCAGCCGTCCTGTTACGTACGGCCCGGTAAATCCGCCCACCCCACCCAGCATCGTAATCATCGCGACCCCTCCCGCTGCTGCTGCTCCCTCCAGCATCCGCGTCGTCAGCGCCCAGAACGGCCCTGTCATGCTCCAAAGCCCCATCGACGCCACACAGAACGCCAGCAGCGCCACCGTAACGTTATGCGCCACAGCTGCCCAGGCGAATCCCGCTGCCGTTACCATCATGCACCCGGCAATGTGCCCTCGCCGCTCATTCCATTTATCCGAGCTCCACCCCACCACCACGGTTGCAATCGCCGCCAGCAGATAAGGCACCGTCGAGTACCGAGCAATCAAACTCGAATCCGCTCCCGTTCCATCCCCCAGGCGGCTCAAGATCATCGGCATCCACAGATTCACCGTATAAACGCCAATCTGCAGAATCACATACACTGCCGCCAGCACCCACACCGCCGGCAGCTTGAACGCATCCAGCAGCGAGTGGTGTTTCGCCGCCCCATACAGCCGCCGGTCCCGCTCCAGCTCATCGGCCAGCCAAACCTTCTCCTCCGGTTTCAACCAACCTGCCTGTTCCGGCCCGTCCTTCAGCACCATCAATACTGAGATCCCCAGCAGCACCGTAGGAATCCCCTCAGCAATAAACAGCCACTGCCAACCCGCCAACCCGCCCAAACCATTCAGCTTCAGCAGCGCACTCGACAACGGCCCACCCACCACGCCCGCCAGCGAACTCGCCGTCATAAAGATCGCCACAGCCTTGGCCCGCTCATGCGACGGAAACCAGTAGGTGAAGTACAGCAGCATCCCCGGCACAAACCCCGCCTCACCCACCCCCAGCACAAACCGCATTACATAAAACGACAGCGGCGACCCCACAAACATCATGCCCGCGGCAATCAATCCCCACGTAATCATGATCCGCGCGATCCACACCCGCGTCCCCACCACCCGCACCATCATGCTGCTCGGCAGATCGAACAGCGCATACCCCAGAAAAAACATCCCCGCGCCCGTCCCATACACCGTATCGCTGAAGTGCAGTTGCCGCTTCATATCCATCGCGGCAAACCCCACATTCACCCGGTCCACATAAGCCACGATATACAGCAGAAACAAATACGGAATCAGCCGCCACGAAATCCTCCGATACAGCGCCCGCCCATCCACCGTCTGCGTTTCAATCATCGCTTTACCTTATCTACTTCCAGGGCTATCTGGTGCAGAATCACAGGGGCATCCTTAGGACAGAAATGATCAACGCTTCCACTTTAGGTAAACTTGCGGCTCATGGCTAATTTCAAGCAACGATGGCAGGGATTTGTTGCAAGACACCGGGCGCATTGCTCAGCTCATGCGAGCTACGTATCGGACTGCCCAGCTTGCAAAAGCGCAAATGACGGTGGCTTCGTATTGGCGTGGGGGAAAAATCCACCGGCCCCGGATAACTTCACCCAAACGGATGTAGACACTCCATTGATCGATAGTGATCCAACAGCGAGCGACTTCACTGGCTTTGACGGTGGTTCCAGTGGCGGAGGCGGAGCAGCCGGCGACTTCTAACCCTGCTCAGCCGCCAGCTTCTTATCGTTCCGCCGAGCATTCAACGCGATAATAATCAAAATCAGAAATAACCCACCAAACCCCACCCCAATCCCCAGCACTGACAACACGCCCAGCACCGTCACCCACACCGGCGTAGCCTTCTCCGTAAAATACACAAACCCCGCCACCACCGTACTCGCAAACATCACCAACGAAGCCACCAGCACCGTGACACTCGCCACGATCCACCACTTGTACCCGTCCGGAATCGCCTTACCCTTCGCGTCACTCATCGCTTCTCCGCGTCCAGCAGCTTCTTCTTCCGCTCTAATCCCCAACGATACCCAGCCAACCCGCCATCCTTCGCAACCACCCGATGACACGGCACTACCACCGCCACCGGATTCGCTCCAATCGCCGCACCCACCGCTCGCGAGGACTTCGGTGCGCCCAGCGCCAGTGCCAGCTCCGAGTAACTCCGTGTCTCCCCCCGCGGAATCTCCTGCAGCGCCTTCCAAACCCGCTGCTGAAACGCCGTAGCTCGAACGTCCAACGGAAAAGTCGCAGCCAAAGGATGCTCCCCCAACTGACTTGTCACAAACGCCACAGCTCCAGCCAGCCAGCCCCCAGGGTCGGACATCGTCCCCTTCGCCGGTACCAGTTCAGCCTTGTCGAACCGCTCCCGCAGGTCCGCCAGCAGCTCCTTATCGTCACGCCCAAACGTAATCGCGCAAACCCCCACGCTCGTTGCCGCCACCAGCATCCGCCCCAGCGGAGTAGCCGCCGTCGTGTACCGAATCCGCAGCCCCGCCCCACCCTCCCGCATCACCCGCGGAGTCATTCCCAGCGCCGCACCGCTCTTCTCATACAACCGGCTGCTCGACCCAAACCCCGCCTCATAGATCGCATCCGTAATCTTCTTCTTTGGCGGAACCGTGCAAGCCTCACCCACCTTGCCCGCCGCAACCTTCTTAGCCGGTCGCACTCCCGCCTTGAACCGCTCCAGCCGCGCCGCCTTCGCATACTCCCCCGGACTTACTCCCAGCACTCGCTTGAATCCGCGCAGAATTGTCAGCCGCCCCACGCCCGTAGCCTTCGCCACATCCGCCAGCCGCGTCCGCGTTCCAGAATCTGCATGCTCCTTCATATAGTCCGTCACCGCAGCAATCGCACCCGCCTGCGGATCGTCCTTCGGCACCGTCCGGTCCGGCTCACACCGCAGACACGGCCGATACCCTGCAGCCTCAGCCAGCGCTGCAGTCGGGAAGAACGCCACGTTCTTCCGCGTCGGCCTGCGGCTCGGACAGCTCGGCTTGCAGTAAATCTTCGTCGACTTCACTGCATAGAAAAACTGCCCGTCGGCGCTGGCATCGCGCTCCAGCACCTGCTGCCACTGCTTGCCGGGAAAATAAGAGGGAACTGTCGTCTTGGAAGAACTCATCGTAAGGATTGCCGCATTCGTAGAGGGTTGTACAGAATTAGTCGCCATACTCAGTATCGTCCTACTTCCCGCTCAGCGCCACACTCCGCAATGTTCATCCAAACTCAGCCGTCCACGCAGACAGCAGACTCTCAATGGATCACTGCGGAAGAGCGAACGCCACATACACGCCGCCAATCGGACCCCGAGGATTCATGCTGCTTCCTCCTGCCGCAATCACCACATACTGCCGCCCATTCACTTCATAGGTGGCAGGAGTGGCATTCCCCGCAAAAGGAAGAGTCGCTTCCCACAGCAGCTTGCCGCTCGCCTTATCAAAGGCCCTCATCTTCTTATCGAAATTAGTCGCTGCAATGAAGATCAGACCCCCTTCGGTCACGATAGGACCACCATAGTTCTCGCTTCCCGTGTCCGGCATGCCCGTCGCCACCAACTCCGGATACTGTCCTAACGGAAGTTGCCAGAGATACCTGCCCGTCTTCAGATCGAGTGCACTCAAGGTACCCCAGGGGGCAGCAGTTGCCGGATAACCCTCAGGATCCACAAACCTCCGGTACCCAGTCAAGGTGTACGGCGAACCGCCGTTCCGAGCAGCGGCCACGTCCCCTGCATCTTTCGGCGTCACCGTCTCTTCACTTGCCTTGGCGCTACTCGTTGTCAGGTCGTTCTCCGTGCGCAGATAAGCCAGCAACTCGTTCAGAGTTCTTCCCTGCAAAGGCAGGGCCGGCATCCGTCCCTTGCCGGCATGGATCGTCGCGGCAATCTGCTCCGTCGTAAGCCTATGGCTGATATCCAGCAGAGAGGGGGACTCTGGTGGCGAACCCGCGCGATGCTCCCCATGGCACACACTGCACTGGTTCAGGTAAATCAAGCGGCCGGCACTTCCGCTTTGCACCGCGAGCGCGCCTAGCGAGGCGTAGTTATTCGCATTGATATAGAGGATGCCGGTCCCCGGATCCATCGCTGGTCCACCCCATTCCGCGCCACCTTCGAAGCTCGGTTGCACCAGCGTGTCGGAGCCGACGCTCAGCGGTACAAACTGTCCCTCGTGCCGCAACTCGCGAAAGCGCTTCACCGCCCACGCATGAGCCTCCGGCGTCCGTTCAGTAAGCGTGTCTTCCGTTACGGCCTGACGTGCAAACGGTTCTGGTTTCACCGCGTAAGGCTGCGTCTTCGAGGCCATCTCACCCTGCGTTGTACTGGCAGGATACGGACGGTTCTCAATCGGAAACAGCGGTACCCCGGTCACCCTGTTGAAGACGTACAGGTAGCCCTGCTTCGTGGTCTGTGCGACCGCCGGAATCATCTTCCCGTCCAGAGCCACAGAGAGCAGGATAGGAGGCGCCGGAAAATCCCTGTCCCATATGTCGTGATGGACCCCCTGAAAGTGCCAGATCCTCTTGCCTGTCCCGGCATCAAGCGCAATTAATGTATCGGCGAAGAGGTTGTCGCCCAGCCTCGCAGCTCCGTAGAAGTCCGGGCCGGCCGATCCAGTGGGAATAAAGACCATGCCGCGCTCCACATCCACCGCCATACCGGCCCAGTTGTTCGCTGCGCCTGCTGCCCTCCACGCATCCTTCGGCCATGTCTCGTGCCCGAACTCGCCCGGATGCGGAATCGTATGGAACGACCAACGCAGCGCCCCACTCTGCACGTCATAAGCTCGAACGTCGCCCGGAGGCGCAGGCAGCGTCTCCGGCTCTCGCCCCCCAACAATCAGCAGGTCTTTATAAATCACTCCGGGGCTCGTCAAGGCGATGGACTGCTGCGCAGAATCGCGCCCCAGATCCTCTCGCAAATCGATTCTGCCACTCTTCCCAAAGCTCGAAATGGCATTGCCCGTCGATGGATCCAGGGCATAGACGAAGTTCATCACTCCGGCCAAAATGCGTCTTTCCTTCCCGTCCGTCCAGTAGGTTATCCCGCGATTGGGACCGGTGCCTTCGATCTTGGAATCGAACTTCCACAGCAGCTTGCCCGTCGCCCCATCAAGAGCGATCACCTCCTGCTTTGGAGTAAGGGCATAGAGCACACCATCGACGACGATAGGAGTCGTCTCCAGGCCGCCACTCTCGCCCGTGTCAAAGCTCCACGCAATCTTCAGCCGGGAAACATTGGTACGATTGATCTGCTTGAGGCTGGAGTAGTGCGAATTCCCAGGTGTTCCGCCCGTTACGGGCCAGTTCGCGCTGGTTCCCGCCACGTCTTGAGCCATTCCTGCGATGCTCAGACTTAGCGGAAACAGCCACACCCACCACGCGCGCCCCATTCTCCTGAATCCTGTCATCCGAACATCCTAGCTGGTGGCAATCATGACGGGTGATTCCTCCGGGTTACCGCGATGACACCCCAGCGCTCTGAAGCAACTGACAACTGAGGATCAATACTGTGAAACGCGTTTGTGTTCAGGCTAGCCAACTCGCGAATAGTCTTCTACCAAAACTCACCTTGCAGCGCCCCACCAATCCTTGACACACCTGATAGCCCAGGAAGGAGAGACAGCCTGAGGTCCGGCCCAGGATGGGCCTTAGGTATTCAACCTTGAGCCTCCCTGGTCCAGACCTAAAGCCTCTCCTTCGAAGACTTTGCACACTTTTGCCGGGGGAGGGGGAGTGCCAGGCCGAACGCCCCATCACTCATGTATCCTCTCCTCACGCCAAAAGCAGGAGCAGCTCTACATGCGACTTCGCAACACGTTCGCCCTTCTACTTCTCACCGCCTCCGCCACCCTCTCCGGCGCGCAGAACTTCACCGACGTAAAACCTTCCCCCCAGCAAGTCGCATGGCAGGATCTCGAATTTGGCGTCATCCTTCACTTCGGCACCAACACCTTCCTCAACCGCGAGTGGGGCGACGGCACCGCCAGCCCCTCCGTCTTCAACCCCACACAATTCGACCCCGATCAATGGATGAAGGCCATCAAGGCCTCCGGCGCAACCTACGTCGTCATGGTCGCCAAACACCACGACGGCTTCTGCCTCTGGCCTACTAAGCAGACCGACTACAGCATCGCCGCATCCCCCTGGAAGGACGGCAAAGGCGACATGGTCGGCGAAGTCGCCAAAGCGGCCCACGCCAACGGCCTCAAGTTCGGCGTCTACCTCTCCCCCTGGGACCGGCACGAACCCAAATACAAAGACTCCGCCGCATACGACTCTTACTACCGCGCCGAACTTGAAGAACTAGCCACCCGCTACGGTGACTTGGTCGAGTTCTGGCTCGACGGAGCCGGAAGCGAAGGCCACGTCTACAACTTCCCCAAAATTATCGAAACCCTCCGAACCTACCAGCCCAATACCATCGTCTTCGCCGACACCGCCCTCTTCGAATATGGAGACGCGCGCTGGGCCGGAGACGAGTCCGGAAAAATCGCTTATGAGAACTGGAACGTCATCGACCGCCATGGCTACCTCCGCTGGCGCCCCATTGAAATCGATACCCCCCTCCGCAAGCTGCACTGGTTCTGGCATCCCCACGACGAAGCATCCCTGAAGTCCCTCGACGAATTGCTGGACGGATATGAAAACTCCGTCGGACGCGGAGGCCAGTGGATGATAGGCGTTGCACCCGATGATCGCGGTCTTCTCCCCGATTCGGATGTCCAGCGGCTGCACGAGCTAGGCGATGCAATCAAGAATCGTTACGCCCACAACCTTGCCCTTCACCATCTCCCCGCTGACATCAACTCACAACGAGCTCTTGATGGTGATCTGGACACCTTCTGGTCCGCCCCGGAAGGCTCGCACCAGGCCACCTTGGAAGTTCACTTCGCGGCGCCCGTTGCAGTCAGCCGTACCCTCACGATGGAATGGCTCGTCAACGGACAGAACGTCCAGCGCTACCGCATCGAAGCCTGGAGCAACAATGCCTGGACCACGCTCGTGACAGGGAATGCCATCGGCCACAAGAAGATTGATAGCTTCGCAGCTACCACGACGCAACGCGTAAGACTCACCATACTGTCCAGCGCGGGAACTGCCCGAATCCGCGAATTCCAGGTCTTCAGCGAGAATCCAGCCGCAAAATAAAGCGGCGACCTCCGCTACAACGCCGTCGGCAGAACCCACTTCTTATCCCGCACCCCGCCACCCACCAGCGGAACCGTCTCCCCCCGGGGATCCACTTCGTAGCTCGCGACGTAGAAGTTCGTCACATCTGCCACCCCAAAGCTCGTTGTAATCGCCACATCCGTCGCATCCCGCCCGGTCGCCATCAGCACCCGACCATACTGGGGGCTATTGTGGCGTGCATCCATCGTCCACCAGCGCCCATCCAGAAACACTTGATACCACGCGCTGAAGTCCCCCGCACCGCTATACGGCCGGCGGATATCGCCCAGGTAACCCGTCACATACCGCGCCGGAATATTCATCGCCCGCGTCAACGTAATCGCCAGGTGCTGGTAGTCCCGGCACACTCCCACCCGCTCCGTAAATACGTCCAGCGCTGTCTTCGTAGGCCGTGCCGTCTTGTAATCGAAGCGCACATGATTGTGCACCCAATCTCGAATCCACACTGCCCGCGCCCATCCCGGCGTCGTATGTCCAAACATCTCGCTCGCTAACTGCGACAGTTGATCCACCTGGCAGTACCGGCTGCTTAGCAAAAACTGCAATGTCTCTGGCGGCAGTTGCTCCACCGGATGCTGCTCTGCTTCCGCATGGATTACATCCTGTTGCTCGTCACTCTCCACCAGGCTGCGGCCGCTCACCCGAAGCGCTCCCTGCGGAGCGACAAACCGCGAACACCGATTCCCAAAGCTATCGATGTACTCTTCGACCTCAATCTTCCTGGTCCTGTCGCCCGCTAGATGTTCGATCAGTAGCTCTTCCGGAGTGCGAACCAGAGGATCCAGCGAAGGATGCAGTCGGAGCATCGCCACCATCGGCAGCGTCAGGGGCAGAGAAAATTGAATCTCAAACTCGGAACGTATAAGCATAGTTATCCTCGGCCCTTAAGCAGGAAAACAGGACAAGTGACGAAAACCCTTATCCAGAGCCATCTTTTACTAGGATGCGAAAAGTTTCTGAAGCGTAAGTCTAACCTGATTCCCCCGCCAGTCAAAAAGAAAGGGCAAGCCGCCAGGCTTGCCCTTCTCTTTCAATCCACGAATCGATCGAACAAAGACTACTTGGCCGCAAGTTCCTTTACGCCAGCCTGCTCCGCCAGCGTGGCAGCCTTGTCTGTCGCCTCCCACTTGAAGAGGTTCCCGTTCCGGCCAAAGTGTCCATAAGCAGCCGTCTTCTTGAAGATCGGCTTCCGCAGGTCGAGGCTCTCGATAATCCCCTTCGGCGTCAGCGAGAAGTTCTTCCTCACCAACTCTTCCAGCTTCGCCTCATCCACTTTGCCCGTGCCAAACGTCTCAACCAGCACGCTTACAGGCTCGGCAACACCAATCGCATAAGCCAACTGCACCTCGCATCGGTCTGCAAGCCCGGCAGCCACGATATTCTTCGCGACATACCGCGCCATGTACGCAGCCGAGCGATCCACTTTCGTCGCATCCTTGCCGCTGAAGGCTCCGCCGCCGTGACGCCCCATGCCGCCATAGGTGTCGACGATGATCTTGCGTCCCGTCAGACCCGTATCGCCCATCGGTCCGCCAACCACAAACCGGCCCGTCGGATTGATGTGATACTTCGTGTCCGCGTCCAGCAAATTAGCCGGAATCACTGCCTGGATAACGTGCTTCATAATGTCCGCACGCAGCTCCTCGTTTCCTACGTTTTCCGCATGCTGCGTCGAAATCACGACCGCATCCACCCGCTTCGGCTTGTGGTTTGAGTCATACTCCACCGTCACCTGGGTCTTGCCGTCCGGCCGCAGATACGCCATCAGCCCGCTTTTGCGGACCTCGCTCAGCCGATACGCCAGCTTGTGCGCCAACGAAATCGGAGTAGGCATCAGCTCTGGCGTCTCGTTCGTCGCATACCCGAACATCATGCCCTGGTCGCCGGCGCCGCCTGTATCTACGCCCATCGCAATGTCGCCAGACTGCTTATTGATCGTCGAGATCACCGCGCACGTATTCGAATCGAAGCCATACAGTGCGTTATCGTAACCAATCGCTGCTACCGTTCCGCGCACCACGCTCTGAAAGTCCACATAGGCCTTCGTCGTGATCTCGCCCGCAATTATCACCAGACCCGTGCAGGTCAGCGTCTCGCACGCCACCCGGCTGTAAGGGTCCTGCTCCAGGCACGCATCCAGAATCGCGTCGGAGATTTGATCGGCAATCTTGTCCGGATGCCCTTCGGTTACTGACTCACTCGTAAACAGAAAACGGTCGCGTTTGGCCAAAATTACTCCTTATAAGTCCCTGCCCGGACACTTAGCCCGGCCAGTTTGATATCCCTTCCATCTTACCCGCCGTCCCTACCCCACGCAAAGCCTCGCAGCTATCCGTAACCCTCCCGCTCTCAACGGCGATTTCCCGCATCGAACGGCAACCCATCTCCCAAAAAGAAACCGCACCTACCCATAAAACAGGCCACAGCAGCTCTTTTCTTTCAGCAATAACCTTATTAGCCAGATCTTGGCTCCCTGGACAATAAAGCGAAACTTATAGATAGCGCCGCGTACAGCAGCCAGCTGCTAGCTAAGCTATTGAAAGCAAAAGGGACCACCAACGGCTTCGTCTCATTAACTCAGCCCACAACCCCAAACCCATCCGGCCCGTTCCTCAACACCGCATCAGATTGTCGAACCGCGCCAACATTCATCGCTCGCCCCGCATCAATCCGCCGATGCAGCACGAACGTCCACACCAGCCACCCAAACAGCACCAGAATCGCAAACATCCCCATCACCCCGAGCCAGCGCATCCCCGTCGGGTTCTGCGCCCCCGCCCGCGCTCTGCGAACATTCTCGGCAAACTCAGACCAGTCTGTTGTATCCGGGCCAGCACCCCCCGTCTCGATCAGGCTGGCCTCAAACCGCGTAATCCAGCTCTCTTCTTCCAGCCCCAGAACGCTAAGATAACTCCGCAAAATTCCCTTGCGAAATACGCCACCCGGCAGTTCGTTGTACTCCCCTGCCTCCAGCGCAAGCACGTAACGCGACGAAACCTTCGTAGCAGCACAAATGGCCTCAATCGAGACCTTGCGCTGCTCCCGCTCCCACCGCAACTCATCGCAGAATCGCTCCATTCACTCCGCTCAATAAAATACTAACCGACCATGTGACAGTGCTTTCCGGTTTGCTGAGAGGTTAGTCCGCCCTCTACATCAAGTCAAAAAAATACCTACATCAGGTGCCTTTAGCAGCACCTGCAATTCGCGCAGGGAGAACGCCATATATTCGACGCCCCCATGCATCCTTCGGTAGCAGTCAACAAAGCTTGCCTCAGCCGGTTACTGTGCCAGAGCACTCGTCACCGTGGTCTCCTGCGTGCGAAGATGCGCCCGCCGAAGAATCCACCGTCGAGACGGTGTCTCCAGCCAGTAGAAACTCGCCACACTCAGAGAAAGCGTGACAACCACGTAGGCCAGGAAACCTGGAACTCCAAAACGAAGAATAAATCGTCGACCAACCGCCATATAAAGCGGAACATGGATCAGATACAGCGCGAAGCTTGCCTCTCCCAGTACCACCAGCCAGCGCATTGAAAATACTGCAGACAGCCATCGGTTGCCGCTCGCGATCGCCAAAATCATGATTCCAAAGATCGGCAGCAGCAGCCCGTGCTGCATCTGTGCGGGGTAGTACCGCACATCAAACACTGGAATCGCAAGAAACGCCGCAAGACCTGCAGCCAGCAGCCACGGCGCGCAGACGCTCAAAATCCGTGACCGGTTGGGACTCCTGCCGATCCAGAGAAACAGCTTCGCCAAACAGATTCCTATCAAAAACTCATACACATGGCCCAGCGGGTTGTAGGCAAGCCGCCATTCCGTGGTCTGCAGGTTAGCTGCGACTTGGACGATCCTGTTGCCTCCCAGGTACAGCACCACCGCGAAAAACCACATGCTCCTTGCACGCAGTCTCCAGATAGCGGCGCCAACCAGCGGAAAAATCAGGTAGAAAAAAGCCTCGTCCGAGAGCGACCACGAAGGGGAATTTATACCTCGCAGGCTGACCAACCACGACTGCAGAAGAACAAGGTGTACCCCAAAAACTGAAACCGTATGCGAGAACGGAACTCGGGCGACCAGCCGTTCGGTATAAAGAAAATGCGGCAAATCCAATAGGGTTGCAGCCAGATACAAAGGATAGATACGAGCAAACCGGGCAAGGTAAAACCGGCGTCGATCAACCGGTTTTTCATCCTTCAGATAAACAATCGCAAGAATGAATCCCGACAACAGAAAGAAAAACGTCACGCTCACGTAACCCAGTTCCAGGAAGCGTGCAAACGCTCCTGGTCTCAAGGGCTGCGAAGGGATATCCCGAAACGTGTGGTAAAAAACCACGTAAAACGCAGCAAAAAATCGCGCCGATGTCAGCGGTTCAATCTTTGTCAGTGTTTTGGAAATCTGCATCGCGCGAATAGTAGTCCGAGTTTATAACGGGGACTGTCGTCCGTCAGTCTCAATGACTCCCGAGATACTCGTCTGACACTACGGGCAGGAATTTCGCCGATACAACGCACAAAGCAAACAGGAAAGGGACATAAAGACGGACCTCCCCAACAATTCCCAGCGCGAAGTAAGGCCCCAGATACAGGACTGACGCAAGCACTACTATCTTGTCGATAGCCCCGAGCTTGGCTCGCTTCACTAGCAGCAGTCCCGCAACTAGCAAAAACGGCAGCACAGCGATAAATACGTTGCTTAGATCGTGGAAGGAGTGCAGATTCTCGGTCAACAGCATCACTCGAATGCTAGGCCAGGGATGCAGGTTCGGAAAACGGATAAATTTCAGATACGCTTGGACGCTCACATCAATCAGAACGATAAGACTGCCCAGCGAAAACAGCAGGCGCCGTGAGCCAAGCTCGTCGACCATACCCGGGAAGAGGCTCAACAGCGCCACCGTCGCTCCGACGATAAGAGGAACATCGGTGCGCGTAAAGGCCTGAACAACCGTCATCCCAAGGACCACCACGATCCACAACCTGCTGCGATTAAGGCGCGTGAGGGAGAACAGCACCGCGGCAATAAAAAGTGCAGAAGGTAGCGTCTCCGGTCTTTGCCAGCGAATGATCCAGGCCATGGGAAACTGCAGAAATGCAAGGAACACCGCAATGACATGTAGCCTCGTGCGTGCCATCGCCGCAGTTTCAGGAAGGTGGTCGACTGCAAGCCGGTAGAAGAGATAGCAAGCCAGCAGGCCGCTGATGAAGTCGAACGCGGCTGCAACTTTTGTGGGATCGCCTACATGCAGAATCTTCATCGTCAGTCGCCCCAGGGTGGGCACCAGAACGCGGTACGCCTCCGGGGTGTGCGTGGGGGGCTCTCCGAAAATATGGTAAGTCGGCGATCCCAGCGGAGGAGGATGCGCCGTCAACTCCTCCTCAGTCGTGTACCACCCATTGTGTACATTCAGCGCCATGACGAGGCATATAGATATAAGGAAGGCGCTAACCCAAAGCCGCTCCTTCTTGATGTAGCCCATTGACATGTGTCTTCCATCGGCGACAGGTCTGATTTCGCGTCCTGATGTCGCGTCGCAGACGCAATCCTAGCACACGGTTTTCGGCTCATTGGTTACAGATGGGCAAGCAACGCAACTCTTACTCGTGGTTGTGCGGCGTTGTTTGAACGTGACTCCAATCCAAGAGAGCTACCGCATGCCATATACTTCTCCTAACCTGTATGCGCTGGTACTTTCAATGGGATTGACCTCTCCGCCAACGCTCGATCCGCCGGATCGGATCCCCAGCCTTGACGGTCTGCGCGCTCTCTCCATATTCCTGGTAGTGGCGCACCACACTTTGCAGGGCTTCAGCCGCAACCACTACGTTGGCCTGGGATGGCGGGCACTCTTGAGTGGCAGTTCAGGCGTCTACATTTTCTTTGAGATCAGCGGCTTCCTCATCACCACGCTTCTTCTTCAGGAGTACCGGCAAGGCTCCATCAGCCTCCGTAACTTCTACATCCGGCGTGCATTCCGCATCCTGCCTCCGCTCTATCTCTATATAGGAGTCATCATCGCTCTTGGCGTTGTGGGGCGACTAGCGCTCCGCCCCATTGATGTCGTCGGCTCGCTCTTCTTCTTCCACAACTTCAGCTCCGCTACCAGCATGTGGTCGCTCCAGCATCTTTGGACGATTAGCGTCGAAGAGCAGTTCTACCTCATCTGGCCGTTCATCCTTCTCTATGCTCTCAACCGATCTGGCACGGCTGACCGTACCAATTCATCCGTCCATAGTTCATCCATCCTCCCCACCAGTCGTCTCGCAGCCGCAGCTATCCCCGCGTTCATCATCCTCGCCTCCCCCATCGCCCGCGTTCTCTTAGCTCGCTCCGCAGACCCGTTGCTTCATCGCATCGGCGTCGTCTATCTCCAGTTTGACTTCCTCATGTTCGGCTGCCTGGTCGCACTCTTCCAGCAGACCCCCCGCTTTGAGGCGATCTATAAGGCCGTCTCTCGCGTTCCATGGCTCCCCCCAGCCCTCATGCTTCTCTGCAGTGCACTCTCCGTGCACTATAAAAATTACTTCGATCTCTCCGTCGGTTTCACCATCGAAGGCGCCGCCATAGCGTTATTCCTGCTTTGGTGTACACGGAACCAGGACTCCACTCTTGGCCGTTTCCTCAACTGGAAACCCGTCGTCCACATCGGCGTCCTCTCCTACAGCATTTACCTCTGGCAAACTCTGTTTCTCCACGTCAGTAGCACTGAAGTCTTCCACTCCAAGTTGTGGCTCATCACCTTCCCGTATAGCTGGTTCGCCATTCTTTTCGCCGCTTCCTCCTCCTATTACCTGGTGGAGCGGCCATCACTCCGCCTCCGTAGAAGACTCCTCCTATCTCCAACCACTGCTGCCCAGGAATGTGCTACGCTAGGCGGCGAGGTCTAAATGGTCCGCCAGAAGCATCTCCCAGCTCTTGACGGCCTCCGCGGACTTGCAGTGTTGTTCGTCTTTGTTTTCCACTATGGGGGGGGAGCAAAGTCACCAAATCAGCTGCTACGTGGAATCGGCCACTTCATCCAAGCGGGCTGGAGCGGTGTCACGCTTTTCTTCATTCTCTCGGGCTTCCTCATCAGCGGGATTATTTGGGATAGTCGTTCGACTCCCGGATGGCGGATCAATTTCTATATGCGCCGTGCGCTGCGCATCTTCCCGCTCTATTACGGATCTCTATGCCTGGTTTTCTTAACGGCTGTTGTTGCCGGAAAGGGGCTGCTGTCCCTATCCAGAATTTGGGTATATTTGTGTTTTTTGCAAAACATCCCGTCGTTGTCGATCAAGGCTAATGACGTGGGTTCAAGCCTCTGGCTCTTCCACTTCTGGAGTCTCGCCGTCGAAGAGCAGTTCTACCTGCTCTGGCCTTACTTGCTTACTCGCATGAGAGACATTGAGCAGGCCAAAAAGCTATGCCTGTCCGTCTTCCTGTTCTCCTGCTTGTTCCGAGTTGTGATTTGGTATTCCGTTGCGGATTACATTCAGTACTCTAATTTCCTTTTTACCAGGGCAGGGGAACTAGCGATCGGTAGTTATCTTGCCATGTGCTTCCGCGATCCGATACTCTGGCCTCGCCTGAAGGCACTTGCCCCTGTCACGGCAATTATCTCGATTTCTGGATTTCTCGTTGCGGGCATAGCAGGTCACAGCCTGGCACTTCAGAATTGGCAGATGTTCTTAGTTGGACTCCCGGGCATCACATTTTTTTTCGCGGCTCTTGTCGTTCTTGCTCTCAGCGAAGGCTACGTGAGTAAAGTGGCTCGCGTGTCTGGTCTGCGCTGGCTGGGTGGTATCAGCTACGGTGTCTATGTCTTTCATATTCTCTTCTTCCCGGTCTTTGGATGGTTGGTGTCCACCATTGCGCCCCACGCAAACCGCAATTTGTCGCTGGCTCTCAACTTCATAGTCGCCGGCATCCTAAGCACCTTACTTGCCTGGATTTCCTTCCGCTACTTTGAAACGCCTTTCTTAAAGCAGAGGAGTCGCTTCAAGGTACTTCAAACGACGTAGCCCAGTTTGCCGGGACGTCGCAGAGTTACGGCATACTCCGCCTCCGCTCCCAACAGGAACAGCCCTGCCCAATCTCGTCCTCCCCTGTCCTGACCGACCCCGGTTCTCCTCCACTCCCAGATCATCGTTAGCAATTCGTTCCAGCTACGGCTAGACTGGACTTAGCGATGCGATTGCCCTTCCCAGAACGCATTCCCCTTCCGCTCGCCATCTTTGCTGCCTCAGTCCTCTTCGCCTTGCAGCAGTTCCAGCAGACCAGCCTCGCCTTTAGCCTCTACTCCTTCCTTTTCGTTGTCATCGCCACCATTGCGTTCAATGTCGCTGGCGGATTCACCCGTCCATCGGGTAGTTACATCTTCTTCTACGCACTGCTGGGTGTGATCCTTGGCCTGGTCTTCAAGGCTTTCCTCGGCGAACCTGCGGACTCAAATCTACGCGCTCCGCTCCTCACCATTCAGGTCCATACCGGCGCTATTACCGCGATGCTCGGTGCCGCCATCCTCAGCCGAAAACTAACGCGCCGAAAGCCCTTCCTCGAAAACGTTCTAAAAGAAAAGGATGTCAGAAACGCCACACTCGGCGCGCTCGCTGTAGGCTGCGTGCTCTTCTTCCTGACCATCGTCGTTACTCACCAGGCCGGATCAGTCCTGACTGCGATCACCCAGATCAATCGCTTTCTTCCGCTGGCCATTATCCTTGCGACCCTCCATGCCATCACCAGCAGTAGAGGTCGAAAATCCTACGACGGTCTCCTGGCCTTTGCCCTCGGAATCAGCGTCCTTATCGGCTTCGTCAACTTCGGCAAGGAGGCAATGTTTACCCCGTTGATCTGTTGGCTGGTCGCTGCGGCCTCCCTCCGCTACAAGCTGCGCCTGACTGAAGTCGTTGCGATCGTCGTCATTGGTGTCTTTTACGTCATGTACCTCGTCCCCTACTCGCAGTACGGAAGAAACTTCATCCCGGAAGATGGAAACTTCGCGACTCGTACAGCCGTCGCATTCTCCCTGCTGGGCAATCTCAGCGAAGTCAGGGAGCAGTATCAACTGCAGCAGCAGCAGACCTTCCAGGACGCTGGCGTCGCCGGGTACTACAACAATCCCGAAGGGTTTGCCGACCGCCTCACCATGATCCCGTTCGATGACATGCTGATCAACTACACGGAGCAGGGCCACGTCGCAGGCTATGCTCAGATCGGTATTGACCTTGCCAACTGGGTCCCCCACTTCATCTGGCCCAACAAGCCCTCCAGCGGTGGAGGAAATCTGTACGCCCGCGAGATCGGCGGCATCATCTCAGAAGAAGATACCTCCACCGGCATCTCCTTCAGCCCTGCTGGACAGGCCTACCATCTGGACCGCTGGGTCGGAATCTTCGTGCTCGCTCCCGTAATCTGGACCGTACTATTCGTTATCTTCGACTCCCTATGTGGAGATTCCCGCAGATCCCCTTGGGGCCTCCTCATGATCGCCCTCTTTGCCCATACCGCCCCAGAGGGCATGTTGAGCGGTGCCATCTACATGATGTGGTACGGCAGCATCGCAATCATAGTTACCGCGCTCAGTTCTTCCTATCTCCTTCCCATCATCGGTACGCTTGTAGCTGGCCCGGAAAAAACCGGCGTCGTCCAGGTTCGCCCTTTTATCCGCAGACGCGTCGCCCCCATCCAGCCTTCCGATGTCATCCGCTGATTCGCAGTCCGCAGTCTGGTTTGTGAACGATTCCCCCGTCACTCCCATACACTGGTAGAAGCATGAATAAACTGGTTCTCGGCAATCTTGTCCATCGTCCCCTGCGCTCAATCATCAGCGTCTTCGCCATTGCGATCGAAGTCATCATGATCCTATCCATTACCGCCATCCTCATGGGCAAGCTCAACGGCTTCAAGGATCGCCAGAATGGCATAGGGATGGACATGTTTGTCCGCCCCAGCACCACCAATAACTTCATTGGTATGAGTTCCGCCGGTGCCTCCATCCAGGTCGCCGAAGTTCTCGCGAAGATCCCCCACGTCGTAGTCGCAGCACCCGTCAACATACAGATCACCAGTTCGCTCGACAACATCTACGGCATTGACTTCAAAACCTACAATGGCCTTCTGCCATTCGTCTTCCTCTCTGGCACTTCCTTTCAGGCCCCCTTCGACGTCATCGTCGACGACTACGCCGCTGCCGGAAAAAAGGTAGGCGATACCATCTCCGTCCTCAACCAGCCCTTCCGCATCTGCGGCATCGTTGAGCATGGCAAGGGCGGCCGAAAGTTCATTTCCATCGATACCATGGGCACCATTACCGGAACCGAAGGCAAAGCCACAGCCTTTTACCTCCGTACCGAGACCCCACCCAAGTACGAGGACGACGTCAGAAAAGCCATCCTCGCTACCCCCGGAATGGGCCAGTACAACGTCGTCACCACCGAGGAGTACCTCTCCTCTATCTCCCCCAACAAGCTCCCCGGTTTCAACATCGGTCTTGAAGTTGTCATCGGCATCGCCGTCGTCATCGGATTTCTAGTCATCTTCCAGTCCATGTACACCGCCGTCATGGAGCGTACCCGCGAAATTGGCATCCTCAAGTCTCTTGGCGCCAATCGCCTCTATATTGTCGGCGTCGTTCTGCGCGAAACCGGGGT
>JANXYX010000004.1 GCA_025408425.1 Granulicella sp.
TACACCCTCAATCTCGCCAGAAAACCGCCCCAGCCAGACTACGGCTACACCCTCAGACGGGCCGCCTCAGTCGCATGAGACCAAATGGCCCATTTTGTACCGAATCGTTGCCATACCCCTGTTCCAGCATCGCCTGCCAAACCACCTCGCAAGCTCTTCATTAGGTATTCGAGGGCTTTGGCAAACCAAGCTGTCTTGAAGATTCGTTCTGGTTCGGCTGCAATGCGCTTATCGTAGCACCTGGTACTACGATAAGTTCCGTCGTCGAGGCTGTGGGTTTGTGGGACGCGGGCTGTATCCGCGTTCCAAGCGCTTGCGCGTCAAATCCATAGCCTGCCTTTAGTGCTGCCCATGCTTCTTCCCGTCCTTCAGCGGCGGGGCGTGGGTGTCCGCTGGAGCCGGTGGAGGCGTGACCAGCATCTGCTGCAGGTGGTCGAAGCGGTTGTTCAACGCTGACACCTGCCGAGTGAAGAAGAAGTACGTCCCAAAGGCTCCCAGAGCAAAGCCCAGCGCCAGGATGAGGGCGAACACGGTCCAGGTCTGGAAACGGGCCTCCTCTTTGAGGTGCTCGACCGCCTCCCGCGCATGGTAGGCAGCCACCTCGATCGACCGGATCGGTCCCTCGACGGCCTTCTCGATAGGCTGGCGAAAGTCCTCCTGCACGACCTCCCGGATGCCGGCGGCGATGTACTTGCTGGTCTGTTGGCCCAGCATGGCCGGCAACTGCCGCACCTGAGCGATGGTGGCCTCAAGCGCCGCCGTGCTCTGCTTCAGCTCCGCGTCCCGCGCCTGCATGCCTTCGGCCAGCTGGCGGGTGGCTCCGTAGATCGCTAACAGCTCATCGTCCCTCATGGTGCTTTACCTTCCTATGCCAAACCCACGAGAGTGCTCGCGCTCGATCTCCGGCTCTTTGGTCTTTGCCTGTTCCTGCTGCTGCTTCAATGCCTGCTCCTGCTGCTGACGGGCAAGCGCCTGCACCTGTTCCTGCTGAAGCCTGGTATCCATGCGATTGCCGAAGTCGGCCAGCTTCGCCTCGACAGACTGCTGCGCTTCCATCCTGCGATGGAATCCCCCCAATAGCTCATCCAGCCTCGCCTGCATCTCCGGGGTAGGCGGACGGGTCTGCTCCTGCGCCTGGTCTTTCTCTGGAACGGCTTTGGCCTGCTCTTCCTGGGGCGCATTGCCGAACAGGGAACCGGCCCGCTCCCGGATGTCGTGGGCGATGTCTTTCGCAAAGGCGACGGTACGGTCTTTGACCTCGTGGGCGACCTCCCTGGCGGCGGCGATCAGCTTGTCCAGACGGCTCAACTCGCGGGCCTCGCGCTCCTGCACCTGAGCAATCTGCTGCTCTGCTCCCCGCTCCCAAAGCTCGATCACCTTGTCCGCCCTCAGGTGCGGCGAAGGCAGCTCAGCCCGCTGCTCCCGCAGACTGTCGATCTCCCTGTGCCGCTCCATCGCTTCGGGGCCATCGCCACGAAGGGTTTTCTCCTCCCGCAGCTCCGCAAGATCGGGCCGCCCCTGGTCGGCCCAGGAACGCGCATCCAGGCGCTGCGCAGGATCCTGAATATGGCCGTGCCGCTCCATGGCCGCATTCATCATCTCGACCCACTTTTCGCGCACCTCCATGGGCTTGTCCCGCGAGTTCCACTCCGGGTCTTTCTTCGCTCCATTGCGCTTGAAGAACTGCTCTTCCGAAAGGGATTGAGTGTTCGAGTCCACCACCCGTTCCGAGAACATCAGGTGCATGTGCGGCTGCTCAATGTTGTCCTTCGCCAAAGGCGTATGCACCGCCAGCGTGTAGGCGAAACGCTCGCCCATCAGCTCGCGGGTTGTCTCACGCGCCAGCTCATGACGCTCACTCGGCGCAAGCTCGCGGGGGAGAGCGATCTGCAGCTCCGTATAGGCGCGGCCATTCTTCCTCTCGAAGGCGTCCGCTGCTTCCCAAAAGCTGTGCGCATTCTCACGCGCGAACTCCGGCATATTGCCCGACTCGACCAGCTCCAGGCCACCGCGCTGCTGATACTGGCCATCGCGAGCGATGTACTGCGCGTGCACCGCTGCAGGCGGTGCGGTGCTGGACGACTTCATGACTACATGAACGATAGCCAAACGAGCGCGCCTTTGCAGTTGCGGTTGTTCTTGCCGTTGCGGTTGCTGTTGCCTCTGCCCACCGCAGGTGCGCGTAGTTTGTGAAACAAACTAGGTATCGCGCATCCGTTGCTAACGAACGTTTACGCCAGCATGGACTTGATTGTATGCTAGGACGCATGGCCCGGTCGAACCCAAAAAGCATCCAGGAACTCGAAGCTCAAAAGAAAGCGATCAAAGAGGCGGCAGCAGCAGAGGTTGCAGCCATTCGCAAAGCCACAGCGGAAAAGGTCGCGGCCCTCAAGAGCAGCGAACGAAGGCTTAGAGCCTTAGACATCCGAGAACAGAAGAGACGTGAGAACCATGCCAAGATCCTTGTCGGTGTGGCCATGATTCATCAGTGCCAAATCTCAGAGGGTTCGGCTGGCAAGTTCAAGGCGCTGCTCGAAGAGTTCTATGCTGACTCACCAGAACGGCTTAAGAATGCCCTTTATGGGCTCGGGCTTAATGTTAAGAAGCCAAGCAGTGACTCAGAGCAAGACTGACGACCCCCCCATGTTGGCCATGGAATCTTCTTCTCTTACAGCACGTCCGGCTGCTTCATTAGTTTGGGCTAATGGGCAGCACTTTCCCTGCGGCTGTTTCGCCGATTATTTCGAAGCGAACCACGCATGAGCAAAAGTCGCATTCGGCTTCGTTCTCTCCACGTTCTACATGCGCGACAGGAAAGGTTCGCAGACACTCTGAGCATGTAACGGCTACTGTGCCCTTATTGTTCTTCACCCAAACTGCGGCTTGGCTCGGCCTGCCTGTCTTCGGACGTGTGGGAAGTTCATGGACAAGATCACAAATGCGTTCGAATAGCTCTGGAGTTCTGTAGGCTCCCTTTGAGAAAAAAGCGTCCGCAAGCACACTTTCAGGGACCGATACGCCCGAAAACTCACCCGAAATGACAATCACCGGAATGATGGGAAACCGTCGACGCACAACGGACAGAAACTCGAAGCCATTCATATTCGGCATGCGGAGATCTGAGATGATGAGATCTGGAAGAGCCTCCTTAAGAGCTGCCAAGCCCTCAAACCCGTCCTCGGCGCAGAGCACCTCGTAACCCTGAGCCTCAAGCAACATCTTCCCGACTTCCCGTAAGGGAGCCTCATCGTCAACGATTAGGATTCTGTACCGAAATGAATTGGGGGACATGGGATGTGGCTCCTTGGGGTAAGAGACTTACGATATCTGCCAGTTTTCCAAAGCCATCAATCCTATTGCGTTCTCTGGACGCAAAGACGAACTCTACTCGCCTAGCTCCGGCGGCGAACGGGATGGGTTTAAAAGCGTCAACCCTGTTTTGCGACAAGCCGGATGTCTAGGCTCATGCCGACGGCCTCGGCGTACCGGATCAGCGTCCGCATATTGACGTTCTCGGGCCGTCGCTCGGTGCGGCTGAGCTGAGGGGTGCTGGTGCCGATCTTCTTGGCGAGTTCGGCCTGGGTGAGTCCCTGCCGCTTCCTCTGATCGGCGAGCTGGAGGCCGATGCCGAGAACCTTGGTCTCCTCCTCAAAAGCCTGGCGGACGGTTGGATCGGCGAGCTGCTGGTCGAGATAGCTGTCCCATGCGGTTTTCATCTGCGCTTGTTCTCCTTTGCCGGTGTTCGTGGTGCGGTCCTCTGTCTGGTTCTCGCCGCCAGCCTGGACTCGTGGCTTGCCATCCTGGCACGTCCGATCTTCTTGTCCGATTCTTCGACGGCTGCGGTGGCTTTGGTGAAGCCATGCAGGAGGATGGCGGTGCGGTCCTCGTCGAAGAAATACAGGATGCGATACCGCGTCTTGCCAACCCTAAGTCTGGCCTCGCGGAGTTTGCCTTCGATCTGTGAGGTGTAGGGATAGTCGAGCGTCGGCCCTCCCGTTTTGAGCAGCTCGATCCGGGCGAGCACCTTGCCTCGGACATCCTGGGGCACGGTATCGAGCCACGACCGTACTGGTAACGAGCCATCTTCCCCGGTGTAGAAGTCGATCTTCCAAACTTCTGGCGCGGGCGAACTCATACCCTCAACTTATCATATTTGATAAATTGATCCGCCTCCCGCGCTGCTTTTTTGCGATTCTCCGTCCTGGGCTTCCTGCGGCCCCGTGGCGGAGTTTGTGTCGTGTTTTGGTACGGATGCCTCACTCGCCGCGTTGCGGCTTGTTCTAGGTACTTCTCCGATTGATTACCGACGCATTCAATCGTCAGCCACAACCGCTAGACCACCCCCACCCTCATTAGGAAGGTTTTGCTTTTGTTGTTGCTTCTGCGGGGTTTGGGGCGCAGCTCCAAGAAATGGGCCGCCAGGCCCTCAGTTCGCGTCCGAAGGACGTGCTCCGTTTCTGGGTACGTTTGGGGTTCCACAAATTCACAGGGATCGAATCTTGATTTGTTTCTTGATCTTCTTGAACATCCTGATACCTATATTTGGGCTTAGAAAAACGTGCCGGGAAGTCCCCTTTTCCGTGCCGGGAAGTCCCTTTTCCCGTGCCGGGAAGTCCCCTTCACTTGGCCTCTTTTCAACGCCCACCTGTGGAATAGATTTGTTCAAAAACGTGCCGGGAAGTCCCCTGCCAAAATTATTGCTTTCTGTAATTTAGGAGCTAGCCGATCTGTCGAGCAGCCGCGCCTTTCGCCAGAAGATAACGCCCTCTCAGTGGCGGTCCGACCATAAGGCCAGTCTTCAAAGCCTCGGCTTGCAGCTCCGGCCAGATGATCCGCAAAGCGGTGATGGCTTCAGCGAAACGTACCTTGATTCTGCGGCTGGTTTTGTCGTCTTGCCAGAGCTGCATCCGCAGGTACTCCCACTTGATGAGGCTGGACTTGTTGGCTGCATAGCAGCGCCAATGAAGCCACAACATAAGGTCTTGGAGTTGCGATTTGTTGCGCGTTGTCCTGATGATCGCTGCCGGCGTTGGAACGTGATGACGCTTGAGGTCAGCGAAAAAGGCCGGGTCGATCTCCACTCCGAAGACGACATCTGACCCAATCGGCAATAGAGATTGCCCTCTCTGCTCGGCCCGCACATCGACGCTCGTGGGGAGATGGGAATGGCGAATGACAGGCATCAGATCAGCAGTCGTTCCGTATTGAGTTGTGCGCTCGACTCCAATCGTCAAGCTGCGGATTCTCAGGAAACGCTCTCGGAGATCCCGCCGGTTTTTTCCGCCCTGTGCCATGTTCATCATCTGGAGAAACTCGGTCGCCGTCTCCCAGCTGACGAACCTGGAATCGTTCTTCACGGCTTTATCGAAGAGAAAGTGCAACAGACTGCGATCACTTCCATACGGCATACCGGCTTTGAGCCCGGTGCTAAAGGTGACATCAACCACACTGCCATCGGCGAGGCGCGCTGACCTGGTGATCTTGGTCTGATCGGTCTTGTCATAGGGCAGTCCGCAAAGGATAAGAGCTTGGGCTACCTGGAAGATTTCTTCTTCGTCTCCATTCGCATCCCTGTCGATACGAACTTTGGCAAGGGCTGCGGCCTGTCGAGTCTTACTTAGATGGTCTTCGACTTTACGATCACGGGGCTTTTTAGAAGGTGAAGGTTTGCTAGGTTTCAAAGCCTCCGGGTGGCGTGCTAAGAACTCCTGTACTTCCTGTTCGAGCCGAACTTTTTCGGCCTCCAACTTTGCAAAGACATTGCGATAATGCTGCTCTTCTTCTTGCTTCAGTAGATGCGCAACGGTCGCTTCATCGGATTCCCTCTGTTCCGCAGCGGGAACACTTGAAGGCACAACGAGCTTTTGAGACTTCCTTGTCATTGCGGGGCCAAAGTGAAGCAAGATATAGGGTTGCGAAGAACTGGAGAACTCCAGTACCTAAGAACTTATGAACTTAGGTACTTTTCGAGGAGGGTTTCAATCAACTCCGACAATTCCCTGCCCCCGCTGTCTTCCCATTTGCGGGCGGCTGCAGTTTTGGTTTTGCGGCGAACGTAAACCTTTAGCTGCATGAAGTCTGGGTCGGTGTATTTCGCTCCGGTTCCAGGATTAGGGCCGCTTTTAGTTGCTGTTCGCTGCTTTGACTTCTCCAAGAACGCAGTTTCAGTGCCGTGCTGAGACGTTTCCGCATTTAACGGCCTCGGTGCAAGTGAGCTGGCTAAACTCATCCTCTTATCTCCTTACCTGCTGCTTTGTAGGCTTCCCAGGCCCTATGCGCGTTCCGGTCCTTGGTTTGATTGACGATCTCGCCGGCAGCCGCCGCTTTCGCAAAAGCTTTCAGCATGGGGATCTCGGAGGTCAGAATTTCGACAGTCATCTGCAGGAGCAATCCACGCAGCTCAGCCGTTTCTTTGGCAGCATCTGGAGGGACCCTGGTAAGCAGGACGCGTAATTTATCCGGCCCATGCTCCCGAATCGCTCTGATGGTTTGGCCGAGCCCGTCAGTATCGAGACTAGCGGGAACGGATGGGATGATGATGAGGTCGCACGTGGCGTAAGCGGCACGGAGATCTTCGGCAGTCTGGCGCTGCCCTGTGTCGATCACGGTGTGCGTGACAGTGGGCATGAGTTGCGCGGCTTCCTGGATGGGCGCAACGCGAAAAGGAAAGCCTGCTCCTCTCTGGCTCCAGTTGATCGCGTTCCGGGTATCGTCGCCATCAAGCAACAAGGTTGACCCTAGAGTTTGGAAATAAGCCGCGAGATGAACGGCAGTCGTCGTCTTTCCAACTCCCCCCTTGTGGCTGACTACGGCCAGAATCACGCTGCACTCCTTAAAAACTGAGGTACTCCGGTACTTAGCAACTCCGGTACTAATGAACTTAGGTACTGGAGTTCTTGTTGTCAATGGGATCAGCCTGCAAGGTATCTTTGAAAATACCGTGCCATTGGCATACACTCCCATTATGCAAACGGTCGTCGAGACGTTGACGTACCTCAAAGCAGCCTCCGCTCTTTACACGGAAGCGGAGAGAGCTGACATCGTTTCAGCCATTGCCTTAGACCCCGAAGCCGGCGACCTCATGCCGGGAACCGGGGGATATCGCAAACGGCGGTTCGGACGGGCCGGAATAGGCAAACGCGGCGGCGCACGAGTCGTATACCTGTATGGCGGTGAAGACTTTCCCATCTTCCTTATTACGGTGTATGCGAAGGCGGAAAAGGGCAACCTGAGCAAGGCCGAACAAAACGCTCTCGCGAAAATGGCTAAGAGCTTCTTCGCGGACTACGGAAGGAATGCATGAGCAAACTATTCGAAGAGATGGCGCAAGGCACAGCGGAGGCCCGCGCCTACATGGAAGGGGAGCGGAAAGGCTTTAAGGTCACGCTGCCTGAATCCATCGACGTGCGCGGAATCAGAAACCGGCTCCACTTTAGCCAAGGTCGCTTTGCGGATGCATTCGGCTTATCAGTGGACGCGGTGCGCCATTGGGAGTCGGGCCGTCGAAACCCAGAGGCGGCAGCGCGAGCACTTCTTATGGTGATCGCTCACGATCCGCAGCTCGTGATGCGGGCATTAGCCCAATCTCAGTCCTTAGTGCCGCCTCGGAGCAGAGCAGGGAAGGGGCTTACAAAAGGTGGCAGAGCGAAAACATCCTCTGCAGCCTGATCTAGCGCCCGGCGATACCGTCAATGGCAAACGGAGTTGTCGCGGGCATAGATGGAGCATACTGAGTGCAGGAGGCACGCCATGACACATCAGCTCGCAAAAGGAGAGAGCAGATGTGTCGCGTTCTTACCGCAAACCCTATACGGCCATTACCGGGACCAAAAGTGCTCACGCGGACAAGAAAGTAGCTGCGCGTGGCTTGCGTCGTCGTCAGAATCAGTGGCTTTATACCCTGAGCGACTTGGAGGAAGGGTTGATTCCCCATCGCCTGGAGTGTGCCTTCAACAACACTTACGATTGGGGAAGAGACGGGCGTCAGCACCTGGTATTTCCGGACTGCCAAGGCACAGACCGCTACGACTTCATGTATCGCTACTGGCTAAAACTTCACCGAAAAATAACTTTTCAGCTCTTGGATCATACGTTTAGCGCCTCAGGTTTTGGCCTGAGGCGCTAAGGATTTATGACCGCTGAAATGGACGCTTCAGCGATTTAGAGAAGGCTTATCGGCTCCTGTTACATTCTTTCTACGGACGTAGAAGAAACGTAACAGAGGGCCAAAATGATGGTGAAGACCAGGTTGGGGTTACCTCAAGAAACGGAAATTTACGTACGCTAACGGCGAGAGCGCGTTGAAGCCATTGAACTTGCAACCTCGTAAGCCAAGCGCGGTGTCGCGAAAACGACCGTTTCTGACACAGCTCAAGAGGGATAACAAACCGCTGCTTTTTACCTTGAAAAGTGTCGCAGAAGTCGTCCTGAATTCAATGTCGCACTAACGGTAGGCATTTTGTGCGACGGGCAGGGCTTGCCTGGGCCTAAACGTACGTAAATTTCCGTTTCTTGAGCTGTCCCCAGGTTCGTGAGCTACCTGAGAGTCTCGACCGCACGGCAGGGAACTAGCGGCCTAGGCCTCGAAGCGCAGCGCGCCGCAGTCGCCGGATTCCTCAATGGAGGAGACTGGACCCTGGTGCAGGAGGTACTGGAAGTGGAGAGCGGCAAGCGCAATGATCGGCCTGCCCTCGCTACCGCCCTCAAGCTCTGCCGCAAGCATCGCGCTACCTTGGTGATCGCCAAGCTGGATCGTCTCGCCCGCAACGTCGCCTTCATTTCGAACCTCATGGAGTTTGGCGTCGAGTTCGTGGCTGTCGATATGCCCCAGGCGAATCGATTCGTGGTCCACATCCTGGCGGCAGTTGCTGAGCAGGAGGCGGAAGCCATTTCAAAGAGAACCAAAGCAGCCCTCGCAGCCGCAAAAGCGCGGGGAACTAAGCTCGGCGGTCGCCGCGTCTCCGCTGAGCGCTTTGCAGAGATCGGCGCGGCGGCGCGGCAAGTACGTAGCCAGAAAATGAGCCAGGTCCGCTCGGAGCTCCTTCCGACCATCACAGCGATACAAGCCGGCGGGGCGAGCTCTCTCCGCGCGATCGCGGCCGAACTCAATGCTCGCGAGATCCCGACGCCCCGAAGAGTTGGAGAGTGGTCGGCAGTCCAGGTTCAAAGGGTGAGAATCATCCATTGAAAGCACCCGAGGGGCATTTAGCCTGTCGATGGAGTGATCATGTGTATGTGTGGAATTCTTTTTCTGTCTCGGCAGGGATGCCCACTGCGGAATCAACCTGTCGCGGAAAAAGCCTGTCTCTCAAAGTCAGCGCGGGAAACTCGATCAGTTTCGTTGTAAGAACTCCCACAACTACTCCCGCTACGATCGGCGCAACTCTGATAAATACGTTTCCAGCCTGGAACGGTAGACGTTGCGCTACATATTCACAGGGAGCAATAACCGAAACATGCCAAAGATAGATTCCATAGGAATATAAGCCGATCCAAGCAATCAATCGATAGAGGGCCGTCCTTTTTTTTGCTTCCCAATGTTTGTAAAGCATGAGCAGTAACGCCACACCCATCGCATCCGCGCAGAAATAGGAGACATCGCCACTCCACCATCCTGTCGGGTTCAGGCGGAAGTAAGCCAACGCGAGACAAACGACTGAAAGCCAAAGGAAAGTCCAGCCTTGAATTTTGCGGAACACCTCTGGTGCATGATGGTAAAGAATCGCCAGCAGCAATCCGTATAAAATGCCGTCGATACGGGTGTCGGTTCTGGTGAAGACGTTTACATTCCGTGCCGACAGGACGGTGCGCCAAACGACGACAGACAACGCGATAAGCGCAATGGATAAAAAGAGGCTACGCATCTTTATGCGTTGGTACGCGGCAAATGCGAGAACTGCCAGCAAGAGCAGATAAGCATGTTCTTCTACGGCAAGTGTCCAGGTATGAGCGACTCCGCCAACGTAGTTTTGAATATTCAGGAAGTTCCCCCAGAGAAACTTCCATTTTCTATGTCCGCTAAGAAGAATCGCAAGAAGAAAAAAATAATACTGAGGCCAGATTTTGAATGCGCGCCGAATCAGAAAACGCTTGCTGTCGATGCGGGATTTCAACTGCCATTCTTTAACCAGAAGGCCGCCCACAAGAAATCCACTCAGAACGAAGAAAATATCTACGCCAGCCCAGCCAAAATTCTTGAAGCCAAGCCATGCAAAAGGAGCCAGCAGCACAGTCCTGGGCATGTGAAAGTCCAGAACCATCAAAATTGCAATTCCTCGAATGAAATCCAGCTCTATCTCTCGCCTGACAGGCTTTCGTTGAGGACTAATTAGGGACATGAGAGAAGTATAGCCATCCCGCTGCAAACCGAAGGAGCTGCTCCAGACTGCTCGAAAGCGCGGCACCGACTCGACTGGAGACGGGGCGTTGTTCCTGCCGACCGTCCATCTACGCTAGCCTCCAGCCAAATACGGAGAGCGGCCTCGGGGCAGGCCAGAGCCCGGAAGCTGGCGAGTTCGTCCTGCTCGATGTTGGCTCGATCCTTCTTTGCGAAAGATAGCTATAGACCTAGTGCCGGCCGCCTTTTGCAAGGATCAGGGAGCGGTAAAAGTTCTTGCTAAGCAGATTCTTTGAGCCGCCACCGCCAGATCGTCGGCTTTGTTCGGGGTATGGCAACGATTCGGTACAAAATGGGCCATTTGGTTATCTGTGACCACTCAGCCGCTCCCCAGAAGGCGACGGACTGAGGTTCTGCCGATGCCCAGTCTCCTTGCTATCTCCGATTTTGAAAGTTTTTCCTTGCGATAGAGGTGTTTGATTTCGGCAGTCTTCTTCGCGGCGGACTTGGGTCTGCCGAAGGTGGTTCCCTTGGCACGGGCCTGGGCGATGCCGGCTTTGACTCGTTCCCTCAGAATTTCTCGCTCGAACTCTGCGAAGACGGCCAGCATTCCTGCAAGTGCCCGGCCTGTGGGCGTAGTCATGTCAAATGCCTCGGTGAGCGAAACGAAGCCGATGCCAAGTTCCGCGACTTCCTTCAGGGTGATAATGAGGTCGGGAAGCGATCGTCCCCAACGGTCGAGTCTCCAGACGAGTATTGCGTCCACTTCGCGGCGGCGGACGGCGGTGAGCAGTTCCTCCCGCTTTGGCCGCTGCAGAGCGCCGGAGCCGACTTCCTTGATCTCGGCGACGATCTGCCATTCACGGCGGTCGGCATACTCCCGCATGGTTCTGATCTGAAGCGGGAGCGTCTGCTGGTCATGGGTCGAGATGCGGGCATAGAGTGCCACTCGCGGCCGCGCCGAAGCTGGTTTCGCCCCTGGCCAAAAACCCTGCTCAGAAGTGCGTTTTGAAGTGCTGGATTGGCGCGGCTTTCTGATAGTCTCTCCGTGCTGGCCAGAACCTATAGGTTATGGCCAGGCCGTCTGTCTGGGATGGTATCGAAAAATACGACACAGCGCGAGAGGATTGATGCCGACCGTTCACGAAACCGTATACCCCCGGCTGAAGAGCGTCCCCACCCGCCGGGAGCTGGTCGATCTTTATACGCCGACCGAGGGCGAGTTGGAGTTGGCAGAGCGGTCCTCCAAAGGAGAACCGGCGAGGCTAGCGTTTCTCGTTCTGCTGAAAACCTTTCAGCGGCTCGGCTATTTCATAGCTCTGCGGGACGTGCCCCGCGGCATCGTCGAACATATCGGTCATGATCGCGGAATGCTGATCGTTCCCGAGGCGGCCGACTATGACGATTCCGGGACGCGGCGGCGGCATGTGAAGATCATCCGCCAATATCTGCGCGTCAAGAGCTTCGATGAGACAGAGCAAGTGATCCTTTCCACTGCGGTTCGGCTTGCGGCGGAGAGAATGGAGGATCTCGCCGACATCATCAATGTAGCCATCGAAGAGCTGATCCGGGAAAGCTTTGAGCTGCCGGGGTTCTCGACCCTGCACAAGGAAGCCAAGCGCGGACGAGCAGAGGTCAACCGAACCCTCTACCGCCGCGTCTCGGACGCGATCGGAACCGATGGTCAGAGCAGAATCGATCTACTCCTTGCGGAGCCGGATTCCGAGTCCAGGAAGACGCGCTGGGATGCTCTGAAACAAGATGCACAAAGCCCCACCCTGACCCATGTCCGCGATCTACTGGAGCGGCAACGATGGCTTGCCCTGGAGCGGCCGACCGTTCCCTTGAACACGCTTCTTCCCGAAGTAAAGTTGCGGCAGTTCGCTCTTGAGGCGAAGAGTCTCGATGCGGCCCGGATGTTGGAAATGGCCCCACAGAAGCGTTACACGTTGGCCGCGACGCTGATCGAATTGCAGAACGCGCGTGTGCTCGACGATCTCGCGGAGATGTTCATCAAGCGCATGATGAGGACGCACCGGCATGGCAGGGAGGCGCTCGCGATGGACCGTCTGAAGCATCAGGAGCGGACGGATGGCTTGATTCACCGGCTGCACGAAGTTCTCCTTGCATGGGGCGCCGATGGGAACTCGGAGGAGCGGCTGGCGGCAATCGACGCAGCGTTGGCACCCGACAGCGCCGTTCTGCTCGAACAATGCGAGGCCCATGCGGCTCAGGCCGGCAACAATTACTATCCTTATCTCTGGCGGTTCTATCAGGGGCATCGTTCGACACTGCTTCGCATCTGGCGGGCTCTTCCATTCCGTTCAACGACACAAGAGCAGTCGCTTGAGACGGCACTCGCTCTTGTACTGGCCAACGAGGGCAGCCGCGCCGAGTGGCTTCCCTTGCCGGACTCGCCGTTCAATCTCGATTGGGTGCCGGACACATGGTGGCGATTAGTGACGGGCACGGCGAAACGAGGTACCGTCGACCGGGCGAATCGACGGTACTTCGAACTCTGCGTCTTCACTCAAATCATGTGGGACCTCAAGTCGGGCGATGCCGCGATCGAAGGCAGCCGCGAGTACGCCGACTACCGCGACGAACTCATCGGCGAGGAGGAGGCCGCCGCGATGAGCCTGGCCTACCAGGAGCAGGCTGGCATACCGACCGACGCAAAGGAGTTCGTTGCCGAAAGACGCCGATGGCTCAGCCAGATCGCGCAGGAGACGGACCGCTCCTTTCCTGAGAACGATGCGATCCGCATCGAGCACGGAGAGCCAGTCCTGGCCAAAGTTCCGCGCAAGAAGACACCGGCCCGGCTCGCCTGGTTCGAAGCGACGATCAGAAAAGAGATGCCGCAGACGCCGATCCTCGACGCTCTTGCCGACACGGAAAATCTGCTGAACTGGACACGTTCTTTCGGGCCTCTGTCGGGGCTGGACACCAAGCTGGAGAACCCGGCGGAACGCTATGTGCTCGCCTCCTTTTGCTATGGCTGCAATCTCGGCCCGAGTCAGACGGCGCGATCCGTGCAGGGAACGGATCGGCGGCAGATCGCCTGGATCAACCAGAGGCACATCACGGAAGACGCGCTCGACGAAGCCATCACGACGATCATCAACGCCTATAACAACTTCTCTCTGCCGAGACTCTGGGGGTCGGGCAAGCACGCCTCCGCCGATGGCACCCGCTGGGATCTCTATGAACAGAATCTTCTCTCCGAATACCACATCCGCTATGGCGGCTACGGAGGCATCGGCTACTACCATGTCTCCGACACCTACATCGCGCTCTTCAGCCACTTCATCCCTTGCGGTGTCTGGGAGGCGGTCTACATCCTCGACGGTCTACTTAAGAACGAAAGCGACATCCAGCCCGACGTTCTTCATGCCGACACGCAAGGGCAATCGGAGCCTGTCTTCGCGCTCGCTCATCTACTCGGCATCGAGTTGATGCCCCGCATCCGCAACTGGAAGAGTCTCGACTTTTGCCGTCCCGACCCCAAGGCGCGTTACGACCACATAGACTCTCTCTTCACCGAGAACGTCGACTGGAACCTGATCGAGACGCATCTCCCCGACATGCTGCGCGTCGTTCTCTCCATCAAGGCCGGTCGCATCAGTGCCTCGACGATCCTTCGCCGGCTGGGAACCTACAGCCGCAAGAACCGCCTCTACCAAGCATTTTGCGAACTTGGACGCGTAATCCGCACCGGTTTCCTGCTCCGTTACATCTCCGACTCGCAGCTCCGGTCGACCATCCAGGGTGCCACGAACAAGAGCGAGGCACTTAACCGCTTTCTCAAGTGGACCTTCTTCGGCGGCGAAGGCATCATCGCGGAGAACAGCCGGGATGAGCAGCGGAAGGCCATCAAATACAACCACCTGGTGGCCAACTGCCTGATCTTCCATAACCTGTGCTCACTGACCCGGCTTGTCCAAGACCTCGAACAGCGGGGAGAAACCGTGCCTGAAGACGCCATCGCCGCCATCAGTCCCTACCTCACCGAGCACATCAACCGCTTCGGCGATTACACCCTCAATCTCGCCAGAAAACCGCCCCAGCCAGACTACGGCTACACCCTCAGACGGGCCGCCTCAGTCGCATGAGACCAAATGGCCCATTTTGTACCGAATCGTTGCCATACCCCAAGAAGGGGAAGAAGGGAATTCGCATCCTCGCTCCCGTTATCGGTATCCGGCGCAAGAAAGACTCCGAAGCCGATAAAGACATCCGCACCCAGAATCAGCCCATGTTGGTTGGATTCAGATCGGCTTGGGTGTGGGACATCTCATCCACCGAAGGCCGCGACCTTCCCGAACTCTCCTGCGAAGTGACTGGCAATGTCGGCGTGTACCGCGAACGGCTGATTGATTTCGTTATCGCCCAGGGCATCACGCTGGAGTTCAAAGAGAGCATCGCCCCTGCTTTGGGCATGTGCTACGGAGACAGAATCGTTCTGCTTCCCGGCCAGTCTCCGGCGGAAGAGTTCAGCACCTTAGTCCACGAACTCGCGCATAGCTATTTGCATCGTGCCGAGCGGCGCATCACCACCACCAAGACTGTGCGCGAGACGGAAGCCGAAGCGATTGCGTTCGTGGTAGGAACCACCATCGGACTCAACACGGGAGACGCCTCAG
>JANXYX010000005.1 GCA_025408425.1 Granulicella sp.
CTAAGTTCAGCGATCAGCCAAGTCTCCGCACAGCGCAGCATCTTGGATAGCTCTTTGAGTCGCATTCAGTCGACCAGCACCTACTTCAAGACGGAAGAGTCTCAGTTGACTGCACAGCAGCAGACTTTAGTCGGTGCAGATCTTGCATCAGTGGCCACGCAATTAAAGTCGGCGGAGACGCAGCATCAAGCTCTGCTCAGTATCCTGAGTACCCTCAATGGCACAACACTGTTCAGCTATATCAAGTAGCAAATGCTAAATCTCACCATTATATTGTTGTTCAGGATGGGGCTACTGAGTTATCCCAATTGAGTCTCAGTGAGATTGCAGTCACGCAAGTTATTATTTATGAGGTGGTTCCGCTGTGCTGTTGTCCAGTGGAGCTTGACCGCAGAGATTCTGACCTCGGATCGGAGAGTAGTTGAGATGCTGGAAGGATTTCGTTTTCTGTGGAACGCAACTCGTGGAGAGAGGCTCCGTCCCTGGAAGAGTCCATATCTGCGTTGGAGATTAGAAACTTATACCGGCAAGAAGGCTGAAGAGATTGGGCTGCGTGATTTTCTGGAATTGGCAATCAAAGAGAGAGGTCAATTCTTGAGATTTCTTCGCTGGACTGGTGAGATGAGAGGATACGTCACGGACGACAAGAGACGTTAAGTCGATTTAAATATTTGGATTCCTGACTCAACGCTCCACGAGTGATCCTGCATCTCATTGTCTTAGCGAATAGATCAAGCTGGCAATCTTGAGGAGACAGGGGGACGAGATGGGCGACCTGAGACAATTGAAGGCGAGTGATGGACACGCATTGAGCGCGTATGTGGCTTTACCCCATGGTAAGCCGATAGGTGCAATCGTTGTGATTCAGGAGATATTTGGGGTAAATGCCCATATCAGGAGCATTGCGGACCGACTGGCGAAGGACGGTTTCCTTGCCGTCGCACCGGCGCTATTCGACCGAATCGAACGCGGCGTTGAACTCAAGTATGACGGCGACGATCTGAAGCGCGCTTCCGAGCTGATGCAGAAACTTTCGCCTGAAACCGCCTTGCAGGACATCGCCGCAGGCTACAACTTGGCAAAGGATTCTGGTGAAAATGTTGGAATTGTGGGATTCTGCTACGGCGGCCTTATGACTTGGCTTACGTCAACCCGAGGTGTGGCGCTGAAAGTGGAACCGGCATGCTGCGTAGCGTTCTACCCAGGTGGCATTGGGAAATTTGCTGCAGAACATCCAAGTTGCCCAGTAATGCTGCATTTTGGCGCAGAAGACAGCCACATCGGACAAGATCAGGTAGAAGCCGTTCGCAACGCCCATCCCGAGGTGCAAGTCTTCATTTACGAGGGAGCTGGCCATGGGTTCAACTGTGATGCTCGCGCCAGTTACCACGCGCCTTCCGCAAAAATGGCCTGGGCGCGAACCACAGATTTCTTCAAACTCCATCTTGCATAAGGGGATATCCCAGGGTGTAAACATTGCGAACCGTTGGATTTATTGCCGCGCTTTCCAAGCGATGCTATTCTTACAGGTAGACACTACGAGAGTGGACTAGAAGATCAGGAGTAGAAATAGCTGTGTTGGCATCCGCAAAGAAGACAGACATCATCGAGAAGTTCCGCACGCATGACTCAGACACCGGGAGTCCAGAAGTTCAGATCGCGATCCTGAGCGAGCGCATTGGCGAGTTGACGGAGCATTTTAAAGCTCACAAGAAGGATCATGGGTCGCGTCGCGGTCTACTGATGCTAGTGAGCAAGCGCCGTCGCCTGCTCGACTACTTAAAGAAGTGCGACGCAGACCGTTATCGCGACGTCATCGGCAAGCTGGGAATCCGCAAGTAAGCTCATTATCCCCGGAGACACCGTTCAAATCATGAAAGCATGCCCGGCCAGCTCTGTATTAGATGCAGTGTCAATGCAGGGTATAGCGTGACATTACGGCCGGATCCGCTAACACTGATCGGGAAGGTGGATTTATCCGCCTTCCCCTCGGAAACGATTTTCGACGAGTATCTAAAGACGGTGCAGCTTTGCCAGCGGCGTATCAGCCACTATCGCAAAGCTGCACTTTTTTCGCGCCCGTGGTACGGCCGCCGTATGTCAAGTTTCGATTACTGAATGAATGAAGAGAGAGAAGAGGACGGAAGATGAAACAAGACGTAATAGTTGAGCTTGCCGGTGGCAAGCAGATCAAGTTTGAGACAGGGCGCATGGCCAAGCAGGCCTCAGGGGCAGCACTAACTTCAAGCGGTGATAACGTGATCCTGGCGACCGCTGTGGCTTCGCCCGATCCCAAGGAAGGTATCGATTTCTTCCCGCTCACAGTTGAATACCGCGAGTTTACTTATGCCGGTGGCCGCATTCCCGGTGGATTCATCAAGCGGGAAGGCCGGCCAAGTGAGAAAGAAATCCTGACAAGCCGTCAGATTGATCGACCGATTCGTCCACTATTTCCAGAGGCCTTCCGCAACGAGACTCAGGTTGTGGCGTTCGTTTACTCTGCCGACAAGGAAAATGATCCCGATGTGCTTGGCATCAATGGTGCCAGTTGCGCACTGGCCCTTAGCGACATCCCGTTCCATGGACCGGTGGGGGCTGTTCGCATCGGTATCGTAGATGATCAATTTGTTGTGAATCCGACCTACGCGGAGCGGGCCAAGAGCCTGGTCAACATTATGGTGGTCGGCACCAAAGACGGCATCGTAATGATCGAGTCTGGTGCGAAAGAAATTGAAGAAGGCCGTGTTGTCGATGCGATTGAGTTTGCACATGAACAGATCAAGAAGATCTGCGCGGCAATTGAGGATCTGGTAGCTCGTGCCGGTAAGACAAAGCGTGCAGTTGCCGAGGTTGAGTTGGATCACCAATATCTGGCAGAGTTAACCAGCAAGGTCGGTGATCGCCTCAAGGATGCCTTGAACACGCAGAAGCACCCTAAGTTTGAAAGCTATGCGTTGGTAAAGGAAATTAAGGATGAGCTGAAGAAAGAATTGCCGGAGGGCGATTCCGCTGCAGCGAAGAAGTTCGGCAAGTACTACGAACTGTTGCGCGAGAATATCTTCCGCGAGCAGGTCTTGAACGAGCGGATTCGTCCCGATCATCGTGCGTTCGATGAGATTCGTCCGATAACCATTGAAGTAGGAGTCTTGCCTCGCGTTCACGGTTCGGCGTTGTTTACACGCGGTGAGACGCAGGCGCTCGTGACGGCAACCCTGGGTACGACGGATGACGCTCAACGGCTGGAAAGCTACGAGGGCGAACAAAAGCGGCGCTTTATGATGCACTACAACTTCCCGCCATTCTCTGTTGGCGAGGTTGGCCGTATGAGTGGCGTTGGACGGCGTGAGATTGGTCACGGAGCATTGGCCTCGCGAGCGATTGAGGCTGTGTTGCCCGGTGAAGATGAGTCTCCGTACACGCTTCGGGTGGTGTCGGACATTCTTGAGTCAAATGGATCGTCCTCAATGGCGACTGTTTGCGGTGCATCCCTCGCACTGATGCAGGCTGGTATCCCCCTTAAGGGCGCTGTGGCCGGTGTGGCCATGGGGCTTGTCAAGGAAGGCGATAACTACGCGGTGCTCTCGGATATCGCAGGTGCAGAAGACCACTACGGCGATATGGATTTCAAGGTGGCCGGCACGCGTCGCGGTATTACCGCGCTGCAGATGGACATCAAGATCATGGGTATCACTCCGCAAATTATGCGTGAAGCGCTGGAGCAGGCGCGGCTCGGCAGGTTGTGGTTGCTTGACATCATGGACTCGACGATCTCCGGAGCAAGCGAAGAGAAATCGCAGTTTGCTCCGCGTATCCACACCATTCAGATTCCCACCGACAAGATCCGGGACCTGATTGGCCCCGGCGGCAAGGTCATCCGCGGCATCATCGACGCAACCGGCGTGAAGATCGACGTGGACGATACCGGGCGGGTAAATGTAGCTTCAAGCGACGCAGACGGACTGGCTCGCGCCATTCAAATGATCAGCGATCTTACAGCTGTGCCTGAGATTGGCAAAACCTACCTCGGTAAAGTTGTTCGTCTGGCTGAGTTTGGTGCGTTTGTTGAGATATTCCCCGGAACCGATGGATTACTTCATGTCTCTGAAATCGCTGAGCACCGCGTGAAAGAGGTAAAGGATGAACTTCGCGAGGGTGATCAAATCTTGGTGAAGGTGCTCTCGATCGAAGGCAACCGCATCAAGCTCTCCAGGAAGGCCGTTCTTCGTGAGCAACGTGCGAAGCTTGGTTTGCCTGAGCCGGGTGCACCTGGCAGCGAGGCTACTGCTCCCTTACCTCAGACCATCTCTACAGATGCAGTGGAAGACACTGACGATGAAGATGGTGATGATTTCGAGGATGAGATCGAGGATTCGGCAGAGGAGTCTGAGGATGAACCTAACTTCAATAGGGCTGATGGTGCTGCTCCAACACCAGCGGCTTTGGCTGGCCGTGCTCCTGCAGGGCAGCGTCGTCCAGGGGGAAGGCGTCGTCGCAGTGGACGTCGTCCAGGGTCTGGATCCGGCGCGCCGCAGGCTGGTGGTAATCAGTAAGAGTGAGATTCGATCACAACAAAAGGCCGCGCTGATGCGCGGCCTTTTGTTGCGCTCTGGTGGTCTCGCTTGTTGTCAAATGCACGGGAACGATTTGCCATTAAGTGATGAACTTCGATGAGGCGAAGCGTAGGATTTGCGTTTGTACTCTTCTGCCTGTTGTCGTCTTGCACATGGCTATTGGCTCCTGTGCCGGAGCTAGTTCGGATAGTTTTGTATGCCGTAGTTGGCTTGTCAGCACTCTTCACCAGCGCAGGTCAGCCCAGAAATACCCTGCGATCCAACCTGCGATTAGCTTTTGCCAGCATGTTGCTGGTGGGTTTGCCGTCGCTGATTGGCGAGTGGGTGGGTGGCCACATTTCAAAGGTCTCCAGCACCGTTGTATTTGCTTTCGTTCCGCTCCTCACCATGTTGGTAGTAGCCTATTGCAGTGAGAGCGGGGATCAAGCACGCCGGCTTTTCCTCCCCGTCCTGCTGGCACTTGGTGGGTTACTGCTGTTGGCTCCATTTGATGTGCCGAGCTCAATGATTGGGCGTATTTCGCTGGGCGCTCTCATTGCCACGGCAGCTCTCGTTTCCATCTCTGGAGTTTGGATACACCAAGTAATGAGGGAGCGTAAGTTGCCGGAAGCAATGGCGGTAGTTTGTCTTTCTAATGCGGCTCTTCTATTCTGCGGGAACCTGTTCAACGAAAAGCTTCGTCTGAGTTGGGATGCCTTTTATTCTGTGGCAGCTGTTGCTGCTGAAGGGCTGTCTCTGGTTCAGTTTCTACTCTTTATCTGGTTGCTGCGTGAGATGCCGCCAGAGCGTTTTGCTGGGCGCTTCCTATTGATTCCGTTATTGACCATCTCTGAGGGATATATCCTGCTGTGGCCTGAGCTTACGGTACGAATGGGGGCTGGCTTATTGGCACTGGCAATAGGGGCGGTCTGGATTCCATTTTCGTCACGGGCTGAGGATGCACCTTCGTTGTCACTCCGTTGAGCACTTTCGAAGAGGCCACTGGAGCGATACACTGCGGTCAATGGCTGCTTCAATGTACATCGTGGTTGAGGGCGAAGACCCCGGGTTTGACACCTTTGTCAATGGACGTTCCCTGGCACGGCATGAGGATGCGCTGGAGCGACTCGCGCTTCGGTTGGGAGTCCGTCCGCTGATCGAATTCTTTTCAGCGGATGAGAACTCGATGTCCTTGTTGATTGAGGAAGGAGCAGGGAATCAGGAGTTGATTCGACGCCTGCCGCCTCCCCAGTGGTACTCGCCAGGGGATGGGCTGGTTACTGTTCAGGCGCTGCTCGAAGCTTTGTCGGATGAACCGCAGTTGCTCGGAACTGAGGGAGCGCAGGTACTGTCGGAACTGCGCGAATATGCCCAGGTATTGGGGAAGACACAGAACCGCGAGATGCGGTGGCATCTCGCGGTTAGTTGGCGTTAGGTTTTGGCTTTAGATATGCATCTAGTGGCGAGTCTCTCCGGCACCTGCGACGGCCGCAGGTAAGTCACCCTCGGACAGCTTACGGTGGAAGAAATCGAAGATAAGCCCGTAGAGGCTATAGGCAAGTTCAGGATCGTAGCGGAGGCCTTCATCGCGCATAAAAGCGTGGGCACCGTTAACCTTGTGCCAACTTAGGCGGGTTCCCAGTTCGTTGAGCCGGGCAAGAACCTTCATACGACCTTCGGTGGGGATGTGTGGGTCTTGACGGCCCCAGATCATCAGCAGTTCACCCTTGATCTCCTCGGCGCGCTGCAGGGAATCATCCGACATACCTTTGCCGAGGCCACCTCGGTGGATATCTGTGGCATAAAAGCAGGCGCTACCAATCACGTCGGGATTCATGCCGGCGCGGAAGGCGAGGTGTCCGCCGATGCAGATGCCGAGTGCGCCTAGCTTGCCGGTGCAGTCGGCACGTGACTTGAGATGGTCGAGGACAACGCGGGCGTCAGCGTCGTAAGCTGCGACTTCCTTGGTGGTTTTCAGTAAGTTGCCGCGGTCAGAACCGGTCTGATCATAGCCAAGAACGGTGCCAGCGGATTCGTACTCATGGTAGATCTCAGGCATAGCAACGATATAGCCGTGGCCGGCAAGCATGGCAGCGGTCCGGCGAATAGGTGCGGTAATTTGAAAAATTTCCGAGTAAAAAATGATGCCAGGATAGCGGCCAGGCGCTGCCGGCCGGACAATGTGGGTCCGCATGGGACCGCTGGGAGTGTCGAGAGTGACATGTTCGTCGTTGATGATGATCATTGATGCCTCGTAAGTTACTGATTATGCATGTTGATGGTGTTAGAAACCGGAGAATTACAAGGTTGACAGTGGCGATTTGGAGCGCGTAATACGTGGATTTTGGTGGTTTGCTTCTGGTGTTCTGTCTGGATGATAGCGGGTTGTAAAGGGGAGTTGGGTTAGATCAGAATGATTTGCTATCAGTCCGCAGCGTCAGCTGCAATGCCGAGGCTCAAGCAGTCGCGTTTGCATCAAGAGTGGGCCTATAATACTTGGCCGTGCGGCATGACCGCGGGTTCCGTACCTGGAGGCAACCTTATGAGTCAGAGGAATATTGAAGCGCAGAAAAGGTTCGTCGATGCAGTAAATTCCGGCAAGCTGGGCGTGTTGCATGAGTTAGTCGATCCAGACGTCGTGGACCACGATCCTGCTCCGGATCAGGGCCCGGGGCCAGAGGGCTATATTCAGTTTTTCAGCGAATTGCGAGCGGCATTTCCCGACCTCAAAATCGAGATCAAACACATTGTCGCGGACGACCATAATGTAGCGATCGCCTACAAGATGACCGGCATGCACAAGGGGACATTTCTGGATATTCATGCAACCGGTCATACAATCATCGTGCGCGGCGTACAGATCGCAAGATTTTACGGCGGTCGAATGGTGGAGCGTTGGGGATGTCTGGATGAGTTGGGGATTCTGGAACAGCTTGGCGTTGCGCCAGGCAGGAATCGGGCAATGGCCTGATTCAGTTGCTCCTGCCTAACCCATAGAAGATCAAGCGTTTGAGCCGCATTGTGTTGTGTTCTTCATGCAGTGCTACCGAACTCCTGCGCTTCCAGGTGATGCCTGTCACAACCCACAGCGCTGCCGAAGCCTAGAATTACAGCATCATGGTGATGATGGATGGCCATTGCACCCACACATCTCGAGCCTGTTCCGTCGACAGCGACAAGCGAAAACGTTGCGTTGGAGCCTTCAAAAAAAACCAGGTCGAAATGGGTCCGGTGGGGTCTGTTCGCGGGTGTTGTAGTGGTTTTGGCGATCGTTGGTATATTCTGGCGCGCACATCTTCAAAATGGGATCACCTACGAGACAGTCCCGGTGGAACGGGGCTCTATACAGTCAAAAGCTACGGCAACGGGCAATCTCAATGCAGTTCACGATGTCCTCGTAAGCAGTCAGGTATCCGGCAATATCAAGGCTCTCTATGCCGATTGGAATAGTAAGGTCAAAGAGGGGCAACTCGTCGCGTTGATAGACCCTGAGATATTCCAATCACAGGTTGACCAAGCCAGCGCAGTGTTTCGTTCCGCACACGCCTCAACGATCACAGCGCAGGCACAGCTTGAGAAGGTCAAGTCGGACCTGAGTACAGCCATCGCCAGTGAGAAAAACGCTGAAGCAATTACTGCAAAAGACCTGGCCAGCGAAACGAATGCCAAAGGCCAGTGGGAGAGGGCGGAGACATTATTCAGAGAGCAAATCATCCCCCAGCAAGACTACGACACCGCCTTGGCCAACTACGGCGCTTCTCAGTCACAAGTTATGGCCGATCGGGCTCAGATAGATGCTTCCAAGCAGAACATCCGGTCGGCTGAGGCCTCTGTTAAAGTGGCGCAGAGCCAACTGACCACCGCGCAGGCGCAGGAGCAGCAGTCGCTGGCGGCGCTCACGCAGGCTCAGATCAATCTCAAACATACTCGAATTACTGCACCGATGGATGGCACTGTTGTAGCTCGTCGTATGGACGTAGGCCAAACCGTGGCCGCAACCCTCAATCCGCCGATTATCTTTGACATCGCTCAGGACCTCACGAAGATGCAGGTCGACACGAATGTGGACGAGTCTGACATTGGCAACATTGCCAAAGCACAAAGGGCGACGTTTACCGTAGATTCGTATCCGGGAGTCACCTTCGAAGGTGTAGTCGCCGACATCCGGAAGGCTCCCATCATCACGCAAAACGTCGTTACCTACGATGTGGTCATTACTGTAAATAACTCCGATTTCAAATTGTTTCCCGGCATGACGGCCAACGTCACGATCTTTACCGCAAAAGTGGAAGACACGCTGAAGGTGCCAAACTCTGTTCTGCGCTTCAGGCCTTCAGCGGCGGTGCTAAAGCAAACTGGTCTTCCGCCTGTGCAGGCAGACAAGCAGAAGATCTACATACTGGAAGCGGGAAAGCTAAAGTCGATGCCCGTCAGGCTTGGGCTGTCTGACGGAAAATATACCGCTCTTAGTTCGAACCAACTCCAAGTCGGCACGCAGGCAGTGGTCAGAGCGACCATGAAGGCGAGTACCTCTAACGGTTCCTCGACGACTTCAGCGCCCATGGCTCCAAGGATGTGAGGGTTGCCATGCCAGAGCTCATTGAAACGATCGGTTTGACGAAGATCTACAGGCTCGGCGAAGTGACAGTTAACGCCCTGCAAGGCGTCACCCTTACGATTACTCGTGGTTCGTTCGTAGCCATTATGGGGGCCTCCGGCTCGGGGAAATCTACGCTGATGAATCTGCTCGGCTGTCTTGATCGGCCCACTTCGGGTCGGTACTGGCTCGACGGAGTTCCAGTTGAAGGACTCGATCGTAATCAACTCGCTGAAATCCGAAATCAAAAGATTGGATTCGTCTTCCAGAACTTCAATCTGCTCCCGCGCATGAGCGCCATGGAGAACGTGCAGCTGCCATTGCTGTATGGAAGCGACAACGAGGACGCCGACGAAAGGGCTAGGCGTGTGTTGGCCCTGGTTGGACTGGCAGGACGAGAAGACAGCTTGCCTACTCAACTCTCAGGCGGCCAGCAACAGCGGTTAGCGATTGCACGCGCGCTTATCAATGAACCAGAGATCCTTCTCGCCGACGAACCCACCGGCCAACTGGATTCTCGTACCAGTGCGGAGATAATGGGGATCTTCCAGCAACTGAATCTGAGCCATGGCATCACCATTATCGTCGTGACTCACTCTGATGAAGTCGCCAGGTTCGCAACAAGAATCATCATCTTTCGGGATGGACGGATCATAGACGACAGGGTAGCGGTGCCTAACAAATCCGTTACCGATCCTGCGGTTTACAGCGCGCCAGCAGAGGCCTCACCATGAAACACTTCATCTCATCGATGCGCATCGCGCTCAGAGCGCTGCAGGTAAACAAGCTTCGCTCCGCGCTGACCATGTTAGGAATCGTGATCGGGGTTGCTGCGGTGATCGCAACAGCAGCCATTGGCTCAGGCGCGAAACTTCGGATCCAGCAACAGATCGCGAGCATTGGCAGCAACATCATCATCGTACTTCCCGGAAGTCTTACCAGTTCAGGGTTGCGAATGGGAACAGGCAATGCGGTGACTCTCACAGAGTCCGATGCCCGTGAGCTTGCGACTCAGTGTCCCGACATTGCTCTTGCCGTACCCACAGTTCGAGGTGGAGCCCAGACAGTCTACGAGAACAACAACTGGGCAACGATTGTTTATGGAGTTACTCCTGGCTACCTCGAGGCCCGCGACCTTTCAGTAGCCGTGGGTGCTCCATTTACTCAGCAGGATGTCGATTCAGCGAACAAAACGGCATTGCTCGGTAAGACTGTCTCAAACAACCTCTTCGGAGACATCGATCCCGTCGGACAGCTAATTCGTATCAAGAATGTTCCCTTCACTGTTGTTGGTGTACTAGTCCCAAAGGGCCAATCGCCGACAGGACAGGATCAGGATGACGTCATCCTGCTTCCCATTTCCACTGCAAAACGCAAGGTGATTGGCATCAAATCCGCCAACGCGGATGCTGTCGATGCAATTATTATGCGGGCCAAGAACGGCGACCAGATTCAAGCGGCCCAGGACGAAGTAAAAGCGCTTCTCCGGCAGCGTCATCACCTCACGCCATCGGAAGATGACGACTTTTCAATTAGAAACATGGAAGAGATATTCGCAGCGCAGGCAGCATCGTCACGCATCATGTCGATCATGCTCGCAGCGGTTGCTTCAGTGTCCCTGGTTGTTGGTGGCATCGGCATCATGAACATCATGCTTGTCTCCGTTCGGGAGCGAACTCGTGAGATCGGACTCCGACAAGCCGTAGGAGCAAAGACGCGCGATATCCTCACCCAGTTCCTGGTTGAGGCCGCAGCGCTCTCTGTAGCCGGGGGCTGCGCCGGAATCATACTGGGGATTGTTGCGTCCGTAATCATCTCGCGACTTGCCGGCTGGAACACCGTCGTCAGTTTGGGCGCGGTCGCACTAGCGGTCTTCTTTTCCGCGATGGTTGGAATTGGTTTTGGTTATTACCCCGCACGGAAAGCTGCATATCTCGATCCCATTGAAGCGTTACGTTCTGAGTAGGGATCTAACGCCGTATCTTCCCGGACTTTTTGATTCGAGCGGTCTCCTGCTTCTGTTCGATCGCTTGCTGGATATCCCGATGCGTTCCGCGTGATACTTGGTAGGCTACCGCGTCTTGATTCGTGAGCTGAAGGCTAGCCCGCAATGCAGCTTGGATCAGTGCGTCAAAAGGTCGCATGAATGAGTTGTGGGTCGCATCGAGAATCGCAAGATGAAACTGCAGATCAGCTTCTACTGAAGCGGCAGTATTGCCGCATGTTAGATATACATATGACATATTGTTGGGATATAGTTTCCCTCGTTTGAACTCCCGAATCGACCGCCAACCCAGGTTGTTCAAGACCCTTTGAGCAGCCGTGTGAGTTGTCGAGTAAATGGCTAGAAGAATCAGAATGGAGACCCGATGAACTTTATGTCCCGTAGAACTTTAGTTAAGAACGGTTGCCTTACAGCGGCATCCGTGGCTTTGACGACAGCGCTTCCGGAGCAACTCATGGCCCAGTCGCTTGCGAAAGCACCAGGGATCCAGCTGTACACCGTCGGCAAGGAATTGATGGAAGACATGGCGGGCACGCTCACCAGGCTTGCAGCGATCGGCTATCGGCTGGTAGAGAGCGCCGGGATGGGCGGTAAAAGTGCTGCCGACTTCCGCAAAGCGCTGGATGATGCTGGCTTGAAATGCCCCAGCTCACATCTATTTCTAAGGCCGGGCCAGACCGCCGCGCAGTACTTCGAGCAGGTGAACACGCTGGGCTCTGAGTATGTAGTTTCCAGCTTCACCATCAAACCGGGCGTGCAGATCAAGAGTGCCGACGACTTTTTCAAGTACGCTGCCTCAATGACTCAGGATGATTTCAAGAAGATGGCTGCAGACGTGAATGCTCTTGCGACTCAAGCAAAGAGTGTCGGCCTCAAGTTCGCCTACCACAACCACAATATGGAGTTCCGAAGATGGAACGATGGCACCACCACCTACGACACATTGATGGCGGAGACTGACCCCTCGCTGGTCAAGATCGAGCTTGACTGCGGTTGGGCGGACCTGGGAGGGCACTCGCCGCTATCCCTCTTCAAGAAGTATCCAGGCCGCTTCCGAATGTTGCACATCAAGGACTTCGTGGCGATGGGTTACCCTGTCGTCGCAATGGATCAAAACACCACAGTGGAGTGGACCGAGCTAGGCAAGGGACACATCGATTATCGAGCCATTCTCGCCGCTGCTCCGAAGGCCGGCGTCGAACATATCTTTGTGGAGCAGGAGCCGCCCTTCGTAAAGTTCACGGCAATGGAGGCAGCCAAGGCTAACTTCACCTACTTGCGCTCCATCGGCTAGAGAGGCTCCCCACAATTCATTGGATGAAGAGAGCGTCGAGTCCTATGTCGTGCGCTTCTCCTTGTAACGACTTCGCTGAATCATTGAGAAAGGAATTTATGCCCAACCTTACGCGCCGCACACTGCTTCGGAATAGCTGCCTAGTCGCAGGTGCTGCGACCCTTCTTACTGTCGAACTGCCAAAGGCCGCAGCAGCTGAAAGCGAGACGGCAAGCGTCTTCCACATCTTTGCTTTCCAATGGAAGCAGGAAGCGACTGACGCCCAGAAAGAACAGGCCGCGAGGCAGATTCGTGCCTTTCAAGGGGTGATCCCGGGGCTTCTTCAGACCCACGTCGGCCCCAACCTTTCCCCTCGGGGAAAGGGCTATACCTTTGGCGGCGTAATGCAGTTCAAAGACCAAAGTTCACTCGACGCTTATGTTCGACATCCTGCACATCAAGCACTGCTGACATGGTTAGTGCCGCTGATTGACGCAATAGAACTGGATCTCAACGCTTGATCGGAGTCGACTTCCTTTCACAGTTGAGTCTGCAATGTTCAAACGAATCGTCTTCATTGAAATCAGATAGGAAACTAGACCCACCCTCCGTCGATGACATAGCTTTGGTTGGTCGTCCGCCGCTAGAGATCGGACGATCATGCGCAAGTCATCGCGCACGCGCATGAGGTTTTTGAGCCTCACATCGCTTTTGAAGACAAGCTGAAACGTGCGATGGACGGAGAAGTCCTATTCGCTGGCCATTGCTGAGAGAAGATTAGTTAGAAGACCATAAGGATCTCCTTTGCCCACTGATAAAGAATTCGACAGTAAAAACCATCAACCCACGTTGATCGCCGACTATGCCTGTGAAACCGGAGAAAATCCTCTCTGGCATCCTTTCGAGCAAAAACTGTACTGGACAGATATCCCTACCGGACGGCTGTTTCGTTACGATCCTGCGACTGGTAATCATGAACAGTGCTACGAGGGACGACCAGTGGGCGGCTTCACAATTCAGGAGGACGGATCTCTCCTGCTGTTCATGGATCGTGGCACGGTAGCCCTGTGGCGTGATGGCGTCCTGACAGATGTAATTTCCGAACTGCCAGAGGAGCTATCAACCCGATTCAATGACGTGATTGCTGATCCTCGCGGTCGAGTCTTCTGCGGAACGATGTCTACCCCTGAGAGGAAGGGAAGACTCTATCGCCTCGACACCGATCGCTCGTGTCACATGGTGCTCGAAGACGTCGGTTGCTCGAACGGGATGGCGTTTTCTTTGGACTGGAAGACTTTCTATCACGCAGATTCCTTCGCTTACGAGATTTACGTCTATGACTACACAGTAGAGACTGGTCTGCTTGAGAATCGCCGCGTATTTGCTCGCTTCGACGAAGCCGATGGTCTGCCGGACGGTTTAACTCTTGATGCGGAGGGCCGAGTGTGGACCGCTCTCTGGGATGGAAGCAGCGTGGTTCGGCTGCTACCATCCGGTGAAGTAGATCGACGAATCTCGTTGCCAACGCGGAAGGTCACGAGTCTCACCTTCGGAGGCCCTGACTTGCGAGACATGTACATCACCACGGCTGGCGGACACACGAAAAATGAAGACGGCGATAGTGCCGGAGGGCTGTTCTGTGTGAAAGATCAGGCCCGTGGAAGACCCGAGTTCTTTTCACGCATAGCAATACCGCACGACATCACACCACTGAGGAAACCATGAATCAGATTGACCTAAAGCAACGTCATGCCGTCGTCACCGGAGCAGCGCAGGGAATCGGATTCTCTATTGCAAGGCGTCTCGTCGCATCGGGCGCGTCGGTCTCTCTCTGGGATCGGGACGAAACTCTCCTAAAGGCGGCTGAGAAAGAACTCCGTAAGCAGGGAACGGTGTCGACGGAGGTGGTGGACGTCTCCTCCGCAGACAATGTTGAAGCGGCTGCCAAAGCGACTGCCCAGAAGCATGGCGGAATCGATATTCTGGTTGCCAACGCGGGAATTGCAGGGCCAAATCATAAGACGTGGGAGTATCCAATCGACGCATGGAAGCAAATCATCGACATCAATCTGACTGGGGTTTTTCTGTGCTGCCGCGCGATTGTTCCTTACATGTTGCAGCAAAACTACGGACGAATTGTGAATGTCGCTTCCATTGCAGGTAAGGAAGGCAACGCAAACGCTTCTGCTTATAGTGCTTCAAAAGCCGGAGTCATTGCGTTCACGAAGTCATTGGGGAAGGAGACCGCAGATAAGAACATAGCGGTCAATTGCATCACCCCCGCAGCTGCACGCACACGGATCTTCGATCAACTAAGTCAGGAGCACATCGACTTCATGCTCTCCCGCATTCCTCGCGGGCGTTTCCTTGAGGTCGACGAGGTGAGTGCCATGATTGCCTGGCTTGTCTCTGAAGAGAACTCATTTACTACCGGCGCTGTCTTTGATCTCAGTGGCGGCCGCGCAACCTACTAGCAAAAGGAAAAGAAAAAACTATGAAGCTACTTCGCTACGGAAATAAAGGTTCAGAACGTCCAGCGTTGCTGGATGCAACAGGCGTACTGCGTGATCTCTCGGGCGTCATAGCTGACGTCGCCGGCGCTGCGCTCTCAGCACAGTCGCTCGCGAAGTTGCGTGAGATTAATCCTGAAGCGCTGCCTGTGGTGACAGGTTCTCCTCGCATCGGCCCATGTGTCGGCTCCGTAGGGAAATTCATCTGTATTGGCCTCAACTACTCCGATCATGCGGCAGAGTCGGGTATGGCTGTGCCGAAGGAGCCTGTCGTTTTCATGAAGGCCACCTCTGCCATCATCGGACCGAACGACGAGGTGATGATTCCGAGAGATGCTCTCAAGACGGATTGGGAGGTAGAACTTGGGGTTGTGATCGGTAAGGAAGCGAAATACGTCGATGAGTCCGAAGCTCTTTCGTATGTGGCAGGATATTGCGTTGTGAATGACTTGTCAGAACGCGCCTTCCAACTCGAAGGTACCGGACAGTGGGTGAAAGGCAAGAGTGCGGATACCTTTGGTCCGATTGGTCCTTGGCTCGTCACTGCCGACGAAGTACCTGATCCCCAGAACCTGAACCTTTGGCTTGAGGTTGACGGACATCGTTATCAAGACGGCACTACAAAGACCATGGTCTTTGGCGTCGCTCATCTGGTGAGCTATCTAAGCCGATTCATGAGTCTCCAGCCGGGAGACATAATCTCGACTGGTACTCCCCCTGGCGTGGGTTTTGGACAGAAACCGCCGAAGTATCTTAGGGCTGGCAATACGATCAGGCTCGGCATCGAAGGACTTGGAGAGCAGACTCAGACTGTCATTCCCTTCGCCTAAGCCCTCGGGATCAAAAAGTGTAAATTCAGATCGACGGCTTCGGCCTACCTTCTCCACTGCTCATTCGCAACTGTGGCAATAGACTCTTCGAGCACATCGAGGGCAATCATCGCCTCTTCGATCTTGACGATCAGGGGCGGCGCCAGACGAATCGTTGTCTCGCCGCAACCAAGGAGCAGCACCCCGCGCTCAAACGCCAGTTCGACAATGCGATCGCGCCAAGGCCCAGCGGCCTCCTTGCTCTGCTGCTCTTTTACAATCTCGACTCCGATCATCAGCCCGCGTCCGCGCACGTCGCCGACGATGGGGTACTTCCCTAGCCAGGTTTGCAGGCGATTCATCATAAGACCGCCAACACTCGTCGCATTGGCAAGGCCTTCGCGTTCGATGATATCCAGCGTCACCAATGCCGCGGCTATCGACACCGGATTGCCCCCAAAGGTGGAAGCATGCGATCCGGGCTCCCAATCCATAAGGTTCGCTTTGGCCATGCAGATCCCGAGCGGCATACCACTGGCAATGCCCTTGGCAATGCAGACTATGTCGGGCTGAACACCGCTGTGTTCGATGGCCCACCACTTGCCGGTGCGTCCGACGCCGCTCTGGACCTCGTCCACTACGAGGAGGATGCCGTTGCGATCACAGATGCTACGTAGTTCGTGCAGGAAGGCGGTTGGTGCGACCACGTAGCCGCCCTCGCCCTGGATGGGTTCGACGAAGATGGCGGCTACTTCTTCGGGGGGGAGGATGGTCTTGAAGAGTTTGTCTTCGATGAAGCGTGCGCAGCCTAAGGCAAAGGCTTGCTGGGCACCCTCGTCGCCGGTGCAGCCGCGGTAGGTGTAGGGGTAGGGGATGTGGGTGACGCCGGGGACGAGAGGGGCGAAGCGTCGGCGCTGCTGGGGTTTGGAGGCTGTTAGCGAGAGGGCTCCCATGGTGCGGCCGTGGAAGGCGCCGTGGAAGGCGATGATGTTCTGCCGGCCGGTGTGGTAGCGAGCCAGCTTCAAGGCACACTCGACGGCTTCGGCTCCGGAGTTGCCGTAGGAGAAGCGGTGGGGGCCGACCATGGGAGCAATGGCGGACAGCCGCTCCGCGAGTCTGACCATGTGCTCGTAATAGAAATCTGTTCCGGACATGTGAATAAACTCTCCGGCCTGCTGCTGAATGGCGGCAACTACCTCCGGGTGACAATGGCCGGTGGAAACGACTGCAATTCCAGCTGAGAAATCAAGAAATTCATTGCCGTCCACATCTTCTACCCGCGTTCCCCTGCCACGCTGCATGACGAACGGATAGGACCGCGTGTAGCTCGGCGACATATAGCGTTGGTCTGCACTGATAATCCGCTGCGCTCTCGGCCCGGGCACAGTACCCTTCAGCTTCGGCCCGTGCTCAGCGTAAAGGGTGTCGCTTACAGTGCGAATTCGAGCCTGATTCGTTGAGGTGATCTCCGGTGTGCCTGGCATGTTCCCTCGCAATCTCATTGCGCTGAATCGTTGAACCGTGCGTCATAGCGGACTCGCGCAGTAAACGGGGGTATGAGAGACATTCGCGAAAACAGACGAGTTTATGCGCAGACGTGGGATGAGTGATGACACACACGCTAATCGGCGAAGAGGTTTGGCCTGGTAAGGGTAGGAAGCGCATGCAACGGAGGATGCGGCATCCGGCGCGATTCAGAGAGGCAACACCTCTGGCCAGCGAATAACTCCGAATTGGATGAGTGATGCATACGATCTGTGCGCGCAAGTATAGTCTGAAAAGCCTGGATTTGAGAATCGGCCATGGCGGATCGTGTAGACAGCGCTGCGCCGTGTCAGTCTCCCAGAGGGGGCCTCAGTTATGACATCAGCCAATCACTTCCCGATAGCGCAGGAGGCAGGCAGTCTCCTGACTCGACTGGGCGTATCACTGGATCGCTCCGGGACCTGGGACCTTGCGGTCCGGACTCCCATTACGGGAGAGATCATCGCGCAACTATCGAAGACCAGCGCCGAGGCGACGGCCGAAGCAATCGCCGGGGCCCATCGCGCTTTCCTTGAATGGCGCACCGTTCCCGCTCCGAGGCGCGGCGAACTGCTTCGCTTGCTTGGGGAAGAGCTTCGATCAGAATTGGACGCTCTGGGACGCCTGGTGACCATTGAGACTGGGAAAGTCCTCTCTGAGGGCCGGGGTGAGGTACAGGAGATGATCGACATCTGCACCTTCGCTGCCGGCCTCTCCCGGCAACTTGCAGGCCTTACTCTTCCTTCGGAGCGCCCGAGCCATCGAATGATGGAAACCTGGCATCCGCTGGGGGTTGTAGGAATTATCTCTGCATTCAACTTTCCCGTTGCGGTCTGGTCCTGGAACGCTGCGTTGGCGTTAGCCTGCGGAGACGCAGTGGTGTGGAAGCCTTCTGAGAAGACTCCGCTGACGGCGCTTGCCGTGCAATCGCTCTTCCACCGGGCTGCGGCAAAGCTGGGTGATGTTCCCAAGGGTCTTGCGACGCTTCTGATCGGGGACGCCACGACCGGCCAGCAACTGGTGGACTGCCCAATCGTCTCGATGGTCTCAGCCACCGGATCGACGGCTATGGGGCGGATGGTCGCGCCCCGTCTGGCTGCGCGCTTTGCCCGCTCCATTCTGGAGCTTGGCGGAAACAACGCTGCGATCCTCTGCCCCACGGCGAACCTTGACCTGGCTCTCCGCGCGATCGCCTTTTCTGCGATGGGCACCGCCGGTCAACGTTGTACGACGCTTCGCCGTTTGATCGTTCACGAATCGATCTACGACACTTTCGTTGAGACGCTCAAGAAAGCTTACTCGTCCGTGGTTGTAGGCGACCCTCGCGACGTCGGAACTTTGGTGGGTCCCCTTATTGATAAGCGGGCATTCGAAATAATGCAGCAAGCTCTCGACGAAGCTCGCAGATCAGGCGCACAGGTCACGGGCGGTGAGCGGCTCATGGAGGATGAAAGTCCCCTTGCCTTTTACGTTCGCCCAGCATTGGTGGAACTCTCTCACCAGACCGATGTGGTGAGGCGCGAAACGTTTGCGCCGATTCTCTATGTCATGCGATATCGCGACTTCAACGATGCGATTGCCATGCACAATGAGGTGTCGCAAGGGCTATCTTCGGCAATCTTCACAATGAATCTGCTTGAGGCAGAGCAGTTCATCTCGGCGACGGGATCGGACTGTGGCATCGCCAACATCAATCTAGGGACATCCGGTGCCGAGATTGGCGGAGCCTTTGGTGGCGAGAAGGAAACCGGTGGAGGACGCGAGTCAGGCTCCGACGCGTGGAAGCAGTACATGCGCCGCGCAACGAATACCATCAACTATGGCAGCGACTTGCCGCTGGCCCAGGGGGTCAGCTTCGATATAGGCTGATGTCATTGGATCCTAATGCTCTCCCAGGTTCCTTGCGCAATCAAAACGCGGAGATGCCGGTGATGCTCTGCCCAATGATGAGTGTGTGGATGTCGTGGGTTCCTTCGTAGGTCTTGACGGACTCGAGATTCATCATATGGCGCATGATGGGGTAGTCATCGGCTATACCGTTGGCTCCGAGTATGTCGCGGGCCATGCGTGCGCATTCCACGGCCATCCAAACATTGTTCTTCTTCGCCATCGAGATGTGCTGGAAGGCTGCCTTCCCCTGATCCTTGAGTCGGCCGACCTGGAGTGCCAGCAATTGTGCCTTGGTGATTTCGGTAATCATCCAGGCCAGCTTTTCCTGCACCAGTTGGTGGCTAGCAATGGGTTGACCCCGAAACTGCTTGCGTTGCTTTGAATATTGCAAGGCGGTGTCATAGCAGGCCATCGCCGCCCCAATGGCTCCCCAACTGATGCCGTAGCGGGCTTGGCTGAGGCACATGAGCGGAGACTTCAGGCCATCGGACTTCGATAACAGATTTGCAGCAGGAATTCGCACGTCCTGCATTGAGATTCCTGACGTGACTGAGGCTCGGAGGGACCACTTTCCGTGTACGTCATGGGCAGAGAAGCCAGGCCGATCGGTCTCCACCAGGAACCCGCGAATGCGCCACTTGTCTGGAGAGGCGTCGGGATCTTCCACCTTCGCCCAGATCACGGCGACGTCCGCAAGACTGCCCGAGGTGATCCACATTTTTTCCCCGTTGAGGACGTAGTGGTCGCCCTCTTTGCGGGCTCGGGTGCGCATGTCCCCCGGATTTGAACCAAAGTCTGGTTCGGTCAGGCCGAAGCAACCCAGTTTTTCTCCTGTAGCCATCTTCGGTAACCACCGGTTTTTTTGTTCCTCTGAGCCGAAAGCATCGATTGGATACATGACCAGCGCGGACTGGACGCTGACGAAGCTGCGTATACCCGAGTCTCCGCGTTCTAGCTCCTGTGTCAGCAGACCGTATTCGACGTTGTTCATCCCGGCGCAACCATATCCGTCGAGAGTAGCGCCGTAGAATCCCAGATCGCCCATCGGCCGCACCAACTCCAGGGGGAAGCGACTGTCCCGATTGCACTGCTCGATGATCGGGATCAAGTTGTCTTCAATGAAGGCACGCGTGTTGGTGCGTACAAGAAGTTCATCTTCCGACAGCAGGGAATCGAACCCGATGAAATCAACGCCTTGAAACTTGAATGCCATCGCAGCACATTCTAGTCCATTGCGAACATGGTCTCTTTCAAAATCGTGGCTACATCTGCGCTTCGCGATAAGTCACCACAAGAGCGTTTATCGTTACCTATCCGTGCATCACTTCCGAGTAGACCGTCACTCAGGGCTGATGGTTGCAGTCCACCCGTTCGTGACCGAGGTAGCGTATCGGCCGCTCTATATCGATCGATCGGCCACTTCGCGTCGGAGTTGGGTATCCCGCGCGCGACCGGGCCTGATTCAGGAGCTCTCGAAGAGTCTGGAATCAAGCCTGCTAAGCATCTTGCGCAGCGCTGCCTACGGTTGCATCGGTTGTCGTTTCTCCGATACGTGCCATTTCATCGACCCGAGTGAATTCCGATATATTTTGAAACGGAGGGTTGGTACAGGCATCGTGATATCTCCTGATGACTAATACCCGCCAGGAGCGGCCTATCCCGATTATCACGTGTCGATTCTTTTGGGGAAAATGGTGTCGCTAAAACTCAAAAAGTGCAACCAAGAGGGTAGCCAACTACCTAAGTCCTTTATTTTGAGTGATGGCGGAGAGACAGGGATTCGAACCCTGGATACCTTGCGGTATACACGCTTTCCAAGCGTGCGCCTTCAGCCACTCGGCCATCTCTCCGCGGTTGCAGCGAACTTTCTGAGTCTAACAGAAATGGCGGAGGGAGTCCGCTCTGCAGCGCTCACTAGGGAGCCTGGGCCTCAAGATTCTGAATCACTCTGGCCGACGACCTTATATCTAAAGGGATGCCGTGACCCAGATAGTGACGGAGTGTGGCGGAATCCCTCCAGTTGACATGCCAGCCGTGGTCCAGCGCTACGAGAATGTACTGGCCCGGAATCACCCCATCGATGTGGAAGCTGCCGTCCGTATTGGTCTGGTCGAGTCGTAGTTCAGTGATACTACCGGTCTGCTCCACCGTGACGGGTACGAGCAAGACCAAAGCACCGATAGAGGGCTTACCTTCGAAGCTGGCGAAGCCGCCGACGGAGGCGCGGCCCAGACCGAGGTGAAGCGTCAACGAGGACTCCCCAGCCGGGATAGATACCATGCGACCTGCGATGTCGTTGCCTGCGATAGTGACGCCAGTGACAAATGTATCGGGAATTGCCTGATTCACCTGTTTGCGGGCAGGTACTCCACGACCGTTCCCTGTGGCTCGCCGGGAAATCGGAATCCCATTGAATTGGTCCACGAGGTAGCGGCCAGGGGGAAGCTCGACGGTTCGAGATGAAGCTCGATCTGCCTGCGCACTCACGGGAGCCCTCCGTTGCAGACCACCACGATAGCCGTCGGAGTCGGTGCGAAACATGTTTTCCGGATGATCCACATCGACGAAACTTACTGCAATGTCATCGCCCCCGCCTGCTCCATCTATCTTTACAGTGATCGTGGCGGTAGACGCATCGCCAGCCATATCGATGGTCCTTGTACTGCCGGGGATCACTTGTACGAGAGAAGTTCGCCCAGGCTGGCCTTGCTCTGCCGGATACTGCACCCTGTACCATCCCGGAGCCAGCCCACCTACATCAATCTGACCTTGCGGGTTGGCGGTCATGGAAATGGAGTTAGAGCTTCCGCCAGGAGATACCGGAGCAATCTGGGGAAAACGTACAGGTGTCCCAACTCCCGTCGGAGGCACTTCATTCGATTGGGCAGTCATGATGCGCAGATGCGTCGCAGGAATAGGTCGAAGCTGGAAGTCTGCCTGCCGCGTCTCTCCACCGGCAAGTTTTATTGTCGCTGCAGTCTGAGGATCCGTCCCACCCGGAAACCAGGTAAGCGGGTACACAACGTCGAGTGAAGGATCAAGCGGTGTTGTTGAAGCCCCAGATTGAAAGCGTCGGGGTTGGGCAGCCACGGCATACCAGGGTTGTGCCAGAACCGATAGACGGTACTCCCCAGGCGCAAGCCCCACAAGCTCGTAACGGCCACGATCATCAGTGAAGGCATTTGCACTACCGCCGCCCGAGGGCTGTGACCCGTCAAGCCCCAGCAGATGGATAGGATAGAGAGCGAGTTGGGCATGACGCACTGGTTCGTTTGCCTCGTCCAGAACGACTCCACTCACGGTCGAGTCCGGCGTAATGACGAACACCAGATTGATTGAAGGAGCAGCAGGCGTAAGAACGATCTCCGAGGAATAGCCTTCGTGCTGGTCAAATAGCTGGGTGCGGTAACCGTGGGCGCTGGCACGCAGTGCCCAACTGCCGGCAGAGGGTAGACCGATGGAGAAGCGTCCTTGCTCATCAGTGTCGACGCCATCTACAGGAGCCGCTCCCAACCCATGAACCGTATCGCGCTGAATGAGATCAGGAACAACATGACAGTGAGGAACCGGCGAACGGTCATTGCCGTTGATTACAACTCCAGAGACTCGAAATGTCGTCGCTGATTGGGCGCGCCCCGAAGAATCATTAAATAAAAGTAGTAAAAGAAGCAGGGAAGTGACCGGCCAGATTCTATTCATGGAGCCAACTCCGATTGGGACACCGCGTCCAGGGTGAGGGTGGACTTGGTTCCCGCGGCTACCGTCACCGATTGAACTGCATCGCTAAACATAGCTACGGTGGCAGGGTCCGCTAAGTCGGCCGAGTAACGATCTTCGAATGCGATCACCTGATAGGTGCCCGGGGGGATGTATGGATCAGTGAATGTTCCATCCGGGTTGCTATGCAACGTCAGAACTGGAGTTGCACTGGGGTTGCCGTTGATAAGGTAGAGCCAGGTTGATGTGGGCCTGCCATTCAGCGTTGTGAGGCCCTGAAGTGTGCCAGTCTGATTGGAAACGATCAGCCGAATCGGAACGCCGCCGGAACCAGCCGTCAAGATCAGATTCTGGCGGAACAGGTCAGATGCACCGTAGCTGGCTGACTTGATGTACCACTGGTTTGCGTTGCGTGCCTGCAGCCGGTAGGTTCCAGGCGCGGCATTCAGAGTAGATGGAGCCTCGCGGCGGGAGTTGATCTGAACCCCAGGATAGCCAATCTCGCCAGAGGGATCGGCGTTCTGCAGGGAGAGGCCAAACTGCGAAATATTCGGAGGCGGATTATCAGACGTTGAGGAGGAATCGACCTGAAGCTCAATCGGTATCGCTGGAATTGGCACAAACTTCAGGACAACCCCAGAAATATCGTGGTCAGATACGTCAACATTTGCCTCGGCAATAGACACATAGTCTGGATTAGCGATGCGGCCAGTCAGGGTGTAACTTCCGATCGGCAGGGATGTCCGAAGCTCGCCTGCGACCTCGCTTGGCAATGCATTGATAGGAAGGGTAGTTCCGTCGGTGCGGCGGGCCGTGATAAAGGGATGGCCCTGGTCGACGTCGCCTTCAACGCGAAGCATAACCGGAAATGTCCGACGCAGAGTTGGATGGAGATCGAAGTTCTTTTCCTCGCCGCTGTGAACATGGATCGCGCGCGCTGAACCTTGTGCATCTCCCAAGGGCACAGACACCGGCAGCACAGCTTCGCCTCCCTTGGCGGTGCTGGGCACATATTGGGTCTGGATCTTATAGTCACCGGCGGGTACAGGCAGGCGGAACTTGCCGTGGGTGTCAGTTTGGGTGCTACCCGCTGGGTACCAATGGTGGCCGGACTCATCAAAGACGCTGCGGCGGACCTGCACGAGGATAGGTGGGAGTGGCTCGCCATCCGGCGTCGTGAGTGTGCCGGTGAGGATCGCCTCAGGGTAAAGGCGGATCTCGATTGGGCCGTTCAGTTCGTCGATCTGGACGTGCAAACTAGGGGTAGTAGAAGGATCGGTCCCCATGGCAAACCCTGGCTTGACCACCTGCAGGTCACCACTAATTTCTGCTAATTGATCGAACTCGAACTTCCCATCATGATCCGCCAGCAATGCCCGGTCATTGAAACGGACTAAAGCCCGGGGAACCGGTAGACCAGTCCTAGCACTGACGATCTGCCCCGACAATCGTCTGGTGCTTGCCGTCTGACCTGACAGTTGCTGAGCATGGGCCGGCGGCAGACAGCAAGCCAACGCAACCAGACCGCAGACACCAGCAAGCAGGATGCTCCCGTATCTGTGCACAATATTGTCGAGTCTGGTTAACGCCACAGTGGTTACCTCACAGGGGGAGCATTGACTAAGTTGAGACGGATTTCAGACGAGATGAGTGAGCCTATTGGCTCCGCGGAGCCCTTATAGAGCACTGGCCCGCACTCGAGCCCGCCAGATCGTACGTCCGATAATACATATTATGTATAGTGACGGCAGCCACCAGTTATTCCCCACCTGATCGAGACTGTTTGCGTTTGTTAGGATGACCTCAGGCTTCGTGCCCCAACGTCTACTATGCGCATAGTTCAAACCGTCTTTGGCGTCTTTCATCATTTTGAACTTGCGCGCCAGTTGCACCAGCGTGGCCACCTGCAAAAGGTCTATTCCACTTGGCCATGGATAAGGCTAAAGCGTGAAGGACTTCCCCCTGATCTTGTTCAAACATTTCCGTGGTTCCATACGACGGAAATGCTAATGCATCGCATTGGACTTCGTCAGCCATACCTCTTAGATCAAATAAGTTATGCGAATGCCATTGCGTTTGATCGCTGGGTATCTCGAAAGCTCAAGGAGTCTGATCCACCGGACGCTTTGATTGCTATCTCCGGTTCCAGCCTCAAGGCTGGACAGGAACTGCAGGCTCGTGGAGGACGGTTCATCTGTGATCGCGGATCGTCCCATCAAAGATATCAGCAGCAGATCGTTTCGGAAGAGTATCGCCGTTGGGGTGTGGAGCGGCCTGTCAACGATATCCGAGACATCGTTCGCGAGGAGAAGATCTACGCCGTGGCGGATGCAATCACAGTCCCCTCACGTTTTGCAGCAAGATCATTTGTTGAGATGGGCTTGGCAGCCGAGAAGGTCCACGTGATTCCATACGGGGTGCGGCTCGATAAATTTACCCGCACCGTGGTGCCCTCTCCGGATACCTTCGAGGTCCTCTTTGCCGGAACCGTCAGCTTACGAAAGGGGTTTCCGTATCTCCTCGAGGCTTTTGACAAGCTGAAACACCCAGCGAAGCGATTAAGGGTGGCAGGTACGATCCATCCAAATATGCGATCAGTCCTGCAGCGATTACCTAAGTCGCAGGTGGAATTTCTCGGCCACGTCTCTCAGGAGAGACTGGCAGAACTAATGAGCCGTAGCCATGTACTCGCACTGCCCAGCATCGAGGAGGGGTTGGCGTTAGTCCAGGGGCAGGCATTAGCCTGCGGATGCCCTGTCTTGACGTCCACCAACTCCGGTGGAGAAGACCTGTTCACCGATGGCGTAGAGGGATTTATCGTGCCGGTCCGTGATGTGCAAGCCCTGTTGGACAAGATGCAACTGCTCGCCGACGATCGTCAGCTCCAGTCAAGGCTGAGCGAGGCCGCACTGCAACGGGTTCGACTCCTGGACGGTTGGGATGACTATGGGGATCGCTGGATTCAACTGCTTCAGCAGCTAACCGCCGGTCAAAACTAGCCCAAACTAGACCAGGTGACGCTCTGGCCAAGGCCCATATCCCTGATCCTGTCAGCAAATCGTGGCTGATATACTCAAGGCGGTTATGCGAATTGTTCAGGCTGTATTCGGGGTTTTCCATCATTTTGGACTAGCAGCCGAATTGAACCAGCGTGGACATCTGCAGTGCGTCTACTCCACATTCCCGTGGCAGCGGCTCAAGCGCGAATCGATTCCTCACGACAAAGTTAAGACCTTCCCATGGATACACACGCCACACTTGCTGTTGGGGCGGCGAGGCTGGTTATCCCCCTGGGCGGATGACCAGTTGGGACTCCTCAATGCGATTTTGTTTGATGAATGGACTGCCCGGGTAATTCCCTCATGTGACGCTTTTATTGGCATCTCAGGCGCCGGTTTGAAGACTGGACGCCTCGTCCAGCAACGCGGTGGGCGTTATATCTGCGATCGCGGTTCAACCCATATCCGCTATCAGGACGAGCTAGTCACGGATGAATTAAAGCGCTGGGGCTCCGTACGCAGATCCTGTGACCCGAGAGATATTGAGCGCGAGGAGCAGCAATACGAGACTGCTGACCTAGTCACAGTCCCGTCAAGCCATTCCCGAAAAACCTTCATTCAGATGGGTATCCCAGCAGAAAAAGTGAAAACCATCCCATACGGCATCAACCTGACCAATTTCTTTCCCGACGGCGTGGTGCCTGAAGACCGCTTCGAGGTGCTTTATGTGGGGGCGGTCGGTTTGCGCAAGGGGGTGCCTTATGTGCTGCAAGCATTTGCCAAGTTGAAACATCCCAACAAACGACTGCGCATTATCGGGGATATGCTCGACAACTTCCGAGCCGTATTGCCGACCTTACCGCAGGAAAACGTCGAATTCATGGGACGTATGGCTCGCTCAGAAGTTCGCAAAGCCATGAGCTCGAGCCACGTCATGGTATTGCCGAGCATCGAAGAAGGGCTAGCACTGGTCCAAAGCGAGGCGCTGGCCTGCGGATGTCCGGTCATTGCGACTACAAATACAGGGGCTGAAGACCTGTTCACGGACGGTGTGGAGGGATTTATCCTTCCGATCCGTGACGTAGATGGAATGGTGGACCGGATGCAACAACTGGCCGACGATCCTGAGCTGCGGGCAAAGATGAGCGACGCAGGGCTGGCGCGGGTTCAAAGCATGGGTGGATGGTCTACTTATGGTGACCAATGGGAGTCACTGCTTCATACCCTTACAGGCAAGTGATTCAATCTTCGCATTCCAGCTAGGCTTAGGTCGCTGATTAGGTTGTTCCCCCGCCAACGAAGTGGACTACCTCGACTCGATCCCCAGCATGCAGTGCCGTCTCCGGCCAGGAAGTACGAGGGGCTATCTTGCCATTATGTTCAACCGCGACTCGATCCCCTTTGAGGCCAAGTTCGGCAACAAGTTGATCCAGGGTTGCTTGGGGGGTGAGGCTATCAAAGCTTCGAGGCTGACCGTTTAGAACGAGCGTGAGGGACATGGCTATTTCAGCCTAGCAGGTTCGCCTGTCGCTTTTCCGCTTTCTGGGTCTACCCCTTTTCTCGCCCCAGGTTGTCAGGAAATAGTCACTTCGAACCGCTAATTGTTATCAGACATCTGCGCTGCTGGCGGACTTAGTGAGGTATACCGCTGACCTGACCGATCCGCCAGTGAACGAAGCGACGCTTGATCGACGTCACCTCACAGTATTCAGTAAATGCCTCACGGCAAAGACGCATCATGATCCCTGCCGCTTCGGTATCGGCCCTATTGGCTGGCTGGTCGATCAGAAACATTCGCGAGTCGCTCAAGTACTCAACGGCGTGCCTGAGGATCTCGATCGCACGTCCCGGATGGAGGCTCGTAAGGATCGGCAGGTCCAAGTCCGCTAAGCTCGCACTCTCGGCCGCGGCGGCTATTGCGAGCCGACTGAGTGGAAACGGGCTAGTAGCCGGATAGCCGGGAAACGCTGTCGTAGACATAGATGAAACCTCCGTCTATGCCACTATCGGCGGTCTGGTTGGAGGCATTACTGGGAAACATCGCTGAAAGGCTGGGAGTTAGTGTCCAGCCGCTTAGAACTGAGATTCCCGTGGTTAGCGGTGCTGTAGGGGCCAGAGATGGTTCAGCGGACCTCGTCCGTGCCCGATTTGCTCGGCTGAGCGGATGGCTTCAGTCACATATTCCTTGGCTGCCACGGCTGCCGCAAGAGGTTCATCGCCCAGGACAAGATGGCTGAGCAGAGCGCTTGAGAGAGCGCAGCCAGTCCCATGGGTTGAAGTAGACGAAATATGCTCGCCCCGAAGCCAATGCGCTTCGCCACTCGCGGTAAGCAGCAGATCATCCGGAGGATTCAAATGACCTCCGGTGGCAAGAACATTCAAGGATCCCCCCATCCTTTGAAGGAGATGTGACGCTGGCAGCATGTCCGCTGGGACGACTACACGTTGACCGGTCAAAACGCTCAACTCGTCGAGATTTGGCGTGATCCAGTCGACGAGTGGCAGAAGATGCGTGCGCAGCAAGACCACGCCGGCAGGATCGAGCAGTTCCCTCCCTGAGCTTGATCGCAGGACCGGATCCAGAATCACGGGGATATTTCGCCCTCGCGCACGGAGTTCCCCGATGAACTCAACAGCAACTGCCACCGTCGCCTCATCCGATAGCATTCCGATCTTGATGGCTTCAAAAGCAAGGTCCGAGCTGAGGCATTCGAGCGTTGCGCGCACAATACTCGGAATAACCGGACTAGTCGATACAACGCCCATCGTCGACTGAACAGTCAGGTTGGTGATGCAGCAGACGCCAAAGAGGCCGTGGGCCGCAAAGACCATCAGGTCGGCAGTGACGCCCGCACCTGAGGATGGGTCAAAGCCGGCAATCGTAAGAACGGTCTTCATAAGGGTGCCCAGTGATGAAAAATGAGGATTATTTGCCAATCTTCAAATAAAAATGGAATTGGCAGATCAAGCCCGGGCAGGCCTCTTTTGGATCAAAAAACGGCTGTCTTGGGGTGGGCAGGGCGAAATTCTGGATAAAAAACCTATATCACGTTTTATAGAGACCTGGCAACCCGCTGCTTCTTTTAAACTCCATAGACTGTTTGACTTACCGATTTTGGGAAGGGACAATAGTAGGTGGAGCGTGCACATGAGATCACTTCTTACCAAGTTGCAGGGTCGCAAGGCCAGCAGACTGAAGAACGGAATTGTATCTGGAATGATCGCCCTCACCCTGAGTGTTGCGGCCTCGGCGAGTGATTCAGATTCATCAGCTTCTGCGGATAGGCAGCATGCGCCGGACACCAAGCCGCACCACTGGTTTCAGATTGGGCAGGCGTCCTGGTACGGGTTGCACTTTCAAGGCAAGAAGACAGCCAACGGAGAAGCCTTCGACATGAACGGCCTTACCTGCGCCCACCGCAGTCTTCCTTTGGGCAGCTGGGTTCGTGTCACCAACCTCAAGAATCGAAAGTCAATCTTCGTGCGAGTGAACGACCGCGGACCAATGCCGGAGAATCGCGTCGTAGATCTTTCCTATGCTGCGGCAAGGGCCGTGGGTCTACGTGGGATTGGCAAGGTAAAGCTGGAAGCAGTTCGCGGCGGCGACCCGCAGATGGCCAAGGACCTGGTAGCGCAGTTGCAGATCCCACTCTTCCTTACAGAACGACCCTAGCAGCACCGATTCCCCCCCGAGCACAGTGCCCCAATCATTTAGGGGCTCCGGTTCGTCAGGCTCATTGCTGTTCGGTACACTTGCTCTATGGGACATCGTACGAGCGACATAGGCACCGTAACGCTTGCCATATCAGCGCAAAGCAAATTAGTTGTAGCCTTGGACTTCCCCTCAGAACTTCCAGCCCTGGCGTTTGTGGAACGTCTTGAAGGTACCTGCACCTGGCTTAAAGTCGGGATGGAACTCTATTACTCCGCCGGCAATCAGTTCATCCAGACGCTGCGCAAAATGGGGTTTGAGGTGTTTCTGGACCTGAAGCTCCACGATATCCCCAATACCGTGGCAGGCGCAGTACGTTCTGTGGCCAGTACAGGGGCTTCCCTGCTCACAGTTCATGCAGCAGGCGGTACAGCGATGCTAAGCGCCGCAGCTGAGGCGGCACTGGCCCCAGGGGCCCCAAAGCTTTTGGCTGTGACGGTGCTGACTAGCATGGATGCGGACGAATTGCTGGGCGTCGGAGTGAGTGACTCGCCCGAAGCGCAGGTGCTCCGATTAGCTCGACTGGCAAAGCAGTGTGGAATTAATGGAATGGTCTGCTCTCCCCAGGAGGTTGCTATGCTGCGAACCGATTTGGGAAGCGAGGCGTTACTGGTCACCCCGGGGATTCGTGGAGCGGGGGATCTGGTGGGAGACCAGAAGAGGGTTGCCACCGCTGCCGAGGCCATTTCCAGAGGCTCGTCAATGATCGTTGTGGGGCGACCGATAACCCGCGCACAAAACCCCGCAGAAGCAGCAAGTGCCATTCTGGCCGAGATTGCGCAAGCGGGTTAGTCCAGGATAACTAGGTCTGTCAGCTGTTCCCGTTTGCGATCTCCAAATCACTGAGTCGCAGAGCCAAAGACTTGGCTGAACCGCCACCCCGATGGAACTCTCCCAACTCGATTGGAGTAACGTCGAAGCCATAGTCTGCCAGACGCGCCGCCAGATCCGCCGTATCGGAGCCCATCAGGATGTTCCGGCCGATATTGATAACGCTGCAGGCAAACTGAGTCGCCTCAGTCTCGGACACAATAATTCTCTTCTCTGGGCTGTAAACGGATTCGATCTTCGCTAGGGATGCAGTGTCGAATGCGCCTGGGAAGTAAAGCAGATGACCGTTAGCCAGAGGGGCGAAGCAGGTATCCAGATGATAGAAGCGCGGGTCTACAAGGTGTAGAGACGTGACAGGGGTGTGCCAGGCGTCGGCAACGTGCCGGTGACTGTGCTGGCATGTGCGAACTCCGTGGGCTACCCACAGGTGATTCCCAGCTGCGTCGAATAGCGCGTCGCCTTCACCCTCAAAGGCTGTCTCGCGGGGCGTCTCCCACAATAGGAACCCAGCGTCCTGAAACCACCGGCGTAGATGGTCTTCTTCTGACTGGCGTTGCGGGTGGGCAAAGCTGGATAGCGCAGCTATGCCGTGGTGAACCAGTGCGGTATGGGCGACAAACACCATATCCGGCGAACCGGGGCGCGCATGAAGCAACCGTACGTCAGCGATCCGCTGCAGGTTGCGGTGGAGGTTTCTCCATTGTGCGAAGGCTGCATCGCGCGAGGACCTATGTAGATTGCCTGCCATCCATGGGTTGATAACGTAATCGACGTCATAGAACTCAGGTGGGCACATCAGGTAGGTGGGGCGATCGAAGTGCGGCAGCGGAGCGAGGTTAGAAGCTTCAGAAGTTGCGGCGAGGGAGGATGTAATCATAAATACTGAATGCCTACTTTCCAGCTGTAGAGTCTGCCGATTCATGTGCACAATCGTCAAGTCAACTGGAGAGAAAATCGATACAACTTTGGTTCCATACGACAAAAATTAATAAGGCAGACTACTTGCCAGCGTGAACCCGTCTATTGGATGCATGCAAACGCAAAAAGAAAGCTCCCGAGGGAGCTTTCCTGTACGGTTCGTGAGAATTACTGGATGCGGGGCTTAGAGCTTCTCGAAGAAGTCGCAGGCCGAGCAGGAAATGTACACGCCGCCTGGGGTTCCGCGCTCACGGTCCTTGACGCGCTTTACGATGCGGGTGGGTTTGGAACACTTCGGACAATCCGTGCTCTTGTTGGTGTCCATGACCTTCATGCGGTCGCCGGTCTTGGCAATCTTCGCCATAATGCTTGCTCTCCCTGATACGGATGTTTCGGCTCGCGCGCTGAATAGGTTTGACCTGCGTTCCTGATCGGAACACAAAATCAAACCGTTCGGTGCTTCTCATAACGATTATCCGGGACGGGCCACGGCGGGAATCAGACGGAGAAGGACTGCGGTTGAGACTCTTTATTGAGTCTACACGAATGCAGCCTTTTCAGAGCATCTTCGGTGCCGTTGCTGGTGCGGGGGACCCCGATCCTGCGGTTTTTGGATGATCCTCAGGGAATTGAACCTTGTTCACTCCACTCACCGGTTCAGCAGCCTCACCAGGAACCCGGAGGCTTGGTGGTGGCGGCGGGGCTGTGTCACCATTGCTGGATTTGCGGTCGCCCAAAGCAATCTCGTGGGTCGGAACCGGTGTTTCGAAACCAGCCATCTCATCCTTATCGTGAATCTCCACCGGTTTGCCCAGAGCAGCAATCTCGACAACAGTAACCCGGTCTCCCACGAACCGAATAAAGCGAACGGTCTGGGGTACATGTCCGTAGATCCATTCCTCGTACTTGGCGCCATTTGGGTCGCCGCTCGACTGCTCTCGTATTTTGCTCTCCGGCGCACCCAATGCAGCAAGTACCATGCGGCGATTCATGCCGACAAGAACATCGTGGGAAGCGATTGCCTCTTTGAGAGGAGCTGGCAGTGTGTCGGCGTAAGCCTGCTCACTCGACTTGACGCCGAAATCGAGCAGCGGCTCCAGTAACGACTTAACCTCCGGAGCGGAGATCTCCGGAATGCCGCCTTTGAAGAGCAGAACGATGCGCGCACCGGTCGGCTTCTCTCCGGGGTTCTGAACGACATTCGTATCATTGATCTGTATGTGACTCAGAAAACGGTGTTTGGCGTATGGCCCGCCATTCAGATCAAAGATGATTCGATCACCCTTGATCACCATCGTGGTGATGACGACACGATCGCCAGGCGCGGCCGCCTCACCCTTCTCAAAGATCATCTTCCGGTACGCTTCCGGACCGGGGCTCAGCGAACCATTGGCGTTCAGCGTCAGCCCGGGGCCCATCGGTAGGGAGCGATGTGCGAACCCCTGCTCTGCCTCCAGCATACGCACCAGTTCGCGGCGGCCCCGTTCGCTAAGCGGCTCGGTTGGTAGCGGTAGAGCGGTGGGGGTGAAATCGGTCTTCAAATCAGAGGTCGCAGTCTTTTCGCCAACCACGAATACCTGACTCTTCGCCGAGAGGGGGAGTATGGACGACAGGACAGCAATGAGAACCCATCTGCACGTGCGCTTTGTCATAAAGCACCTCAGATACACAAAAGATTGCACCTTGGCGCACTTTTTTACAAGTGGCGCTGCCAAGTTGTTGGTAGGTCTGCATCATTGCTATTCGCCGCGTTGAAAATCCGCGGAGATTATGGTCGCAGGTAACTAGCTGGGCCCATCCGGAGGGGGAGCGCTCTGTGACAACTCACCGGCAGCTTGTGGCATTACGGATCTTGTTTGCGGCGTCGTTGGCAATATCTGGACCAGCAACGGAGCTTTGGCTTCCTGTTCCATCGCAGTGTGGGCTGCTGGAGGAGCGACCTCGACGACGTAACCGGCCGCAACAATCGGCGGTCGGGTGTAATCCCAGGCGTAGTCGCTTGTCATCATCACCAGAACAATAATGCTTACCAGTAACGCCGGGACGGTGAAAAGTGTGGCCTCAGGCCCATAAGCTCCGCCGGTGAGCCACGAGCGCCCCACAGCCCGCGTCATCACCACCGTCGAAAAACTGTTCAGGCCACTAACCGGCAGACCAAACAGAACTCCCATACTGGCGTTCCAGGCAAAATGCATCCCCCAAGGCAGCCATAGCGCATGGGTTCGGAGCCACGCCACCGAAAAGAGCACGCCCGCAAGCACGGTGATCAGCACGCTGATCCAGGTTGCATCAGGATTGAACGCGTGGCCAAGCCCAAACAAAATGGATAGGGCAACGGTCGCGCCCACTGGACCGATCGCCTCAATCAGACGGCGGAACGGATAGCCTCGAAATGCAATCTCCTCAGCAAGTCCGGCAACCAGCAAAGTAGTTAGATTGACCGCAACGAGCCAGAACGCGCGCGAGTCCCTCAGAAAGTGAACGTGCAGGGTGCCCGCTACTGCCATAGGTAGGACGGCAAGAACTACGCTGCCCCAACCGATCGCTGCACCAATTCCCCACTCTTCCCGTGAGGTCAGGCGCTTGGGCAATCCCATAACGTCGCGCACAGTACCGGGCCGACTGGAGATCGCCTGCAGAACGTAAAAGCCAAGGATGAGAAGAAAGAGAAATATCAGGCTACTCAGAAGCGCCTGCTCGGGCTCCAGATCAAAACGTACCGAAAGCCCACGGGCAGCATGTCCAGCAATAACCTGGGACGCAAGCAGCCAGATCACAGAGGTTCCAAACAGCGCGAAGTTCAGCGTTCTAGTGAAACGAGAGGATGATGTTGAGTCGAACGCCGGCAACGGTGACTGCTCCTATGCTTGCTGCAAGTTGCTGCGGCACCGCTAGGCGGTGGTGTAAAACTGCGCGATATTCCGAAACTTCAGGTAGCGCTGTTCCAAAAGATCCTCGATTGGCAAAGTCCGTAAAGTTGTGAGGTGATAGCTGAGCTTCTCATCGACCATCGCCATTGCAGCAGCAGGATCATTCTGGGTGCCGCCTTCGGGCTCTGGTAGGATCTCGTCCACACAGCCTAGACGTTTGACGTCGATCGCCGTGTATTTGAGAGCGGCAGCCGCCTGCTGTTTCTTGCTCGCGTCCTTCCACATGATTGAGGCGCAGCCCTCGGGTGAGATCACCGAATAAATTGCGTTCTCCAGCATCAGCACCCTGTCAGCCACGGCGAGAGCCAATGCGCCGCCCGATCCGCCTTCGCCAGTAATAGTTGCAATCGTCGGTACGCGCAGGCGGGACATCTCCAGCAGATTGCGGGCAATAGCCTCACCCTGTCCCCGTTCTTCAGCGCCGATTCCAGGATTGGCCCCAGCCAGATCGAGAAACGTGAAAACTGGCCGCCCAAACTTCTCTGCAATCTGCATCGCGCGAAGCGCCTTACGATAACCCTCTGGATCAGGACTGCCGAACTTCCGCGCAACCCGCTCCTTCAAGGTCCGGCCCTTTAGATTGCCGATAACCATCACCGGTTCACCATGGAAAAATGCCATGCCGCAAGTCATCGCAGCGTCATCGCCGAAGGCACGATCGCCGTGAATCTCGCTGAAGTCGGTGAAAAGTGCTTCGATGAAATCCATCGGATAGGGGCGCTGTGGATGTCGGGCAAGCTCCGTCTTGGTCCATGCTTCTGGAGTGGGTACGGATGCGGGCGCGGCCTGCACTGCTCTGTTTACTTCATGTTCTGCCATAGTATCGGACGTATTCGCTACTTCCCTTTCGATTGTATGCGATGCTGCAGTTTACCTCGTACAGCTGACCCCTAGTCCATGATGCGAACGCCGCCCTGTCCAACCAACTCTTCCACCTGATCAATAAATAAACGGTCTGCGGCAACCAGTACATTATGCGGTTCAAGCACCGCGCAGAACTCCCCCGGCTCTTCCAGATCCAGCAATAGCTTGCCCTTACCCGGTGCTCCCAGCAAGATAGCGTGAAGTTTCTCAAGCAGCGCTTCATCAGGACTATGCAGCGGCACCTTGATGCGCAGCGAGTCGGGCAGCTTAAGCTTCACATCTTCAAGGGCCTGGATGCTCGAGATGGCTAGCTTCGGTGCGGAATCCTCTTCACCCCGCAGAACTCCTCGAACCAAAACTGGCACATCGATCTTCAGCTTCTCAGCCAGTTTCTCGTACGACTGTGGAAACGCAATCAATTCGATCTTGCCAACGGTATCTTCCAGGCTGGCCTGCGCATACATCTCGCCGGAGCGCTTCGACTTTGCCACCTTCAGTCCCGTAATGACCCCGGCGATCTGGATCTCGTTGCTGGACTCTTCACTGCGTCCGCGACGAAACACCTGCGGTTCTGGCTTCATCTCGCAGGCCGCCGCAGTGTCGACGACCTTCATGTTGCGGAGCTTCTCGCGATACTTATCCATCGGGTGCCCGGAGACGAAAAATCCCAGCACCTCCTTCTCGTTTTGCAGGCGAGTATGCTCGTCCCACTCCGGAACGCTGGGCAGTTCATCTTCCTTCTTGCTGCTGGAGTTGCCAGGCCCATCATCGAAGATGCCAAACAGCCCATGCTGCCCCGCAGCTTCGTCGCGCTGCGCTTTCTGGGCTCGCTCAATCGCTTTGTCCAATGCTGCCGTCAGCTGCGCGCGACCACCGAAGGCGTCCATTGCGCCTGCCTTGATCAGCGATTCAAGCACCCGCTTGTTCAGCATCCTGAGGTCGACTTTTTCGCAGAACTCCCAAAGGTCGCTAAAGCCCGACCGGCCCTCGGCACGCAAGGCAGTACGAGCGGTGATGATTGACTCAATGGCGTTATGCCCGACGTTCTTGATCGCGGCCAGACCGAAACCGATCGCATCTGTCTGCCCCGTCCGAACAGGAGTGAAGTTCGCATCCGAGAACTGTACGTTCGGCGGCAAAACAGGGATATTCATCTCGCGGCACTCGGAGATGTACTTCACCACATTCTCCGGCTTTGAAGTTTCACTGGTCAGCAACGCCGCCATGAACTCGATCGGATAGTGGGTCTTCAGCCAGGCTGTGTGATACGCGAGCAACGCATAGGCAGCGGAGTGCGACTTATTAAACCCGTAACCTGCGAACTGCGCCATCAGGTCGAAGATCTTGCCCGCAGTATCTTTTGGGTGCTTGTTAGCCGCTGCCCCGAGCATGAACCGCTCTCGCTGCTTGTCCATCTCGGCTGCGTCTTTCTTACCCATCGCTCGGCGCAGCAAGTCCGCGTCGCCCAGCGAGTAGCCAGCCAGCGCATTCGAGATCTGCATCACCTGCTCCTGATACACGATGACACCCAGCGTCTCCTTCAGGATTACTTCCAACTCAGGCAGCTCGTAGCTGACGGGCCGACGACCCCACTTCCGTTCAATAAAGTCGTCGATCATTCCACCCTGAATTGGACCGGGGCGGTAAAGCGCATTCAGTGCGGTAAGGTCCTCAACGGTATTCGGCTTATAGCGCCGCAGAACATCCCGCATCCCACCCGATTCAAACTGGAAGACGCCGGAGGTCAGCGCCCGGTGGAAGACCTGCTCATAGGTCTTCGTATCGTCCAGCGCAATCGTTGCCATATCAACCGCGACACCGCTGTTCGACCTGATCAGTTTGAGGCAGTCGTCGATAACCGTCAGCGTCGTCAGGCCAAGAAAGTCCATCTTCAGAAGGCCCATCTTCTCGACAGCCTTCATGTCATACGACGTGACGATCGCATCGTCTTTTGTGCGCGTAACGGGAACAAGTTCGGTAAGAGGCTTGGGGGCGATTACGACACCGGCAGCATGCACGCCCGCCCCACGCACCAGGCCTTCCAGGCGCAGCGCCGTGTCGATCAGCTCTTTTACCTTCGGATCAGTCTCATAGGCGGTTGCGAGCGGTCCCTTATCTTTCAGCGCCTGATCGATCGTGATCCCAATCGTCGGAGGGATCATCTTGGCAATACGATCAACCTCTCCATAAGGCATCTCCAGCGCCCGACCAACGTCCTTAATCGCGGCCTTCGCGGCCATCGTATTAAACGTGATGATCTGTGCAACCTGATCGTTGCCATACTTCCGCTTGACGTAGTCGATCACCTCGCCGCGACGGTTCATGCAGAAGTCGATATCGATATCCGGCATCGAGATACGTTCCGGATTCAGGAAGCGCTCGAACAGCAACTCGTTCTGCAGCGGATCGACGTCCGTAATCTCCATGCAGTAGGCCACCAGCGAACCCGCCGCCGAGCCACGGCCCGGACCAACCGGAATCCCCTGCTCGCGCGCATACCGGATAAAATCCCACACAATCATGAAATAGCCGGGAAACTGCATCTGCTTGATGCAATCAATCTCGCGATCCAGCCGTGCCTGATAGTCGTCTATCGTCTTACGCAGCAGCCCCCGATCACGCAGATGAGCAACAGAAGTCTCCAGCCGCTTCTTGAGCCCATCGCGGCAGACCTTTTCAAAGTACGTATAGAGAGTCTCTCCCTCCGGCACGACAAAATCCGGAAACGGATTGTCCACTTTGGACAGCTTCAGGTTGCAACGCTCCGGAAACTGCATCGTGCGAGTAATCGTCTCCGGCGCATGCGCAAACAGCCGCGCCATCTCGTCCGCAGACTTGATGTAGAACTCCTGCGTGTCGAACTTGAACCGGTTCGGATCGTTCATGCTCCCGGCCGTCTGCACACACAGCAGAATCTCGTGCGCCCGCGAGTCGTCCGCCGTCACATAGTGGCTGTCATTCGTCGCAATCACTGGAATATCCAGCTCGCGCTCCATCTTGAAGACCGCATCGCAGACAGCCTTGTCCGGCCCCAGCCCGTGGTCCTGCACCTCAAGGAAGAAGTTATTCTTCCCGAACATCTCCTGGAACTGCCCAGCCACCCGCTTCGCTTCGTCGTACTTCCCTGCCATCAGGTTCTGGTTCACCTCTCCCGCCAGACACCCGGAGAAGCCGATAAGCCCCTCGGTATGCCGCGCCAGAAAGTCCTTCGACACCCGCGGCTTCTTATAGAACCCATGCAGCGCAGCCTCACTCGTCAGCCGAACCAGGTTCCTGTACCCCGCCTCATTCTCCGCCAGCACCAGAAAATGGTTGTACTTGTCCCCATTCCCCTCGGCGCGATGGTCCTCGTTCTGGCAGATGTAAAGCTCGCAGCCCAGAATCGGCTTCAGGTTCTTCTTCTTCATCGCGTCGAAGAAGTGCACCGCGCCGTAGATATTGCCATGGTCGGTCATCGCCGCCGCAGTCTGGCCAAGGTTGCTCAGGTGCGCGGCCAGTTTGTCGACATCGCAGGCCCCGTCAAGAAGCGAGTAATCAGTATGAAGATGGAGGTGGGTAAACTCTGCTGCCATCCCTCTAGTTTAGAGCCTCTCCCCAGGAGGAAAACACGGTCGAAACTTTGCCATCATCCGCACCACGGCTTATCCTCTTCTAGACATTGGGAGCCGTATGGGCAACGTCTTTATCATCGATTCCGTCCGTTCCTGGTTTCGCCACAGAAGCCGCGCCAAACGCCTGCAACTCGCTAAATCCTGGCCCCTCGCCACCGGCGAGATCAACCTCTACAAAATCCTCCCCGCCGAAGAAGATGCCGAATCCTTCGCCACCGCCAGCCAGATCGAAGCCGCCTTCCACTTCAAAGTCAACGGCGAATACTACGGTGGCTACGTCCGCAGCATCGGCATGACCCACCACGAAGCCGAGTCCCTCGCCCAGGGCAACCCACCCATCCACATCCGCTACAACCCCACCAACCCAGACTCCGTAGTCGTCCTCGCCGAAGACAACCCCAACAACCTCCCCTTCCGCATCCTCTCTAACTAACCGAACCGAGGGCGGCAGCCCGAATAACTATGCATGCGCCGTTACATCGACCTCTGTCACTGCGGAATAGAGCTGCGAGATTGCAGAAGACTTAATTCGGAACTGGCTCCTCTTCTTGACTTCAGGGCGTTTCCCGGAAACATTCAGAATCTTGATACCGGGGTCATAGTAAACGGCGCCTAACGCTACTGCTTGCAGGAACAGCCTGAACTCCGTTCCTTCCGCGAGACGAATCCTGGTTCCGTACTGATACTGATTGACGGGAGTCTTTCGGTTGATGGAAGGCACGTAGGCGGCAAGGGCATGTTTACGCGTCCAGTGTCCGAGAAGATCCTTATAGTGCCAGATAGCTGCGGTCTCCCCCGTTGAATCGAGAAGTGAAATTCCTTTGGAGAAGTCCGTGATGGCCTTCTTTGTCAGGTCGTAGCCATCAAGCGTCAGTCTGAGGTTCGTTTTGGCGCATACCTTAGCCGTCGTATGCACGCCGCCAAAGTTCCGGCGATCAGCTACGGTACGATCCGGGTAGCCGTACCGTCGAATAAATTCATGAATGCCGGCATGCACGTAAACCCCGCCCGTCGGTTCCGGGGTCATCAGCGTGATAGCGCCGCCGCTCGCAGGTCGGGAGAGGTTTCTCGCGCCGTACTGCTTGATCTCCATCCATGGAAGTCCGGCTCAGTAAGGCTGTTTGGTCGGACGCCCAGTTCTGCTTCCAGCGTGAGTCCGCCACAGTTGGTAGCGTGGAAACATGCTAATACCGACCTCCGATATCGAACCCGATCGCCTCTAACTTACCGATCAACCTTGAAAAATAGTATTTCGATGGTAGGTCAGAAATGCGGGGTCGGGCTGGAAGTGACTCGGAGCTATGAGCGGTGAACCTTCGTAACAAAGTAGGTGACGTTTTATACCTTCATCCGACAACTTCGAAATTACAGTCGAAATTTTTACTCGTAGGTTTTCGTCAAAGGTGAAAATACCTCTATCAAACGCTCGATCATGTAATGCGTTAAGACTGAGTCCATTGCGCGGGTTTGTGCGATTCGGCACATCGACACTCCACGGAACTATATGACTTGCAGTCAGCAACTCCGGAACGGCTATACCAGTAACGCAACATGTACCGCCGTATGCGGCAATTACTGCTGCTCGGAAGAAGCTTTGGTTGACCCGAACCATTACGCTTGCGGCTCTTGTTGTACCCTCGGGAAATTCCTCTTCCGGCGCCAAATTGGTTGCTTTATTGAGCAAGCGGGAACGCAACTGCTCACTCTCAAAGGCCAGCAGATCCCAATTGCCTTGAAACTCATCCCATACTTGTTTGTCGAGGCGACTGCCGTGAGTAGCACCCGTTAGATTTCTGCCCACAATTGCCGGATCGAGGCTAGAGAAGTTAGCTAGTTTGTAGGAAACGGCGCTAGCTGTGCGGCCCAATGCTTTCGCAAGCGCAATGATTTCCGGATTCCGATTGTGAATGCGACCGAAGGGTATCCGACAATACAAATTGAAGACGACAATCAACTCATCACGTGTCCAATTTCTCCTCACCACGCTATATTCCCTCTTGAAGATCCGGAACAATCATCAGGCAGAACAGCTAGCGACCTTAGCTCGACGGGCAGCAGAATACCGCTCCTTGACTTTTGTATGGAACCACGACTCAATCGCATCTAAATACTCCTCTGACTCCCATTTCTCACGTAGGTGGCGTGCGTTGAATTGATTTGCCCACTCTAGGACGATGTCCATACGAGAACGTGAATCCTGAAAATATCGCGAGTCGACATCACCGTTTACAAGAGCTTCGGTGAGCAACACCGTGAGGTCGTTGAAGGTTTCCAAATCCCATGTTCGATCTAATTTAAGGTCGGTATGCCTATAAGGATCACCATGAAGGTATGGTCGGCTTATAAGCATATCGACCCGAAAACTGCCCATTGCGAGTGCAAATTTCATTTTGAAATACGGCATCTTCAATTGCCTCCAAAACAAGCCGATGGTAAGTAGCTCACAGGGAAAACCCTCAACAGCATGTGATGGCAGGGGGGATTCCTCAGTCTCAACCTCTTTGTATTCTGTTGGCAACAGTCTATCCGTCTCGAACTCGTCCGCATAGATCTTTTGTGCGCAACGGTTCCATCCGGTTGTAAACACGCAGCACCCGCTGGCCTGCTCGAACCCGATTCTCATACCGCCGATACCGGCGAAAAGATCAATGAAGGCAAACTCCTCTGTACCAAGCTCGGACCTCGTCCCCGAGATCAGGGGATCGCGCAGAGCCGCCTGAAGATAAACAGGACACTCAGTCAGCCGGCGTTCCCAGCGGGAGATGGTTTTCGGTGCCACTTGAAGTTGCTCTGCAAGGTCACGCTGGGTCAGGCGCTGTCGAACCTGGGCAAGCAGAATGAGGGGATCGCCGGACGGGAAGGGTAAGGTTGGCTGGGCATCTCAAGGGACACTTTGTCCTAAATTGGTCCCAAAGTCCAGGCATTAGCTACTTAGACTGTAAGCACGCAATCCCGACGGTCAAACCCTTGACACCCCTCGTATAATAAAGACAGAGAAAAAGGAACGTCCGGCATCGCGCCGGACGTTCTCTTTTTAACCATAAGTCAACCATCAGCGCAACCGAAGTCCAACCCTAAAGTCTCTACTTCGAAGACTTTAGGACTTTTTAGCCGGGGTAGGGGGGAGGGGTACATACATGCCGAACGCACCGCATCACTTCACCAGCTCCGTCGCCAGATCCACATACAGGTCCACCGCCTCCAACAACTCTTTTTTGGCAATCTTTTCATCAGGCGTATGCGCCACATGGATCGAACCCGGCCCCAGCAAAAACGGCTCACCCCACGCCGTCAGCGAAGGAATATCCGTGGTGAACTTCGCAACCATCGTCGGCAGGTTCCCCACCTTCCTCATCCTCACAAACGGCAGCTCCAGGCTGAACTCCACATCCGCCCGGTTCCCCACCGTCTTCACAATCGCCTGCTTCGTCTCCTCCGCCGGCCCCACCAGCCGAATCAGCAGATGCGCCTCAGCCTTGTCCGCAATCACATTCGGCGCCCGCCCGCCCGAGATCAACCCGATATTCAGCGTCGAAGGCCCAATCTCCGGCTCCACCGGCAGCGGCAGCGCCATCACATCGTTCAGCGCCGACACCAGCTTGTCGATCGCCGACTCCCCCAGCTCCGGATACGCCGAGTGGGCCATACGCCCCTTCGCCCGCAACTCCACCCGCAACGCACCCTTCGAGGCAAGCGCCAGCCGATTGTCCGTAGGCTCCCCATTAATCAAAAACCTCGACCCCTTCGGATGCAGGTTCGCCACCGCCGCCCCAGCCGAATCCCTCTCCTCTCCCACAACAAACAGCAACCCAACCTTCACCCCACCCTCACGCAACCGGTCCGCGGCAGCAACCTGCGCCGCGATAATCCCCTTGGCGTCGCAAGTCCCGCGGCCATACAGAAACTCGTCATCCTCCGTGCACCCAAAGAACGGCGGCACCGTATCCATGTGGGTCGAAAGCACCACATCCGGCGTCACCCCCGGCAAAGCCGCATATACATTGAACCGGTCACCGTCACCGCACCCCGGGGTGCTGTCTGAGGCCGGCTGGGCTACCGGCATGCACTCCACCGCATAGCGCTCGTTGCTCAGATATTCACGCAGAAACGCCCCCGCCAGACCCTCGTGGTAAGTGGTGGACTCAATATCGACAAGCCGCTTTGTCAGTGCAATCGGATCAATCGCCATGACCTACAGAATACGTCACGCGTGATTGCAGCTTCATAGGAACGTGACGATAGACTGATCAAGATGACGCAATCCGCACCAACTCACTCCCAAATAAGGTCCATCGAAGACCTTCGGGGCCCAGCGGGCAAGCTCGAAGCAGTACTTAACACTGGTCGCCCCGACGCCCCCTACGCCGCCATAGTCTGCCACCCCCACCCAAAAGGCGGCGGCACCCTGCACAACAAAGTCGTCTACCACACCATGAAGGCCTTCTCATCCTTCGGACTGCCGGTGGTGCGCTTCAACTTTCGCGGCGTCGGATTGAGTGAAGGCGAGTTCGACAATGGCCACGGGGAGCAGAACGACGTCCGCGCCACCCTTAGCTGGATGGAGCACAACCTCAAGCGCCCCATCCTTTTTGCCGGATTCTCTTTCGGGTCGCATGTCGGCCTACGGGCCTGCTGCGGCGATGTCCGAGTGAAAGGCCTGATCGGCTTGGGCTTACCTGTCCGGGCCGAAGGCCGTAACTACACCTATGGCTTTCTACCTCTATGCCTGCGGCCTAAACTATTCATCAGCGGCGACCACGACGAGTTCGGGCCGCGCGAGCAAGTAGAAAAAATTCTGGAGAAGGCACCCGAACCGAAGCAACTCTTCTGGGTAGAAGGTGCAGATCATTTCTTCCAGGGCACACCGTCCTCCCCGGGCTCCAAACTGACAGTAATGCAGGGCCACATGCGTTCTTGGCTACAGGAAGAGTTCGGCTTGATCGAAGCGCGCTAGTCACCTTTCGGATGCACTGCTCAGACCACCTTAAGACGCCGCAGACTCTCGCTCGGATACCGCATCGCAAACGACGGAGCATCCGGCATCGGTACGGACAGCCAATCTCGCATCGCCTGATTGCAGATCTCCGGCATCTCTTCAAACGGAATATGGCCGGCCCCTGGAATAACGAGCAACTTCGCCTGAAGGAGTACCTCCTGAAGTTGCCGGGCGGACTGGAGACCGACGGCGCGATCCCGGTCGCCCCAGATCAGCAAGGTCGGCTGAGCCGCAAGCAGCGGCAGCGCCGCCTCCAGCAGACTCATATCCAGATACCAGCGTTGGACGATTTGCAGCACATGGTCGACGGTGCCGGGGGTGCCAAGACCAGCCGTGTACCCCTCCAGTGCTTCAGCCGTAACCCTTGATGGATCGCCATACATCCGACCGAGGGCGGTCGCCTTCAAGATAGTTGGCAGCCTCGGGATGAGACGCGCAAGCCATGTGCCTGGGCGGCTCTTGTAAAAGCTTATGAGTTGGCGACCCAGATTACAGAATGGGTTTGCCGGCGCGAATAGAATCAGCTTCCGAACACACCGCGGATGACGGGCAGCCAGCATCATTGCCACGGCGCCACCATGAGAGTGACCGGCAACATCCGCTTCGCTCAGGCCGAGCGCATCCATAAACACAGCAACACGGTCGGCGATAGCTTCCAACCCAGCGTCCAGCCCCGGCACTCTGTCAGACTCGCCCATATTTAAGAGATCGATCGCAAATACGTTCGAATCTGCAGCGAGGTCGAGGATATTGGAACGCCAGTTCCGAGCCGAGCCAACAAGTCCATGAATCAGCAGCAGAGGTCTTCCCGAACCAGCACGCTGGAAGTGCACCCGCACTCCATCGACTAAAACGAAAGATTCCTCGATAAAACTGTTTACTTTGGTGTGCACAGACCCACGCCTCAACTCAGTGGAAAGCGCGCTCGCCTAACAACATTCAATGGCGCAATTCTTCCCACGTCAATGTTACAGCAATGTTAATTGTCACCATGAGGGATAGCCTGCAAGCTTCCCAAAAGTCCCTATTGCGTTATCAGGAATCGCCAACCAATAATGTGAGAGAGATGTCTAATCTATGGCTAATGGAACAAAGTACGATTCCCAACGATCAGTAAGAATCATCAAAGGGTATCCGTATAATTGAATGCGTTATGGTTTTACGTATCTATTAGCTTCAAAGCACTTGTTAGTTGTTCATAGTAAAGTCTCCGCATTTGGTGCAAAAAATGCTGTATACACAGCGATAGTGAATGAATAACGCCTTTCAAACACGGATTTTGGCAGTCGCTCTCGCCGTCGCCACCTTGGCGGTCTGCATCTTTGCTGCGCTCAACGTTCGTCAGGAAGGTGCTTTTGACGTTCCAACTGATGGTGCATGGTGGGTCGAAGCCAGTAATGGCCTGCGCGCCGAGAGGGTTCCTGCGGACTCTCCCGCCCAAAAAGCTGGTGTACGGCCAGGCGACATCCTTCAGGCCATCAACGAGCGCCCGACTCCCCGGCTTGCGCCTTTCGTTCGCGAGACCTTCCGCAGCGGCATCTGGGCTCATGCCACGTATTCGATCCTCCGGCCCAATGCTCGCACCCCTGATCCAAATGATGGAGCCAGGCTCGACATTCAGGTAATTCTCGAACCCAAGGACAGATCCATCAATCAAGGCATGCGGCTCATTGCCTTGGTTTATCTGTGCATTGGGATCTATGTACTCTTCCGGCGTTGGACCGCGCCAAAATCAACTCACTTTTATGTCTTTTGCCTCGTCTCTTTTGTTCTGTATGCCTTCAAGTACACGGGGCAATTCGACGTTTTGGATTGGATGGTCTATTGGGGAAACGTAGCCGCGGCCGCGATTCAGCCAGCGCTCTTTCTGCATTTTGCCGTAAGCTTCTCGGACAACTTCGCCGCTGAGCAGCGCAATCGCATCCGGCGGCGGTTGCTCAGTGCGTTTCTGTATATTCCGGGGCTCTTTCTCATCGGCTTACAGTTCGCAGCCATTCACTTCTGGTCGGCCACCGAGGTCTTGCTGCACCGTCTCGACCAGATTGCCGTTGGCTACCTGGCTCTCTATTACGTCATCGCAGCCGTGGTGTTCCGTGTCCGCTACCGGCGCGCCGAATCCGCGCTGGAACGCCAACAACTAAAATGGCTCACCCGCGGAACCTTGCTTGCGGTGCTACCTTTTACGATCTTCTACGTCATTCCCTATCTTGCGGACCGTTCTGTCCCAGACCTGTTGACCAAAGTTGCGGGCCTTTCACTAGTGTTCCTGCCACTTACCTTCAGTTGGGCCATCGTGCGTTACCGCTTGATGGATGTCGATCTCATCTTCAAACGCGGTGTAACCTATACTCTGGCTACCGCCGCCCTGGTAGGCCTCTACTTTGGTATCGTCGCGGTGACAGCCGAGATGGTGAGGATGCGGCTACCCAGCCTCCGAATCTACGGTCTAATCGCCGGAATTATTGTTACTGGCATAGTCTTTGATCCGTTGAAGAGGGCGATTCAGGCTCAAGTCGACCGCATCTTCGAACAGAAGCGATTCGACTATCGTGAAACTCTGATTGATTTTGGTCGTGGACTCAACTCTCAGACCGACATTCGCACGCTCGTCGATTCAATCGTAGAGCGCCTTCCCCAAACGCTGTTGGTGACACGTGTTGCTGTCTTTCTCGCCGATGAGAACGACGTGTCCGCATCCGGCAGGCAATTTCAAATGGCGGCATCTCACGGTCTCACCAACTTGCAGGCCGCTGACCTGAGATCTCTCGATGTCCGCTTCCTCGACTTTGACCGTCCAGGCGCCAACAGTCATATCTTTCTAGAAAATCCTCAACAGGTTCTACGACTCCCTGAGCCGCAACGCCGCAGCGCAGGCCGCCTGGATCTGAATTACTACCTGCCTTGTCGCGTAGCGAATCGAGAGGGTGCCGGAACCAGAACCGTTGCCGTTATCGGGTTGGGGCGGACGGATGACGGTGATTTTCTCTCCAGCGAAGACATGGAGCTTCTCGAGTCCCTCGCTGGCTACATAGGTATCGCCATCCAGAATGCCCAGCTCTATCGCCGCTTGGAGCAGAAAATCACTGACTTCGAGCGCCTCAAGGAATTCCACGAAAACATCGTAGAATCCATCAACATTGGAATCTTTGCAGTCGATCTGGAAGATCGGATCGAGAGCTGGAATGCACAGATGGAAGTCATGTACGCCAAGCCCCGCGCGGACGCACTCCAACAGCCGCTCAGTGCTGTGTTCCCGCCAGACTTCATTGCACGCTTTGACAGCGTAAGGGGCGAACACGGAACCCACACCCTGTATAAATTCCGCTTGGAGCTGCCTACCGGCGAGGTTCGTATCGCGAACATCGCCATCGCACCACTGGTTACCCGTAACTTCGTCGCCGTTGGCCGCATCATTCTAGTTGATGACATCACCGACCGCATGCAACTCGAAGAGCAACTCACTCAGGCTGAGAAGCTTTCTTCGATCGGACTGCTGGCCGCCGGTGTTGCGCATGAGGTCAACACACCACTGGCCGTGATCTCCAGTTACACGCAGATGCTGGCCAAGCATATGCGTGACGACCAGCGACTCGCTCCGGTGCTTGAGAAGATCACGCAGCAGACCTTCCGTGCTTCGGAGATCGTCAACGGTCTGCTCAATTTTTCTCGCACTAGTGGCGCAGAGCTCACTGGCGTGAACCTCAACGAACTTCTGCGAGACACGCTGACACTTCTTGATCACCAGTTGAAGACCGCACAGATACAGGTCGAATCGGATTTCGATCCCCTGCTCCCCTTGATTCATGGAAATCAAGGCAAGCTGCAGCAGGTGATCTTGAATCTTTTCCTCAATGCAAAGGATGCGATGTTCGGCAGCGTGCACCCCTCGCTCAGGATTACGACGAGTGAATCGGGTGGACGCGTATTTGTTCGCATCCAGGACTCGGGTGGCGGTATTGAGAGAGACCATTTGCACCGCATCTACGACCCATTCTTTACAACCAAGACCAAGCCGAGAGATGGCGAACATAAAGGAACGGGTCTAGGCCTCGCTGTCAGTTACGGCATCATGCAGGAGCATGCTGGCAAGATTCATGTCGAGAGCGAGCTTGGCGTCGGCACTACCTTTCAGCTGGAGTTCCCTGCCTCAGGCGTTCGCACGGCAATGATCCCGGAGAACCGATTGAATACTGTCAGCGCTGGCGCAGACGAAGTTGGAAGGAAGGCTATCAATGTCTGAAACAATGGAGATGGCCACGTCCTCCCAGCAAATGGAACGGACCGCACAAAGCGAAGGTACCCCTCGCATTCTGATCATCGACGATGAGTCCGCTATTCGCGAGTCACTCGACACGCTGCTCACTCTGGAAGGCTTTACCGTGTCGATGGCTGGAGATGGTACTGCTGGACTCGAACTGGTATCGAGGAACGAGTATGACCTGCTCCTTCTTGATCTAGCTTTACCCGGCGAGAGTGGTATCGACTTACTTCCGCGCATCACAGCCATTCAGCCTAACCTTCCAGTCATCATGATCACCGCCTACGGAACCATGGGAAACGTAGTAGACGCTATTCGTGCCGGCGCAGAGAACTTTGTTCAGAAGCCCTGGGACAATGAAAAGCTACTCGCTGACATTCGCACGGCGATCGCTAGACACCGAGCTGAAGAAGAGGTTGTTCAACTTAAGCGCACGCTGAAGCAGCGCTACAACTTCGAGAACATCGTTGGCAAGAGCGATCCAATGCTGCGTCTGTTCGACGTGGTGGCTCAGATCGCTCCAAGTCGTTCTACAGTTCTCTTGCAGGGGGAGAGTGGTACAGGCAAGGAACTGATCGCCAAAGCTATTCATGCGAATTCGCCGCGTCGTGACAAACCTTTCGTCGCGGTGAATACTGGCGCAGTCCCATCGGAACTCTTGGAATCGACCTTATTCGGCCACGTCAAAGGGGCCTTTACCTCCGCCATCAGTGCGAAGAAGGGCCTGTTCGAAGTCGCTAATGGTGGCACGCTCTTCCTCGATGAGATCGGCACCATGGGCATGGATATGCAGGCGAAGATACTACGCGTCCTGCAGGATCGGCGGTTCATGCATCTCGGAGGTGTCAGCGAGATCCAGGTAGACGTCCGCATCGTTGCCGCGACCAACGTCAATCTACAGGAAGCAGTCCGGGAAGGAAAATTTCGCGAAGATCTCTTCTACCGGCTGAACGTCATTTGCCTCGAACTGCCGCCCTTGCGCGCTCGTCGCGAAGACATCCCACTGCTCGCCTCGCACTTCCTCCGCTTCTATGCGGAAGAGAACGGGACAGAGCCTCGTTCGCTCTCACCCGAGGCTCTTCGTATTCTGATGGACTACGAGTGGCCGGGCAACGTGCGCGAGTTGGAGAACGCGATGGAGCGAGGCGTGGTGCTCTCTACCAGCAGCACGATTACTCCCAATCTCCTGCCGCCCCAGTTGACCGGAAGCACCTACTCGTCGAGCCTGCTGGACCACAAGCCGGACGCTTCCCTCTTTGACCTGATGGAGGAGATTGAGCGCCGCATCATCTCAGACCGGCTGGAGCGTTGCCACTCGAACCAGACCGAGGCAGCGGAGTACTTCAAAATCCCGCTCTCTACTCTGAATCAGAAGATCAAGCGCCTCAATATTGAAGTCAAAAAACGCGGCCGCGACTAAATTCCCGGCTGAATAACAATCTTCATCGAATCGGCTTGCGGATGCGACGCCAAATCAATCGCAGCGACAGCATCTTCTAACGAAAACCGGTGTGAGATCAGATTGGTAAGATCGAAACCGTTCCCATAGCCCTCGAACACCATCCGCGTCACATCATCCTGAATCGCCACCGAAGCACTGTACGATCCCATCAGCGTCTTCTCGTCCATACAGACCGCGGCCGGATCGAACGGAGCCTCACCATGCTGCGTGCTCGCAAACAGCATCACCCGTCCACCAGGCCGAATCGCATCCATCGCAAGCTTGATCAGCGCATTGCCGCCGACAGCGACCAGTGCCACGTCAGCGCCGCGACCGTCAGTAGCAGCCCTGGCGGCAGCGACCACATCGCCGTTTCCATCCAGCGGATGATGAAGCCCAAACTTCGCTGCCACTGCATGCCGCTCTGCGTATAAATCGCTCGTCAAGACGGTTGCTCCGGTCTGCCACGCAAGCGCTGCCAGCAGTATCCCAATTGATCCCTGGCCAATCACCAGCACAGTCTCGTCCGCCTTCAGGTCCAGTAGCCGCACCGCCTTGTAGCAAGTGTTGACCGGTTCGATAAACGCCGCCTGCTCGAACGGAATCTCATCAGGAATCTTCACCAGTCCCCGACGAACGATCCAGTCCATCACTCGGATGTACTCTGCAAAGCCACCGCCCGAGGGCGAAAACCCCGCTGTGCACCCCACCTTCTTGTACACCTCACACTGGGCAAAGGTCTGCTTGCGGCAGTAATAGCACTCGCCGCAAGGAATGTGATGGTATGCCATCACGCGGTCTCCAACGATAAAGCCGCGGACGCCTTCGCCCACCTTCACAATTGTTCCCGCCATCTCATGGCCGAAGACGCGCGGCGCATCGTGCGAACCAGTATGAATCTTCTTTAGATCCGTACCGCAAATGCCACAGGTATGAATCTTTACCAACACTTCGCCGGGTCCAATCTCTGGCACGGGAATCGTCTCAACCCGAACATCATTCACTCCGCGATAGACCGCGGCTCGCATGGTAAGTGGAACTTCAATAATTTCGTTCGTCACCGGATTTACACTGCTCCCATTCGATTAGTTCTTTCGACGTCCTTATCTTCAAGAAACTTTGTGATGGTTACTGCAAGCGCCTTAGCTGCAGCGCTGCTTGTCTTCCCCAGTTGTATCAGTGAACTCCAGTACTGCGGACGTAACGCGACGTATACCAGGAATGGCAACATCTTAAGCTGACCTTCATCGTTGATAAAGCGGTTCAGGTCCGGCAGTTTTGCGCCCGGCCCATCGGAGACAGCCTTGAAACAGTACACCGGAATACTGCGAATTTGCGCGAGTCTTGCGATCACAGATGCTTCCATGTCGACCAAAGCCGCTCCGTAACTACTGTGGAGTCGAACCTTTTCAACTTCGTCCGCGACTCGTGGTGTCGTTACCAGACGCTGTTTTCGATTGTCACTGGTCAACAAGAAGCGTTCGCCGGTAAGTGAATCGATAATCTCTGAGACGACATAGCAACGGCCAGGTTCTACCTCTTCGTCCAATGCACCCGCCCAACCGACGGAGAGCACCATGTCGAGCGTGCCGATGTGCTCCGCTGCAGCAAAACTGCGCAGAGCAGCGTGTGTCCCCATACCGCCGCATACAGCAATGTGCTCATCCTCTCCCGAAGCCCTCACCCAGATCGAGATCCCTTTCGTCGGCGAGTCCACACGGTCCCAACCTCGAACCAGAGGCTTCAACTCGCCGGGCAGCGCTGCAAGTATCGCAATCCTCATGGTTGGGGAGCATACCCATGCGCGATGAACCATTCAATAGCGCCGCGCAGCGCGTTGTAAACCGGAAGCACCTTGAAATCCAGCTCGCGCTCAGCCTTCGCCGAGGATGCAAACATCATCTTTTTTCCCATACGAACCGCCTCCACAGTGGCCCGAGGTTCCTTGCCGCGCAATCTTCCTGTGATGTTCTCGTCGAAGAACGCAAAGGCCATCGCCACAGCATGAGGCACCTTCGTCCGCGGCGACGGCAGCCCAGTAATCGCAGACATACGGTCGAGGATCTGCTTCAATGTAAGGTTTTCTCCCCCCAGAATGTACCGCTCTCCCGGTGTGCCCCGCCCAAGAGCGACCACGTGCATCCGAGCGACCTCTCCAACATCGACCAGGTTCAATCCCGTATCGACATACGCCGGAAAATTCCGATTAAGGAAATCAACAATTATTCTTCCCGTTGGGGTTGGCTTCGCATCATCCGGACCAATCGGCGTCGTGGGGTTAAGGATCATCACATGCTGTCCACTTCGAGCGGCCTGAATAGCCTCTTGCTCCCCCAGAAACTTCGAGCGCTTATAGTGGCCAATCATGTCAGACAGTGAAACGGGCGTGTTCTCGTCCACAATCGTTCCATCGGTCTTGAAGCCCATAGTAGCGACGCTCGAGGTGTAAATGACACGCTGTACGCCAACCTCGCGCGCCAGCTTCAGCAACTCGCGCGTCCCCCCGACATTCGAGGCGTACATCTCCTCAGGATCGCGAACCCACAGCCGATAATCTGCCGCAACATGCACCAGAGCATCGCACCCTGTCAGAGCAGAGCGTAGCTGTTCCGGCTGGCGCAGATCACCTTGAACTAACTCGGCATCAATACCTGCCAATGAATCCAGTCGGCTCGTAGTCCGAGTCAGCAGGCGAAGTTCAGCTCCCTCAGCCGCGTAGCACCGCGCCACATGGCTGCCTACAAAGCCCGTCGCCCCAGTAATAAATACGCGCAATTTCCGCTCTCTTTAGCCACGCAGAATCACTTCGAAAAGCATGTGCTGGCTTGAATTCCGCCGCGTCCAATTCCTTGGAATTACTCAGTCCAGCTTCTCAGGCTCGATCTGAATATTCTGCTCCCCTGCCGCCTTCTTAGCCCAATACTTTGCCACCCACGCTTCAAACGTCTTACCAGCCGCAGTATCTCGGCCGCTAAACGCAATTGCAGCTACATCAGCGTAGGCTACATTCACCTTCGTTCGCTCATTCGTGGGAATGATCCGAATAAACGAATCTGTAAGTGAAAAACCCGAACGTCGGTCGAAAAGGTAGCCCTCGATCTTCGAGCCATCCTTACGCGTAATAGTGATATCGCCACGATAGTCAAACGCCTTCTCCAGCGCCTCACGTACTTCAGCCTCAGTCGCGAGTTCCGGAACCCAGCCTTCCAACTGCTCTCGCTCGCGGCCTGCGGCAACCTCAATCTCGTCGGGATTTAAATGAGAGAGCTGCTCCAACTTTGCTGATTCCTGTAGATCGGTGGCCATCATTAGTCTCCTGAGACTTCCTGCAGGTTCGTCGTTTGCGTCGTTCCGGTAGGTGCAGCAATCTGTACCAGTGGCGCGTGGCTTGCCGGCTTCCACTCGTTCAGAATCTTCTGCGCACCTTCGTCGTCATACTTGCTAAAGAAGATCGCCTTGGCGGTCTGCAGCAGGCCCTTGATCGATCCAAAGGTGTAGTTGACGCCGCTGGCTTCATAACCCGAGTGAACCATGCAATTCGCGCAACGCGGGTTGCCGGACTCGGTGCCATAGTTCTGCCACTCGACAGTCTCCATCAGCTCTTTGAAGGAATCCGCATAGCCATCCTGCAGCAGGTAGCAAGGCTTTTGCCAGCCGAAGATGCTAAACGTAGGCATGCCCCATGGTGTGCAGGTGAGATCCTTCTTGCCCATCAGGAACTCCATGAAGATGGGCGATGCGTTGAAGCGCCATGTCTTCTTGCGGTTCGACAGAATAGCGCGGAACATCTTCTTCGAACGCGCACGGCCAAGAAAGTGTTTCTGGTCAGGAGCCTTGTCATAGGTGTAGCCCGGCGACACCATCATGCTCTCGACACCGGCAACCATCAACTCGTCAAAGTGAGCGCGGACACTATTGGGGTCGGCTCCATCGAAAAGCGTTGTGTTGGTGGTGACGCGGAATCCTGCTTTCACGGCCGCATGGACACCCTCCATCGCAATGTCGTATCCACCCTCGCGGCAGACTGAGAAGTCATGATGCTCGCGCTGGCCGTCGACGTGAACCGAGAACGACAGATATTTGCTTGGCTTGAAGAGGTGCAACTTCTCCTTCAGCAGCAGAGCGTTCGTGCACATGTAAACATACTTCTTGCGCGCCACCAGACCGGCAACGATCTCTGGCATCTGTGGGTGCAGCAACGGCTCGCCACCGGGAATCGCGACCATGGGCGTGCCGCACTCTTCAACCGCTTGGAAGCAATCTTCCGGCGTAAGCTCCGCCTTCAGAATGTGCGCCGGATACTGAATCTTGCCGCATCCCGCACACGCCAGGTTGCAGCGGAACAGGGGCTCAAGCATCAGCACCAACGGGTACTTCTTGCGGCCCAGGAACTTCTGCTTCAAAACATAGGTTGCAACTGTCCAAGCTTGCGAGACTGGTACTGCCATCCGAGGTCTCCTTCAAATCCAGAATTTGCACGCAAACTTCGCGCGAATTATCCATCCAAACTACTTCGCGACTACCGTTTCTTTCTCTAAAGCGTGCTTGTAAGTCGTTAGAGCGAGCAGTGGAAAATACTGTTTATACAAGTGATATCCAAGATAAAAGACGCGCGGAAAGCCTGTTCCGGTGTAATAACTCTCTCCGTTACGTCCAGGGACAAGTTCATCCCAACTTCCATCTTCGTGCTGGCGATCAATCAACCAGCGCACACCCTTCGCAACAGAGTCCGATCGCATATCTCCACCGGCCAGCAGCCCAAGCAGCGCCCAGGCAGTCTGGGATGGGGTACTAGGCCCAATGCCCTTCTGTAACTCATCGTCATAGGTTCCGCAGGTTTCGCCCCAGCCGCCATCAGAGTTTTGCATCATGCGGATCCACTCTGTAGCCTGCAGAATACAAGGCTCGTTACTCCACATCCCAACGGACTGCAAACCACGCAACACCAAAAACGTCCCATACAGATAGTTCACGCCCCAGCGGCCGAACCAGCTGCCATCCGAGCACTGCTCTTTCAGAACGAACTGCACCGCCTTCTCCACGCGTTTATCTTCCCGCGTAAAGCCATACTGAGCCACCATCTCAAGGACGCGAGCAGTGATGTCTACCGTCGGCGGGTCAAGCATCGCATTATGGTCGGCAAACGGAATGTACTGGAAGATCGTCTTGGTATTGTCCTTGTCGAACGCAGCCCATCCGCCGTTCTTGCACTGCATCGCCCAGATCCAGTTCAGTGCCCGCTGACAAACCTCATGCTGGTAGCGCTCCCGCGGGTTGTCCACATAGTTCAGCGCCAGCAACACCTCTCCAGTGTCGTCAACGTCTGGATAAAACTCATTATTGAACTCGAAGTACCAGCCACCGGGCTCGACGTTCTTCACCTTCTCAGCCCAGTCACCCTTGTGCCGTACTTCCTTTGAGAGAAGCCAGTCTGCTGCACTTATGAGACGAGGATCAGTGCGTGAAACACCAGCCTCTCCTAATGCAGATATCACCTGCGCTGTATCCCATACAGGCGGAAAGCACGGCTGCATGCGGAACGTCGGGGTCGGATAATCTTCCGTACCCTCTGGGCAGTCGATTCCCAGCTTTTCAAACTCATCCATCGCACGGATGAACTGTGGATCATCCACCGAGTATCCGAGGCAGCGCATCGCAACAATAGAGTTCAACATCGCCGGGTAGATAGCTCCCAGTCCGTCCGATTTCTCAAACCGGGCCAGCATCCACTTCTCAGCAGACTTCAGCGCCACTTTGCGCAACGGACGAATGTGAACCCGCTCGAACATATGCACGAGTCGGTCCCAGAACAAGAAGAAATTACGCCAACTGATGCGGTTCTTCCTATCCCATTTCAGGTGCAGGTCCGCATTCTCGCGCCCCCCTGCGAACAACTCTTCAATCCCCTGCTCCGGTGCGATCTTCTTGAAGGGCTTCTTCGCATAGATGATCGACAACGGAACCAGAATCCCGCGGGACCAGGACGATATCTCATAGATATTGAAGTAGAACCAGTTTGGAAACAGGACGATCTCCGGCGGAATGGCCGGCACGGCGTTGTACTCGTACTGCCCCAGCGCGCAAAGATAGATCTTGGTGAACGTATTACATCCCACCACCCCGCCGTTCGCCAGAATCCACTCGCGAGCCTTAACCAGCCGAGGGTGATCCGCCGGCCAGTTCATCAACTTCAAAGCGAGGTAGCTCTTTACACCGTAATTGATATTGGATGGGCCACCAGGATACTGGCTCCAGCCACCATCCTCGTTCTGATGCCGCACAATTTCATTAATTGCGCGTTCCATCTTGCCTGCATCGCCCGTTCCAAGCAGCACATGCATAAAGATGTAGTCGGCCTCCAGCATCACGTCCGCTTCAAGTTCGCCGCACCAATATCCCTCGGGGTGCTGCTCACCCAGCAGCCAATCCTTTGCCCGTTCGATACCACTCACAACATGCTCCAGAGCGAGGTCCATCCGGCCATAGCGCGGCTGCGCCGGCTTTTTCGCGGTCTGCGGATTTCCTGGGGATAAGCTCATGTACGACAAACTCTCTGACTGATCTCTTAACTCTTAGCGAGCAACGGATGGGGCGGAAGCAATAGCCTGAACAATCTCCGGGGGCAGTCCGAACCGCACATTCTCCGGCATCACTTCAACCTCATCAACATCGCCATACCCCATGGTCTGTAAATACTCAACAACATCTTTCACCAGAACCTCGGGAGCCGAAGCGCCCGCAGTAACTGCCACAGTGTTGACTCCGTCTAGCCACTCGGGCTGAATCGCATCCGCAGTGTCGATCAAGTAGGAGTTCGTATCAAGATTCTTGGACACTTCAACCAGTCGGTTTGAGTTCGAGCTGTTCTTCGACCCCACTACCAATACCAGGTCGGCTCCATGAGCCACATTCTTTACCGCAACTTGACGATTCTCTGTCGCGTAGCAGATGTCCTGCGCATGAGGTCCAACGATATTAGGAAACTTTGCCTTCAACGCCTCAATCATGTACCGCGCCTCATCGAGCGAAAGCGTAGTCTGAGTCAGGTACGCAACTTTGTTAGGGTCTGGCACCACCAGGGCAGCAACTTCCGCCAGTGTAGAGACCACTTGCGTCACATCCGGAGCTTCACCCTGAGTACCCTCAACCTCTTCGTGGTCACGATGACCCACCAGCACCAGCGAATAGCCCTGTTTCGCGAACTTGATCGCCTCAACGTGGACCTTAGTCACTAGAGGACAGGTCGCGTCCACCACCTTCAAGCCGCGTTCCTTGGCATGCTGACGAACCGCAGGAGATACACCATGCGCTGAGTAAATAACCCGCGCCCCCGCCGGAACCTCATCCAATTCGTTAACAAAGATTGCACCCTTCTTCGCCAGGTCGGTTACGACGTAGCTGTTATGCACAATCTCTTTACGAACGTAGATCGGGGCGCCAAATGTTTCGAGCGCAATCTGAACGATATCAATAGCTCTGACAACTCCCGCGCAGAAGCCACGCGGCTTCAGTAGCAGTACGCGCTTGGTCTTTGTCGTGTTGTCGCTCTGGTTAACGGGTGTGTGATCGAGAGTGGTTGTAGTCACACTCCAAGTATACCGCGTTCGGTGGGGTAGCGTGGCTAATTTGAACCATCATTGGTGCTGCCCCAGCGATAGGATGGCCATGGCAAACATGCCAAAAACTCCCATCTTGTCCAAAAGACAAAGTATGTCCAGAACTCTTGCGCTTCATGGGTCGCCACAGCCCCTTTCGCTGGTGCGATGCGCCACTAACGACTGCTCTGCAGCAGATGCTCCGCGTGCTTCAGGCTCGTCTCCGTCAGCTTGGCGCCACTCAGCATCCGGGCGATCTCCTGCGTGCGCTCCGTATCATCCATGCGTCGTACGTCTGTCTGCGTCCGCCCCTGCCTCTCGGTCTTTTCGATAAGAAAGTGTTGATCTCCAAACGCTGCAATCTGGGGCAGATGCGTGATGCAAAGAACCTGTTGCCCCTTGGACAGCATCTTCAGCTTGCGCCCGACGGCCTCGGCAGCCCTGCCCCCAATGCCGATGTCGATCTCGTCAAAAACCAGCGTGCGAGGCAGCGCCGTCTTCTTCTTACGCCCCGCGCCACTTCCGACAGCTTCTTCCACCGTCACCTTCAACGCCAGCATCACCCGGGACATCTCACCCCCCGAAGCAATCTCATGTAATGGCTTCAGCGGCTCTCCTGCATTCGTCGCGATAAGACACTCGATCTTGTCCCACCCATGCAGAGTCCAACTTGTAGGCGCCTCATCGGGACTCACTTCCACTTTGAAGCAGACACTCATCGCCAGGTCATTGATCTGGGCCTCGGCCAGTTTCTCCAACCGCTCTGCAGCCACTCGACGGTTCGTGGTCAACGCCGTGGCCGCCGTCCGGTACACCTGCGCATCTTTGATCTCCTGGGCCTTCAGTTCGATCAGCAGCGCATCTCGATTCTCCACCTCCGCCAGCTTGCGAGAAGCCTCAGCCCCAAACGAAATTACCTCGGCGAGTGTCTGCCCATATTTGCGCTTCAGTCTGTCCAGGGCAGCCAGCCTGTCTTCAATCTCTTCCAGTCGGCCCGGTGCCGCGTGAATGTTGTCGGCAAAGTCCCGCACTTCAGCGTCGATATCCTCCACCGCGGCCTTCGCCGCCGCCAACTGCTGGGACGGCTCTTGAAAACGAGTGTCATACCGGGCCAACTCCTCCAGATGCTTCAATGCCGCGCCCAGAGTCGTCTCCGCAGAGTTCTCCGACTCATACAACAGATCGTGCGCACTCATTGCAGCGGTATAAAGCTTCTCGGCATTGCCCAGAACCCGCTTCTCGCCTTCCAGTTGAACGTCTTCGTCCTCTGCAGCAAGCTGGGCCTGATCGATCTCGGTGCTCTGAAACCTCCACAAATCTGCCATCCGCAGCCGATCCTGCTCCGCTGACTGCAACTCCTCTAACTTGTCGGTCGTCGCCCGCCATCCTGAGAACGCCTCAACGACTGCTTCATAGTTCAGCCCGGCGAACCGATCCAGCAGCAATCGCTGCTGCGTCTGGTCGAACGATCCCAGAGTCTCCCCCTGGGAGTGAATCAGCGCGAGTTCCGGTGCCAGCAGCCGCAACACGCCAACGGTTGTCGGCTGATTATTGACAAATACTCGCCCCTTGCCATTCGCCGCGATCTCACGTCGAAGCAGAATGTCATCCGTCTCCGCTTCGATTCCGTTGGCTTCAAGGACCGCCCCCGCCCCCGGCGTCATCTCGAAGACGCACCCCACCACGGCCTTCTCTGCTCCGTGACGCACGATATCCGAGGACGCTTTACCACCCAGCAGCAGGGCCAACGCATCGATAAGTATCGACTTACCTGCGCCAGTCTCTCCCGTTAAGAGATTTAACCCAGGCCCGAACTCCGCAACGGCCCGGTCGATCACAGCGTAATTTTCCGCGCGCAGTTCCAGCAGCATCTAATCCTCAGGCAATAGCGTATTGCGAGAATAACAAACCACATCGAGACCCATCATTATGTACAAAGCAGCACCACAGCAGATGCCTCCCCAGCACATTTAGCCGTCCATTTGCGTCTTACCCAAACAGCACGATTTAGACTAACCTCTGGTGGTCATCAAATTATGATCTTGAATCTACCCGCTCTAGCTCTGTACTTCCTTCAGGAAGAGCCTGCATCTACGCCGCCAGTCGCGGCCAACAGCAGCGCCCTTGCAGAGATGGTTCACAACTCCGGCCCGGTCGCATTCACTGTCCTTATCCTCCTGCTCGCGGCCAGCATCTTCTCCTGGACCATCATGTTTTCCAAGTGGTCAAGCTTTCGGCGCGCTCAGATGCAGGGCCAACGCTTCATCCGAGCATTCCGCAAGTCCACTCGCCTCAGCGAACTGGCCTCCATCGCGGATCAGTTCAAACCCAGCCCCCTCGTCGCGGTCTTCACTGAGATCCACGACGAGTACTTCCGGCAAACCTCCGGTCGCGGCCTTCCACGCAACCCGCTCGCATTGGAGCGCGCCGCCCAGACTGCCTCCAGTGAAGCGCTCACCGCGATGGAGTCCCGCATGACCTGGCTCGCTACCATCGCCGCCATTGCTCCCTTCATCGGACTCTTCGGCACCGTCATGGGCATCATCGACGCCTTCCACGGCCTCGGCACCGCCGGCGCTGCCACCCTCCGCGCTGTGGCGCCGGGCATCTCGGAAGCTCTCATCACCACTGCCGCAGGCCTAGTCGTTGCGATCCCTGCGGTGGTCGGCTACAACCAACTCACCGCCAGGCTCCGAGAATTCGGCTCCCGCATGGACGACTTCGGACGTGAACTGCTCAATGCCATTGAGAATGCAGCCATGCTCGCTCCGCCCCCTGCGGCACCTGAAGAGTCCCGCCGGAGGACCTTCTGACCCATGGCCTTCTCCTCCCGTAGCGGTGGTCAGACCCGCACCCAGACCGCGCTCGCCGAGATCAACATCACTCCGTTGGTCGACGTCGTCCTCGTGCTGCTGCTCATCTTCATGCTCACCGCACCCGTCCTGCAGTCCGGTGTCGAGGTCGCGATCCCCAAAACGCGTTCCGTCAATCAACTCACCGAAGAGCGCATGGTCGTCACCATCGACAAAGACCAGAACGTCTTTCTGCAGGACAAGCCGATCAACGTGAACGACCTGCCAGTCCGCCTCAAAACCGTTGGCAGTGGAGATCCCGCCAAGCGAATCATCTATCTTCGTGCCGACGAGCAGGTTCCCTTCGGTGCCTTCGCCTCCGTCATGGACGCCGTCAAGCGGGCCGGCATCACCAATATCAGCATCGTCACCCGGCCGCTCGAAAAGTGAGGAGGGTGCCATAACCACTCAACTCAGTTGGAGCCGACACGAGAACGCCACGGGCGATAACCTGCGCAGCAACTTCGCAGGCTCAATCGTCCTGCACCTTGCCGTCATTGGAGCGATCTTCGGATGGGCGCTGCTCTCCCACAAAGGCAAGTCCTGGGGCGAGCATGATGTTACCGCCGGCGCGATTCAGGCCACGATGGTCTCCTCACTACCGCTGCCCCCACGTCAACGCACCCTCGACGAAGGCGTCCTGACTTCAGAGAAGCCCAGCCCAGCCCCGGTCACAGCCAAAGAGAAGACCGAGCCACCGCCCACCCCGAAAGAACTGGCTATCCCCACCAAGGTCTCCAAGCCAGTGAAGACCGCCGAGAAACCAACCCCCGAGCCGCCAAAGCACGTCCAGCCAGCACCCCCGCAGCCCACCAAAGCCGTCACCGGTGAGACCGCCGGCATCCGCATTGCCCAGGCCACCATGCAGTTGAAAAACGGAACAGCCAGCGTCTCAGTGGAAGACCGCACCTTCGGCTCGCGCTTTGCCTACTACGTCAATATCGTCAATCGCAAGGTCGCCCAGAACTGGTACACCCAGGAGGCTGATCCACGCGCCTCCGAGGGCAAGCGTGTCACCATCATCTTCGATATCAACCGCGACGGAATACCCTCCAACGTCCGTATAGGCACCCGTAGCGGATCACCCAGCTTGGATACCTCCGCAATACGCGCTCTGCAACGCGTGCAGGATGAAGGCTTCGGCCCACTGCCTCAGGGCGACCACATTACGGTCGAGTACTCCTTCGACTACCGCCAGCAGTAGCCGTTTCTTCCAATGCCCCAGTGTGGAGTATTCGTTTGATTACCGTAATCCAGCGCGGCATCACCCCTGTTCCTCATACTTTGCATCTACCATAGGAGAGGTATGTTCAGACCGGTGTGCAAATCGACTAACTTCCATCCCAAACTCTGGCTCGCAGCGATGGCGCTTCTCATCCTGTACGGCCCCCAGTTGCACGCGCAGGACTGGTTCAAGACCGAGACCTCCAGCGGTGCCGACCGCATCCGCATTGCTGTTGCAAACTTCAAACCCATCTCCGCTGACGCTCAGACCTCAAGCGTCAAAGGAACCTTTGACGCGACGCTCTACTCAGATCTTGCCAGCGCAGGGATATTTGACATTGTTTCAAAGAGCTTAGCGCCCCAGTCCTCTCCTGGCACTCCGGCTGAGATCAACCTGCAGCAGTGGTCAGCTGATCCGGCTTCGGCCGCTATGGTGGCCTTCGGCAATCTTGGCGTAGAGGGCGGCAGGCTCGTCGCAAACGGTTTTCTGTTTGACGCCAAGAATACCCAGTACCCCCAGGTACTCGCCAAGCAGTACAACGAAGACCCCAGCGAAGAATCAGCTCGCCAGATAGCCCACCGATTCGCCGACGAGATCATCTTCCGCCTCGGAGGAGGAGTCCCGGGCATCTCTGAGACCAAGATCTACTACGTCAAGATGGGCGGCGGGAACAAAGAGATTTGGGAGATGGACTACGACGGTGCGAACCAGCATGCCATCACTCATCTCGGCACCGTCACTCTCTCGCCGCGGGTCGCACCGGACAACTCACGCCTGGCCTTCTCCTCGCTCGGCCGCGAAGGTTTTCAGATCCGCGTGTATTCCCTGCTGCTGGGCCGCATGGTCAACTTCGCGGCAGCCGGCGGCACGAATCTGTCGCCAGCCTGGGCACCCAACGGTAAGGAGCTTGCCTACTCCTCCTCCCGTTCCGGCGATCCAGAGATATGGATCGCAGATATCAACGGCGGTCTGGCCCGACGCATCACCAGCTTTCGCGGCCCGGATGTTTCGCCCGTCTACAACCCCCGCACTGGCTCACAGATTGCCTGGATCAGCGGCCGGACCGGCCTGCCCCAGCTCTACATCATGGACACGGACGGTTCGGGCGTAACCCGAATGACGGATGGCGGCTATGCTACCTCGCCATCCTGGTCGCCCAACGGACAGTTTCTCACCTTTGCCTGGAACCGCAAGTACGGCCCTGGCGCCCCCGGTGGACAGGACATTTACGTCATGGAGGTCGCCACCAAAAAATGGATTCAACTCACCCACGATGGCGGCCGCTGCGATTTCCCATCCTGGTCGCCGGATGGCCGGCACATTACTTACGCCAACACCGCCGACGGTCGGCCTGAACACATGAAGATCTGGACCATGCTCTCCGATGGCACTCAGAAGCGCGCTCTCACCGGCCCAGGTGCCGATATGCCAAACTGGAGTTGGAAGTAATTTCTGTCAAACCTGTAGGATTATTCCTTCGGTCAACATTGACGCGACACCCAAGCTTTGCAATACCTAACGACGAGCAGGAGAAGAAGATAAATGAGTTCGACACAAACAGTATTTCGCAAGTTTTTTGTGGCGGCCGCAGTATTCGTTGCCATTAGCGCCGTAACAGGTTGCCACAAGAAGCGCAGTGGAATCGACCCAAACAGCCTCGGGCCTGCAGCCACGACTGAAGGCGCTGCTCCGACTGCGACCATCTCCGCCGACCCGCTCGCCATCGATCTCGGCCAGTCCGTCGTCCTGAACTGGCGCACCCAGAACGCCACTGTCGTCACCATCGACGGTATCGGTCAGGTCAATGTCAACGGCACTCAGACCGTTGCGCCCTCAAACTCCACCAACTTCCATCTCGTCGCCAAAGGCGATGGAGGAACCACCGAGGCCAATGTTCGAGTCACGGTCCGCGTTCCCGTTGCCCCCACGGTCCCAGCCAACACAGGTAGCTTGCCAGGAGACATGGGGACCGACGAAGCATTCCACCAGAACGTTCAGGATGCCTTCTTCGACTACGACAGCTACGATTTACGTCCCGACGCCCAGACTGCCATCTCTCAGGGTGCAGCTTATCTCGCAGCCCACCCTGCTATTCGCGTAGTCATCGGTGGCTACGCCGACGAGCGTGGTTCGGCAGAGTACAACTTGGCTCTCGGAGAAAATCGTGCCAACTCTGCCCGCTCCGCACTCATTGCGGCGGGCGTAGCTCCCAACCGCCTGCGGGTCATTAGCTACGGTAAAGAGAAGCAGTTCTGCACCGAAGAAAATGAGACCTGCTGGCAGCAGAATCGCCGCGCGCAGTTCTCGCTCGACCGCTAACCGTAACGCAGCCAATCATCAGCCCTCACTCCTAATCCAGTGAGGGCTGATTGCTTAGAAAGTCGCTCAGGTCTCGTTGCCATGCCCATCCAGATAATGCCAATGCTCACTCTTAGGAGGCTCCCCATGCCCCGGATATCTCTTCGCTTGCTCTCGGTGTGTGTACTCAGTTCTGCCATGCTCTTCACGTCCCCTGCCTTCGCGGTTAACAAGGACATGATCCAGCTTCAGACCCAGGTCCAGGCGCTCCAGGATGCGGTCGCTCGCCTCCAGCAATCAAACGATGAGCGCATGGGCGTTATGAAGGACCTCGTTCAGCAGAGTGCCGATGCAGTCAACAAGATGTCTACCAACATCGACGGACTGCAAAAGCAGATTCAGACTCAGCAGGATGCTCAGAGCGGCAAGATCGATCAGATCTCGGGCCAGATTCAGTCTCTCAATGATTCCCTTGATGAGTTGAAGGCTCGCCTTGCCCGCCTCGAAAAGCTCACTCAGGATATCCAGAGCCAGCAGCAGTCAATGAGCGGGAACATGCAAAACCTGCAACAGTCAGGTCAGCCCGCCATAACTACTCCTGCACCCACCTCAAACCTCACCCCAACACCTGTGCAGCCGGATGTGCTTCCACCTGAGCGCCCGGCACCTCCCGTCAAGAAAGGCAAGCCGCTCGCCTCCGTTCCAGCCACTGCCCCAACCCCAGAGTCCGCGGCGCCTTCCGTCGACGAACTGTATAAGACCGCGCTCGGCGACTACATGGCAGCCAAGTATTCGCTCGCGTCTGCGGAGTTCAGCGACGTCATCAAGTACTACCCCGAAAATCCACTATCGGGAAATTCCTACTACTACCAGGCTGAGATTGATTACCGTGCTGGCCACTATGCCGCAGCCGTAAAGAGCTACGACAAGGTGCTTGAGCAGTATCCGGACAACAACAAGGTCCCCGTCTCCCACCTCCACAAGGGCCAGGCTCTTATCGCTCTCAAGCAGAACGATGCCGGCATCCGTGAACTTCGTGCGCTCATCCAGCGCTTCCCAAACTCGCCCGAGTCAATGTCCGCCCGCAGCAAACTCAATGGCATGGGCGTCCCGGTAACCCCCAGGACGCGTCCACAGTAGCTTGATGGGTCGTTCTTAGCTGATGCGGGTAACTCTTAGCTTCGAGTACCCAGCATCAGGCGTTCCACTTCACTACGTTCAGCCCCGGTCGTCGGCAGCAGTGGAGACCTTGCCACTCCACCGTAGTACCCATTCAGATCGCACCCAAACTTGATACCCGGCACCCCAAGTTGCGTCTCGACGTAGGCTGCGGCCTCCAATATTCGAGCCTGCTTCTCATCGGCCAATCCCTCGTCGCCGTCCTTCCATGCCGCCACTACTTCGTAGCAAGCCTGCGGAGCACATGCAGCGAACGCCGGAGCAACACCCGTAGCCCCCGCTCGCAATCCTTCAAGCATTCCTGCAGCACTCCCCGCCATCATCTGAAATCCCACGCTCTTGATGCGTGTCTTGAGAGCTGAACTTGGGGGCGCAACCGCCAGTGCCGTCGCTCCATCGGTCAGTGCCGCCGCCGAGACAAACGATCCGCCTCTGGTCTCGTCCTGTGCCTTCATCCTTCCCGTTACAGCCGCAAACACCGTCGTCACCGTCACATCACGCTTCACCGCGGTCGTCCCGGCCTTGATTGCCGCGATCCGTTCTGATCCATCAGCAGCATCGACCAAGCCGTCAATATTTTGGTGCCGTGCCAACTCAATCACCAACCCCAAATCCAGTAATCCAGTGCGCGCGCTTGCACTGCTCACCAGCACCACCGGCAAAGGTGACCGGTCAGCAACCGTCACAAAATAAGCCAGCAACTCCTTTGCTCTGCTTCCATCACGAAGGACCGAAGGAGCGTCAACCAGCACGGCATCATAGCCCAGTCTGGCTGCATACTCCGACCGACGCACCGTCTCAGCCACACTGTCGTGGGAAACACCTACAAGCATCACCTTTTCGGGCTCCGCCGCATCGATCGCCGCTCCCATCACCTGACGCCTTTCATCGTCTGTCAGCATGCTCGGCTCGCCGTGCTCACTCAACAACATCAGTCCAGCCGCAGGCGTCTTCGAGTAAAGCCGAACATTATGTTCAAGCTTGCGGAGATTGCAGCGACCGTCTGGATAAAACGGCGTAGTCAACGGGAGGAAAAGTCCTTCTAGCAGCATGTTTTCATTCTAAATAACGTCCTGCTCGTAACGCGCGTTGTCAGTGTGACTCAGTATCAAAAAGACACTCTGCAACAAAAGACGTATCCGTTCTTTCTCTCCCGCACAACCATATGAAGTAAGCTCAGCAGAGACAAGTTATGGCGATCCGGCAAGAAATCACGCAGAGCAAAACTCTCGGCGACCTGGGGCGCGAGGCCTTTTGGTTCCTGACCCACACGCTTTTGGCAGTGTTTGTCCTGGCGCTTGCGATTGGTGCCATGACGCTAACCCACCCAGATCCTGATGCAACCACCCCCAAGCTCATCGGAACAGGTATCGCTTTTCTGGTTCCTATGGTCGGTGGCTTTATCATCGCGCGAATGCAGCAAAATGACATCGCACGCTACGTCTGGATCTCGGGTCTTCTGCTGTTCTCCGTCGTCTGTGTTTGGGTGCTGGACCTGCCCACCGGCAACGGTCTGTGCGAAAAATGCGGCGCCGTTGAAAAACTCTGGCGCACCTTCTTCGACATCGGCAACGGCAGCGGTCTAATGGGCGGCGATGGCCTGCTCGTTGGCACCTGGACCCCGCTTGCAATGATCGGCTACGCCATCGGTGCAAAGTTCGGGCTGGAACCCTAACCACCGGTTACCGAACCCGAACGCCCCACCTCAAAATCACTCGCTCTAGACCTCAGCCGCAATCCGCTCAGCATGCAGCGTCTGCAGTGCAGTGACGCTTAGCGTCCCTTCCTGCAGTGCCGCAATTCCCTCTGCAGCCGCTCGCGCTGCAGCCAGAGTCGTAATTGTTGGAATCCGCGCCATAACTGCCGCACGCCGGATCGCCTTCTCGTCGAAGAACGTGTCCTGTCCGCGAGGTGTATTGATGATCAACTGGATCCGGTCGCCCTTGATCAGATCGACGACATTCGGTCGACCCTCTTTCACCTTGTAGACGCGCTCCGGCTGCAACCCCGCTATCTCCAGAACCTCAGCGGTTCCATGCGTCGCTACCAGGTGGAAGCCCATCTCCACAAACTGCCGGGCCAGCGATACCAGCCCATCTTTATCGTGATCGTTGACACTCAGGAAGATCGTTCCTTGCAGCGGCAGTACCTGGCCAGCAGCAATTTGCGCCTTGGCAAATGCTTCGCCAAAGTTATCTGCCACACCCATCACTTCGCCGGTCGACTTCATCTCCGGGCCAAGCACCGTATCCACGCCCGGGAACTTGCCCCACGGAAACACCGGCGACTTCACAAAGAAGTGGGATCCCGTCTCCAGATCCTTGCCACTCGCAACCTGCTCCGGCAGCAACTCCTTCAGCTTCCGGCCAACCATGATGCGCGAAGCGATCTTCGCCAGCGGAATTCCAGTAGCCTTCGAAACATAGGGCACCGTCCGCGACGCACGCGGATTCACTTCGATCACAAATACCTTGCCACGCTGGATCGCAAACTGAATATTCACCAATCCACGCACTTCCAGCGACATCGCCAGCTTGCGGGTGTACTCCCGAATCGTCGTCAGTACGTCATGACTAAGATCTACCGCCGGCAACACGCAGGATGAGTCACCAGAGTGAATCCCGGCCTCTTCAATATGCTGCATGATTCCGGCAATCACCACGTCATCGCCGTCGCAAAGCGCATCCACATCGCACTCGATAGCATCTTCCAGAAAGTGATCAATCAGGACCGGTCGCTCCTGTGAGTACTCGATTGCAGTAGTCATGTAGCGCACGATCGACTCATCGTCATACGCAATCACCATCGCTCGCCCGCCCAGCACATACGAGGGCCGAACCAGCACTGGATATCCCACCCGATTCGCTCCCGCAACCGCCTCTTCCACGCTGGTTGCCATCGCGCCGTCAGGCTGCGGAATCTTCAGTTCCTCAATCAGCTTCCCAAAGCGCTTCCGGTCTTCTGCCAGGTCAATCGACTCCGGCGACGTCCCGATGATCGGTACCCCGGCCTTCTTCAGCGGCAGGCTCAGGTTCAAAGGGGTCTGACCGCCAAACTGCACGATCATCCCGATCTCTGCGCCCGACGAAGCTTCATGTTCGTACACCGCCAGCACATCCTCCAGCGTCAGAGGCTCAAAGTACAGCCGATCGCTGGTGTCATAATCCGTCGAGACTGTCTCCGGATTGCAGTTCACCATGATCGTCTCGTAGCCATCCTCACGCATCGCAAACGCGGCGTGGCAGCAGCAGTAATCGAACTCGATTCCCTGCCCAATCCGATTCGGCCCACTGCCCAGAATCATGATCTTCTTCTTCGTCGTCGGAGCTGCTTCATCCTCTTCGTCGTAGCAGCTATAGAGGTACGGTGTGAAGCTCTCGAACTCCGCAGCGCACGTATCCACCAGTTTGAACACTGGCATCACACCCAGCCTCTTGCGCAGCGCCCGAACCCTTGCAGTTCCGTCGGCGCCTATCAGCCCCCAGCTCGCCGCCAAGCGCTCGTCGGAGATGCCCATCCGCTTCGCCACTCTCAGCTGTTCTGCCGTCACCTCTTCAATCGGCACTCCGCCAATCGCCTTGATCTCATCAGTAATCTGCTTGATCTGGTACAGGAACCACGGATCCATCGACGTCATACGTGAAACTTCACGCACCGTCATCCCGCGTTCAAATGCATACCGCACATACGAGAGCCGGTCAGGATGCGGAGTTACCAGCCGCTGCGTCAAACGTCGCGGCTCAATGTCGTCGGCCGTAGCCTTCTTGCCCGTCTCCAGCGACCGCACCGCCTTCATCATCGCTTCCTTGAAGGTCCTGCCGATCGCCATTACCTCGCCTACCGACTTCATCTGCGGCCCCAGGCCCTCATCCGCTCCGGGAAACTTCTCAAACTGCCACTTGGGAATCTTCACGACGACATAATCAATCGTCGGCTCGAAGCACGCCGGAGTCGCCTTCGTAATGTCGTTCTGAATCTCATCCAGCGTGTAGCCCACTGCCAGCCGTGCCGCGATCTTCGCAATCGGAAATCCCGTAGCTTTACTCGCAAGGGCAGAAGACCGGCTGACGCGCGGATTCATCTCAATCACAGTCATGCGCCCGTTCGCCGGATTCACGGCAAACTGTACGTTGCTGCCGCCTGTCTCCACGCCAATCTCGCGGATAACCCGAATCGCCGCATCCCGCATCGCCTGGTACTCGCGGTCCGTCAGCGTCTGCGCCGGAGCCACCGTAATCGAGTCCCCCGTATGCACGCCCATCGGGTCAAAGTTCTCAATCGAGCAGATGATGATGACGTTGTCATTCAGGTCACGCACCACCTCCAACTCATACTCTTTCCAACCCAGCACGCTCTCTTCGAGCAAGCACTCATGCACTGGCGAAAGGTCCAATCCGCGCGCCAGAATCTCCATCAACTCCTCGCGGTTGTAAGCAATACCGCCGCCCGAACCACCCAGTGTGAACGATGGCCGAATCACCACCGGGAAACCGATCTTGCCAGAAAACTCCAGCCCATCGCGAATGTTGTTCACCAGCGACGACTTCGGCATGTCCAAACCGATCTTGTTCATCGCATCCTTGAACAGCAGCCGGTCCTCTGCTTTCTTGATCGCCTCCAGCTTCGCGCCAATCAACTCGACGTTGTACTTTTCGAGCACGCCGGACTCCGCCAGATCCACTGCAAGATTCAACGCCGTCTGCCCACCCACCGTCGGCAGCAACGCAAACACTCCTGCCCCCGGAGCTAGCATCTCCGTCTCCACGCGGATAATCTCTTCCACGTAAGCCGCATTCAACGGCTCGATGTACGTCCGGTCCGCAACCTCAGGATCGGTCATGATCGATGCCGGGTTTGAATTCACCAGCACGACCTCATACCCCTCGGCCTTCAGCGCCTTACAAGCCTGCGTACCCGAATAATCGAACTCCGCCGACTGCCCAATCACAATCGGCCCAGAGCCGATCACCAGAATCTTTGCAATGTCATTCCTGCGTGGCATGTCTCTTCTCTTCCTCTACCAATCTCGATGCGCCGAAAAAATGCGCGGCCAAAGCCGCGCGTTTTAGCTTTATTTTTTGAACTCTTCCATCATCTTCCGAAAATCCTGGAAGAGATAATGCGAGTCATGCGGCCCCGGACTGGCCTCCGGGTGATACTGCACGCTGAACATCGGGTCCGTCTTGTGTCGCAACCCCGCCAGCGTCTGATCATTCAAATTTGTGTGAGTCCGCTCCACATTGGCCGGCAGCGAGTTCGGATCAACATTGAAGTTGTGGTTCTGCGCCGTAATCTCTACCTTGCCCGTCCGGTGGTTCATGATCGGATGATTCCCGCCATGATGCCCAAACTTCAGCTTGTAGGTCTTGCCGCCCAGCGCCAGCCCAAACAACTGGTGCCCCAGGCAGATTCCGAACATCGGCGCCTTGCCCTGCAACTGCCGAATATTCTCCTGCGCATATACCAGCGGCTCCGGATCGCCCGGTCCATTGGAGAAAAAGATCCCATCCGGCTTCATCGCCAGTACATCCGCAGCCGGAGTCTTCGCCGGAACCACCGTCACGCGGCAGTTCTCCCTCGTCAACATCCTTAGAATGTTCTGCTTGATCCCGAAATCATAAGCCACCACATGCATCTGCTTGTCGCCCGTATGCTCGGCCGCTCCCAACAGTGGATCGCCGGTCTGGTTCTTCGGCTCATCCGCGTTCCACTCGTACACCACCTTCGTGGTCACGACGCTGGCCAGATCCGTGCCTTCCATCTTCTTGATTGCGCGCGCCTTCGCTACCAGCGCATCGGCGTCTAGGTTCTCACCGCTCGCAATCACGCCACGCATTACGCCATGTGCCCGCAGATGCCGCACCACGGCCCGCGTATCAATCTCTGAGATCACCGGAACGCCGTAGCGCTCCAGATACTCATCCGCCACCTGCGTCGAACGCCAGTTCGAGCTCACCGGAGAAAACTCACGCGTCACCAACCCCTCGATGTAAGGCCGTGAGGCCTCGGCATCATTAGGGGTCGTCCCATAGTTTCCAATGTGCGGATTCGTCAGAACCACAATCTGCCCCGCATACGAGGGATCCGTAAAGATCTCCTGATAGCCGGTCAGCGATGTATTGAAGACCACCTCGCCAGAGCACTCCGCCCCGGCGCCAAAACCTATACCACGAAAGATGCGCCCGTCTTCAAGCGCCAGTATTGCCTGCATTGCCTCTCCAAAGGAGTGGATTTTATCGATTCTATCAGGATTGGAGGTATCAAACCGGCTCGGCCGTGAATCCCTGGGCAATAAAAAGACCCGGCTACGTGGAGCCGGGTCTTTTCGTACTTAGCCGCAGCATTACGCCTAGGCTTTGTGGTGATGATGACGATGGTGATGGCGATGACCAGCGGCCTGGGCAGGAACGACCGAACCAGCCAGAACGACAAATGCGATTGCAGCAAGAATTAAGTGACGAATCTTCATAAAGCCCCCGGAATTGAGTCATCCGTTCGTTATCCTGAGCGGTTTGACCCACTCAGCATAACTCTCATGGTCAGCCAAATACTCGAAAGTTTTCCTCAATTCAGCCGACGATCCTAGGTTGGTTCCACCCCAGAAGCCTGTATTCGCTCCAAATCCACCAACACGTCCTCACCCTCAATCTTCACCGGGAAAATATCGATCTTCTCTTTTACGGGAAACTCCCCCACACCCGTCTTCACATGAAATGTCCAGGAGTGCCACGGACAGACCACCGACTCGCCCTCCACCCAACCCTGCCCCAGCGGTCCCCTCCGGTGCGGACACCAGTTATCCAGCGCCGAGAGTTCCCCATTCACATTTGCCAGGCAGATCCCAACTCCCGCGGCCTCAGCCTCCATCACCTGGCCAACTGCCGGAGCTTCCGACAATCCACATAACCTAACCCACTCTGCCACAGAGACAATCCTCCACTTCCACCATGTTATCCTCCCGTTCCTTCACGCGACCAGGAGCGCATCCGACGAGGTGCCGGTGCAGATGCTAAAGTTCTTTCAGACAGTAAAATCATGCCCCACCGCAAGACACTCCCCAAACAACGCTCTCGTCAGCCATCCTCCCCGCCAAACGATCCAGAGGTCGTAGACCCTCGCTGGCTCATCAAAGCTCTGGCTGGCACCCTGTTCGCAGCGATATTCTGCGCCTATCTCACTCTCTGCGTGCTGTTCTACCAGGGCCAGTGGCAGCTTGTTCTCCACCCCAGCCAAACCGCCGCCAGCCTGTCTCCGGTCGAAGGAGCAACCGCAGAGCTGATCCACTTCGCACCCGACGACTCCGCCGTCCCGCAACTCACCGGCTGGTGGATCCCCGCCGCCCCAGGCAGCCACTACGCCAGCACCACCATCCTCTATCTTCGCGGCGGCGACGGCTCCCTCGCCGACTCCTCTGCCTCCCTCACCACCCTCCACGGCCTCGGCATCAACATCTTCGCCTTCGACTACCGCGGCTACGGACAAAGCGCCGCCACCCATCCCACTCAGTTCAACATGACTCACGACGCCGACTCAGCCTGGCAGTACCTCACAATATCCCGCAACCTTCATGAGCAGCACATCGTGCCCTACGGCATCGGCGTCGGCACCTCCCTCGCAACCCACCTCGCTACCACCCATCCCGCCATTCCCGCTCTCATACTCGAATCCCCAAAAGCCGATCTCCTCGAAGCCGCCCTGCGTGACCCGCGATCTCAACTAATACCGGTCCGCCTACTCTTCCACGAGACGTTTCCGCTAACCACCCCTCTATCCAGTCTCCGCACCCCTAAACTTCTGCTGACCGTCGGCACCGACTCACCCGCGTTCCGGTCAGCGGCAGAGCCCAGACTATCCGTCGAATTCCCTGCCACTCCAACCCTCACTGCGCAGCCCGTTTACCTTCAGACGCTCACGCGATTCCTCGATCAGTACCTCCCCCCATCGCCTGTCCCGCCGCTCCTGACGGCACCTGCCAAATAACAACTCGTATTCCCCATCACCAAGGAGATCTCGTATGTCTAAATGGCTCAACAGCCTGCAACCTCTGGGCGCCCTCTTTCTGCGCCTTGTCCTCGGCTTTGCCATGCTCTACAACGGCTGGGACAAGGTCGTGCCCGCCGGCGGATTCCACGGTCACAATACCTTTGCCGCTCTAGACCACCACGGCCACTTCGTAGTCTCCCTGGGCCTGCCCTATTGGCTCGGATATGTATCGGCATTCGCGGAATTCGTAGGCGGCATTCTTCTCATCCTCGGGCTGCTTACCCGTTTCGCAGCCTTCATGGCCGCCGGCGACATGTTTGTAGCCCTTGTCTTCGTCAATATTCACCACGGTTACATCGGCTCCCAATACAGCTTGGCTCTAATGGTCATTGCCCTCATGCTTCTCTTCTGCGGAGCAGGCAAGCTGTCTCTCGACCGAAAGATCGGCTTCGCTTAGCCATCTCCCAAAGACGCAACTCCTCCAGTGCCAGAACGAAGTGAAGGCCCCCGATGCTCTGGGGGCCTTACGTATTGGGAGGGGAGGGGTAATGCAGATTAGGGAAGCCGGAACTGAGGGAACTGATAGCTCCGGCAGTTAGTTATTACACTCCATAAGACGCAATCACAAGTGAAAAGTTGCCTGCCCTTTTCCACCGTTTTGGCTTCAAATATTTCAACACGATTAATACTTAAAGCAAGCCGGAAAACACCACGAGAAATCCCATCAGAAGCCCAATAATCCCAACTAAATGAAGTTCAGAAACTCCCCGGGCCGTACCTGAGATCCCGGGAACACTAGGTCCATGTTCCTGACTCCCAACGTCTTATACGTAGCCTCACCCAGCACTCGGCGGAAGTCCGTTGTCACCGCCAGGTCGCGCCCTTCGTTCAGCTGTTCATTCTCCAGCCCAGGCCACTTCCCGTAGACCTTGCCACCCTTCACCGATCCGCCCAGCACAAACATGACGTTCGCATGGCCATGATCGGTGCCCCCGGTTCCATTCTGCCGCGCTGTCCGGCCAAACTCTGACATCGTCACCAGCGTAATGTTCTCCGCGTCAGCGCCCATATCTTTCCAGAACCCCGCAATCGTCTCCGAGAACTCCTTCAACCGGTTCGCCAACTGCCCGTTCACGCTCCCCTGGTTCTGGTGCGTATCCCATCCCCCAATATCCGAGAACGCTGCTTCCACCCCAAGATTGGCCTTCATCAGTTGTGCCACCTGCTTCAGGCTGTTGCCAAACGGCGTATTCGGATAGACCACCCCCGCAACCGGCTGATAATGTGCAGGATCGGCCGATTTGAGCATCTTCACCGCTTCAAAAGTCTCTTGCCCAGTCCCATGCAGCACCGCGTCCGTACTCTCGTCGTACATCGCTTGGAAAGCATTGCTGATCGGAGAAGTCTGCGGCCCCTTCCCCCCAACCGAGAAGTCCGCAAGGCTACTCACAGCAATCGCCGGAACCTTCCCCTGCAACGTCCGCGGAACCTGCGTCCCCAACGCCACCGCCCGAAATGTCGACGGCTTGCCAGTCAACGTTTCGGCCTGCAGCGCGCGATTGAGCCATCCATCCTGCGTTACCTTCACGCCCGGCGTCCCGCTCTCCATATAGTCCTGCGCGTCAAAGTGCGAGCGTGTCGTATCGGGTGAACCAGCGGCATGAATAATCGCCAGATGTCCTTGGTCGTACAACGGCTTGAACGCCGCCATCGATGGATGCAGCCCGAAGAACCCATTCAGGTCCAACACCTCGCTCTGCTTGATCGCGATCGACGGGCGCATCGCGTAGTAGTTCTGCTCTTCATACGGCACCACGATATTCAGCCCGTCCGCCGCGCCCCGTTGAAAGAGCACGACGAGTTTTTTCTTGTTTGCAGCCGCCGTTGTAACCTCAGCCATCACACTGCGCGTCAGAAAGCCCGGAATCACGGACGTCCCGATCACCGCCAGCGCTCCGCCCTTCATAAAGCCGCGCCGCGTCACTCCGCGCTTGGCGTCGTCTCTACCTTTCGGATCACAACCCCAGTCGCTTTGGTCAGCCAATTGTTCTCGCACCCTATTCATCGTGAAACCCCTCTGGCGTTTCAGACCCCGATCAACTCCACCGGCGGCTCGAACTGCCTATCTTACATAACGCCATTACCATCAGGAAGTTGCACTCCACTACTCAACTACTACAGCAGTGAAATTGACTATCTGCGCTGAAACTCAGGCGATCCAATCAGCAGGCCCGCCATCCCAGCTGCCTGCTGATCAACAGCATTCGCCCTTGGCCTATCCTCTCGGACTACCATCGGCCCAACCGGCAGAGTCCCTGCCATCAACTCAGGATCAGTCACCCTAATCGCGAACTGCTTCTCGGCTTGTTGCTGCACCGTAGCATCCCCAAACTGCTTCAGCACCGTCTCCCGCGTCCTGTCACTCACTGCCTGTCCCATCAACTGCCTCTCCAGCTTCTTCTCCTTCATTGCGGCCACCTGATCCACTCCTCCCGCTGTCCCCGACATCGACTGCATCGTAACGCCTTCTGACATCGCAGTCCCCACCAGCATCCGGGTCCAGTCTGTCCGCGTTCCCGCCAGCCGATTCCCACTCAGTACCAGTGCGAAATTCATCCGGCTAACCAGTGCGCCCGTACTCACCCACGGCTCCGACTTCCAGCTATATCCATTCGGCGTCTGCATCCCATACAAGGGCATCCCCAGCCGTTCCAGAGATTGCACCAGCGGAGTCGCGTTCACCACCTCCGCATCGCTCGCCCGCACCGCCGATACCACGAACTCCAGTGGGGTCTTTACCTTCGCCCGGTAAACCTCCGGAGACCAGAACTCCGGCGAATTGAACATCGTCCGCAGCACCGTCTTAATGTCCCCTCCGCTCGCCACAAACGACTTCGCCATCCGTTCCACCAGCGCAGGAGGCGGTGTATCACTCACAAACCGAACGGCCAGCTTGGTCGAAATAAACTCTGCCGTTGCCGGACTGCTCGCCAGCATATGCAGAACCTCCAATCCCTCCTTCTCGCCATTCTCGCGAATCTTCACTCCCAGAACAGTCTTCGAACCCGGCTCATGCCGCCGCTCTTCAAAGCGATATTCGCCACCCCGAAACGGACGGTCGATCGTCCATCCCGTCAACACCTTCGCCACCTGGGTCACGTCCTGCTGCGTATACCCCTGACCGCACGCTGCACTCAACGCACTTGCCGGATGGTCCTGGCTCACTTCACACTGCACTCCAACCGTATGCAACTCCATCAACTCACGCGCATAGTTCTCATTCAGTCCGCGATCCTTCAACGCCTGCTTCACCTGCGGATTCTTCGCAAACTGTGCAAACCTCCCACCATTCCTCGCCGCCTGCGAGTCAGGCCCAACACTCTGCCAGTTGTCCAGATACATCAGCATCGCCGGACTCTTCGCCGTCGCCACCAGCAAGTCTTCAAACCTGCCCAACGCATGCGGCCTCACCACATCCCGCTCAAACGCCGGCAGTAGATAAGGTTCATTTGCGTTCTTCCTCACGTACACATTGAAGTGGTTCAGCCAGAAGTCCGTCATCACCACTTCCAACTGCCGCTCGCTGTAGATATCCCGCAGTAGCCGCGTCTGCAGCAACTCCGCTCCAATCAGTCTCGGCGACCCCTGCAACGCCGCAATTGTCTCCTTCTGGAGCGGACTCAACCCCACCCCTGCAGCCGCCAGTTCACTCCGGCTCAAACTCCTTCGAAAATTAACGAGCTCCGAAGGCTGCATTGCGAGTATCCGTTTCACCCTTTCATCCGGCGGCAAATTCAGAATCTTCACCGTTTCCAGACCCGAATAAAACCGTTCCTCATGCGTCGCCGTCGCCGCTGTAGCAGAATCAGCCCCATCACCCAGAATCGCCATCTTACCCGCCCCCAGCGCCATCGAATCATCGTCAACCTTCTGCTTCGCCACGCCGTCAACAAGGAAATCTATGCGGCTCTTCCCTTTCTTCGCTGGCATCACCTCGCTCGCCGTCATCGAGTTCGTTGCAGCATCCTCACCCGCGGCAGCCGCATCGGCGGCCTCCTGCTTCATCTTCGCCGCCTTGTAGAAGGCAATCTGATCCGCATAGATCGCATGCTCCACAGGGTCCCTCGGCAACGCTGCGTTCGTCCGAATCATCTCGCGCAAAACCTGCGGACTGGGGTACCGCTCCATCAACTCTGCCTGCTGCATCTTCATCGCCGGAAACATCACTAGCCGCACATCCAGCGCAGAGTCATCAATAGCCGCAGGATTCAACTGCCGCTCAAACCATCGCTGCAATCCCATCGCCTGCACAGCTTCCACATCCCCCGGCTTCGGCCCAAACGTCAGCCGGTTCAAGGCATGAAGCACCCGCTGTTCACCCTCAATCTGCACAGCGTCGACCACCCTTGGCTTCTTACCAGCCATCCCCTCCGCCAGCAGAGGCTGCTCCACCAGCACAATGCACAACCCCGCCGCCACCACCCCGCGCAGAGAACCCATACAAATATCGCCGCAAACTTGCAGAAGCTTATATCCCAGCCCAAACTTCATGACGAGTCCTCCACCGGTTCCGTCGCATCCTGCGCCATCGCGGCCAGACAGATCCAGACACACTCAACCCCTCAAACCCCCACCAGTCGGCTGAGTTGCGCTCGCCACCCAATTCACTGGAACAATCCCGAAGGCCCCTCATCGGGCGCCTAATAGCACTCTCCCTAGAAAGCAGCCAACTCTGCCATCGCCCGATACAAATCCTCAGGCTGTGGCAGAATCACGTCCTCCAGCAGCGGCTGATAAGCCACGAACGTATCCATCGCCGCCACCCGCTTCACCGGAGCATCCAGATCATGGAACAGTTCATCCGCGATCCGTGCTGCAATCTCTGCTCCATACCCCCAGCTCAGCATGTCCTCATGCGCAATAATCACGCGATTCGTCTTCCGCACCGACTCTGCAATCGTCTCCCAGTCGTAGGGCGCAAGACACCGCAGATCGATCAACTCCACATCCACGCCCGTCTCCCGATGCAACTTCTGCGCCGCCTGCAAAGCCCGCGGCACAACAGCCCCATACGTCACCACGGTCAAGTCCTTACCCGGCCGCACAATCTTTGCCTTCCCAAAGGGTATGCAGTAATCCGGTCCAGGATAGGCTGCACGTCCAAACGTCTCGCGGTACAGCCGCTTATGCTCCAGAAACAGCACCGGATCATCACACCGGATCGCCGTACGCAGCAGACCCAGCGCATCGAGCGCGTTCGAAGGCATCACCACCCGTACGCCCGGAGTGTGCGTAAAAATGCTCTCGCCCGACTGCGAGTGATAGATCGATCCCCCCGTCAAATAACCGCCAATTGGCACCCGTATCACCAGGGGACAGTTGAACCCGCCATTCGAACGCCACCGAATCAGCGCCAGTTCATTCCTCATCTGGTGCATCGCCGGCCAGATATAGTCGAAAAACTGTATCTCCACCACCGGCTTCAATCCGCGCACCGCCATGCCGATCGCCCGCCCTACAATATTCGCCTCGGCCAGCGGCGAGTTCCACACGCGGTCACTCCCAAACTCCGTCTGCAGCCCCGCAGTCAGCTTGAAGACGCCACCCTTGCCCTTGAACTCTCCTTCTTTCAAACCATGGTCGCGGGTCGCATCGGCAACATCCTCGCCAAACACCACAATCCGCTCATCACGCCGCATCTCGTCCCGCAGGCAGGTGTTGATCAGGTCCGCCATCGTCCGCTCGGACGGGTCCGCAGTCACCTCTGGATCCGTTGCGAAACGCTCATCCGTAGGTTTCAAATCCTCCGAGTACAGATGCCGCAGAATTGCCTCGTGCGTAGCCGCCGGTAGCACTGCATGCACCGCACGATCCGCAGCCCGCTGCACCTCGTCATCCACCTGCCGCTCCAGCCGGTTGATTCCATCCGCGTCGAGAATCCCTTCACGCAGCAGCCACATCTGCATCCGCGAAATAGGGTCCCGCTTCGCATCAGCATCGATCTCAGACTTCGTCCGGTAAGCCCGTTCGTCATCGCTCAACGAGTGGGAGTACGGACGAATGACATGACCATGCACCAACGCTGGCCCATGCCCCGCGCGGCAGTAAGCCACGGCCTCCACCATCGCCTTGTAGCTCGCAATCGGGTCGGTCCCATCAATCTCAGCAAAGTGAAAGTTCGGAAAATTCGCGATCAACCTTGAAATATTCCCACCCGGAGTATTTGCCTCCACTGGCGTCGAAATCGCGTACCCGTTGTCCTCCACCACATAAACCACCGGCAGCTTTCCGTTACTCGCCGTATTCAGCGACTCCCAGAACTCCCCCTGGCTCGTCGAACCCTCGCCAATCGAGACGTAAACCACCTCGTCTCCATGGAACTTCACGTCCTTGAACTCGCGGTAATCTCCCTCGTGCTTCGCCGCAGACTCCGGGTGCCGCGAAAAATATCTCCCCGCCTCCGCACACCCAATCGCATGCAGGCACTGCGTAGCCGTCGCCGAACTCGGCGTCACAATATTCAATTTCTTGCTCGTCCAGTGCGAAGGCATCTGCCGCCCGCCACTCGCCGGATCATCAGCGGCTCCCACGGCCTGCAGCATCTGGTCTTCCACCGTATTGCCCAGAGCCAGGCAGAGCGCCCTGTCGCGATAGTACGGAAAGAACCAGTCATACCCTGGACGCATCGCCATACCCGCCGCCACCAGCAGCGCTTCATGCCCTGCGCACGAAATCTGAAAGAAGATCTTCTGCTGCCGCTTCAGAACGATCTCGCGATCATCCGCACGTCGCGACAGGTACATCAGTCGATAAAACTCGATCAGCCGCTCAGGCGTCAGCAATGCTACTGCTTCCTCGTTCTTGGAAGGCTGACGTACTGCAACGCTATTTTCAGTCCTACGACCCATACGCACGTCCTCTGCCGGTCAACAAGCTACATCGAAGTCGATTGTACTGGCATCAGAACCCAAATTGCGCGCCAGACTCGCATCGCCATCTCCTTCAGACTCCACTAGTTCAATAAGCCCAAAAAACCACGCAAACAGCAAAAATGGGCGACCAGAATAGTCGCCCGTCTCTACCTGCAAATCAGCGACCTACACAAACAACGGAGCGAGCACCAGCGTGATCGTAGCCAGCAGCTTGATCAGCACATGCAGACTTGGTCCAGCGGTGTCCTTGAACGGATCGCCAACCGTATCGCCTACCACGGCAGCCTTATGTGCCTCGCTCTTTTTACCGCCATACTGTCCGGTCTCAATAAACTTCTTGGCATTGTCCCAGGCACCGCCGCCATTGTTCATCAGCATCGCCAGCAGCACGCCAGAGATCGTGCCCACCATCAGCAATCCAGCCACAGCCTCTGCTCCGGCAAGATTCACCGGAACCCCGCCAATCGCCGGCACCGGCAGAATCGTCCCCGGCGCATAAATCGCCGAAGCCGCCTGATAGCTCGCGCTGAAGTGCCGGAAGATCAGTCCAACTGCCACCGGCAGCCCAACCGCCAGTAGACCCGGCAACACCATCTCCTTCAATGCGGCACCGGTCACGATGCTCACGCAGCGCGCATAGTCCGGCTTCGAAGTCCCCGCCATAATGCCCGGATTCTCGCGGAACTGCGCTCGCACATCCTGCACGACCATCTGCGCTGTCCGCCCCACTGCCTTGATCGCCAGCGAACTGAACAGGTAGGTCAACATCGCACCCAGCAGCGCACCCACAAACACCGGCACCTGCGCCAGGTTGATATTGGTGAAGCTCCAGCCCGCCGGCATATAACCGCCAGCCTCTGCCACCTTCGCCGTAACAATCGTCTTGATCTCCTCCAGGTACGCCGAGAACAGCAGGAACGCAGCCAGCGAAGCCGAGCCGATCGCATAACCCTTCGTCAGAGCCTTCGTCGTATTCCCAGCCGAATCCAGTTTGTCCGTCCGCTCACGAATCCCGTCAGGTTGGTGCGACATCTCGATAATTCCGCCAGCGTTGTCGGTGATCGGCCCAAACGTATCCATCGCCAGAATGTACGCTGCGCACGACAGCATCCCCATCGTCGCAATCGCGGTTCCGTAGATACCCTTGGCGTAGTCGCTGATTCCGACCACATCCGCCAGTCCCCGTACACCACAGTAGTAGCTCAGCAGCAGCGCGGCAGAGATCACCACCACCGGAGCAGCCGGCGTCTCCATGCCAACTGCCAGGCCGCTGATGATATTCGTCGCCGGGCCCGTCAGTGATGCCTCCGCAATCGACTGCACTGGCCGATAGCGCGACTCCGTGTAGTACTCCGTGATCCAGACAAACAGAAACGCCGTAGCCAGCCCGATCACGCCGCATCCCAGCAGCCACATCGGCTGTACCTGCGGTCCATTCAGCATCGCGTACACCGCACCAGCAAACCCTGCCAGCGCCAGAGCCGAGGTCACATAGAAACCCTTGTTCAGCGCATGCATCGGGTCCTCATCCTCGCGCGTCTTCACCACAAACACGCCGACGACACTCGCAATCAGATTGATCGCATGAACGATCAACGGAAAGAGAATGCCTTTCACTCCGAACACCGGATACAACGCCGCGCCCAGAATCATCGCGCCAACATTCTCAGCAGCCGTCGATTCAAACAGGTCAGCACCACGGCCAGCGCAGTCGCCAACATTGTCGCCCACCAGGTCCGCGATCACCGCTGGGTTGCGAGGATCATCTTCAGGAATCCCCGCCTCGACCTTGCCTACCAGGTCAGCACCTACGTCAGCAGCCTTCGTGTAGATACCGCCGCCAAGCTGCGCAAACAACGCTACCAGCGAAGCCCCAAACCCAAACCCGACCAGTTGATATGGCACAGCCTGAGGATTCTCAAGCCCGCCAAAGAACAGAAACAGCACGCCCACGCCCAACAGGCTCAGCGCCACCACAACCAGACCCGTCACCGCCCCGCCCCGCAGCGCCATCTGCAGCGCTGCATTCAGACTGTTCCTTGCCGCGGCAGCTGTACGAATATTCGCGCGGATCGAGCAGTACATCCCCGTATACCCGGCCAGCGCCGAACACACCGCGCCCACCAGAAAACTCACCACCGTCTTCAGCGCATACGGAGCGGTTCGAGGCGACAGGTGATACCCAAAGAACACGACGATCGCAAGCACCAACGCAATCGCTCCAATCGTCTGATACTGCCGCCGAAGAAACGCCTCCGCACCCTCGCGAATCGCATTAGAAATAGCCTCCATCTCCACCGTACCCGTGTCCGCTGCAATCACAGACCGAGCCAGTAGGAACGCTGCCACCAATGCAAGGATCCCAACTCCCAGTGCAATCCACAAGTACATCCGTCCATCATTGCCATCAACATACACAGGAGCGGCTGGTATCTGCTCCCGTACGGCCAAAGCCAAAAGGCTAATTACATCCATGCAAAAGTCTCCTGAGAATTGAAATTCTTGTCTTGCACCATTCAGGGCGCAATTAGAGCACGCGCCCTCAGACAGGGTCAATGCACGGTGCCGTGCGAGTCATAGCTCTTCTATCGATTGCAATCCAAAGTAACAGGCTCAGTAACACTTTTACCTCCCGCATATCTTGCCAGTCGCCGATGGACAATTCAGCCCACAACTCAAGGTGAGTCCATGTACACCGCTTTAAACTCTCGTCAAACCCGCGTCTTTATCAGCAGGCGGATCATCTTGGTCATCGCCAACCTCTTACTGACCCCACTCCCGCTCGCCGCGCAAATAGATGCGGACACCATCGTCCCGAACCGCTATCTCATCGTCTATCGCGACGCCACGATTCCCGGGGACGCCGAGGCTCGCGCCCGCGCCGTCGGCGCCCAGATCCTGCAGCGTAATGATCGTTTCGGCCTCGCTGTCGTCAACAGCACCCTCCCTCCCCTGTCCCCAAGAAGCACTGCAGCCATCGTCGAGCAAGATGCCATAGTTCGCCATCACCTCGCCGCCCTCCCCGGCGTCGAATACGTACTCCACGACCGCATCGTCTCCGCCAGCCACATCATCCTCCGCCCAGCCATCCACTCCACCTTCTCCGTCGTCATCGGCCCCATCCATCTTCATCCCATCGGTCCAACTCATGGCCCTTCTCAACCTGAACCGTCACCACCCCTCACTCCCCCGTTCGACACGTTCTACCAATCGTCCCAGGGCTGGGCTGTCCGCCAGGTCGGCGGCTACGGTAATGGTGTCCTTGGCGGTCCAACTCATGGCCCTTGGGATACCACCACAGGCAAAGGTGTTCGCATCGCCATTCTGGATAGCGGAATCGACTCCACTCATCCCGACCTCGCACCCAACCTCGCCCTCAATATCAGCGAAGTCGATCAGTCCCCTGTCACCGGACTTCCCAGCCCATGCGACGATGGCACTCCACAGGATCAGGAAGGCCACGGCACCTGGACCGCCTCCCTCGCTGCCGCAGCACTCGGTCCAGGTACCGGAGAGGTCATCGGCGTCGCCCCCGCCGCCACCCTGCTCAACATCAAGGTCCTCCAACGCATGCCAGCTACCATCGGAGGTTCCGCAACCCTCTCCGACCAGTGCACCGCGGGTCAGGCCAGCGGACTCCTTAGCTGGCTCATCCAGGGCATCCAGGACGCCATGGCCAACCGTGCAGACATCATCTCCATGTCTCTTGGCACAGTCGTAGACCTCAACACCGGCGAAGGCGCTGGAATCAAAGTGGCCTTTGACCGCATCACCTCTGCGGCTGCCCAATCGGGCATAGTTCTTGTCGCAGCGGCAGGAAACGAGGGCTACGACCTCTCCAATCCACGCTTTGTCGAGCTTCCCGCGCAGGCTCGCGACGTCCTTGCCATCGTCGCCTCCACCAATCAGGATTGTGCTGAAAATCTGACCATCGGGGCCATCTGCGCCCCCGGCCCCTCGGCCCTCGCCTACTACAGTAACTACGGTGCCCCCTCAACGCCCTCGCAGCACCCGGTGGCAGCTATCCCGCAGGCGGCGACACCGCCGTAAGCGGCTGGATCCGTGGCGCCTGCAGCTCCGGTAAGCCCTCCACCACCGACGGCCTCCCTTCAAATCCCACACAAAGTTACGGCTGCTTCAACCTGGGACACGCCGCCTACGTGCAAGCCATGGGAACCAGCGCCGCAACTCCCCTCGCAGCCGGCGTAGCCGCACTCCTCCGCTCCGCCCACCCAGACTGGAGCCCCGCTACCATCATCACAACTCTGCGATCTTCAGCCCTCACCTCTCCAACACTTCCCATGGGCCAGATCAGTGCAACCACGGCGCTATCTCAGCAGCATTGACCACTGACATGGGCCTTTATCTTCTAGCCGTCACGCTCAGCCCTTCATGTGTTCCCTGACGCTCTTCGCCAACCTCTCGATCTCTTCCGCCTTTTTACCTGCTTCCACAGATGTAGCGCTCGTCGCCGGCTTGTCCACTGCCTCCTTCAAGGCCGCCGCAAGAGCCAGCAATTTGTCCGCATCTCCCTGCAACCGCTTCTGCCGCTCAGAGTTTCGAGACCTTGTTTGCTGCGCCTCCATGCCCGGAGAAATGGTAATCACATTCGGGTCGTCCCGCCCGAAGGGGGGATTTCCAATGCCCGTTCGATCCCCTGGAACCGTCGGCAGGGGTATTGTCTCAATCGGTGCCGGGCGACGCTGCTGCCCCCACCCGCCTACCCCCACTCCACACACCGCCCAAGCCGTCCCAATCAGTAGTAATCGTTGAATTTTCATCATTCCCTCCCGGTGCCAGGACCAACGTCCAGCGCTCGCCAAAAGGCTGTCATTTACAAGCCTGACGGGGTCATCATCCTCCATCCAGCTCCATTTCGCAAGCCCGCACCTCCTATGCCACATGGCAAATCCATGCCGCTATGCCTGATTCAATTGTTTTTGCATCCCAACTAACGCATTCTGGATTCACTAGAACTTTCGAAAGTGAGATGCAGCCTTCATGCTCAAGCTGGCCCCAGCCCAATCAGGCGATCCTATCTGGCAGATACTCTTACGCGACTGGCACGACGACATCGTCACCTTCCTGCGCGCCGATCTCCCTCGCCTTATCGCCATTCTGCTCCTCGCCGTCATCCTCCAGCGCCTCTGCAAGTTCTTCGTCAAACGAATGCTCCACCTCGCAGACCGTCAGGTTGGCAACTCCCAGCGCGCCTCCCAGCTCCGCACCATGGCAGCTATCATCCGCGCCACCTCCTACAGCATCATCGGGTTCATTCTGCTGCTGCACATCCTCTCCGTCTTCAACATCAATCTCACTCCCCTTCTGGCCTCCGCCGGTGTCGTCGGAGTCGGCATCGGTCTCGGAGCTCAAAGTATCTTCAAGGACATGCTCAACGGCATCTTCATCCTCATCGAAGACCAGTACAACGTCGGCGAGGTAGTCAAAATCGCCGGGCTCCAGGGAACAGTTGAGAATCTAACCCTCCGCTGCACCACGCTCCGCGACGCCGACGGAACCGTCTACATCGTCCCCAACAGCCAGATTGCTACCGTATCCAATCTCTCCCGAGACTTCTCCATCGCCTCGCTTCCCGTCAGCGTCGATGCCAGCGCAAATCCCGACCAGGTCATAGCCCTCCTCAAATCTCTCGCCACCGAAGTTCGCAACGATCCCGCCTTCAGACAGGTTGCCATCGACGAACCCGTCATCCTCGGCGTCGATAAAATCAATGGACGCGAAGTCATCTACCCCATCAACATCCGCGTCCGAGCCAACCAGAAAGATCCCGTCCTTCGCGAGTTGCGACGCCGCATCATCCTCGCCTTCGAAAAAAACGGAATCCCCCTCGGCAACGAATCCAGCCTGCTCATCATGCAGCAGCACCCCGACCCCACCGCCCCTCCAGCCCCCTCAACGCTTGGGGCCTGACCCAAATAAAGCGAGCCTGGGGAATCTCCCCAGGCTCGCTTCATATACTGATTATTTCGTTACTCTACAGCGACTTGTTCATCGCTTCAATTAGCTCATCCACTGTCTTCACCGGAGGCAGGCAGCCCTTGCCATTGCACAGCATCGCAAAGCTACCCTCCATCACCGGAATATGCGGCAGTGTCTCCGCCAGCGCCGGAGGCAGTGCATTCAACTGATCCCGACGCAACCGGACCACGCTCTTGTTCACTGCATACCGAGCCAGCGCTACCGCTTCCAGACGCCGCGCATCGGCATCATCTCCAATCACGCACACCTGTACGGCACGTTGGTCCAGACGCTGCAGAGCGAGTCCATAGCTTGCCGCATACAGACCGAAGTGCTCCACCACCCCGGCAAACGTCTCCATCGTCTCCTGCGCTTTCACCGCGTAGTCCACGCGCCCATTCAACGACTCCAGGCGCATCAGCAGCGCAGCCCCTACCGGATTCGCAGCCGGCGTAGGAGAGTCCTGCAGCGGCTTTCTCCGTGTCGACAATGCCCCCAACCGGCGTTCACCCTCCGCCAGAGTCTCTGTATCGAAAAAACCGGATCCAGTCTTATCGTAGAAACGAGTCACGGCGCTCTCTGCAATCGCCTCCGCGGCCTCGTAATACTTCATGTCCCCGGTCACTTCCCATGCGTCAAGCGCAGCATGCCCCAGAAACACATAGTCATCCAGAATCCCCGCCACCCGCCGGTCCTTATGGTCGTTCTTCTCGCCATACGCAACAACGTGGGCCACACCCTTCTTCGGATCCCACGCTCCACCCAGCACCCGGTCCAGGGACTTCAGCGCAAAATCCTTTACCGCAGACATGTCCAGCACGCGACCCGCCTCGATATACGCCGAAATACACATCGCATTCCACCCAACATAAATTGTCTTGTCGACATACGGAGTCGGCCGCTTCATCCGCGCCGCGTACAACTTCTCCCGCGCAGACGTTAGCCGCTCCTTCGCAAGCTCTACATCTATCTGGTTCGAGCGCGCCACGCTCTGAATCGTAGTCCGCACATGCAGCACGTTCTTCGCCGGATTGTGGTGCATGTCCCCAATCTCGCCAATGTCGTAGTACGCTCCGGCCACCGCCAGTTCTTCCGGTGTCAGCACTGCGGCCGCTTCATCTCGCGTCCACGTAAAGTAGTCGCCATCATCATCCAGCGAAAAGTCAGCGTCCTGCGAAGCGTAGAACCCGCCCAACTCGCGGTCACTGAGCCACTCGTCCATCCACCGAATCATCTCCCGCGCCACCTTTGCCATATCCGGCTCTACAAACGTCTGGAAGGCATGCACGTAGTTCTTCAGCAATTCGCTATTGTCGTACGCCATCTTTTCAAAGTGCGGCACCACCCAGCGCTCATCCACGCTATATCGATGGAACCCGCCGGCCAGATGATCGTAGATTCCGCCCTTTGACATCTTCTCCAGCGTCACCAACGCCGCCCGCTTGGCCGAATCGTTCACTACTGCCGCACCCGCCCCGATCGATACCCGTGACGACGCATCCAGCAACAAATCAATTGCTCCCGAGTGCGGAAACTTCGGCTGTGATCCAAATCCACCCGATCGAGCGTCAAACTGCTTCAACGCCGCATTCACTAGCTTCGCAACCAGTTCCGGCCCAGGATTTCCACTCCGTCCCATGAACGACTCATTATGCTCGATCGCGTTCATCACGCTACCGGCCGACTCATTCACCTCATCCCGCCGCTTGTAGAACGCCTCTGCCATCGTCAGCAGCACCCGCTTCAGCCCTGGTCTGCCGTGCCGGTCGTCTGGAGGAAAGTAAGTCCCTCCAAAGTACGGTTTACCGTCGGGAGTCAGAAACGCAGTCAGTGGCCATCCCCCCTGTCCGCTGATAGAAGCTACCGCCGCCTGATACCGCGTATCCACATCCGGGCGCTCATCCCGATCCACCTTCACCGCCACAAAATGTTCGTTGATCAGCTTCGCCGTCTCGGCGTTCTCATAGCTCTCCCGATCCATCACGTGGCACCAGTGACACCACACTGCACCGATATCCAGCAGGATCGGCTTATCCAACTGCTGCGCCAGGGCAAACGCCTCTTCGCCCCATTCCTTCCAGTCCACCGGTTGATGCATTGCCGACCGCAAATAGGCGGACGAGGCCCGCGCCAGGGAATTCGTTTTTTCGCTACCCATAGATGGTCATTTTAGCCCGAGCGGCCCATTCTGCGCCCATCAAGCTACCCTCTCCTTCTCCATAGGAATCCATTCAGCTTCCCAAAAACGAAAAGGCCCAGGCAAATGCCCGGGCCTTCCCGTCAAAATTCCCAACGAACATCACTACTGGACAGGAGTCGGAGTCCCCGAGATTGGCTTCGGTGCCTCAGGTGCCTTCGGTGCAGTCAGCCCCGGAATCATCGGTGCCTGCCCCACAACGCCCATCGCCGCATCCTGAATGCTGATGCCGTACTTCTCCAGAGTGTCCGACACGAGCTGCCGCAACGCAGACCGATCCTTCGCGTACGCCGCAGTTGCAGAAATCAGGCTATTGTCAGCTCCCGCCAGATTCCTTCCCTGCTGCAGTACCAGGGCCGTCGTCGACGCTCCTAGCTTGTACTTCTTTTGTTCCGCGTCCATACTCTGCGCCGCAAAATCCCGTGCTGCCTGCGAGGCCTGAACCTGCGCCCGGTCGTTGGTCAACGCAAACTGAGCATTGATCACCTGGATCCGGATCTGTGTATAAAGCTGCTGCAAACGCATCTGCGACTGCCGGTATTCCATCTGCGACCGCGCCTGGTCTGCCTGTGCCGTGCGATTCCGCAGCGGGATGCTGATGTTTACCCCAATTCCTTTATCCGGCGACGTGTTATTGAACATGTTCTGGAGTACGCCTCCATAGTTCACAGCCGGAACCTGGTTCGGAGGGCAGGTAATAATCGCTGTTCCGGATGAATTGGTGCATAGCAGGTTAGGATTCTGCAATCCACCCAACCCGCTGCCACCGTAGTAGGCATACGCATCCACCGTCGGCAGCAATCCGTTTTTCTCCGCCTTGATCGTAATCTCGTTGTTCTTCATATTCAGAACGGCCTGTTCAATCTGAGGATTATTCAGATAGGCCTGCTTCACCAGTTCCTCTACCTGCGTATCCTCTTCCGGCAGCCGCTCCAGCCCAACCCGGTCAGTCGGAACCACCGGCGCACTCGCCATCTGGGGATCGTTCAGGTTCCGTGCAATCGCCTGCTTCATAATCAACTGCTGATACTCGAGGTTCGACTGCGAAGCGATCAGCGCCTGCCGGTCGCTCGCTACGGAACTGTCAGAGTTCACCACATCCAGCGGTGCCAGCGTCCCAATCTCCAATTGCTTGCGATTGTCGGCCGAAAGCTGCGTCGACTGCGCAAGCGCCCGTTCCTTTGCCTGCTCGTCCTCGTACGCGCTCACCAAACCCCAGTAGATATTTTCTACCTGGGTCACCGTGTACAAGAGCTGTTGCCGAAACGCCGAATCCGTAATCCTACGGTCGTTCTTCGCCTGAATAACGAATCGGCCGTTCACTCCCCAGCCAAATCCCTGCAGCAGATGCTGAGTCGCCCTTGCTTGAAACTGCGAATTCAACTGGGGACTGTAGTTGGAACGCTGGCTGTTAGTCGTGGAACGAGAGTTGTTGAACGAAAGGTTGAACAACGTGCCGCTGACAAAACCTTCCTGATACCCAAAGTTATAAGTCCCGGTGGTCTGTTCCAGGGTATTTGTTCCAGTAAGAAAGGTCGCGGCCTGCTGCGTACTCGCCGAGTCATACTGCATCGTGCCCGTCAGCACCGGATCCAACGCCGCAGGAAGTGGTCCGCCCCCATTGGTGCTCAATACCAGGCCAGCTGCGCCCGTGCCCCCGCCGCCAGCACCACTTGAAGTCCCACCCGGTCCACCACCACCAGTAACAGTAGTGCCGGAACCGCCCAGCGTATTTGTAACCAGGCCGGTCGAAACTCCACGCAACGTGGATCCAGCCCGCGCACGCAGAATGTCAGTATCGGCAATGTCCAGATTGATCCGCGCAATCGCAATATCGTAGTTATTCTCCACTGCCAAAGCCACAGCATCCGAGAGGCTCAGATAAATCTTGCCATCCCGCAGCAGCGAGTCCAGCCGTGGAGTATTCCCAAACTGGGGGAGTGGCACTTCCATCGCCGTGTAAGGTGCCAGAGGATTCTTGAAATGGCTCTTCGGCTGGGTGTAGTCATGCCCAGTGTCCCGAAGGTGCTCCGTAAACTTGGGCTCAGGTGCCTGCGGTAGCCCCGATTGACCAGTTGTATCGCTCACCACGGTCTGTGGTGCCGCCGGGGCCGTCGGGTTCGTCTGTTGCTGGGCTAGTCCCTGTTGGGTGGTCACACTCATCAGCAACAACGCAATGCTCGCCGCCGCCTGCATGTCTCTTAGTTTCACGATGCGCTCTCCGACTCTTGCCTTCTGCCTCGCCGGCACTGTCCGTTTTCACACGAACAACACCGCCGATTCGTCCTCTTTGGATAAAACTCCGCTTCACAATCCGCGGACGCCGCTTCAAAATAAATTAACCGATGAACACTAGACGCTCAGACGTACTCTAAGGACTCGAAATTCTTGCAATCCGATCCCCGCTGAAAATCTCGAATAAAACGCTTCGGGGTCTAATACGCACACAACCCCGCCTTCGTTCCCCACACTTTTACCCCCAGACAAAATAACTAGTACCTGTCTTCACTCACGGGGGCTTCGGCGTGGCCACGCCATTCGAAGTATAACAACGCCCCGCCGACAACACCCTCAAGTCTGAGGGTGCCTTCCGTGATACCGTCCAAAGCAGCACCATGCCGCTCTGGAAATCCATCCTGACCTACGACGGCACCCCCTTTCACGGCTGGCAGGTGCAGCCCAGCCTCCCGACTGTACAAGGGACGCTCGCACATGCAATTCACCATGTCACGGGCGAAACCGTCCTCCCCCAGGGCTCCGGACGCACAGACGCCGGAGTTCACGCCCTCGCTCAGGTAGCCTCTTTCTCCCTCGAAGCCCCTATCCCTGCCGCTAACCTGCAACGAGCCCTCAACCGCGCGCTGCCTCCCTCAATCCGCATCCTGTCCCTCGAAATTGCCCCACCCGGCTTTCACGCTCGCCACAGCGCCATCGGCAAGACCTATGAGTACCGCATCTTCCCTGGCCGCCCAAATCCTGCACCACTCCTCCCCGATCCGATGCCCCTCGTCTGTTCCCCCATGCTCGCTCCCTTCGTGTGGGACTGTCCTCTCCGACTCGACCTCGAGGTGCTCCAAAACATCGCAGCGGCCGTCCTCGGCACTCACGACTTCACCTCCTTCGCCGCGACCGATCCCGACCTCAACCTCCGAAGCTCGACTTCACAGGATCCCAGCGGTTCACTGCTCCCCCCACAACCTCCGTCAGCTGTCCGCACCATCCACCGCTCCAACTGGCAGCTCCGCAACGGCCTCCTCGTCTACTGCGTCACCGGCAATGGCTTCCTCCACCACATGGTCCGCAATCTAGTTGGTACATTTGTTGAAGTCGGTACTGGTCGCCTCCCCAGTGACGCGATCCCGAAGATCCTCGCCACTCGCAACCGCGCCGCAGCCGGCCCCACCGCTCCCGCTCGTGGCCTCTTTCTCGTCGAGGTTTCATACTCAAAAGAGGAGATCCAATCCTGATGCCTGCCGCCAGCGCCCAACGTCGCATCACCAGACTAGCCAGCCTGACTGCCGTCCATCGTGCCTTCCACTGGCTCCACCTCCACCAGCCTCAACTCCGACAGTGGCAGCTTGACCTCGTCCGAATCCCCGCTCCACCCTTCGCCGAGTCCGACCGCGCAAAGTGGTTCCTTGACCGCTTCCAGCAACTCGGCCTCACCAAGATCCACCTCGACGCCGAAGGTAACGCACTCGCTGAACTAGCTCCAGATCCTCCCATATCAAGCCAACATCACAATACAAGTTCACCCCCTTGCCTCCTTATCTCGGCCCATCTGGACACCGTCTTCCCCGCCGGAACCTCCTGTAACCCAACCGAAGATCCAGACAGCCCCCGCATCCTCGCGCCCGGAATCTGCGACAACGGTGCCGGACTCACCGGCTTGCTCGCAATAGCAGCGGCCATCCGCTACGCCAACATCTCCCTGCCCATTCCCATCCTCTTCGCCGCAAACGTAGGAGAAGAAGGCGAAGGCGACCTCCGCGGCATGCGCCACCTCTTCTCCCACGAGCCCTACCGGAACCGCATTGCCGCCGCTATAGCCCTCGAAGGCTGTGGCAGCAACACTGTCGTCACCCGAGGTCTCGGCAGCCGGCGCCTCCGCGTTACCATCACAGGTCCCGGCGGTCACTCCTGGACCGACGCCGGTGCCCCAAACCCCATCTTCATCCTCAGCCGCGCCCTCGCTGACCTCTCCCACCTCAAGCTCCCCACCACCCCCCGAACCACCCTCAACGTCGGGCACATCTCCGGCGGCACCTCCATCAACTCCATCCCCGAGTCCGCCACCGCTCTCCTCGATCTGCGCTCAACCGACCCCGAGCAACTCCTCGCTACAGAGACCGACGTCCGCAACATCCTCCAAAGCACCATCAAAACATTTGCTGGCGAGACAGCCAGACTAAACACCGCATTCGCTCCACCAATACTCCACATTGACACCATCGGAAATCGCCCAGCGGCGGCTCTTCCTGACTCTTCGCCTCTCCTTCACACCCTTCGGGCGGTCGACCGCCACCTAACCCTCCGAACTGAGCAACGTATCGGTTCCACCGACGCCAATATCCCCCTGGCTCTGGGCATTCCGGCCATCGCCATCGGTGCTGGCGGCTCCGGAGGTGGCATACATACCCTGCAGGAATGGTATGACCCCACCGGCCGCGAAACCGCACTCCGCCGTATCTTCCTCACCCTCCTCGACACCGCCCATCTCATCTCCGAAGCCACCTACCCCTCTTGAGAGACAAACTCCTTGAAGCCCTTTATTATCAGCACTCTTCTCCTCGCCGCTGTATCCGTCCTCAACGGTGAAGTAGTCTATTCGGCTCCTCTGCCGTCAGGAAATTAGATGATCCGTCGCATTAGCCCCAGCACCCTGGCCCACCTGCTACTCCTCTTCGTCGTCGCTATCTGGGGAGCGACTTTCGCCCTGGTCAAAGACGCTCTCAAGGATGTCTCTCCCCTCCTCTTCAACCTTCTCCGCATGTCCCTTGCCTTCGTCGCGCTGGCCATCGTCAACCACCGACATCTCCGGCACCTCTCGCGTCGCGCTCTCATCTCCGGCACGGTCGTCGGAATCCTTCTTGCCGCCGGCTACCAGTTTCAAACCGCCGGCCTCGCCCGCACTACCCCTGCCAAATCTGCCTTCATTACCGGACTGGTGGTCGTCTTCGTCCCGATCCTTACAGCTTTCCCCTTACTTCGCCCTGTCGGAGCTCGCGCACCCCGCTGGAATGCAGCCTTCGGAGCACTCCTTGCCTTCGCTGGCCTTTTACTCCTCACCACTCCCTCAGGAACGCACATGAGGTACATCTTTGCCACGATAGGGTTCGGTGACCTCCTCACCCTCGCTTGCGCCATCGCCTTCGCTGGACACCTCCTCGCCCTTGCCCACACGTCTCCGGGACTTCCAGCCGGTCAATTGGCCACACTGCAGATAGGTGTAGCGGCCATCGTCATGCTAATCACGCTTCCACTGGGAGGAAGGCCCCACCTGACCCTGACTCGCCCCCTTTTCATCGCCCTCGCGGTTACCAGTCTGCTTGCGACTGCCGCCGCCTTCACTATCCAGAGTTGGGCCCAGCAACATCTTCCCCCGACTCATACCGCACTCCTTCTCACATTGGAGCCAGTTTTTGCCTATTTCACCGCGTTCTTCTTGCTCCACGAGCACATGGCCCCTCGCTCCCTCTCTGGCGCTGCGCTCATACTCTCGGGGATGGCTTTCACGGAACTCCTCACATCCCCCAGTCCGCTCCCCACTCATCCCAGTTAACCCCCACGAACACCTTTGGTGCATCTCCGCGTCTAAACAACCGTGCCGTGCTGTCAACGTCTCCCATCGCAGAGACAAGGCAAACGGCTATACTCGATTTTTCGCCTGCTCTTTTGGGCTCGGCGTATCGTACTGCACGAAATGAGGTCAGACTTACTAATGGACGCACCGAATCGCACCATCTCTACTCTCATGGACCGTCTCCGCAGCCATCGTCTGATGACTACCTTTACGCTTCTCGCGACACTCTCCGTAGGCATCATTGTCGGCTCTGTGCTCACTCATGGCGTTAGCGGAAAAGAACAGGCCCTTGACAGCTCTGATGCCAAGCCTCTGGTAATCCCTTCTCCAGCCACCCTTTCAAACGGTTTCTCGCAAATCGTCAAGCAGGTAGGACCTGCGGTCGTAAACATCAATACCGAGTCGCTCCCAAAGTCCACCAACCGCCCCACCCGGAGACGCGGCCAAGCACTGCCTCCTGGTCACCCTCCTGGCGGCGAAGACGGGCAGCCTTCTCCCGGCGACATGCAGGACTTCTTTAACCGCTTCTTCGGCGGTCAGGGTGGCGATGACGAGGATGGCGGCGTGAATGCAGCCGAACGCCGAGCGCTCGGCTCCGGTTTCATCGTCGATCCTCGTGGCTACATCATCACTAATAACCACGTCGTCGATAAGGCAGACAAGATCTACGTCAAGCTATCTACAGACCCCGACGGCGGCCCTGGTGACTCCGGGCGGCTGGCAAAGGTCGTTGGCGTCGATAAGGACACAGACATCGCCGTCATTAAGATTGAGACCAAAGATCCCCTCCCGAGCATCAAGCTCGGCAACTCCGACAGCGCCCAGGTCGGCGACTGGGTTCTTGCCATTGGTAGCCCCTTCGGCCTATCGCAGACGGTCTCGGCTGGAATCGTCTCGGCCAAGAATCGTTCCATCGATGAACCAAGTCCCAATGGCGTATCTCAAAGCCAGTTCCAGCGCTTCATCCAGACCGATGCAGCCATCAACCCCGGCAATTCTGGCGGTCCGCTTGTAGATATGGCTGGGAACGTCGTTGGCATGAACACAGCGATCTATACACAGTCCATGGGCTCGCAAGGCGTCGGATTTGCCATGCCGGCCAACACCATCGTCAAGGTGTACAACATGCTCATCGGCCCCGAGCACAAAGTTACTCGAGGCTCTATCGGTATCAGCTTCCAGTCAGGCTTAAGCTCCGCCGTTGGTCGCATGTACGGCTTCAGCAATGGCGTTATCGTCAGCACGGTCACCCCCAGCGGCGGCGCAGCCAAGGCTGGTATCCAACCCGGCGACGTCATCATATCCATCGACGGCCGCAATATTAAAGATGGGGACGACTTGGTCGCCGACATCTCAGCGCGCAAGGTCGGTTCTTCGGTCAAGCTCGGATACCTTCGCAGCGGCAAACAAAATTCCGCCAACGTTAGCATTGGTGACCGCGCCAAGACCTACGCTGAAATCACAGGCGCCGACGCAGACGACACTTCCACCCCCGAGGAGGCCGACGCCGGACAAAACACGCTCGGCATAACCGTATCCGCCGTCCCGCCTGCCGTTCAGAAAAAGCTCGGCGTTCAGGGTGGCGTTATGGTGACCAGTGTCCGTCCCGGATCGTTTGCCGATGAAATCAACCTAGGTAAAGGTCAGGTCATCACGGAGATCAACAAGCATCCAGTCACCGATGAAGCCAGCTACAAGGCCATCGTTAAGAACCTCAAATCGAAGGACGACGTAGTTTTTGTTATTCGCGACGTACGTACTTCGGGCAATTCATACGTCGGCGGCACTTTGCCATAGCTTGGAAGTTTCGACTATTTGGACGCGTGGCAAGTTTCCACGCGTCCAAATTACTTCACTAACCTTTGCTTCAACAGGATAAATATCCCCCAGAAGTGGGCAACCTTTCCTGTTGCGGCAACCACACCATAGATATATGCTATCCAGTGAATCAGGTTTCGTAATTCCTGAATTACGAAACTAAGAAATACAAGGTGAAAAGCCACAATGCAGCTTAGTCGAATTCTCCTTAGCTCGACTCTCTTTCTGGCAACGGCAATGCCTTCGGTCGCGATGACCCACGCACGCCGTGGCCCTACCTCCCCTAAGTTGTTTAGCCACCATACTAAGAGTGGCGTCAAGCACACTTCGCAGGTCGGCATCGATAGCACCCGCGCCACACAGATCCAGACCGCGCTTATCAAGTCAGGCTATCTCTCAGGAGAGCCCAGTGGTGTATGGGACGCGCAGACCGAATCCGCCATGCAGAAGCTTCAGTCCGACAACGGCTGGCAAACTAAGCTTGTTCCTGATTCCCGCGCAATTATCAAATTAGGTCTAGGCCCCAATACGGGCACTGAAGAAAGCTCGACTGGACCCGCTATTGACGGTCGGTCACTGTCTGGATCTGCATTTTGACCGCCCGCGTCTCTTAGTTCTAGACAAGAAACAACCCTTTCCAGTCTGACCTCTGCTCTTATAACTCAATTAAAGGTTAAGTGCCTGGTCCAATCGTGAAGATGTAGTCACGCATATCTTCGCTACTCGTAGGCACGTCTCCCGCCTTGCCCTTAGTCCCGCTCTCCATCCATATCCTCAGCCAACAATATTGATGCAAACGCACCAGTCGTGATTGCACGGGCTGCTGCTGTTCCAATACGGCGGTTATCCGGGCCGCTAGGCTGTCCTCGTCGCCAAGCGTCTCGACGGTAGTTGGCACTGCATCACATTCCAGCAGACGGGTTCGAGCCGCCTTCAATTGTGCTGAATCCAGCAATCCACTCTCCGCTTTCAATCCCGACATGCGCTCTACCGCAAACGCAACTGACGCCTGAACCCGATCTTCCCACGCCAGGTAGATCAGGCGCGATCCTGCAATCCGCAGAGGCAGTACTGCAAACTCTTCGACGAATACTCCGGGCATTACGAGTGCCATATCCCGAGGAGAAAATCCTTCCATCGTTAACACAGGACACCCCCACTGGACACTTAGGCCCCGGGTGACCTGCTCCGCCTCCAGTCCACACTCGGACACCAGCCAATCTCCTATTCTTCCGGTCCCGCTTGCCCGCTGTTGAGCCAACGCAGTCTGTAATTGCGGATGTGTAATCCATCCCTGAGCTAGCATGACCAATCCCAGCGGAACTCTGTGTCGATGGCGTTCCGATGCGGGTGCCGCCTTCTGATTTCCCTGCTCCCGTCGAAGTGCTGCTCGCACAACAGCTAACACGCAACGCCCGCTGCAGCCCCAATGACCTTCAAATACTGGTCGACGCCGATTTCTCCAAGGCATCGCCCAGCCACCAGAACAGTCAGAGTTTCCACAGGTCCGGCGCTTCGTCGATACTTGCTCCGCTTCCATCCTTCCAGGGTCGAAAGCCGTAACTGCCCTCTGTCGGTATACGTCCCTGCTTAGCGAAAAAGCCGCATTTAACCCAGGCGCATCACCGTTTTGGACACTCTCACTACGTCCACTGTTCTCATCTAGAAAAGACATCGTATGCTCTCCAGCCGCATCTGCGGCGTTGCTACCTCGATAATCCGTAGTGCAAAGTTGCCGCTCACCACCACCACTTCGCCCCGTGCGACGATCCGGTCCCCCACGACCAGGTCCACCGGCTCCGACACATGCCGGTCCAACTCCACTACATCTCCTGGTCCCAGTTCTAGTACCTCCCGTAATGGCATCTCCCGTGACCCAAACTGTATCGTGGCATCCAGCTCAATGTCATACAGCAGTGCTAGCGAGGACTCTGTCCCACCAAGTTCAGGCGGCAATCCCGCGACCTCAGACTTCTCCATGTTGCTCGCCTCTCTCAATTCACACTCGCCGTCTCTAGAACCGCAGCAGTACAGCTTCCAGACTCCATCTGCGCTCCACGATGTTCTCCAGTGCGCACTGGATGCGCCCATCCAATCTTCACACCTCCAACTCGCATCTCAGCATCGGCGTGTCTTGGTAGCGGCAGCCGCAGGACAGCTCCCAGCTTCAAGCACGCGATCTCTCTAGCCCTCAAGCGCATCGCTGGAAATTGCAGGACGGCGCCTACCTTTGCTTCACCCATCAACTGTCGCATCCGCACCTGTGCCTCCTTTGATCTCCGACGCGGACGGTCCCCTTCTACAATCAAACGCCGCAAAATCGCATTCAGCACCGATGCGGGCAGACATAAATTCAGAACTCCCTGGGCCTCTGGCATTCGAACCTCGAAACTCACACACAGCATCTTCTCGCTCGGACCCAAAATTCGCTGAATCTGGGAATCCGATTCTCGCTTTGAAAACGCAAGTTGTAGTCCAACCGGATGCCAGGCAACATTCAGTTCCTGCACCACGATCTTGAGGACTGAGCCCAATATCTCTTCCTCGATATCGGTCAACTCGCGCACGGCCGCTGCCTGCCCCTCGCCTCCCAATAAAACATCAACAATAGGAGACGCAAGCGCCAAGTCGAGTTCAAGCAATCCCAGGACGTCGAACGGTTCAAGCAAGATCGAGCAAACGTAGTTTGGCTTCGATAGCCGACCGACAAATTCACCGTAAGACAACTGCTCTCCGGCTACCAGCCTCACTTCAAAACGTGTTCGTAACCACCCACCCAGCGTGTGCATCAGGTTGCGCGCAAACTGGTCATTCACCATGCTGATCGCTCTCAGTTCATCGTTACTGATCTGACCTGCATGGCTAAAGTTATAGATCTCTGGTGTTCCAGCCTTGGCTCCCCCGACCGATTCAGGCGCGGAAGCTTGCGCTGCTGCAAACAGCGCATCAATACTCTCCTGACCTAATTGCTTCTCCATCCATCTCCCTTTCGCGGTTGAAAGTTGCCTTTGTCCTGAAGCTCATTCTCTGAGTTAGCGCAATTTGCGTGGCAACTTGCTCACTGTCGTTTTCGCACCCGCTGCAGCACCACTCCCAAGATTTGCTAACGCGACTCGTAACCGCACCACTGCCGACGAGTGAATCTGAGACACCCTCGACTCCACCACACCTAGCGTCTGTCCGATCTCCTTCATCGTCAGTTCCTCGTAGTAGTACAGTGTCAGGACCATTCGCTCCTTTTCAGGCAGGTCTTCTATCGCATCAATCAGGCACTGCTTCATCTCTCCCTTCAGGCAGCGAAACAGCGGGCTGTCCTCCGGAGACCCCGGGATATATGCCAGTTCCTCATCCCCGGAATTCTCAGATCGCTCCATATGGAGACTTCCAATCTCCAATCCCTTCAAATCTCCTAGCAGGTGCTGATAGCCCTCTAGACTGAGGTCCATCTCAGCCGCAATTTCCATTTCCCCAGGAGCCCGGCCCAACTTCTGCGTCACGGATCGGATTGCCTCTTCCACTGCTCGTCCCTTACGTCGAAGCTCTCTCGGGCTCCAATCCAATGTGCGCAGAGAATCCAGGATTGCTCCGCGAATTCGAAATTGAGCGTAGCTCTTGAACTGCACTTTCTTGTCATGGTCAAACTTTGCGAATGCATCAATCAGCCCCACGACCCCAGCCGAGATCAGATCCTCCATCTCAATGTGCTGCGGCAGCCGCTCATGGATGCGTCGCGCGATATAGCGCACCGTCGGCAAGTGTTCCATCAGCAGACGGTCACGCTCCGTTGCTATCCCACCCTCCGTATTGTCACTGACACTTTGAGTCTCGCCTGTGAAGGGCCGGAACAAAGGCGGCAGAACTGTCAACAACGCATCCGTAGAAGACGCCCCATCAAACAAGAGCTGCCCATCCAGATAGCCCGCTCTCTCCTGCAATCCCTTCAATAACTCTGCGTTAATCGGATTTCCTGTACTCATCAATTCCTCCGTGTCCTTAGCCCTGCATAACCTTGAATCGACGAACACCAAATTCAACCAACCGTCCCTACACTCCGGACCCTGATCTCCGGCGGTATCTCACCAGGAGCCAGCACTGTTACCTTCGGCAGAAACGGCTCCAGCCATCGCCGCAAGTGATAGCGGGCTGGACTTGAACAAAGAAGCACGGGGAGTGCCGCAGACGAGGCCCCACCGGTTAGGCGTTTCACAGACTCCACCAGCCGCCTTAGATAATCCGTAGGTGCGCCTGAGGTTCGCGATCCATCGCCAATCAAAAGCCCTGCGCTCTGCGGATCAAACGTGTTCACTAACTCCGCTTCCAGCGCCGGTTCAAGTATCAGCACCCGCAATCCGCCGTCCGCATCCAGCAGCGGATGAATCAGACCTCGGCCCAGGGACTGCCGCACGCTCTCCACCAGATGCACCATCTGCTTTGAATGTGGCGCCACCTCCACCAGCACTTCGAGGATCGCTCCCAAGTCCCGTATCGATACTTGCTCACGCAGCAACTGCTGTAACACCCGCTGCACCTCGCCCAGTGTCATCAGCTTTGGAACCAACTCCTCCACCAGCTTTGGATAGTTCTCATTCATGCTGTCCAGCAGTCGCTTCACCTCCTGACGCCCCAGCAGTTCATGCGCATGGCGTCGAATCAACTCCCCGAGGTGCGTCCCGATCACCGTGGTCTGGTCCACTACGGAGTAGCCCGCTGCCAGCGCTGACTCTTCCAAACCCGGCTGGATCCATCGCGCCATCACGCCAAACGCCGGTTCACGTGTCTCCACCCCGGCCAGTGGCCGCGCCTTAGGATCTGCATTCACCGCCAGCAGACAGCTCTGCTCGGTCTGCCATCGAGCGATCTCTACGCCGCGCACACTCACCACGTACTCCCGCGGCTTCAATCGCAGATTGTCCGTAATATGAACAGCCGGAACAATAAATCCAAGCTCCGTCGCCAGATGCCGCCGCAGTGCGCGAACCCGGTTCAACATCTGACCACCCTGCTTTTCATCCACCAACGAGATCAGTTGGAATCCAATCTCCAATGTCAGCTCGTCCATCTTCAATAGAGACGCAAGGTTCTCGCCCTTCACGGCATCTACGGCCGGGCCTTTGTTCCCAGTTCCGACGGCAGCTTCAGCAGCTTCCTCTGCAGCCAGCGCAGCCTCATCTTTAGCCGCAGGCAGTCGGCGTGCCATCATCGCCACCCCAGCTGCCATCAGTACAAAAGACAGCTTCGGCAACCCCGGAATCAAGGCAAGCCCCAGCAACACACCACACGCGATCCACAGAGTGTTACGTCCACGCAGAAGTTGAGTACCCAGTTCGCTATTCAAGGTTCCCGCAGACGAAGCTCGTGTCAGCACCATCCCGCCAGCGATTGACACGAGCAGGCTGGGGATCATCGTCACCAACCCATCGCCAACCGTCAGAATCGTGTAAGTTTTCATCGCCGTAGCCAGATCCGCGCCCTGCTGCAGTACTCCGATCAACAACCCCGCCACAATGTTGATTCCCGTAATCAGAATTGTCGCCAGAGAATCCCGCTGATTGAACTTTGCTGCGCCATCCATCGCACCGTAAAACTCAGCCTCCCGGGCAATTGCCTGACGACGCTTTCGTGCACCCTGCTCGTCAATCAACCCTGCGTTCATGTCAGCGTCGATCGCCATCTGCTTGCCCGGCAGAGCATCCAAAGTGAATCGCGCCGTCACCTCTGCCGTTCGCACCGCACCATGACTTACCACCAGAAATTGGATCGCAATCAGCGCTAGAAACAGCACAAACCCAACCACATAATTGCCACCCACCACAAACTGACCAAACGCCTCAATCACCGCGCCAGCAGCATGCGTTCCCTCATGCCCATGCAACAGGATCCTGCGACTTGAAGCTAGGTTCAATGACAGTCGAAACAATGTCAGCAGCAACAAAAGAGTCGGAAACACAGAGAAATCAACTGCCTTGCGAATCTGAATCGCTGTCAGGAAAACAATTACTGAGGCTGTTATCGACGCCGCCAGTAATATGTCCAGCATGAAACTCGGCACAGGTATCAGCATCACGAACACCATGCCGATCGCTGTCACGGGTAACAGTAAAGGTTGCAACTTTGCCGTCGAAAATCCACTCCTGCTCTTCACCAAGACTTCACTCACTTTCTGCCACCAGAACTGGCCTGTCCTGCTGGCCGCAATATTTCTCTATGAACTCCCGCCCGCTGTCGCAGAATCTCTGCATCTCTGTCTCTCCGCATTCGCTCTTCGACCTTCTGGCGATAGAGATAAGCCAGAATTCCTGCCACCACCGCATACAACTCAAAAGGAATCGACTGCCCTGGATCCACTGTTCGGTATAGACTTCGTGCCAGCGGAGGATTTTCAATCAAGGGAATGCCCAGCCATCGTGCCTCCTCACGAATCTCCGCCGCTAAGAGGTCGCGCCCTTTAGCCACCACTGTCGGCGCCGACATCGTCTCAAAGCTGAACTCCAAGGCGACTGCGTAGTGTGTCGGATTCGTAATCACCACGCTGGCCCTGCTCAGATCAGCTTTCACCCTCCGTCTGCGCATCGCCATCTGGATCTGTCGTATCCTCCCCTTGATCTGCGGATTTCCCATAGCATCCCGCATCTCTTCCCGCATCTCCTGCTTGCTCATCTTTAGCCGCTCATTCCAGCTCCTCCACTCCATCGCGTAGTCCAATCCGGACCATGCAAGGGTCAACCACGCAGCATCCAACGCGAGCTTGTATGCCGTTGCAAACATAGCGGGCAGTCTCAACAGGCTCATCACCGGCATCGGCAGCATCAACGTCTTCAAACCGCCCCATCCAAACATCACCATCGCTGCCGCGGGGACCATCGACTTCGCCATCCGCGTCACAGTTCGCAGACTTATCAAATTTCCCAAATTCGTAATCAGATTCAGCTTTGAGAACTTCATCCCCACTGCATTTGGGTGAATTGAAACACCGCCACCCTGCACCACTCCAGCAATCAACGCACCCGCAAAGCTAGCCGCCATCACTATCCCGACAGGCATCAGCGCTGGCGCCAGCATCCGCTGGATAGCGTCACTCCAACTCTGGTCCCCGCCAATCTCTCGCACTGCAGCGGAGCGTAGGCTATCGACATATACACTCCCCCAACTAGTCACGAACCCTTGAGCAGTCACCCCTAGCGTGATCACCCCACCCAGCATCGCCATCGCAGAAAGCAATTCACGGCTGCGAACGCTGTCCCCGCGCTCCTGCGCTTTCTTCTTTCTTTGCGGAGTAGCTTGCTCTGTACCCTTTTCACTCACGCGGCGGCCCTCATGGCGTAGCCATTAGCTTTACCGCCGCGTCTAATAATGCTGTAAAGTGCTGCTCAATCCAGTGGGGCCACACTGCCAGGCTACCGATCAACACCACATACGAAGCCATGGTCTTCAGCGGAACGCTCACCACCATGGCTGGCAACTGTGGCGATAACCGCGCCACCAGGGAGATGGTTACTTCCACCGCAATCGCAGCCGCAATCACCGGTGCGGCCAACTGCAACCCAGCTAGAAATATTCCGCTAGCCATCACCGCCAGTGCTGCACCTGTCTTAGCCTGGATAACCGCACGACCAACTGGAACAGCGCAGAAACTTCGCACCATCGCTGCTATAAGGCTTCTATCCAGTCCCGCCCCAATCACCACTAATACCCCGAGCCAGCCAAGCAACTGCCCCAGAACCGGTGTCTCAACCTTTGAATTTGGATCCATCAGATTGACCAGCGAGAAGCTGAACTCCATCCCTAACAAAGTCCCGGCAAACATCAACGCCTCATTCAACAACGTCAGTGAAAGCCCAAACACGAGGCCAATACCAAGCTCGCCGAGCAACGATTTCATGTCCAGCGAAGCACGGGCGCCCGGCACGGCCGCCACGGCTGGTGTTAATAGCAGCGTCAGTGAAATCACAAATCCAGCTTTGATTCGTGGCGCAATCGCCGCCGACGAGAACACTGGCGCGAAAACCATTAGCCCACTCAGCCGGACCATCACTAACATCCCCGTTATCAGGTACTGGGGCCAATTATTAACTAAGCCGCTTACTTCTCCAGTCGTCGTCATGTCTACCCTAGGTACCGATGAAAGTTTGTGAACATCCGAAACGTGAAGCCCACGAGTCGATGCACCGTCCATGGCATCGAAGCCATTGCCACTAAAAACACAACTACCAGCCGTGGTACCGCCGTCAGCGTCTGCTCCTGCACACTCGTCAACGTCTGGAGCAGGCTTACCAACAGGCTCACCAGGCAAGCCGCAATGAGGAGAGGAGCGCTAAGTATCATCGCTTCAATCAGTAGCCGTCGCATTATCTCTACAGTCTGATCTGGACTCATGTCATTGCCTTGGTTACATTGCCTAACTGCTAAAAGCTCTTGATCAACTGGTCTGCCAGAAGATTCCAGCCATCCACCATCACGAACAGCAGAATTTTCAATGGCGTCGATATCACTACTGGCGGCAGTTGCATCATGCCAATGGAAGTCGTCACACTCGCTACCACCAGATCCACCAGTAAAAACGGGAGAAACAGCACAGCACCAATCTGAAATCCGGCCTTTAACTCACTTAGAATGTATGCAGGAACTACCACCTGAATAGGTAATTCCTCTGTACTCCTCGGCCTTACAGTCATAGAGGCCGCCACAAATACCGCCAGATCCTTCTCCCGCGCATAATGGAGCATGTAATGCTTCACCGGTTGAACTCCGCGATCCAACGCCTCCATGCCGGAGATGTTCCCCGCCTGGTAGGGTGTTAGTGCCTGCTGCTCCACCTGTAACAGGACTGGTTGCATAAGAAACCACGTCATCATTAACGCCAATCCCATCAGTACCTGATTGGAAGGAGCGGTCTGTGTGCCGAGCGCCTGACGCAAAAAGTGAAATACCACCAGTAGCCGAACCAAAGGCGTCATAGAGAGTAGCAGTGCAGGCAAGAGCGTCAATAAAGTAAGGCCCACAACGATCGACCACGGCGTACTTTTTCCTCCTACCACCTCTTCCGCGATAGTTGTGGTCTTTGTAGCCTCGTTCGACCCCGTTTTAATTCCACTTACAATGTTTGGGCGGTTCCCCTCTCGGCTTCGCTGGGCAAGAGGGCTGCCCGCGGAGCCTTTTACCCAAAATGAGGCGGAGTTACTTGCATCAGCAGCCAACCGTCTTCCTTGCGAAACAGCATCCGCTCTAGCACAAAGAGGAACAACCAGCGCCAGAAAGATCACCGGCCAGGAAAAGTACTTCATACGCATCACAGTTCATGCCTCTGCGCCGCACAGGCATGAACCGCCACTCTAACGATTGCCTCGACGCTCTCTGGACCTCCACCTACTAGGAACTGCTCACCGCCACACTCAACTAGCATCAGCTGTCGCCGCCCACTGAGCGGCAGTGTCTCAACTAGTTGAAGCTGTTTCTGTTTCGCCATTGGCTTTCCTCGCCATATCCCAAAGCGTGCAAGCAGCCAACCTGCCAACCCCTCTGTATTGATAGGCATCTTCAACGCGGCATTCTGACCTGTTCGTCTTGTAATTTGCATCGATCCCTTTCCCTGCAACCTAGCGAGAAGTCCTAAGCCAGTCTCGTTAACCTCACACCTATCTGCTTATCTACGACCTCAAACTCACACCATCCCAACTTCACCTGACCCACTACGAGCGGCACGTCTTCAACAACTGGCCAGAGGCTTTCAATCACCTGTCCCGCTTCAAGGCGCAACAGATCTCGAACCTTGAACTTGCTAAGCGACGTACGAGCAATCAAGGTGATCGGTAAATGAGCTATCACCGGCCACGATGCATGCTCCTCGATTCTTGTCATCCATGGAGCCTGCGGCACCAGGCCCGTTTCCTGTACGCCGTACATCAGCGCAGTCTCAGCGGCACGGGTCGCCAGTTCTGTCTTTGACATTGCTCTCTCCAAGTCGCTCGATGGTTTCTAGACCAAGAGCAAACATCTATTGCTGCACTAGAAACTCAGTGAAGAACACATCCGCGACCTTTAGCTCAGGATTGTGTTGAACCAGCGCAGCCTTTAGCGCCAGCTTCAATTGTTCCTTGCCGTTCGCAGCCAACAGGTCACCAACTGTTTGGTGGCCCAGCACTGCTAGTACTGTGTCGCGAATCGCAGCCTCGCCTTCAGCCCCACTCCTGGCCTCTTTGGGGTTTTCTTCCTTAATCTTGGATTCTTTTCTTTCATCCGGGTCCACTATGCGAAGTGTCAAACCCACTCGCAAATACGCCTTACCATCTCCGTCCTCAAGATTCACAACCACTGGCTCCAGTACCAGCTCATGCGTGGTGGGCAAAAGAGCCGGAGCTGACTTGATTGCGACTGGGGTAGAGGCTGGCAACGTCAGTCGTCCACTCTTGATCAGGTAATACCCTGCTCCACCCAGCAGAGACACCGAAACCACCACCGCAATAATTACCGCTGCGATCAAAGGCACAATCGCTACTTTTGCTGAACCCACAGCCCGCGCATCAACAATCACTGGTGAACTCGCCATAATGCCTGAACTCGATGCACCTGAGGTTCCAATCCTCATCACCTCGGCATTAGCAAACTCTTAACTACGGCCTGCGAATTCTGTCAGAGCCTAAACGGCAAAAGGAGGTGACCAGGCTCCATCAGCCTTGCACCCCCTCCCACCCGACAGCCTTTGGCAGTCACTTACCGGATCATGCCGATCGTCTCCTGGGTAACCGTATCAAACGCAGTAACTGTCTTTGAGTTGGCTTCAAACGCTCGTTGCGCGACAATCAGGTTGGCAAACTCAGTAGAAATATCAACATTGGATTGCTCCAATGCGCTGTCTTGGATCGAAGCGCGGCCACCAGCTCCTGCTACCCCGACGCTTGCAAGGCCAGATGCTGCCGTAGTTTTGAAGTTGTTATTCCCAGCCAAGACTAGCCCCTGTTCATTTGCTACCGAAGCAACCGCTACTTGACCGACAGCTGACGTCTGTCCATTGCTGAACGAAGCTGTAATCACTCCACTCCCGTCTACCGAAAAACTCTGGTAAACTCCGCTCGCGCATCCATCCTGACTAGTTCCGGTAGTAGACGATGTCGCCGTGGATTGCGCAATGGTTGGGTTGCCACTGGCGTCATAAAGATTCCAGTTGAAGCTCAGGTTACTTGCTCCATCTGCCATGCCAGTAAAACTGATACCAGTGACATTCGCTGCAGGCGCTGTCAGCATGCCGGCTGAGTCGAAATTCAAGGCCCCTGTATTGTTAGTAGCTCCTGATGCATCTCCGGCTGGCAGCGCCACCGCGTAGCCCCAGGCATTAGCTCCAGTCTTTGTATAGGTAATCGTCGCAGCGTGAGTCTGTCCCAACGAATCGTACATCGTCAACGGAGTAGAAAACTGTGTCCCCACCGAAGCTCCAGCATTCAAGTTAGCTGTAAGTCCGACGTTCTGTGTAGCTCTTGCGGATTGAGTCGTGCCAACCGGAAGTTGTAACGAAGATATCGAGCTATTTGAATTGATCAAACCATTCGCAGCCCCATAGCCCATCACTCTTGCGCCATCCACAGTGGTCAAATTGCCGGAGGCATCCAGTTGAAAGTTGCCAGCTCGCGTTAGTGATTGAACGCCGCCTTGCTGCACTACAAAAAATCCATCCCCACTCAATGCCATATCCGTTGAGTTTCCAGTCGTAGATAGACTCCCTTGCAAAAAGCTAGTCGCCGTTCCAGACACCTTTGTTCCTACGCCCACCTGAATTGCGTTGTTTGAGCCAGAAGTGCCAATCTGCTGGTAAAACAGATCTTCAAAAGAAGTGCTCTGCTTCTTGAACGCTGTTGTGTTTAAATTCGCAAGATTATTACCCACCGTATTCAGTGCAACTGTGTCAGCCTGTAATCCTGTCAACGCAATCGAAAATGATGCCATTTTTATCCCCTTTGTGGTTCCTGGTTAGTAATTCGCCGCGCTGCACGTTCTCATGTCGTTCAGCATCCAAATGACGTTGTATTTCCGGTCGTGCCTCTACGCAGCTGTGGTCACACCTGTCGGCTCGATCGTTGTCAATCCCTGGTTGATCTGAATCAACTGCTGCAGGCTGTTCACTCCAACCAATTGCTGCACATAGGCATTAGGATCCGTCGGCTGCGTTGGATCCTGATTCTTCAACTCACTTACCAGCAGCGTTAGAAAGTCGCTCGAAGTAATAGTCGAGGCTCCCACAGTAGCTGTTTTTCCGGTAGTCGTTGTTGCGACAGTAGCAGCACGCGCCGCCGCTCCTTGGGGCAAAAGCGCTGAGCTTATCCTCGCCCCTGCGGCGGATCCTGCTACTGAAACTAGGTTGCTCACCAAACTATTCATCGCCATCTCTCCTTAAGTTCTTCGTGCTATTTGTTTGACACTCGTGAATTACACTACCCCTGTCACACTCTTACGTTTAGCCAGCCTCCTATGTTGCCGTACACTCCCAGCTGCAGACCTACACTGTCCGTTCCGCTATACGACGAAGCTTCCTCGCCATCGCCCCAGGGCTCAACCTCAGTCTCCCCATGTCGTCGATCAGACAGACCACTGTCGCGCGCTCCCGCCCCATCTCCTGAGTCGCTGCTCGCTTCCCCCGGCAGCGAGGAGCCACCAGCGCTCTTTTCGACCACCACAGAATGTACCGCAACTCGCTCCTCTTGCAGATAGCTAGCCAAGGCAGGCAATTCTCTGTGCAGCATCTCCTGTCCAGCGTTTGAGCGAGCCGACAACGAGGCCGTGACCACGTTGCCGTCCACTTCCGCGCGAATCTTCAACCACCCGTGTGAACCGTTCGCGACTCCTACTTCAAGACTGTGTGGAGACGTTACGATAATCCCTTGATTAGCACTGTCTCCCCGTTCATATCCACTTCGGACGGAGGAACCCGCTGTCAACGGCCCTGCTCTTTCAGCCTCAGCCGCGACTGAAGTATTTGTTGGACCAGCCGCTGTCACGTCAGGCCGCTCTGGTCTCACCGCAACATGTGCCCTTGCCACCACTCCCGTTACTCCTGGAGTCTCGACTTTAGTGACAAGAACATCTGCTTGACCAGAGTCCCTTCCAACCGCAGTAGTTCCGATAGCGCCTGCCTGTCCCGCTACCACCGGCCGCCCGGCTATAACGGTTTCATCAGAAGGCTTAGGAATGTGCTTCCCGCCCGGATCTGCAATTAGCTTGCCTGAGCCGACCGCCCTGGTCGCAACCTGGTCAGCCTTTACACCGCTTCTTCCATTGCCGTCGGACCCCTCGTCGGTTCCACCCAGCGCCTTAGCTATCAGACCAGAACTACCTGAAGCCGCTCCCACAGATGTAGCAAGCAAGCTAGCCCGCTCAGCCGACGCCGCCTCGTCAGGGATCTGGGCCAGCGTAGAAAGAGCTTCAGCTTCGACACTCCTAGGCCCTTCATGATTTCCTGGCTGCTTCGTCTGAAATATTTCTCGCTCCTTAACTCCGCCGATCGAAGCAGAAGTCACACCTTCCAAATGAAGGCGATGAGGTACCGGTTTACCTCCAGAGGTTCTTCCAGCCATAATTATTGGAACCACATCATGAGCAGTTCGGTTGCTAACCTGCCTACCCTTCACAACAGTTGTAAATCGTTCCTTCGGTACACTGTTTTCCGCAGCCGACCTAATTTCAGAAGCTTCCGCAGCCTGAACTGTGTCTTCCTTGACTACCCATTCGCCTGCACTGTGAAGGTCAGAGGTGCGCGTGCTTGACGATCCGAACGTATTCGTTGCTCGTGAAACTCCACGATTTTGCAAGGATGCCTCTGTCAATTCCATCTGCGATCCCATGAGAGATCTCGTGACCAAACATTCTTCGAGCCTAGTTGCAAACGACGTGCTTCCACCCACGTCACTCATCGAAGGTTCTTTTTCATCCGTATGCTCGGGTCGCCGCGATATCTCAGATGTCAAAGTCACCATCTCTTCTACTCCTCAGTCTCATCTCGAGAAATGCAGGTCAGTGGCCAAATTAGCGAGCGCGTTAATTAGCGTTAGCTCACCCTCCGCCGGGCCTTCGCTCCATCCATCGTCTTCGTGCTAGAAATCGATCATCTGCCACGGCTTGTATGCGTCTTCCATCAGCGATCTCAGCGTTCGCCGATGCATCGTTCCGCAGTCGCTTCATCTGCTCGCTCTCAATCCTGCTTGCTTGGTACTCGCTTTCTGCTTCTGCACACGATCTCTCCTGCTCATTCCGGAACGCCCGTAGCCTTGCACCTCGGCGACCCGTGATTGCCACATCAGTCTCCGCAAGTCTGGCCTCCATCTGGTTTCCCTCCAAGAGAGCAGCACAACCAGCTTCGCGTGCCGCCTGTAGTATCCCAGCCTGCCTCTGTATAGCCAATTCCGTCCCACGCAATGCCGACAGCTGCCTCTGTAATTCAGCCGAGCGTACAAACTCAATGGCCCCATACAGTGTTGTCAGCCGCGTCAGCATTTCAATCCGTCGTCGCATCCTTTACAACTCAAGAGCGCTTAGCTGCGCCACTGTCTGCTCCATCGTGACGCGCTCAGCGCTTGCCTGTTCAAGAAACCCTCGTAACTGTGGCAGCGCTTGCAAAGCACGGTCTAGTTCCTCATCGTTCCCAGGCTTATATGCTCCAATCCGTACCAGATCTTCCGATCGCGTGTGCGCTGCAAGAAGCCGTCGCACCACGGCTGCCCGCCCTCGATGTTCATCCGTTGTAACTGCCGGCATTAGTCTGCTCAGCGAATCCAATACATTAACAGGAGGGTACTGTCCGGCGGCAGCCAGTGACCGGGACAATACGATGTGTCCATCCAGTAACGACCGCACCGAGTCCACTACCGGATCCTGCTGATCGTCCCCCTCCATCAGCACCGTATAAAACGCAGTAATGCTTCCGGTCCTAAAGTTGCCCGCCCTCTCTACCAACTTAGCTAGTCGAGTAAACACGGAAGGGGTATACCCTTTGCTGGCCGGAGGCTCTCCCGCTGCAAGTCCCAACTCTCGTGCTGCCATCGCATAGCGAGTAAGCGAGTCCAGCACCAGCAGCACGTGCTTGCCTTGCGAGGCGTAATACTCCGCAACTGCTGTCGCTGCCATCGCCGCCCTCATACGTAGCAGCGGACTCTGATCCGAAGTCGACACCAGCACTACCGATCGCCGCAGCCCTTCCTCGCCCAAGGAATCTTCGACAAACTCTTTCACCTCCCGCCCACGTTCCCCCACCAGCCCAACTACTGTTATGTCAGCCGCAGTATTTCGAGTCATCATCCCAATCAGAGTGCTTTTTCCCACTCCCGATCCACCAAATATTCCAACCCTTTGCCCACGTCCCACCGTCAGCATTCCGTCGATCACCCGCAACCCAGTTTGCAGTGGATCCTTGATTGGCTCACGCTCCATTGGGCCCGGCATCGTACCCTCCAGGGGCCACGTCTGCAGCACCCGCGGCGCAGCCCTGCCATCCAGCGGAACCCCTAGAGCATTCAGTATTCGTCCTGTCATATGCTCCCCAACTCCCAGCCCAGGAGTAACCCCCATCGACAGCACCGTATCCCCGTAGCGAATCCCCTGTGTCGCTTCCAATGGCATAGCCAACACGTGCCGTCCTCTAAATCCGATCACCTCCGCCCGATGACGTCCCCCCCTACCATCCAATATCTCGCAGCACTCACCCACCGAACATGGCGGCCCCTCCGCCTCCACCGTCAGTCCATTCGCTTCAACCACCCGCCCGCTCCAACGCCAGCAGGGTCGAGAAGCCAGTTGCTTGAAATATGACTCGAGACCAGCTCCTTCCACCATTACGCAGGCCTCTGCTGGAGCAAGTCAAAAAAACCTCTTTCAATCTCCGCCAACTGCGCTGCAACGCCAAGCTCAACTCTGCCGACACTCGTCTCCAGAACACAGTCGCCTGTCTGTTGACGTGAGTCTCCAAGCACTTTCACGTCCGCAGCCTCTGCCTCTTCTATCAATCTTCTCCATGCACTCTCGTCGGACATCGGCACTCGCAATAGAACACCGCTCTCGTCTGCAACCTTCCCCAGCGCAACCTTCACCACAGCCTGTAAAAGCAGCGGATCCAGCCGCACTTCACGATGCAGTATTCGTGCCGCAATCTCCAGTGCCAGCTTTACCACTTCACCTTCCACCGCTGAAAAGTAACTCTCCCGCTCTTCTTTGAATCGGCTAACTGTCCGGATCACAAGCGCTTTCTCTGCAGCCACTCGCTCCGCGAATTCGTTCTCAAGATCCCCACGACCCTCCAGTCGACCGGCCGTATAGGCTGCTGCAAGTTCCTCTCCATGCCGCGTAGCATCAGGCTCCCCTCGTAGCCCCGTAGCCGCCAACTCGTCTTCTAGACACAAAGCGTTCGCTAGATTGCTCACGGTCGCGCAATCGGCCACAGTTCCTGCTTGCAGCATCTCGACAGCTTCGAATTGCAATCGCGAAATATGTTTGCCGCCTCCAATCTTCGCCATCAGTGGCCCGGGGGAGAACACCAAAGCCTCCACTCCAGGGCGAACCTGTACCTGTTGCTCAGATTGCAAAGTCATCGTCCGCCTCAATTCTCAGGATGATCTTTCCATCGTTCTCCATCTTCTGTGCCAAGGCCAATAGCTCCAGTTTTGCAGCAGCGACATCCCTGCTTCGCACTGGCCCCATTGCTTCCAAATCCTCCTTCAGCATCTCCACCGCTCTCGAACTCATCGCCTGAAATAGGTGGGCCTTAATGTCCTCCTGCGCTCCCTTCAGCGCTAGTGTCAGCACCCTCTTGTCGGCTGCACTAACCAGCTCCCGAATACTTTGGGCTGGCACCGTCAACAGATCATCGAAGGTAAACATAAGGCTCCGGATGCTGATCGCCAGCTGTGGCTCTTTTTCTTCAATCGTCTCAAGAATATCCTTACTGGCTCCCTGTTCCATTCCGTTCAAAATATCTGCCACAGCCTTGAAGCCCGAGTAAGTCTTTCTTCCATTCGATCCCAGACTCTCCATCCGTTTATGCAGTACAACCGCCACTTTCTGAGCCATCTCTGGTGAGAACTGCCGCATCGCCGCAAGCTTTCGAACCGCATCCACTCGCATCGACTCCTGCATATGCATCAGAACCGTAGAGCCACGCTTCGCCTCCAGATGTGCCAGAACCAATGCCACGGTCTGCGGATGTTCTCTTTCTAAGAACTTGCTTAATTGTTGCGGCTCCATTCTCTGCAACATTGCGAGGTCACCCGTCGATCGCTCGCGAACATTCGCCATCTGTGCCAGCAACTGCTGTGCCTTCTGAGCCCCAAACGCTTCTGTAAGTAGTTTCGAGGCATATTCTGGGCCGCCCCTTACGATGTACTGCTGAGTCTCCAGCAAACCGTAAAACTCAGTCAGCACTTGCGTCAGTTGCGTTGCTGGAACCGCCCCAACCTTACTGATTTCATCCGTCACCCGTTGCACATCCTGCTCTGACAGGCTCTGAAATAACATCTTCGCAAGCTCATCCCCCAGAGCCACCATTAGGATCGCGGCCTTTCGCAATCCCGATACTTCCGCCGGTGCAAACCCTGCCTCCGCCGGCAGTATCAACGCGCCTTGCCTGCGTCGCACCACACCGCTCGCCTGCGCTACTACTGCCATTACTCTTTCTCCTCGCCCGCGCCAATCCACGCTTCCAGTAGACGCGTGCTCTGCACTGGCTCACGTCGAATGTGATCGGTCACATGTTCAAATATTCCCCGGCTAACACTCCCGGCACGGGATGCTTCCGGCCCCGCCTCCGTCCCATCTGTTAGCCGCTCCGTTTGTGGGGCTGCTATCTGCTCGTGCCCAACCATAGATCCGGCTGAACTCTTTGCTGAGTTCGTCTCAGCCAGCAGCAACGGCTCATTCAACGTATCCTTCACTTGCTGCGCCACTGGTTTCAACACAAATAAAACGATCAATACTCCACACAGCCCGATCATCAGCGTCCGCGCCAATCCAGGCTGCGAGTGCAGCAGCCCCTTCAAACTCTCTGCAACACGGTCCATCCCTGCCGCCTTCAACACTGGCGCATTCGACATGAATCCCACGTTCTCCATCACCACTTGATCTCCACGCTTTGCGTCATAGCCCACTGCGGCCTGTGCCAACTGTTCCAGCCGCCTCATCTCCTCCGCACTACGCGGCTTCCACACCGTTTGCTCCTGTTTGCCTGCACCATCGCTTACCGCGCGATCATTCACTACTACCGCAGCGGTCACTCGCCGGACACGCCCTGGTCCCTGCTCCGTGTGCATTAGATGTTTGCTCACTGCATACGTGCCGTTCTCCTGTCGAATACTCTGCCCCTGTCCGCCGCTTTGCGGATATACCGGCAACAACTCACGCTGCAATAATGGTGGCGTCCCCGGAGCAGCAGCTGCCTGCGACCCCGCCACTGCTCCCGTTGGTGCGGGTGTCGGCGAATTGCTTGCCGTACCTGGCACGCCGCTGGCTCGAGCTTGGGTTGCGGATGTCTGTTCGTTCTTCTGCATCGTCACCGTAGCGATCTCGCTCGGATCGTAAATCTCATCTGTTCGCTCCTCCGCGCCCTCGTCATAACTCACGTTCACCGTCGCGCGAACATTGTCACGGCCTGCCAGCGGCTCCAGCACCGATATCAGCTTTGCCTCCATCGCCTGTTCCACGTCACCCGCGGCAGCATCCTTCAGCCGCGGCTTTAGATTCACCCGTCCATCAGCATCCACTAGAGTGACTTGCTCAGGACTCAGGCTCTCGACTGATCCGGCCACTAAACTCCGAATAGCCTCCACCTGCTCTGGATCCATTGCTGCTCTTTTTAACTTCAACACCACCGAAGCCTTCGCCACCTTCTCCTTGTCGACAAACAGGCTTTGTTGAGGAAGCACTAAATGCACCCGCGCCGAATGCACTGCGCTGATCGTTCCGATTGTGTGTTCAAGTTCTCCTTCCAGTGCCCGCTGATAGTTCACGCGTTCGTCGAACTCGCTGCCTACCCAATTCGGCTTATCGAACAATTCAAAACCCAGTCGACCTGTCTGCGGCATGCCCTTCGTAGCCACCTCCATCCTGGCCTTATCCAGCATCTCCGCAGGCACCTGTATCCCCGAACCGTCTGCAGTCATTTCGTACGGAACACTCGCCGCCGCCAATTCCTGCGACACCTGCTGCACATCCTTGCCCTCAAGTCCGGAGAACAACACTCTCCAATCCGGCCGCTGCGCAAACCAAACCATCCCCGCGCACGCCGCCGCCAAAAATGCTACCGAAGCCAACAACCACGTCCGCTTCCCGGCTGGCATCGCAGCAAGCCTCTGCCGCAATGCTGCAACCATCGCCGCTATCTGCTCCGCCGGACCGTCTGCCACTTCAGCCTCTCCAACCCGCCGAAGTCCTGCTGCTTGTCCCGTCTCTGCCATCAACCAAAGCTCCCCTCCAATACCTCAAAACGTCTCGCCGTTCAGCCAACATCTACGCTTTACTTAAAACTGCAAATTCATCATTTGCTGGTACGCAGCAACCGCCTTGTTCCGCACCTGAAGAGCTAACTCAAATGCCATATCAGCTTTCTGCGTCGCGATCATTGCATCGTGAATCTCGCCTCCCTGGCCACTGATCACGCCCGTCACCGCCTGTGCTGCCTGTTGATCCAGGGCCGCCGTCTGCTGCACCATAGCCCGCATCATCCCCGCAAACGGAACTCCCGCGGCGCTCGCAGCATCGGTGGAAATTTCACTACTCTGTAGGCCGCCAATCGTTCCCGCGATCCGGCCCAACCCATTGCCAAGTTCGTTTCCAAGTCCCGTCATCTTTCGTCTCCTCTAGCTAGAACATCCGCCACTACTACTTCAATATCTCCAGCGATGCAGTAACCATGCCCTTTTCTGCCTGTACTGCTGAAGCGTTCATTCCATAAGCACGTGTCGCGCCCATCAGATCCACCATCTCTGTCAACGGACTAATGTCCGGATACGCCACATATCCATCCGCTCCGGCATCAGGGTGCTGCGGGTCATATCTCATCAAGGGTGCGCTGGCATCACTGATCACGCCCGTCACTGCAACTCCGCCTGAAACCGTCTTCGCATCGGTATAACTGCCTGGGAAACTACTCATAAATCCCCCACTCGAACCGCTGCTAATCGATCCCATCTCGCCCATCTGGCCAACCAGCGACTGCTGGAAACTACCTCCGCCCTCAGCCGAGAACACGACATGATGTCGCTGGTACGGCCCTCCTTCCGGCGTCTGTGTCGTCTCCGCATTTGCCATATTCGAGGCCACCACCTCCGCCCGCACTCGCTCTGCCTTCAACGCTGAGGCACTCACATCCATCACGCCAAATAGATTCATGTCTACTTGACCTCCGCGCGAATTGCGCTCATCACATTAGTAAATTCATGCTTCAGCAGCTCCACTCCCAGGCGAAACTGTAGCTGGGTCTTTGCCAACTGAATACCCTCGCGGTCCATGGAGACATTGTTCCCATCCGGTCGCGCGACCAGGCCATCCACATTCACCGCTTGGGCCGGATGTTGCCTACTATCCGCGCTGCTATTAAGCAGCCGTGTCATCTCCTGCTCAAAGTCAAACCCCTGCGCCTTATACCCAGGCGTATCGATATTGGCCATATTGCCTGTTGTCAACTTCATCTGATCGCTCGTCAGATCCAGATACCGCCCTAAAGCGTCACTCAGCGCTGTCGTCACTTGCATCGTTGCACCTCCACGCAAGTACGAATGCACTCCACCAACCAAACGAAAGCGCCCTCAAATGAGGACGCTCTTAGAATCTATTGCAAAGGCTTCCGCGACCTTACTTGACTCGAAGTGACCCGCGACGGGCCTTCAGCTTCGAGTGGCTCGTCGAAAACGAATCTCCTCTACCCCAATCTCCCGCCTCGCCCCACACAGAATTGATGCACGCTCCAACACATGCATCAACTCGCGAACATTTCCCGGCCAGTTATATTCCTGCAGCTTTGCCGCAGCTTCAGCAGTCAGTCGCTTCCGCGGCATAGCCTGCCCAAGCTGCTCCAGAAAGTACTCCGTCAACAGGCTCATATCTTCCATCCGAGTTCGCAGCGCCGGAACCTCCACCGGAAAAACCGCCAGCCGATGATATAAATCAAGCCGGAAAGTCCTCTCCGTAGCCCGCTGCTCAAGTGGTTGATGAGTCGCCGCAATCACTCGCACATCTACCCGCAAAGTCTCGTTGTCACCCACTCGCTGCAATTCGCCACACTCTAGGAAGCGCAGCATCTTCGCCTGCAGCGCCATCGGCATCTCCCCAATCTCATCCAAAAATAGTGTTCCTCCATCCGCCGCCTCAATCCGTCCCGTCCGCGATTGCACCGCACCGGTGAAGGCCCCCCGCGTATGCCCGAACAACTCAGCCTCCAACAATGCCTCAGGAATTGCCGCGCAATTCAGCACAGCAAATGGTCGGCCGGCTCTGGCACTCAATCGGTGCAGTGACCTAGCCACTACTTCTTTGCCAGTCCCCGTCTCACCCTCAATCAACACAGTGGTCGAACGCGGAGCCACCATCCGAATCAACGCCGCCAACTCCCGCATTGGCTCACTCGTCCCGACCATCTCCGGGAGCATCAGTGCTTCAGGCAACGCCGACCCCACGCCGCCCGCCAGTATCTCCCGCCTGTCTGTATCTTCCCGCACCGCTATCTGCGACGGATACTGCGCCCCCGTTATCCTGGTTCCCAGCGCACGCCCTCCACTCCCTGGCACTACCAGCGGAGCCGACGCCCAGACCGCCGTATCGTTCAACGGAGCATCCTGAGCCTCACGCAAAGCATGCAGCAGTTCATTCCTCCGTGGACTACGAGCCCCTCCGCTCTCCGTCGAACCATCGACTCGCAGCAACTCCATTCCCGGATACATTAGCCGAATCTGACCAGCAAACTCACTGACTTCCAAATCTGGCAGCCAGCTATCTACCAGCAGAGCCTCTGAACGTGAAGCCTCCAAAAAGGCCAGTGCCTCCGCCCCTCCACCAGCCTCTCGTACCTGCCACCGAAGTCCCGTCAACGAAGCCCGAAGTCTCTGCCGCAATCCCATATCCGCAATCGCCAAAACCACAGTCCGCATCATTCCTACATCCACCAGCCCCGACGTCGCTCCTGCTGCCATTATCTCGATCCCCTGTTCTCTTCATTGGCTTCCATCGCTTGAACTACAAGACTTCGCATTGTCTCCACCGCAGCATTCAGGCGCAGACACTCATGCACCCCATCCACCATCGCCTCCCGCATCGCGTCGGGACCACCTTTCAACATGCCCAGTTCCAACTTGCACCGCAACACTGTCAACGGCTGACACAACTCGTGCAACGCCACTTCAATTCCAGAAATCACATCCAATTCCACCCGGGCCGAATCCATTAAGCGCCCACCAAGCCAATGCCTGCAGCAGCCCCCAAGCGGTCCTCGTACACCGAGACCACCATCTTCCGCACACCCGCCATCTGATACCCCTCGCCGCGCACCGTCTCGATAACAGCGCCATCCATGTCTCCTTCGCGCACCACCGCTCCAAGTTTCTTGCGGAGATAGTTAACGTAGACATCTACAACATTCGTTCCCGCATCCGGAGACATATGCCAGACCTCCCGTAGTAGTTCGATCCGCGTGCAACACCGCCCGCCTCGGCGCATCAAGAACTCCAGCAGTGAAAACTCCTTCGCTGTCAGTTCGATCCCGCAGCCATTCCGTGTCACCCTGCGCTCCATTCGGTTTATCTCCACCTCACCGTGTCGCAGTATCGGATCAGCAAAGTTCTCCCGCCGCCGCAGCAACGCTCTACACCGCGCCGTCAGTTCATGGAAGCTGAATGGTTTCAGCAGGCAATCGTCCGCACCAAGGTTCAAACACTTCACCCGTTCTTCTACCTGGCTGCGGCCCGTCAACACCAGTACCGCCGTCCCATTAAACTGACCGCGCATCTCCGCCAACACCTCGGTTCCATCCTTGCGAGGCAAGCTCAGGTCTAAGACAATCAGATCCGGTCGATGCTCACGCGCGTATTGCAAGCCAGCCTCTCCGTCGCCAACCCAGGCGACCTCATGACCCTCGAGCTTCAACCCCTTCTGCAGAAACAACCCAAGTGCAGCATCATCTTCCACAATCAATACCTGCATTCGTCTCTCCCAGTTCGACCCGATGCAGTCACATAGAAAATGTTACCCATGGGCTGCTGTGCTATTACCTTGGTTCATTCCCTCGCTGTATACAAGCCACAATTAAATTTTCGATAGGTACCAATTCCAAAGTGGGAATCTTGCATGCCCGCCACCGATCACTCTTGGATACTGTGATCAAATATTTATTTCCCTAATTCGCTTTTTATTCGCTACAATTCGGGCATGGCTATCACGCGTCGGCAAAAAGAGGTTATCGACTTCCTCTCTGGCTTCACCCAGAAGAACGGTTACTCCCCTTCCTACGAAGAGATTGCCAGCGGACTAGGCCTGAGTTCCCTCGCCACCGTTCACAAACACATCACAAATCTGCAGAACAAAGGCCTGCTGCAACGAGCGCACAACCGAAGTCGCTCGATCGATGTCCTCCCTTCCCGCTCTGGGAAGAAGGGTTCCGATCGCCTGCCGCTCCTCGGCCGTATTGCCGCAGGGCAACCCGTAGAAGCCATTGAAACTGCAGAGAGCATCTCTCTCGGAGACATTATCGGCAACCGCGAAGTCTTTGCCTTGGAAGTCCGTGGTGATTCCATGCGCGATGAGCACATTGTCTCCGGCGACTACGTCCTTGTAGAGCGAACCCGCACCGCCCGCGAAGGAGAGATTATCGTAGCCCTCATCGACGGCAGCGATGCCACCTTGAAGCGCTTCTACCGCGAGGGCAGTATGATTCGGCTTCAGCCTTCCAACTCTGAGATGGCTCCCATCTATGCTCCTGCAGCCAGCGTCAGTATTCAGGGCAAAGTACTGGGCGTCCTCCGGAAGTACGCTTAGTCTCCACATCTCCAAGCCTTGGAAGCTCAAAAGCATCAGGACTCCTATCACTTAGGGCTGTTCGCCGCAATCCCACACACCCGCCAGACTAGCCCCTCCCTTCCCTTCCCATGACATTCCGGTAAACCCTTAAACTATTTACGGAACTACCACGCACCCTCCTGCGTAACCACCTTCCGACACGTTATCCAGCGCAACCGAAATTCGGGAGTCACACCTTGGCTACAAATCGCAAAAGCAAACGTACCCTCTGGATCTGGACAAGCATCACCGTCCTGCTCGTTGCCGCTATCCTCGGAGCCGCAGTAGCCGCTCGTGGTAACAGCACAAAGCTTGAGCCCTCCCAACTCGCTAAGGTCGAACGCGGTGACATCGCCAGATCCGTCGTTGCTACCGGCAAGGTTCAGCCCATCACCAAGGTCGAGGTCAAATCCAAGGCGTCCGGTATTGTGACGAACCTCAACGTTGACATCAACGACCACGTCAAGCTCGGTCAGACTCTCGCGCAACTCGATCAGGTTGAGATTCTCGCCCAGGTCGCAGCTCAAAAGGCTCAACTCAATGCCGCCGAATCCAATGCTCGCGCCGCCGCCGCTGCTATCCAATATGACAAGGTCAACGCCGAAGCCCCCGACCTTCCCATGTATAAGAACACCTACGATCGTGCTCTCCAAATGTCCAAAGACGGCGTAGTCTCACGGCAGGCCCTCGACGACGCTCAGCAAAAATATCTCTTCGCCGCCAACACCCGCGATAAGGCCGTGGCACAGATCACAGTTGACCGCTCCAAGCTCCAGCAGGCCCAGGCACAGGTCGCGCAGTCACAGGCCTCCCTCAAGCAGCTCGAAGAGCAGCTCTCATACACCACCATTACCTCTCCCATGGATGGCGTAGTTCTCTCTCGCGACGTCGAAAAAGGCGACGCCGTCAGCTCTATCCTTGTACTTGGCTCCACTGCCACCCTGGTCATGACCGTAGGCGACATTCGCCAGGTCTACGTACAGGGCAAAGTCGACGAGTCCGATATAGGCAAGGTCTATCTCGGCCAGGCCGCACGTATCAAGGTCGAATCCTTCAAAGACAAAACCTTCTACGGCAAAGTGACCCGCATCGCTCCTCTCGGCGTCGAGAAAGATAACGTCACCACATTCGAGGTCCGCGTCTCCATCGACAACCCCGGCGGCGAACTCAAGGCCAACATGACCGCCAACGCTGAAATCTTACTCGAAGAGCACAAGAACGTCCTCACTGTTCCCGAGCAAGCCGTCATCTACGACAAGGATCGCAACGCCTCTGTCGAAGTTCCGGACCCCAAGGAAAAGAAGGGACGTCGCAAGGTAGCCATCACAGCCGGTCTCTCAAACGGCACCAAGACCGAAGTCCTTTCAGGCCTCAACCCAGACCAGACCGTCATCCTCCAGCAATAGCCTCATCGCAGTAAGGAGCATTCGATGAATAGCCGCATCCTTCTCACCGCCGCCCTCGCGCTTTCGACCGCTGCCGCGCTCGCCGAAGATCGTACCTTCGACCGCACTCTTAACACCAACAACTCCCCGAACGTCACCATTTCCACGGGCTCCGGAAGCATCCGCCTGCACCCAGGCTCAGACAATCAGATCCACATCACCGGCCACGTCCACGGCAACCAAGGCTGGATGTCAGGCAGTAGCGATGTCAATACCCGCGTCCAGCAGATCGCGAACAACCCGCCCATCACTCAGAACGGCAACGACATCACCATCGGTGAGCGCCACTCCTCTGATCTTTATCGCAATATCTCTATCGACTACGACATCAACCTGCCCCGCGCTTCCAGCATCGCTGCATCCTCCGGGTCAGGCGACGTTGAGATTCAGGATGTAGGAGCCAACCTCAAGGCCAACACTGGCTCCGGCTCTGTGCGAGCCCGCGGTATCCACGGTCCAGCCTATCTCCAAACTGGTTCTGGCGATATTGAACTCCAGCAGACAGCCGCCGGAGATGTCCGCGCCGAAACCGGATCTGGCTCAATTCGCATCAGCGGCCTCAACGGCGGTCTGCGGGCTGGCACCGGCTCCGGGGATATCGAAGTGAACGGACAGCCCACCGAGGACTGGAAACTTGACACCGGTTCCGGAAGCGTCCACCTCAACGTTGGCTCTTCCACTAAATTCACAGTCAACGCCGACACCGGATCCGGATCCATCCACATCGAACAACCATTCACCATGCACGGCGACCTCAATCGCCACCACATCATGGCCTCAATAAACGGTGGTGGTCCCACGATCAAGGCCCAGACCGGCTCCGGAGACATCCAGATCCGATAATCGGCATCAAAAAAGTGGCATGCCGGGCGCCCCGCATGCCCCTTTTCGATTCCCCCAGTAA
>JANXYX010000006.1 GCA_025408425.1 Granulicella sp.
GATCGAGGGAAACTTCTACGTCGTCACCGAGTGGACACCGCTTTCGATGGCGAAAGCTCGCAAGGAAGTGGACAAACGCCGCCGCCATTTCAACATGAGCAAGTCCGGTTTCGTTTCGCAGATCGGGAGCGACCCGGCAAATTACATCCACCTGTACCACGGCAACGCGGCACTGCTCACCGAGAGCCTTGAAGTCATACAGAAAACCTCAGCCGTCATCCTTTCCGCGCTTGAAACGCCCGCAGCGGAAGAGCCAACGGTAGAGCCGGAAACCGGAGGCCAGCCCCAAGACAACTAAGCCCCGCTCTATGGGCGGACGGCATGATGCCGTTCGCTCCCACGCCCCGAACGCCCAACCGCAAAGGAGAGTCACCATGAATCCCAACACCGCAACCGAGTACCGCAACCTCCCCCTTAACGTCCTTACCGAGTCAACCACCAACCCACGGCGCATATTTGAAGATGTCGCACTTAAGGAGCTTGCCGAGTCAATCCGAGTCCAGGGCGTTCTATCTCCCTTGCTTGTCCGGCCTACCACCGGGCAGAGCTTCGAGATCGTCGCCGGAGCCAGACGCTACCGCGCCGCACAGATTGCCGAGGCAGCAACCGTTCCCGTTCGCGTCGTCAATCTCACCGATGCCGAAGCCTTAGAAGCGGCCTTGGTCGAAAATCTGATTAGGACTGACGTGCATCCGATGGAAGAGGCCAACGGATTCTTTGCGCTTCTCGCCTTGGAGGAGCCGAAGTACACTATCGAGCAAATCGCAGCGAGAACGGGAAAATCGGCCGTCTTTGTGGCAGCTAGATTGAGGCTGACTGAGCTTACACCCGTCATCGTCGAGGCATTCTACCGCGAGGAGATCGGCGTTGGACACGCGCTGCTACTGGCGAAGTTGCAGCCAGCCCAGCAGGAGCAAGCTCTACCCAACTGCTTCCGTGAAGATTGGGGCGGGGGCAGCGGTAAAGCCAAGCGTATCCTGCTTCCCGTGCGGCATCTCCAGCACTGGATAGAGCATAACGTCCTCTTGCTCTTGAAACAGGCACCGTTCAACAAGCGCGATGCCCAACTCGTACCCGCCGCAGGAAGCTGTGTCGATTGCCCCAAACGCACCGGAAACAACAAGCTGCTTTTCGCAGAGTGGGCGTCCGACAATGAATCGCAATGCACCGATCCGAATTGCTATGCGGTGAAGGTCGAAGCGTTCCTGCAAAAGCAGATCGCAACGAAGCCGGAGCTTGTGCAGATCAGCACGGCTTACGGCCAGCAGCAGGAAGGCAGCAAGATCATTACCCGTAGCAAGTACGTCGAGATCAAGTCGGAGAAGCCCGACACCCCGGAGAAAGCGAAATGGCCGGAGTTCAAAACGTGCAAGTACACCACCGAGGCCATCGTTTCCGAGGGCATAGACAAAGGCCAACTGAGGAGCGTATGCACCCAACCCGATTGCACCATCCATCACCCCAAGAAGCAATCCACGAAGGCCGATGCCAGCTTCAAAGCCGAGCAGGACAAGAGCCGGAGGGAACAAGCACTGGCGAACGCCACCGGAATGCGCGTCCTACAAACCATCGTCGCCGCCGTTCCAGTCCGTTTGATGAAGCGGGATTTTCTCTTCATCGCCGAACAGATGCTTCCGTTGCTTGACGACAAGCGGTTGGAGATGGTCGCCCGGAACCGAGGCATCCGAGCGAAGGAAGGCGAGTCCGCAGCCAAGCTGCTAATCGCCTATCTCCGCAAGGCCGAGGAGGGTGTTATTGGAAAGCTGATCGTCGAAGCCGTCATCCTGCTTTCAGCCAGCAAGCAAGCGGACGGAGGGAAGGTTCTCCGCGCCGCATCCCAGGCGTACAAGGTGGATACCGATGCACTTGCCCTCAAGGTCAAGCATGAGTTCACAGCAAAGGAGAAGGCAAGGTCCACTGCAAAGATAGAGCCGAAGCCACCAGCAAAAACATTGAAGAAGATTGCTTAGGAACCACACCGCTCGAATGAGCCTGTCCTTCGGGGCAGGCTCATCTTTTTGCCGGCCCGTCTTTCCCACCCTGAAGGTCGCTCTCTGAGGTGCGAGAGCGTCATGTTCTGCCCACCCGACGGGTTTGAATTTCCGCAAATGCTCCAAATGTAAAACTTTGTGTCTTGAGTTGCCCACTTTCAGTGACTAGACCACTCGCTTCACTATCATGTTGAGCCACGGCGCACGCTTAGTCGAATCTGGATCGCGCAAGGAACTCCAGCAATCCAACTCCTGAGTAAGGCCCACATCTGCGAGCAGTTGTCTTAGACCATCAACAGTGTACGAATTGTAGAATCGGCCATCATCCGCAACTCGCTCACCTTCGCCTTCAATAAACGAGAAATACGCAATCCCACCAAACTTTAGGGAACTGAGCAGAGATCGAAGAACCCCTTTCATCTCGCTCTTAGAAATATGGAGGAGGGCGGCACACGACCAGAGTGCATCGAACTCCGCCTTATAGTTAACGTCCTGGAACCGGAGCACTTGGCAGTCCAGGCCGGTATAGTCTGCCGCCCAACGCGCCATCATCGGAGATCCATCAAAGGCTCTGACCCTGTAGCCCCGCGTAAGAAAGGCTAAGCTGTCCCGACCGGAGCCGCAACCAGCATCGAGAATTAGGGCGCCTTCCGGAACATTGAGAAGAAAGCGGTCATAGATCGTCGTCATCTCAACGCTCCGAGTTGTCCGACAATAGTCCTCAGCGTTCGCGTCGTAAAAAGCTAGAACGGACTCGGAATTCATTCCGCAACTCCTTAAGTATTCTGATCTGATAGAAGTTCCAGAGCGCGATCGTATGCTTGTCCATATTGCTCTATTGCCTTGTTTAGTTCGTGGTATCTCTTACCAATGAGGTCGTCCAATCCATAGGGAAACGCGCCAATCTTGTGTCTACCAGCTTCGAACGCTTCAGTCTCAGGACCGTTCCGTATGGCGGTAAGGATGGCATGATGCGCCATGTATTCGCCCAGGAGTTCAATAGAATCCTCAGTTGCGTAGCCTGCACGAGTCGCAATGATCTTGGCCATCGTTTTCCCGAGCTTCAAGTTAGCATCCGCCAGAGCCAATGCCCGAGGATTCGATTTGATAGCGGGGAGTTGGTCAACCAGACGAAATCCCTTCCAAGTTCCATCCTGATCGAGCACCTCCCACCGAAAGTCTGTTCCCTGCGGGTTCGACGACCTTCGATAACGACCAGGTTCATCGTGAACCAGTTGGTCCAGCATCTTGTCATACAGTCCCAGACTTTGCTTGAGGGAAGCATATATCGGAGCATAGAACTCTTGAATCTGCTTTAGCTTGAACTCCATCATTTGCTCGGCATGTTTGAAAACGACACCTGTCTTCGCCAATCTTGCGGTCTCCAAAGCAGAGTTTCTAGCCAGTGCTGCGTTGGACTCTGCAGCCTGCTTCGCAGCCGCAGCCGCAGCATCAGCGGCACGCTCCTGGCCCGATCTGCCGAGTCGAGCCGACCAATATACGGCAAACGCTCCAATTCCTGCAACCAACAGCGGGATCAAGATATTTAAATATTTGCTATCATCTCTGGCCGATATTCGTTCTTCAAGAAGTCGCACACGATGTGCCGTTTCATCAACCCTATCTGAATCTGCGGCGGGAACCACCGGTCGGGTTGCTGCATTTGTTTGTAGTGAATTCAGCGCAGCGCTAGGGCGCAAAGGACCGACTCCATTTGAGGGATTCTGTCCTGCAGCGATTAGGGAAAATACGAACGGGAGAGTAAGAAATACAGAGCAGAGTCGAAATGCAGATCCATGCGGGACTCGCGCTGGGCGAACGGGAAATCTGATCTGACGAAACGGCGCTACTGTCGCTGCAATTCTCATTTGCATGCCTCCCTATTTGAAATTGCTTTCATAGCTCGCGGGGCAGGTACTAGACTTGCTAGATCCGCGACACTCCGCACACGTTGCTGCAACAGCGAGATGCCTCTATTCAGGTGAGCTCGAAAGTGATCCTCCAGACGATCAGGCTCCAAGCCGTCTTGATGCAATCTTTGCCGCAGCAGAGCAACATAGAGCACATCGTATTCGCCAAGAAGCGTGTAGCGATTGAATTCTCGCTCTTCCTCAGCGAACTCATCGGGGTTCGGAGCCTTCGGTTCCTCTAGGGATAAGCAGAAGCCCATTCGACACAATAGATTCGGGGTAAGGCCGGTTCGCCCCGCTAAGAAGCGCAGTCTGTTAGAAGCGTCTTTGGTCAGTCGGACTTTAGTTAGCTTCATATGCTTTCACCTTTGCAAAGTAGCCTTCTTTGACGTTAGTGCTTTGCGATGTCGAGTCAAATGAAAGCTCATATGAACGAGCAACACTGTTACCGAGAAGCGGAATGAAGTCGCTGTCTATCTCGGTGTCTGTGGACAGGATAATCACTTGATGACTGGCACTCGGAAAATATCGTGTACCGAGAAGTCTCCTGTGGTCTCTGTCAAGACGAGCCAACGGAGTGTCGATAACTATCGGGAGCGGTCGTCCGGAAACCTTGCCTAAAGCCCACAAGACGGAGATCGCATATATTTGTTTCTCTCCTGCGGAAAGTTCCTGCTTTGAGATCACGCGTTCGTGATCGTCACGGATGGTTACCTGAAAGGTATTCGGGTTGATACTTACCACGCGAGGTAGTCTCTTGCGCGACAGTTCATTGAAACAGCGTGTCAGTTCGCCCTCGACTTGCTTGAGCTTTCTTTCAATGAGAGCATTCTTGAATTCAGCCAAAACACTTTGTACCCGCATTGCCCTTTCTAGGGACAGTCTGCGTACGCTGGTTGCTGCGATGGAATCGACGGCGAAATGGTAATTTTTCTCGGCCTTTCCTAATGACTCCTTTGTCTGCTCAGCGGCTTCACCCTTTTGAATCGCTTCCAGACTGACCTCGCTTAGTCGGTGATGAAGGTGATTGAGGCTATCCATTAAGGGGCGAAGGACATCCTCCTGCGGAACTCGGGAAAGATCTCGTTCCACCTTTTGTCGTTCGCGGTATAACGTCTCTAGTTCCTCTGATGTCTTCTTCATTTCCTGTGGGAGAGTATTCAATGCTTCGGAAGCCCACGAACGAATTTGCTTTTCGTGTGCATTGGATAAATCGTGAACCATCGGGGCGTCCCATTCGGAGACCTTGTGAGCCGCTTTGACGACAGCCGAAATCTTGGCAAATTCAGGCAAATCCCCCAGTGAAAAGCCCTTGGCGCCTTTGCCAACGGAGATCTTGCGAAGTTGGCTTAATGTCGAACGAGCCGCCTTTGTTAGCGCCTCTTCCAAGACGAACTCAAAGCGAACATCCTGTTCAATGTTGAGTTGTTGAAGCATTGATTCGAGCAGCTTCGGAGCTAAGGCCACCGCCAACAGACCATGCGAACTCTCCCTAATGCTTGATTCAAGAGCAGCCACATGAATGCCAATTTGTCGTTTCCGCTCCTCTAAACGACCGCGATTCTTAGCGTAAGCTCCACCCTGCTCCTGAATCTTCTGTTCGAAATCGCTCACTTCATTCCGCATCGCTTCAACAACAGTGGCGGCGGTGACGGCGTCACGCGTCGCCCCCGCTACGCGATCACGCAGTACGTCAACCGTTGTGCTCAGAATGTCCAGATCAGGCGCGTTAGCGTCTTCGGCGATGCCTTGTACCGCACGAGAGCGGTAGATGCTTACATCGGCACTGAGCTTTTCGATAATGTCCGTTCCCAATAAATTCTTGACAGCTTCCGAGAGGGTAAGCTTGTCTGACTCGTCCTCAGCTAAGAGCTGCACCTTCTCACCATCAAAGAAGAAGAGGTCGGATACCCCCATAGGGATCAGTTCTTGGACGAAATCTTGCCAATGAGCAGAATCGACATCGGCAATTGGCGCGCCATCTCGCAGCAGTTGAAAACCCTCGCTGATGCCTCCAGCCGAACGCCGTTCCCATGATCTGATCGCTGTGTACGTCCGAACTCCATCTTGATCGCCATAGTCAAATTCGATCTCTATGGATGCAGCTTTCGCAGGAAGGGTATTGGATGCTCCGCGATGTATTCTCCCGAGAAGATAGCGCTCGTACTTTTCACGCGTCGTCATCAATCGGTCTGAGAGTTGACCATGAAAGCAAACTCGAATCGCCTCCAAAAGCGTACTCTTGCCCGCGCCATTCTTCCCTCCGACAAGGATTACGTTCTGGGTTGGCGTGGTCTTTAAGTTGAGTTCTTGGCAACCGGCGTAAGTGCCGAAATTTTGCAGTTTGAGTCTTCTTAGGAGCATGGAGCAATTTCCTCTGATGCGCCAAGCATTAGCTCCGCTGACGTTCTCCAGTCTTCTTCCAAGACTGCTGTGAGCTTTCGCTGAACGGAAGCCCTCCTGCTCATCCCTTGAAGACTTCGCTCTAATTCAACGAGTTTCGCCATCATCTCTGGCGAAACACCATGCTTATCGCAGATAACCCCAAGCGTGATCTGCTCGTCCGCTGAGAAAACCGGTATCTCGTAACGAATCCAATCGAGTTGAATTCCCAGAACTTCGCGGTATATGGACGGCACAGAATCGGCCCAATCCTGTTCTTCAACTCTCCAAAGAGTTCTTATGGCTTCGAGCTCGGCCTTATTAATCAACCCACCATTTTCATTTGTGCCAGCAGTTCCCACCTTCTTTTGGACCTCAAGAAGGCCACGAAGAAGAGCCTTGCGGGTCTCTATCGTGTATGGTCCCCAAGGCTGAGGAGCGCCATCTTTTGTCTTAACCCGTCCATCACGACGTTTGTACTTACGAATGGACGGCCACAAGGCGGAGTCTTGAAGTGACGCTAAATGGTTTCTAAAATCAAGGAACGGCTCTAGCCACTCTTCTCCGTTTTCAACCATCGCCTCCATCGAAGCATCCCGGTTGACCACCGTGCAGGTCCAGCATCCAAATCTACTATTGCCACAAGAAGGTGTCGTCTTATCGATAACCAGAGGGCACTCGCCGGCCTGAGCGTTTCGATAGAGGGTGACCAAGTCCCTGTTGTTCGCCCCCCAGGGAGACCGAACTTGAAGAAGGTACGTCCAGACATCGTCCACGGTAAAGAGTTCAATAGGTGTGTAGACGAACGCTTTGGGGAGGGTTGAGTGACGCGAAAGATGGGAGCCGCTGATGCGATGAAGGCTCATTACCTGTGCACGGGTTGAGCTTTCAGAGCTTCGCACACCCAGCACAACGACAACCTCACCGAATTCCGCTACCCGCTCCAAAATGAAACTGTTAGCGGGCGAAATTTTGAGACGTTCGGTGCACCAACGAAACTGGGTAGAGGGAACTGGGTATCCCCGCCCAATGACATTGACCCAGAAAGAATCATTTGTTAGGGGAGTGACCTTATGAGCTGTGATCGGAAGCCCGTCGGCCTTCGCTGATTGATTGATTTGCGAGAGGGTGCGATCAACGTACTCGACAATCTTCGGGGTCTCGACTAGCGTGTCGGAAGAAATGACGTATACAGGTTTAGTCCGGGATTCAGTTGGTAGACCCTTGAGGGCGTTCCAAACAAGTTGGAGGGTTGTGGTGGAGTCTTTGCCCCCACTATAGCCGATCACCCAAGGACGAGAGTCTCCTAGATAAACCTCTCGGATTTCATTTTCGACATTGTTGAGCGTGGCCCGAGATAGCTGATTCGGACGGCCAATCGTAGTGACAAGTTCACTCATGGACGCGATCCTTCCGTTTTCTTTTCCAATGCTTTGTCATCGTCACTAAGGGCAATTCCCAATGCTTGCTTGAGATAGGTGGCAGTGAGGTAGACGTTGTTGTTCGCCTTGCTCACCCTTCCAGCCACGAGCGCACGGCCTTCCCAAATGGACGCATTGCGCCGCGACCAGTCAATCTGTTCAAGGGCGCTGAGGCGGGGCTTCCAGTTTGAACGGCTTTCCTTTAGCAGCGACGAACCCACTAGACCGAGAGCGTGTAAAGCCAAGCCATGGGAGTGTATGTATTCCCTTCGCAGTTCTGCGGTTGTGACCTTTCTGGCCGATGCGAGCAGCCACTCGGGTATGTGACTCGCTACTGCTGTCCAATACTCTGCCGCTAGGACTCTTTCATCTTCGGTGAGATCGTCCGTTCGTCCTTTGCTGAGGAGAGCCTTCGTGCCTTGATAGATGCTGCTCAACGTGAACAATTTGAGTGACCGATTCGAGATACTTGTTCTTTCAGTCTCGGTAAGCATCCTGAACACAGGGACATCATCAACAAGCCGCCGCGCCAACTGAGCAAGAGGGCTGCGCAGGTCATACAAGATGCCGATTGACTTTGTCGGTCGTATCGCATATTGATTCAGGTCTGCAAACATCTGTTGACTGCGGTGAAGCCCCCCGTCAACAAACAGAACGACCGAAATCGTTTCATCTGCGAGCTCTGGATTCTCGGCAAGGGCCGCTTCAATCGCGGCACGCCGATGCTGGCCGTCGTTGATGATGAACTTTGCCGTCATCGAAATACTGAGCGTCCCAAGATCCGAATCAGGTTGGGTCGGAACGAAACTGACCTCCCCATCAACCGACGCCGTAATAGAGGAGAAAACATATTCGGTTGGGTTGTCCAAAATGTAACGGGCGATTCCGGGAATGCGGGAGCGGTTCAGTGGGCGCTGTGCCCGCAATTCAGGGGGGAGCTCGTCTTCGTCATATAAAAATAGCTTCGGGATGAGGCTGAGTGGACACATCGCGACGTAAAACGTCTGGCGAGCCTGTCGGCCCCTAAGCGCGGCAAACGCATAGGTATAGGAATTTCTTGACGCCATGCGGAAGTTTAGCATATCGCAAGGGGAAGTGAAGTTCGGATTACATACACACAAAGCGTTGGCAGCGGTGCGTAGACCTTTGAATCGAAACGAGTTCGCGGTTCGCTCGTGCCTGTATCATTGGCGTCGTCTGCAGAATTCAACCATGGGGACTTTCCTGCCTGATGACTGACGAAATTCAGATTAAACCGTCCACTTTGGAAACATTCCTGTCTGAGATCATCCAGCACGAAAAGCGCTACGCCCACAACGAGAAGGGCGCAAAGAATGAACGCCGCAGCAAGGTTGTGGAAAAGATCGAAGAGACCGCTGCCCGGGAGCTCGACAAAGCATGAAGCTGCTGAGCATCAAACTCCTAAACTTTCGGCAGTTCTACGGTCCGCAGACGATCACCTTTGCGATAGACCCGGTCAAGAATCTCACCTTGTTTCACGCCGAGAATGGCGTAGGGAAGACGACCCTGTTGAACGCCATTCTTTGGTGTTTCTACGGAAAAGCGGGCGTCACCGAAAAGTTTGAGAAGTCCGAAGATATCTTGAGCTACCAAGCCGTGTCCGAAAAGCTGTATCAAGCCAAGGTCGATACGACGTTTGAACACGAAGGCAGGACGTACACTGCCACGCGACGGCACTCGGTGTCTCCAGGCGGCAGGGCGGAAGAAAGCTTTTCAGCATTTGAGATTGTTCACGGCAACACGGAACCTCTACCAGCCCCCGAGGCTTTCATCTCGTCAGTTGTCCCCAGAGAGATGTCACATCACTTCTTCTTTGATGGGGAGCACGCCGAAAGCTTCGCTTCTACCGGAAACTTTCGTCAGGTAGGCGAGGCAATAAGGAACATGCTTGGCTCCACGATTGCGGACTGCGCAATCGAGGATTTGAAATACGCTGCAAAGCATTTCGGCGATAGCTTAGCGGATCTCCCTGGGGACGATCGGATTCGCCAAAAGAGTTCAGAACTGCAAGATGCACAGAGGCATCTTGAGGCTTGCCGTGCTGACAAGCAAAGAGAAGAAGAGAATCTTGTGGTGTATGGCGATCAAATTGCCGTGATCGACCAAGAACTTCTCAACTCCCGCTCTGCGAAGGAACTGCAACAACGCCGTCGAGAATTGGAAGGCAAACTGAATTCTGCGAATTCGGCTCTCGCTGACGCTGAACGAGACTCTGTTCGTTGGATTGGAAGACAGGCGATCAACGTGGTCGCCAATCGACTCTCGAAAGAAACCTTACATTTCATAGATGACGAGAAACTGCGCGGAAAAATTCCAAGTCCGTTTAACGAAGAACTCGTCATGAAGTTGCTGTCCGAGGAAGCTTGCATCTGCGGAAGAACTCTTGAGCCTGGCTCCGAGTTCTTCGCAAACATCCAAAATTTGCTCCGCAAGGCCGGCAACGCCGAAGTTCAGAGCAAAGTCATTAGCGCTCGGGGCTACATGGGTGAACTGAGGGTCAGCCGTGGTGTGGCGCCGAAGGACTTGCACCGCGCCCAGCAGGCTTATGGAAGTGCTTACCAGATCAGCAAAGCAACTGAACAGCAACTGGCAGAGGTTAGTGAAAAGCTCTCTAAAATCGACATCGACGAGATTGCCGCAAAGGAAACCGCTAGGGCGCAACTGGTTGCCAAGTCCAAGGTAGCCGAGAGAGGAATTGGAGAGATCAACCTCAAAATTTCTATCTATGAGAGATCAATTGAAAATCTGGTGCGCGATCAGCAACGGTTGGCCCTCAGCAGCGCAAAGGCGATGAAACTGTTGAACCGTAAGACACTGGCCGAACGTGCTGCCGATCTACTAAAGGGTCTCCTCGCCAGCCATGAAGACCAAGCGAAAGCCTACATTGCTAGTGAAGTGAACAGTATTCTCAATACCACTGCGAGAAGAAATTATCACTTCGCCTTCGGAGCGGGGTTTTCCTTTGACCTTACCTATTCAGGCACAGGTAGAACAGTACCCCGAAGCAGTGGTGAAAACCAGTTGCTCAGCCTCGCCTTCATTGCCGCTCTCATTAAGTTTTGCCGCGAGAGGTCACTCTCTGTTGGTGATCCTTTACTGATACCTGGGATCGTCGCACCATTGGTTTTGGATTCACCATTCGGGCAACTCGACAACACTTACCGCGTCGACACTGCGAACTTCATCGCTGTGATGGCAGAGCAGGTTGCTCTCTTCGTTTCGAGTTCTCAGGGAAGTCAGGATGTACTCGAAATTTTAAGCAAGCGTGTTGGCAAGGAGTACATTCTCATTTCCGAAAATCGTGGGCCGAGAAACGGAAAGAAGTCGGAAGCGCTTGTCTTGAACGGCCACCGTTACGAAACATCGCTCTTTGGTTGCGAGAAAGATATGACGCGGATCGAGGTGGTTCAATAATGAGAACATTTCGACACAACTCGTCGCACGATGCAATCGTACAGTTGCTGTATGGAACCGTTCACAAGAAGGCTGGTCAACCAATATTCGTTACGAAGCGGGACCTCTTATGTTTCGCGGCAGTGTTGGGGTTCGAGGGACAACGGCGAAATGCGATCCGCGAAAAGCCGACTGAGTTCGTGGATTCAAGACCATTCGAGAATTCTAGGGAAGCGATGCAATTGCTTTACCTGATTGGTCTTGCCGAAACGAAAGATGTGGATTGTCTTCGTGTAGAAAACGAAGATAGTCTCGTGACGATCTTTGAGGAATACGCTGACGGTGGCCTTTCGACACTTGAAGATTGGTTACTGGAAACCCCCTCAGATCCGCATGGAGACCGCGCAATCGTTGATGCGCTGAATCGTCATGATTTCTTGACACCGACGGCAATCTCTCCTGAGGACACAGTCGCAAAGGTTGAATTCTAGGTGCTACGAGATCTCGTCTTTAAGCCGGTCTATCGTTCCGATGAAGACAGCATTCTCGCTGACTTCTACATCCCTGCACTTTCTCAGTCCATATCGTACGATCGGGCAGTCGGCTATTTCAGTTCGACAATGCTTTCTTATGCCGCACAAGGGATAGGAGCCCTTATTGAAAAGCAAGGCTCGATGAGGTTGATAGTGGGTGGTGAGATTACACAGGAGGAATCCGACGCGATACTCAACGGGTACGATCTGCGCGCCATTAGCGAAAGAGTTGGGGTCAGCTTATGCAAGACCATTGAACAAGTCGTGGAAGAGCTGTCGTATGCGCGTCTACAAGCGCTGTCCTGGATGATTGGTCATGGGGCACTATCTGTCAAAGTCGCTTTGAAGCGACAGGGGATGTACCACGAGAAGATAGGCATCTTTCGAGATCAGGCAGGCGATCAAGTGGTGTTTCAAGGTTCTGCAAATGAAACCCTGAATGCACTTCTTCCGGAGTTCAATTTCGAATCTATAAACGTCTTTCCGTCATGGCAAGACGAGTTGAAATTGCACGCTGAACCATATGTTTCAGGATTTGAGAAGCTGTGGAATAACACCAGTAAGGGAACGCTCGTCCTAGAGTTTCCACAGGCGGCTAAGGACAAGCTGGTCAAAATCGCTAAGAGGATTCTTATTCCGCCGAGCCCTCAGATTGAACTCGCTACATGGGAAAGCATGACTCAAAGACCATTCGGCGAGAGCAGCGATCTTGCTCCGAAAACACCTCTCGCGTTAGGTGGCCAGCCCTTTGAGATTAAGGACCATCAGCGGGACGCATTACAAAAATGGCGATCGCAAGACTTGCAGGGAATCTTGGCGCTAGCAACAGGTGCCGGGAAGACCATTACGGCTCTGTATGCAGCGACCAGATTGTTCATAGCAAACAAGAGGTTGTTTCTTGTCATCGCCGTCCCGTACACGGATCTCGCCGATCAATGGTTGGATGAGGCAGCTCTTTTCAACATGCAGGCGATTGCTTGCTACGACAATAGGGATAGTTGGATGGGAGAGTTTGCCAAGGCAATCCAACTGTTCAACGCTGGTGTTCTTCCGTTTGTCTGTGTTGTCGTCGTCAACAAGACGCTGCAAGGGGATCAATTTCAGGAACTGCTTGGAGGTCTCAGCGGCAAGGACTTCATGTTTGTAGGAGACGAGTGCCACCGGCATCGCTCTGAGAAAACCCTAGCTTGTCTTCCGGTGCAGGCACGCTACCGTTTAGGTCTTTCCGCGACACCAGAGCAGCATTTTTCCAGTGATGACGTAGAAGACGGCCTGTATAAGTATTACGGACAGATTTGTGCAAGGTACACCTTGGCTCAAGCACTCGAAGACAAGGTGTTAACTCCATACAATTACCATCTTGTCCTAGTGGAATTGACCTCTGATGAGACGGATCAGTACGTAGCTCTTAGCGCAGAGATTGCAAAACGAGCCGCCGTTTCGGGCATCGGGGACGAGGGATCGTCCGGTGACTCATCGCTGGAAATGTTGCTGTTCAAACGGGCTCGCTTGATTGGAGCGGCCAAAAACAAGCTCCCTGCTTTGAAGGCCTTGCTTACGCCGGAACAGCCATCCCCGTTGACACTCTTTTATTGTGGTGACGGCAGTGTTGAAATGCCAGAGGACGGCACATTCCTCAGGCAAGTTGAGGCCGTTTCAGTGCTGCTCGGCGAACTGGGCTGGAGGTCAAGTCGTTTCACGTCATCTGAATCAAAGAATCGGCGCAGAGAGCTACTCGAAGATTTCAAGATAACGAATATTGATGCTCTAGTCGCGATCCGCTGCCTGGACGAAGGAATTAACATCCCCAGTTGCCACACTGCATATTTGATGGCTAGCTCCCGGAATCCGAGACAGTTCATTCAACGACGCGGACGGATTCTTCGTAGATCTCCAGGAAAAGACAAAGCTACCATCTACGATTTCATCGTTACGTTGCCTGAGTCCGCTGTCGCGGACTACTCCCACGAACGGAAACTTTTCAGTGGTGAGCTGAATCGCGTTTCTGAATTTGCTGGGCTCTGTCTAAATTACGCACAAGCATACAGACAGGTTGAGTCGTTGTTGCACAGGTATGGCCTAGTCCACGAATTTCGCGAGAAGCAAAGTCCCGAGTAGTCCTCACTCAAGGAAAATGTGTAGGCTAACTCGCGCGCTCCGAGTGTCACTGCCGCAATCAGCTCCACAGCGTCGGAGCATCGTCGCAAACCAGAAGCGATTCCTCGTCATTCCGCACGTTCCCGACACGCGAGTTTGCTTTCCACGCCCGCATCTTCTCGGCAGGGAAAGGCCGTAAGAGATCGAGCGGGAGAGCCTCAGCTTCCGCCGGTTGGAGCCAGCGGTCGTAGTCCTTCGGCTCGATAATCACTGGCATTCTGTCATGCAGCGGTTCCATGATTTCGTTCGGGTCCGTCGTGATGATGGTGAACGTCTCCAGCAGGCTCCCGTTCTCTTCCTTCCAACTCTCCCAGAGGCCAGCAAAGCCGTACTGACTCCCGTCGAGCATCCCGATGGCGAACGCTTGCTTGGTCTTTGCGCCGATCTTCTGCCATTCATAGAACGCATCGGCGGGCACAAGGCATCGACGCTTCTTAATCGCTTCGCGGAAGGATGTGGTGGTCACAATGCTCTCTGCGCGAGCATTGATGCGCTTCACTCCGTCTCGCGCATCCCGCGCCCAGAAGGGCACGAGTCCCCACCGCATCAAGACAATCTCCCTCTCGCCTGTCTTCGGCGAGAGCCGCACCACAGGCTGAAACGTCTGTGGTGCGATATTGAAACTTGGTCCGAACTCCGGCAGGTCTTCAGGATCGACGCCGAACCAGTCGGCTATCGCCTTCTTTGTCGCCCGTCGAACATAGCGTCCACACATCGCGGCTGCCCTCGGCACGCTCTTATAGGAGCACTCATTCTGCGGCGTTATCCAACTTTACTGTTCTATTGCGTGGGCAAGCCCAGTTTGTCGAAGAATGCGCGATTGCGTTCTCGCGCGGAATTCAGTAGCCGTTCAAACGAGATGACTTCTATATAGCTTTCAAAATTCGAGTTGTAACCGAAATATCCTAGATTGTCGCTGGTAGCCTTTAGGCCGAGCAGCTTGCAGCGATTCAATACCGATGGGGTGAGGTCGCAGATTGCATAGCAAAAGCCCGGTATATGCTCGGAGCGTGGAATTTGTTTACCGGAAGATGTCTGAGCACCACCGTTACGGATACGGTCAAGGTATCCAAGAGCCTGCTCGACCGGATCTTTTTCTTCTCCTGCTCTCGCGTCATTCCGCATCGGTCGTTTGATCTCCACGACAACAATCGATGCGAGTGGTAAGCGGTCACCCTCAGCCGCAAGAATTGGCTCATCGTAGACGTTTAGAGCACAAATGTCCGGCTCTTTTTGTTCTGAGCTGTTCGTGATTGGGTAAGAGCTCAACGTCTTGTCGGATGCGAGGAAATCGTGGAAGGCCAACCGCTCATCTACAAGCCATAGGTTGTAGCCGTCGGAGTGGACATCGTTAGATGTTTTCCTCATTGGCATAATGAGCTCGTGTATCAATTCTTCACGAGCGTACTTGCCGTCAGCTCCTCGCTTAATTGCTTGCTCTAGGATGTCAAGGATAACTTTCCGGTGAAACACGTAGTTCGCCAGATCGGACTTCTTTAGGTCATCGACCTTTTCGAGATAGGTGGCAAGCCTGGCGCGGTATTGATCCGGCGTTTCGTGCATTCCGAAGTTCATCACCTCGTGACCTTCGGACACCAGACTTCCTTCTAATTCAACGAGCTGCTTGTGGAGTAGAAGATCTAGCTCTTTGTCCGTAATGTTTGGATCGACATCGAGTTTGTCTTCGGCAATCCTTGCCAGAATGGGACGGTATCTCGGAGCTTTCTGAGCTGCGAAACGCTCGACGCGCTCTCGACTGGCTTTCTTGTTCTCCTCAAGGTGTTCTTTCAGATGTTCGGCCACAGACGAAGCAACACCATCCCGTATGTCCTTAAGGGAAATATCGCTTTGTGCAAAGAGATCATCGCTGATGTCGTCGATGTCAAACCCAATCCGTTCCGGCCTCACATGACGGTCGAGAAAAGGCGACGTAACATAGCACTCATAGACGAAGTCTCCGCTGTCATCATGTAATCTTCCGTAGAGACCGGGGACCTTTCCAGCGATGCTCTCTTCTTGAACAAGTCTTCCAGCCGCGCACCAGGCGATAGAGTGCTGTTTTGCGGAACTCGCTTTCAGCTTGATGTGCGTGAGTTCAAAGGTCTGTCCTTTGATCGAGATGTCTTGCTTACTTGCTGAAGCAAACATGTACTCGTCATAAACTTCGTCCAATCCGATGCTCTCTCCTTCATCCGTGATGCGGATTTCGGGAGCGCCACCGGGTCTCACGAAGTACCACAGACAATGCTCCAGCAGACTCTGTGCAATCGTTCTTCCGCTCTTAGGAGCTCTATCGCGATAATCCTTCGCGAAGCCATCAAGCTCGACAGATGTCCCGAGAATTGTCCCATCGTCGGGTTGCACACTCTCTTCCATGACACCGTGCTGGGACGTGAAGATGAACGACCTGCATTGCATTTGTTGGTTCGCGTCAAGAAAATGGCTGACCACCTTGGCTCGACTAAAGGCCTTCAACCAAAGCAGCCGACCAACCCCACGACATCCACGATTTGCCTTGTAGTCCGTGTCGAGAGTACGGAAGGAGACCATATTCGCATCGTTAAATCCCACGCCGTCGTCTGTGATTTTGAAGCCGACGATATTTTCAAGCGGAGGAGCCCCTCGCTTCTTCGTAGCATCGAGGGCAAGACTGGTCTGAGCTGAGCGGAGCACCTCGATCTCAATCTTGCCTGCGGCCCCTGCAACTCCTCTTTCTTCGATTGAATGGATTGAGTTCACGACGGCTTCAAAAAGCGGCAAGAGGCCGTGTCCCAGCGGCAATGGGGTATTTCTAAGCCGTCCCTGTAGATAACTTTCCATGTCCTCAATCGCCCCTTAGCAATACTGTATCCTCAAAACCGAGCTTAGGCGAACAAGTGGCGAAAAGGCAATAAGGCTAAGCCAGCTTGCAGCATTGGGTAAAGAGTTGATTCGCCATCATAAACGTCCATCTCCTCTTGCTCCCAAGTCCCCTCCGAAATACCCAAAATATCCAATTTCAGGTAAATCACGTTGAGGGATGCACCATCTTGTGTTCAAGGTTGACTTCCGTCCCTAGACCGGGAGTATTCTGAGGTGGCAGCGGAGAACAAAAGGCGAAAACGAGATGTTGATGCAATCCAGAAGTGCTGCGTTGAGGCAGGAAATCGAGAGCAGCCTCGCGTCGCGGATTCCCGCCGCGCTATCGCCCCAAGCTGCCCAGGCCCCACGCCTTCTTCCGATTGGAAATGAATCCGTAAATATCCTGCTAGGTGGCGGACTCCCCATTGGCGGCATCTGTGAGTTCACCGGCCCCGCCTCGGCGGGACGGACATCGCTGGCTCTGTCTGTCCTGAGTGAAGCGACCGTCGATTCGGCCTGCGCCTACATCGACGTGAGCGACAGCCTCGACGCGAGGAGCGCCGCCGCCGCTGGAGTGCAACTCAAGAACCTTCTTTGGGTGCGTTTTTCCGAGATGCAGGAGCAAACTCCGAATCCCACCCAACCCGGTCATGCCGGGAAAGCCGTTGCACCGAACAGGGATGGGGCGGACAGATCGACGCAGCACCACGGCATTCGCCACCCGCGAAGCGAGACAAAGGGCATCGGCCGGGCATTGGAGATGATGCTTGTTCAGAAGGCGGAAACCCGGCTCAAGAAGATGGAAGGCACCCCCGGCTACCCCAACCAAAGACTGAGCCTCGCAGCCGCCCCGGAGGAGCAAGTCGCCTACGAGCATTTCAATGCCCGCCGTGCGGATTCATCCGACCCCTTACGGCAGATCGACCGCATATCTGCGGACGAGGCCCGCGAACGCTCCAACTCCCCCGCCGTTGTGCAAGGCGGGCTGAGGCGTGATGCAAAGCCGTGGAGCAGGTTGGACAAGGCTCTTCGTACAGCAGACCAGATTCTCCAGGCGGGAGGCTTTCGAGTCGTGGTGCTTGACCTCGCCTCCATCTCCCCGGAGCAAGCCCTTCGTATCCCGTCGGCAACCTGGTATCGATTCAGTCGAGCTGCACAAGAGGGCGATGCCATCCTGCTTCTTCTGACTCAAGAGCCGTGCGCCAGATCGAGCGCGAAGTGTGTACTCGACTGTTCGCCGCGCTTGGCTCCAAACGGTTCAAGCCATGTCTTCGGCAGCATGACTCACGCAGCGGAAGTCATCCGTCAGCGGGTAGCGAATCCTTACGACAAGAAAGCACCGGGCCGAGCAGTCGAGTGGAATTCGACCGCCCCTTGGATGCGCGCGGCTGGGAGGTAGGGGATGGAATACGCCGCGATCCATATCCCGGAGTTTCCGGTCGTCGCATGGCTTCGGTCGGATGCAGCTGTGCGCTCCCATGCTCTCGCGGTAGTCGAGGGCATTGCACCGCTCCAGCGCGTAGTCTCCATCAACCGCGCAGCCAGAAGTCAGGGCGTTTCGCGTGGCATGAGCAAAGTGCAGGCCGAAGCCACCGGGCCGTTGCTCCTTCGCAATCGTTCCATCGCGGAAGAGACTGCGACCTTTGAAGACGTGTTGGAGATCGCCGAGCGGTTCTCCCCACGGATAGAAGCTCTCTCAGGGCCACTCAACAGTTATGCCCAGGCCCATTCGTTAGCAGTCTCACTCTTGATCGATCGAACCGGCACCGAGACGTTGTTTGGAACCGCCGAGCAGTATGCCCGAAAGCTGAAGTCCGAGCTTGAGGCCGCAAGTTTTCCCTGCAGCATAGCTGCTTGCTCCAACGCCGAAGCAAGTCTGCTACTCGCTCGTTCGCATACCGGAGTGGTCTGCGTACAGGCACATGACCTGGCAAAGAGACTTGCCCCGTTGCCCATCACTTTGCTCCGCTGCGATGATGCCACTCTGACGGTATTCAGCAGGTGGGGAGTCCGAACGCTGGGAGAGCTTGCGGCACTCCCCGAGACTTCGCTCATCAGTCGTATCGGCCAGCGAGCGAGACGCCTGCAGCGTCTCGCTCGTGGCACGGAAGATCATCTACTCGTGCCGGAAGAAGCAGACCTTATCCTCTCCGAGACCGCGACACTCGACACCCCGCTTGTCCTGCTGGACTCGCTGCTCTTCGTTGTGTCGCCGATGCTGGAACGCATCATGCGCCGCGCGGTCGAACGCGCCTATGCGCTGCGTAGCCTCACCCTTGTCCTGCAACTGGAGAAGGCCCTTGCTTACGAGCGGCGCATCCGTCCAGCTATTGCTACGCAGAGCCGCGACCTCTTGCTCAAGCTGCTCAATCTGGACTTGCAGACCCACCCACCGCAAGCGGCCATCCTTGGCGTGACGCTGACCGCAGAGGCCGCACGTCCACAGACGGCACAGCGCGGCCTCTTCCAGGCTCAGTTTCCGGAACCAGACAAGCTCGACATCTTACTTGCAAGACTTCGCTCGATTGCCGGCGACCACAACGTAGGCGCAGCGGAGTTATGCAACAGCCACCGTGACGATGAAGTCACGATGACATCCTTCCGCCCGAATGTCCTCGCAGTTGGCTCGTCTCCATCGAAGTCGTCATGTCTTGCGCTCCGCAGGTTCCGTCCGGCCCAGCCCGTCCGAGTGTCGCTGAAGAACGGAGCGCCGTCACTTCTTTTCTGGCAGGGCGGACGACTCGACCTCGCCGAAGTCAAAGGCCCTTGGCAGTCGAGCGGCTATTGGTGGGACGGCCGAACATGGGAAGCCGACGAATGGGATGCCGTCGTGGTGCAGCCTCTCTATGCCCTCCGCCTCCGCTATGAACGTGCGCCGAAGGCGTGGACAGTCGCAGGTGTCTATGACTGAAAGATGTGGGACTGAGGACTACGTTGAGTTTCACGCCCGCTCTGCTTTCTCCTTCCTTGAAGGAGCTTCGCTGCCCGAGGCTCTGGTAGAGCAGGCCGCCAAACTCGGAATGTCGGCTATCGGCATACTCGACCGCGATGGCCTCTACGGAGCGCCACGTCTCTACACGACGGCGAAGAAGCTGGGGCTGCGCTCTCATATCGGAGCCGAGGTATCAGTCAGCGATCTTGGCTTACAGGTACAACCGGCAGAATGGCAACCGCACACCATCCCTCAACGACCAGTGCGGCTTAGCCTTCTCTGCGAATCGCAGACAGGCTATCGCAACCTCGCGCAACTCATCACCGGGTACAAGCTCAGGCAGAAAACGAAGGGCGAGGGCGTCGCTACGCTCCGCGAGGTTAAGGAGCGTTGTAAGGGATTAGTTTGCTTGACCGGAGGCGATGAAGGACCGCTTGCCGCTGCGCTCGAAAGAGGTGGCATGGACGAAGGGCGGCGAGTTCTCCGTTCACTCGTTCAGACCTTCGGCCCGAACAACGTGTACGTCGAACTGCAACGCCATCGCATCCGCGAACAGGAAGCCCGCAACGATGCAGCGTTCTCCCTCTCGCAGGAGTTTCATCTTCCCGTTCTCGCAACGAACGGCGTGAACATGGCGACTGCGTTCGAGCGAGAGGTGCTAGATGTGTTGACGACAATCCGGCACCACACGTCGCTTGATGGCGCAGGCCTGCTCTTGCAGCACAACGCAAACCGCCATCTGCGACCAGCGCATGAGATGGCCGCGATTTTCCGGGACATTCCCCAGGCCATCACCGAGACAAGCAAACTGTCGTCCCGCCTCCAGTTCGAGATGAAGGACATGGGCTATCAGTTTCCGCTCTACCCGGTGGGTGATGACGAAACGATGGACAGCTTTCTCTATAAGAGAACGATGGAGGGAGTGCTCAATCGCTATGGTGCGAAGGGCAATGCGAGCCTCCGCAAGCGTGCAGAGAAACAGGTTGCGAAAGAGCTTGCTCTCATCGCAAAGCTGGGGCTCGCTGGATACTTCCTCATCGTGTGGGACATCGTAGAGTTCTGCCGGAAGAACGGCATCCTCGTCCAGGGCCGAGGCTCCGCTGCCAACTCCGCCGTCTGCTATGCACTCGGCATCACCGCCGTTGACCCCGTAGGTATGGAACTCCTCTTCGAGCGTTTCCTCTCCGAGGTGCGCGGCGAGTGGCCGGACATCGACTTGGATCTTCCTTCTGGAGAAGACCGCGAGAAGGCGATCCAGTATGTCTATACCCGTTACGGCCAGTTGGGAGCCGCGATGTGTGCAAACGTCATCACCTATCGCGGCAAGTCAGCAGCCCGCGAAGTCGGCAAGTCTCTTGGCTTCGATGAAGACACGCTGACTCGCCTAACCCGGCTCGTTAGTGCATGGGAGTGGAAGGGTGCGACCGACACGATGCAGGAGCAGTTCCGCGTGGCTGGGTTTGACCTCGCCCATCCTCGCATCGCCAAGTATCTTGAGCTTTCGATTCGGATGCTCGACCTGCCGCGCCATCTGGGACAGCACTCAGGAGGCATGATTATCGCGCAAGGCCAGCTCGCCTCCGTTGTTCCCATCGAACCGGCGAGTATGCCAGGTCGCAATGTCATCCAGTGGGACAAGGAAGATGTCAGCGATATGGGCCTAATCAAGGTAGACCTATTGGGCCTCGGAATGATGGCAGTCCTGAAGGATTGCACCAACCTGATCCCGCAGCACTACGGAAAGAAAGTAGACATCGCACAGATACCGCATGACGACCGTCAGGTGTATGCCTCGCTCCGCAAAGCCGACACCATCGGATTATTTCAGGTCGAGTCGCGGGCGCAGATGGCCTCGCTCCCTCGCAACAATCCCGACAAGTTTTATGACCTGGTGGTGCAGGTCGCAATCATCCGCCCCGGCCCCATCGTCGGCAAGATGATGAATCCCTACATGGAGCGGCGGCAGGGCAGGCAGGAGATTACCTACCCGCACCCACTTCTGGAGCCGGTGCTTCGCCGAACTCTCGGCGTCCCGCTCTTTCAAGAGCAGTTGCTTCGCATCGCCATGACCATCGCGGACTTCACTGGAGGCGAAGCGGAAGAGCTACGCCGCGCCCTTGGCAGCCGCCGATCCGCCGACAAGATGCGAGCTTTGGAGATCAAACTCCGCGAGGGCATGGACAAGAACCAAGTGGGGATTACTGCCCAGGAGGAAATCATCCAGTCGATCAGCTCTTTCGCGCTGTATGGTTTTCCGGAGTCCCACGCGGCCAGCTTCGCCCTTATCGCCTATGCGAGTGCATGGCTCAAGTTCCACTACCTCGGAGCGTTCACCGCCGCGATCCTCAACAACCAGCCGATGGGCTTCTACTCCGCCGCCGTCCTCGTCAAAGACGCGCAACGCCACGGGCTCCGTGTGCGTCCTATCGACGCAATGCGGTCGAGTTGGCCGTGTACGTTGGAGCGTGAAGAAGACGGTTCGCTTTCCCTCCGCCTTGGCCTTCGCTTTGCCCGTGGCCTTCGAGAGAACGCAGCTTTAGAACTAGAGGCCGCAAGGGAGCAACGAGCGTTTGCTTCCATCGAAGAACTTGCGCGTCGGGTGCCGTCAATTTCTCGGGCTGACCTCGCAACGCTTGCCGAGGTTGGTGCGCTCAACTCGATTGGGGAAGGTTCGCATCGCCGAGATGCCCTCTGGCAGGTTCAGAGAGCGGGACGGCAGGCAGGCTCGCTCTTGGAATTGTTGGATCAGGACGAAGAACAGACATCTCCATTACAGGCCATGAGTCCCGAGGAGCGCATGGTCGCGGACTACGCCGGAACGGGGGTCACGGTAGGTCGTCACCCGATGGCGCATTGCCGCGACCAACTGCGGAGCATGAACGTCTGCCGCGCCGACGATCTTCGTATGCTTCGCCACGGAGTCAAAGCTCGCATCGCGGGTTGCGTCATCGCCAGGCAGCGACCCGGTACGGCCCACGGCTTCATCTTCCTCTCCATCGAAGATGAGACCGGTATCTCGAACGCGATCATCGACCCAGAGCTATACGAGAGGAACCGTTCACTGGTGACGTATGCCCGCTTCCTGCTGGTCGAGGGAACACTGCAAAACGTCGATAAGGTCATCCACATACGAGCTAGGCACGTCGAAGAGTTGAACGTCACCGCTGCCCGAACGCAATCCCATGACTTCCACTAATGAGTGAACACATGACATCACCGGGTGACTCCCAGCCGCCGAAAGATTGGTGGCTGGAGAACGCTTGCCGCATCGCGGCCTTTCGCCTGCGACAGGCGACGTATCTCAGTTCAAATACAGTTCCACTACGAGAGCAGGTGCGGGACAGTGTCGAGTTCGTTCGCGTCGTCTGGGAAGAGATTGAGCGTTCACTTCGGGATAAACCATGAATACAAAGCGCCCAACTTCCCTTCCGATAGGCCGACTTGAACGAAGCCGATCCGCCATCGATGAGTGCATTGGCGATTTGGCATAATTCGAGCACAGGAAGGCGAAATTCCGAGTTGCCGAGAGTCTCGAGCGCCAAGTTAATACAGAGCGCGCGTGCCAGGAGAAATCCTTTCTCTAAGAGTGGTACCAGCACTACCTCAAAGCCTCTCAATTGACAACAAAATACAGCTCCTATCTGGCCTGATTACCGAAGCGCTTGGCGTCCATTCGCCCCAATTTATCCCGAAAAGTTGGCGTTCCTAAGATTCGAAACCCCTGCAAGCTTCTCGCAGCGATCTAACCGGCTCAAAGGAAGGTCCGAAGGTTTAGCAAGCATAGATGTTAGGATTATGCCCCTGTCAGTAAGACTCGAAGCTGAGGACGAGTGATGCAACAACCAGGCTGCCTCAAATGCGAACTTTCAATCCGCGCGGATCTTCAGCAGGCATACGCAATTCGTTCCGCCATACACTTGCCAGAATGGGATAGAGCGTTTATAAGGACCGCGACGAGCAGCGGTCTCTGGCGTGCTGAATCTTTGAACGAGCCCCTAGTAACGATGACTTATTACGAGTCGGAAGCTACTGGACTCGTGGTTACGATAGGGGACGGCTTTGGAGATCCAGAGACACCGTTTCGAACCACGGAAAACAGTGACCGGAGTATGGCAACCCCGTTGAGCCGGTTTCGTTTCGTAGATGCGCCGATCAGTACTTCAGCGTTTACTCTTCGTCGCTTTTGCCGGTTCTGCGGGCAGCGTTGGTCGCTTGTCACGATCAATCGTCGCCTGCTGTGGCTGAGTAGCTTTCTCGCAGCGCACTACACTGCAGATCCAGGCCCGATCCGCCCTCTTCTTGCCAAACTTGAAAGGACTGACCCAGAATCCATCAACCCGACATCACAGGAAGATCGACACTGCTCTAACGACATGGTTCAGCTCACAGGCGCTGTGTTCGTGCTTTGCCACGAAACCACACATATCGAAGGCCCTTATAGGGCTCGTGCAGCCGGCCAAGATCCCACGGCATTCCCTGCAGAAGACATCGAGCTAATGTGCGACGGAGGAGCGTGCATCATGATCTTCCAGGCGATCTCCAATTGGTTTGGCCCTATGACCTACGCCCGAGCGCTTGAGATTGGGATTTCTATAGCTTCGATTTTGGTCTCTTCGCGATTGTTGCTTCAACATCGGGTCGGACAGATGAAGCTTCCAGCGGAAGACGGCTATCCTTCGTATGATGAACGGCTGGGTTTTGTGGTCAGACAATGGAAGGCATGGGTGAGCGCACTAGGATACGAAGAAGAGGCAGCCTTAGGAGAGAAGAGTATGTTGGACCATCTAGTCGGGATGTGCCTGAAATTAAAAAAGGAGAACGATCAATGTGCGACGAATATGAAAAGATAGCGGGTCGCCTCTCGGAGGAGGAGATACGCGAAGCCTTGGAGAACGGCGAGGACGACTCTCCGCTGCCTTGGAGTGATGTGCTCTCTACAATGGAGCAGTCCGGAATGACGAACGTAATGGTTCTTCTCAATCGCCAGGTAGAAGGTCTCGACACGGACGGCTTCTCAATGGGCGATATCGGCCGAGCACTCGAGAGGGAACTGCGCAGTCTGCTTTGCACCAGAGACAAAAAATACAGCAAAATCCGCGCTGAGATATCCAAGAGCAAACGTTCCGCTCGAGAAGTTGGAATTGCTATTGCTACGGCGATTGCGAGTTCGTGGCACCTGCAAGCAGGGCTGCTGACACCGTTTATCCTCGTATTCATCATGGCGGTGAGCAGAATCGGCGTTGAGGCGTGGTGTTCGGGTATCTCAATTGAGACAGCCAATTCAAAGGGTGCACAAGTATCTTCGGACCGACCTGCTTGATGTAACCTCCAGACAGCCGAAGCATCTAGAGCTTGGTTCGGAACACTTTCTCGATGCTACTGAGGTCGGCGAGGGAAGGAATGCAGCTCGCTCCCGGATGACAGGCAACCGGAAGTTGGCTCTCGGTGTTGACACCAGGCCGATTCACTCATCGATCCATAGTTTAGGCGGGCCAGTCGGATTATTCCGGCAAGCGCACTTCTGTGTACTATCTTCATCGGCTGCTGGAAATATCGAGAACATTGCGCGAAGGTGAATCGCAGACCGTCTGCACATCCTCCTGTTTGCACGGTCACTCGGCCACCGCTTCGGTGCAAAAGCTGCGCCCTTCGGCGCTGCGTTCAGAACTCGCGTTCCGCCCTCCGGGTTTCGGACTCCTCCCCCCTCGCAGGCTCCGGGTCCCTTTCCAAAAACTTCTGCCCTTGGCAACGCGGCCATGCCGCGACTTGGGAGCAGGGCACCTTCGCGCCCTTTGGGATGTGTCCCGATTGACCGGGCAAAAGGAGAAACACCATGCAGACACAACAGACCATCACCTTCTTCGGCACCGTCAGCAACTCAGCCACCAGCCGCACTTCCAAGACCGGACGCAAGTACACCGCCTTCGGAGTCGCCATCATCTCCGACCGCAACCTCCAGGCCTTTCACTACAACGTCGTTGCCTTCGGAAAGCAGGGCCACTTCGCCAAGCAGCTCCAGACAGGCACTCGCATCAAGCTAGTCGTCCAGGCGCAATCTCAGCCAGATAACATCGCCACTCTCCCACTCCTCACCGCAACCTTCGTGCGACCGGTTCATCCGGTTGCACGGGGATAATTGGCGAGATTCAGTTGTCTCGGCATTGCCGAGACAATTGCTTTGAGGCGTTATCGGCAGATTATCGGTAGAATAAAGACAGGATAACGACGCTTTATCCACATCTTGAGGTGGGCATGGCAGCGAAAAACCACGGATTTCAGCCCGTCTTCAACATCACTCCGGCCATCGCTCGCGGGTTGATGCGAATCGAGGCGGTAAAGCACGCGATTGAGGCGTTGCCGATCACGCCTCGTGTGCTGGCGAATCTCCGGGAGACGGCTCGGCTGTACTCGACGCACTACTCGACGATGATCGAGGGCAATCTCCTGACCCAAGAGCAAGTGGTGAAAGTTATCGCCGAAGATCAACACTTCCCTGGCCGTGAGCGCGACCAGCAAGAGGTGCGCGGATACTATGCTGCGCTTGACGAGGTGGAACGTCTCGCCGGGAGCAAGGCAGGCTTTACGGAGAAGAGCGTCCAGAGCTTGCACGCGCTCGTCATGGGCGGAGGCAAGACCCGCGCCAAGCCAACACCCTACCGTGACGAGCAAAATGTCATCCGAGACAGTAGGACGCGCGGCATCGTCTATATGCCGCCCGAGGCGAAGTTCGTCCCGGAGCTGATGACTCAGATGGCCGCATGGATCAAGGCGAAGGATGAGCTGCCAATACCTTTGAAAGCGGCTATTGCTCACTATCAATACGCAACCATTCACCCGTACTATGACGGCAACGGGCGCACGGCACGACTGCTCACCACTCTCATCTTGCATCTTGGTGGCTACGGCCTCAAGGGGCTATACGCGCTGGAAGAGTATTACGCGCGAGACCTCAAAGCATATTACGAGGCCCTGACGGTTGGGCCGTCCCACAACTACCATCTGGGCCGCGCCGAGGCCGACATCACAGGTTGGATTGCCTACTTCATTGAGGGGATGGCGACCTCATTTGAAAGAGTCCAAGTACAGGCGAAAAGAGAATCTCAGACGGGAGCGGCAGATCGCTCTCAGCTTCTCAGGACTTTGGATGCCAAGCAGCGGAAGGCGCTCACGCTCTTCGAGCACTCGCGCGAAGTCACAGCGAAGGAGATCGCCGAACTGTTCGGCTTCCAGCAGCGACCGGCAGCGGCCCTATGCCAGCGCTGGGTCACCGGGGGATTTCTGGTTGTGGCCGACCCATCGAAGAAGGCCCGCCGCTATCGCTTGAATGATGAGCTTGAGGAGCGCATCGCAGGTCGGTCATGACGATATTCGCTGGCGCTAATAGCATCGCGTGGCTATTAGCGCCCAGGACAAGAATCGCTAATTGGCGGTCCGCCGATTGGAATACCCGAAGTAGCCAAGTTGGGTATCAAGCGGACTTCCGGTTCAGCACTGCCAACGCAGACCGCAAGCTCGTCTGATCCATGTGAGCGTACCGAGCCGACATCGCAATCGTCTTGTGTCCGGCAGCTTCTTGAATGACCTTCAAACCCACCCCGTTTTGCGCCAGCCGAGAGCAAAACGTATGCCGGAGGTCATGCCATCTGAAGTTCTCAATCTTGGCATCCTTCAACGCCTGCGCCCACCACTTCTTGTTATCGCCGATGGCGAACACAGCGCCAACCGGAGCAGGATCGTTCCGACCCGCCCGCCGATCAAGGTTCAGCTCTCGCAAACGCTCAAAGGCAGCGACAACATCATCAATCATGTAAACCAGACGGCTCTCGCCGTTCTTGGTGTCCCGCAGAGTGATGACACGCTGGTCGAAGTCGATATCGCTCCACTTGAGGCCATACTGCTCACCCTTCCGCATCCCTGTTCCAAGGGCGACATCGAGTTCACAGATACGGTGTCTCACGAATCGCTCCTGATAGGAGGATAGGTGAGCCTTTGTTTCTATGTGACTAAGGAGTGCAGCGCGGAGCCGTTCCTCCTCGTCCGGCTTCAGCCACCGGATAACACCGTTGTTCATCCGCCGCTGCTTCACATCTCGCGCCGGATTGACCTGAACCTTATCCCGAAGCTTGCCGTGTTGGTAGATCGCGGAAAGATGTGCCTTGAGCCGGTTCAGTGTCCCAGGCTTCAATGGTGCCTTCTTGGTGAGTCGCCCGTCACCGCGCGTACTCCGCCGCCTGACGCCACTCAACCAGTCCTCAATCTCCCAGGGCCGCACACTCGCAGCAGCCCTGCTACCAAAGGCCGCACGGATCAGGTCGAGACGCTGCGGAGGATTACGTTGGTCCTTGTAGAGATCGGGCCGACCTTGAAGGTGCTTGAGATAGTCGTCACAAAGTTCGTTGATCGTCACGCTTCCGCCAAGCACTTCGAGCTCGGGAATCGTCAGCACCGGACGCTTGGCAGTCTCGGGAACGATGCCCTCGCCAGAGCGCCGCAGTGTCCTCGCCTTCTCAACATAGTTGACTGCCGCAGCACGGTTTCTGCCGAACGACTTTCGTACCAGCTTGCCATTGATCTTGAACCTGGCGTACCAGAGTCCAGAGCCTTCTTCGCGCTCGTAAATGCCTTCGACGGGGATTACTTTTCTTGCCATCGGAATGCTCCTCTTTTGACCTGCGACCCTCGAACAAATAGTGCGAAATCTGAGCGGTAATCGAACATGGGATACCGATTGGGATACCTGGCGTCTTTTATGCCTGCGAGCGTGTGCATCTCGCTGCTGAAGCGAGTGTACTCCAAACCCCTATGGATATTGACGATTTATTACTCTGTGCGATTTTGTGCGTCGCTGTGCAAAGTCCTAGAGAAACAACTCCTAACGCGAAGGTCGCAGGTTGGACTCCTGCCCGGGCCACCATGATCACCCAGATTGACTAACCCTCTGGCACCGGACTCCTGCCCGGGCCACGGCTAAAGCAAGCGATCTTATTTGCCCTTGCACCCAGCCCGCAAGACCTTTTCCTTCTTCCATTCTTCATTGGTCGCGAAGATGATGCAGGTCTGCCCAGTTTCAGTATTCAGCCGCCATGTGATGTTCCCTTGCCGATAGAGCTGGTACTTACCCTTTCCGGAGAACACCATGCCATTCGGAGGATTTGGACTGATCGTATCCGCTGCTGGCACTGAACCATCCGCAGTGGTTCCCGTAGTTCCAGGTTGCGCCACCTGTTCAGTTGTAGTCGCCGGAGGACTACTAGCGGCCTGCGGGGCCGCCGTAGGGTAGACCACGGCCGAAGGAACCTCAGAAGCCGCTGATCCCTTCCCATCACCCGATCCAGCACCGGCCTCCACCTTCAACTTGCCCGGCACAGGATCATTCGAGTACACATCCCCGTTCGCACCAGCACGCCCTGCATCGTAGTTGGCGTATCCAAAGTAAAAGAACGCCGCCACAATAACGATCACTACGATTACGAGAATGCGTCTTGCCATGTCCGCTCTTCCTGCCCCGCCCTGCAACGTAGGCTTCGTGTTACCGCCCCGAAAACACATGATAACAACGGTGTCCGCAGAACAACATTCCGTGCGAAAAACTTGTCTCCCAATCATCACTCTCGCGAAGCGATCCGGCGAAACAATCCGTCACTCAACCCGTTACTAACTCGTTACCATCGCATCCCTGGCATTTGCTCCACTCAACCTTGAAGCCTTCACCCAACTCTCTCACTCCAATCACTTCAGCTGCCTCTGCAGCCTTGCATAGGAGTATCATCAAATCGTGCCGAAATATTCCATCGTCGTTCCGTTCCACAACGAAGAAGACAACGTCACCGCTCTCTATGACCGACTCAAAGCCGTCATGGAACAGGTCGGCGAAACGTTCGAACTTGTCTTCGTCGACGATGGCTCCAGGGATCGTACCTATCGCCTCCTTGAAGAGATTGCAGCAGTAGACTCCCGCGTACTGGTCATCAAGCTACGCCGCAACTTCGGCCAGACCTCGGCTCTTGCCGCCGGCTTCGATCACTCCCAGGGTGACTTCATTCTGGCCATGGACGGCGACCTTCAGCACGACCCCGACGAGGTCCCATCCTTTCTCGCCAAGCTTGAGGAAGGCTATGACGTCGTCAGCGGCTGGCGCAGTCAGCGCGGAGACAATTTCATTCTCCGCCGTATTCCTTCTGCCGCCGCCAATTGGCTCATGGCCGCCCTCAGCGGAGTCAAGATCCACGACTTCGGCACTACTTTCAAGGCCTATCGACGCGAAGTCATCCAAAACATTCCGCTCTACGGTGAGATGCACCGTTTTATCCCAGCGTTGGCATCATGGTATGGCGCCACTATCTGCGAGATTCCCATCTCCAATCCTGCCCGCGAGTTCGGTAAAAGCCACTACGGTATCTCCCGTACCTTTCGCGTCTTCTTCGATCTCCTGACTATCCGCTTCCTGCTGAAGTACATGACCCGCCCGCTCCACTTCTTTGGGACCATCGGCACACTCGGCGTCCTCACAGGTTCCGGTCTTGCCGTCTGGATGCTGCTTCTCAAGATCTTTACTGGGCAACACATCATGCAGTTGCACGGCCCTATCTTCGTGATCGCTGGTGTGCTCATACTCGCCGGCGTCCAGATGATTGGTATCGGCCTGCTCGGCGAGCTTCAGGTCCGCCACTTCCACACTGCATCTCATCGAGCGCCCTACGCCATCGACCGCATCCTGCGTCTTCGTTCGGAAGAAAGCCTGCTGCAGTAACCCAGTTGCTCTAGCAGTATCGACAATTGTGCTTCGCGCTGATTCACAGCCGAGGGTCTCGTTCGGGTATAGCAGGGTCTCCCAGGAGCATTCTCTTGGCACAACCGAATCGTAACGACGAATGCACCGACGTTCTTCGACCAACCGTTCAAAATCTGAAGTATGTTGATTCAGTGCTACGTCTAACGTGCCGGATCGCCTTCATATGAAAAACAGGCTTGGCGTCCATCCTGACGTCCTCAAACTCGGTCTTGTCAGCTTTCTCACTGACGTTAGCTCCCAGATGATCTTTTCAGTCTTTGCCATCTTCTTTACCACCGTCGCTGGTGCATCGAGCACATTACTTGGTCTCGTGGAGGGCTTGGCTGACTTCTCCGCTTCCTCATTGGATTACCTGGCCGGTTGGAGTTCCGACAAGACCGGAAAACGCAAGGCCTTTACTCTCGTCGGATACGGCTTCTCAACTGTAGCCAAAATGATGCTTTTGGTCGCGAATTTTGTTCTGGCTCTCAGCCTCTTCCGCATCGTTGAGCGCATGGGCAAGAGCTTCCGTGGTCCACCCCGTGACGCCTGGCTCTCTGAGCTAGCTACCCAGGACACGCGTGGATATTCCTTCGGAGTTCACAAGGCGCTCGACAAGGCTGGAGCTGTTCTCGGCCCGCTCATAGCCTATGGATTGCTTTCGTGGTTTGGTGAAACCGGAGCCGCCTTCCGCAAGCTGTTCCTCATCGCGATTATTCCGGCCATTCTTGGCGTTCTCATTCTCGCCCTATTGCAAGATCGGCCCAGTGATCCTCTCCGCCGCGAAAGTATATTGGACGCCTGGAAGGTCCTGCGTCCAGGATTCAAACGCTATCTAGTTGCCGGAGCCATTTTTTCGCTCGCGTACTTCAACTATGGGTTTCTCCTGCTCAGGGCTAGAACGCTCGGATTCCACATCAAGGAAGTGGCGTTGCTCTATGCGTTGTTCAACGTCTCCTTTGTCGTCGTCGCCCCTCTTATTGGTAAGCTTGGTGACCGCGTGGGCAGAGCACCTATTATCATCCTCAGTTACCTCATATACCTCGTCATGAGCCTGGGCTTCGCCTTCGCAACCAGCAAAGCGCAGATCGTCGTTCTATTCGTCATCTATGGCGTCTTCTTTTCAATCGACGAAGCCCAAAGCAAGGCCTTTATTGCAGACCTTGAACCCCAGCGGCGCGCGACAGCCATCGGAATCTACAATTCAGTTACTGGAGTGATTAGCCTGCCCGCATCGCTCATCGCCGGAGCATTGTGGGCACTGCACCCGGATGCCGTTTTCATCCTTGCAGCCCTGCTCTCCCTCAGCGCGATCATAGCTTTTCTGGTGTTGCGGCCGGCCCGGCATTAAGAACTCTGCGATGCTACCCTTTCCATCTACCCTTCCTTCCAAAGGACATGCCTCCACCTATGCAAGCTATTCAGATTCTCACAACTGGCGGCCCCGAAGTCCTCTCCCTCCACGAGATCCCTGTTCCAACTCCCGGTCCTGACGAAGCTCTCATTCGGATCGAAGCCTGCGGCATCAACTTCATCGACACCTACCTCCGCGAAGGGCGATACCCCGCGCCCCTTCCGTATACCCTCGGCCAGGAGGCAGCCGGCATCATTCAGTCCGTCGGCTTCAACGTCAGTACGGTCAAAGTAGGCGACCGCGTAGCCTGGTGTGGCGTTCCCGGCACCTACGCCCAGTACGCCGTCGCACCTGCCAACCGCCTCGTACCCATTCCCGACGAAGTCACCTCCCAGCAGGCTGCCGCTGCCATGCTTCAGGGAATGACCGCCCACTACCTCGCTGACTCCGCCTTCCGCATTCAATCCGGCGACGAGATCCTCATCCATGCTGGGGCGGGCGGCACGGGCCTCCTCCTCACCCAGATCGCCAAATCCCTCGGTGCGCGGGTCTTCACCACCGTCTCTACAGAGGAGAAAGCCGCTCTCTCCCGCGCCGCTGGGGCAGACGCCGTCATTCTGTACACCCAGACTGACTTCGCCGCTGAAATCAAGCGACTCACTCACGATCGTGGCCTCGCCGTCGTCTACGATTCCGTCGGCAAATCCACCTTCGAGCAGTCCCTCACCTGCCTCCGACCGCGCGGCACTCTCGTCCTCTTTGGCGCCAGCAGCGGCCCCGTTCCACCCTTCGATCTCATTCGCCTTTCAACTCTGGGTTCCCTCTACATCACCCGTCCAACGCTCAAAGACTACATCGCGACCCGCGCTGATCTTCTCTTTCGCGCCAACGACGTCCTCCAATCCATTGGGGCAGGAACCCTCAAGCTCCGCATCGAGCACATCTACCCCCTTGCCGACGCTGCCCAGGCCCACCGCGATCTGGAATCCCGCAGCACCACAGGTAAACTTCTTCTCATTCCATAAGGAAGCCGTTCGCCAAAGACCGTGTAGACTGTTGATCTGCATTCAAATTCTGTCTTAGTTTTTGACCTTGCGGAGTTTGCGGCCAGCTAACTGTATTGGCTGCTCGACCTCATCTTTGTCCCGTAACGGAATGTTCGGGAAGCGCGGTTAAATTCCGCCACTGCCCCGCAACTGTGTTCGCGCACATCGCTCCGAATAAGAGGAGAATGTGAATGTAGGCAAGGTACCTCCCACTGAAGCCGCTCGGCTTCGGGAAGGGAAGCATCCAGTAGCAACGCCCGCATGCATCGCGTAAGTCAGGAGACCGGTTCTGCTGCGTACATCAACCACGTTCCCGGGGGGGAACGGAGGAGTCTCACACATGCCTACGCCCGTGCGCCGTTCAGCGGCCTCACTCGTTCTGTATTCACTCTCCAATACTTTTACCAGTCTCCGCGTTCGGCATCTCGCCGTCCTGTTTCTTTTCGTCCTCACCCTCTCCGCCCAAGCCATCATCGTTCGTGGCACGGTCTCTGACCCTCTCGGCGTCCCTGTCGCCGGAGCCCGCGTCCAGCTCATCCAGGGGCCTGAAGTCGCAGCCTTTGCCATCACCGGCCCCGATGGCAGCTTCGAGATTCGCAGCACCGCTCCCGGCCGTTTCCTCCTTCTCACCTCTTCGCCAACCTTTTCACCCGGCATCAGCCAGGACTTCTACGGTGGCCGAACCGATGTCGTAACTCGCAACGTCACCCTTGAAATCGCAGCCGTGACCGCCCAGATCTCCGTCACCGCCACTGGAATCCCGACCCCCATTCAGCAACTCAGCTCCGCCGTCAGCCTTATTCCACCCTCTGACCTCGCTACCCAGGTTGGCATCATCAACGAACTCCGCCAGTCTCCAGGAGTAGCTGTCATTCAGACTGGTCAATTCGGTGGTCAAACCTCCCTGTTCGTCCGTGGCGGCAACTCCGACGCCAATAAAGTCCTCATCGATGGCATCACGGCCGAAGACATAGGCGGTCGCTTTGACTATGGCACCGTCTCCAGCACCGCTCTTACTGGCCTTGAGCTCTACCGCGGCCCGAACTCCGCGCTCTACGGCTCCGACGCAGGAGCTTCTGTCCTCAACCTGGCTACCCCTCAAGGCAGCTCACTCCGACCCGTCATCAACTACTCAGGAGACGCTGGTAACCTTCACTCCTATCGAAACGAAGCCACAGTCTCCGGCGCTCATAACAAACTCGACTACTTCGCCGCCTTCAGCCGTTTCGATACTGCCAACACCATCCAGTTCGACAAGTTCCACTCCGCCACCTCCGCCGCAAACCTGGGCTACAACCTCACGGCCAACACCCAGGCCCGATTTACCATTCGCAACGCAGTCTCTGCCTCCGGTGTACCCAATGCCCACGATTTCTTCGGTATCTCCGCTGCGGCGAAAGAACAGGACCAGAATCTCTACTCCGGTGCAACCATCGAAAACCGTCTGGCAGGGAACTGGCACAACCTCATCCGCTATGGCATCGCCCGCAAGCGCGAACAGGCCTATCAGTTCTATCCCGTCGGTGAGGCAGTAGGTGACGGCTACGGCGATCTCACGTACTACGGCAACACCGTCACCATCCGGGGAGCCAACGGGTACACTGCCACCGGCCGCGCCGCCATCGCCTTTGGAGACACTTATCCCACCCACCAGTTCACCGTCTCCAACCGCGACGAACTCTACTACCAGTCTGACTACACCTTTACCCGTCACCTCACCGCGCTCGTCGGCTTCCGCTACGAGAATGTGCGCGGCAGCTTCCTCTCCACCGGGCTCTTCGGCTCCAATAAGCAACTGCAGCGCAACAACTACCAGTACACACTCCAGCTTCAAGGCGACATCAAGAACCGTTTCTTCTACTCCCTCGGTGGAGCCATCGAGAAGAACCACCTCTACGGCACAGCAGGCACACCACGTATCGGACTCGCCTACACTCCCGTTCGACCCGGCTCCCGCTTCTTCCGAGGGACTAAACTCCGCGCCAATGTAGCAACTGGCGTTCAGGAACCCAGCCTTCTCGTACAGTTCACCAGCCTCTACGGACAGCTACTCGAGGCTGGCAACACCACCGCTATCGCCGCCTACAACGTCAAACCCATCAACGCCCTTCGCTCTCGCACCTACGACATCGGTATCGACCAGAACATCTTTGGCGAAAAGCTCATCTTCAAGGCTGGTTACTTCCACAACGTCTTCGATCATCAGATCGACTACATCGACTCCGGCACCCTGCAAGCAGACTTCGGTATCAAATCCAGCGTCGCCAAGCTCTATGGTGCAGAGCTCAACACTCTAGCCTTCCGAGCTCAGGGCCTCGAAACCGAACTCCAGTATCAGCCCATCACCCATGTCTTCCTGCGCGGCGGCTATACGTACCTCAACGCCGTTGTCCTGCAGTCGTTCTCCACAGACGCCATCAGCAACGGCACCGCTACGACCAATCCCAACCTCCCCGGTGTAGCTATCGGAAGCACCTACCCACTCATCGGTGCGCGCCCCTTCCGCCGGCCACCCCATACTGGCTTCTTTGCAGTCCAGTACACCACCAATAAGTTCACGGCAGCCTTCAAAGGTGCACTCGCTAGCCGATCCGACGACTCCACCTTCCTGTCTTACAGCGACTTCAACTTTGACAACACGCTCCTCCTCCCCAACAAAGACCTCGACTTCGGCTACGCCAAGCTCGATCTCAACGGCACCTACACCCCGACCCACCGCATCACGGTCTTTACCCAACTCGAAAACCTGCTTAGCCAGCAGCACATTGGCCCCATCGGCTATCCCGGCCTGCCATTCACCATTCGCGCCGGAATCAAAATCAGAATCGGTGGCAACTAAACCCACAACCACTTAAACCACGTATGCCACCTGTCGCAGTCTCCCGCGACAGGTGGCATACTCCCATACCCATACTGCATAATCCGGTGTTCAGTGCTCCAATCTTTAAAGCACCGTCACACCAGCCGTCCGGTAGATCTCCTTCATGTACCGCATATCCCGCAAGCCTTCTTCTCCCGGAGTCTTGGGCGTCCGCTCCTTCACAATGCACTCCGAAAAGTGGTCCGCCTCACGCGTGAAGTGCATGGGATCCTTATCCGGATTCTCCTCGTCCAACTGCACATCTGGAACACCCATTATGCCACTCGAATACTGCGCCCTTAATCTCATTCCGTCGTAACTGAACGCTGGGCCCACCTCCACCCATCCTTTCGATCCATACACCCTGTAATATCCCGGCATATTTGCTCCGTAGGTGCTGCTGCAGTTCGCCAGCACGCCCGACGGAAACCTCGTCGTCCAAACCAGATTCTCGTCCACCTCGTTGAACCGGCCATCCTGATCCAGCGTGGACGTGAACGCCGAGAATGCAACTGGCTCCTCCCCCGTCAGGTAGCGCGTCGCATTCAGAGCATAGATACCCACATCCATCAGCGACCCACCTCCCCCGTACTTCTTCGTCAGCCGCCACTCACCCGCTGCGAAGTTGCCGCCGAACGCACTATGGATCACCTGTACCTTTCCAATGGCACCCTCCCGAATCAGCTTGACCGCCTTCAGATTCGTCGGTTCGTATTGGCACCGGTACGCGATCATCAATTTCACATTCGCGGTCTTGCATGCGTCAATCATCGCCTCCGCATCGCTCACGGACGTTGCCATCGGCTTCTCGCATAGAACGTGCTTTCCCGCCTTCGCAGACCGGATCGTGTACTCCGCATGCATGTTGTTCGGCAGCGCGACGTACACCGCATCAATCGCTTTGTTCTCCCGAATCCGGTCCATATCCTCGTAGCTATATATCGAACTCTCCGGCACCCCATACTGTGCCGCAATTCGCAAGGCCTTGTCCCGATGCCCGCTCACCAATCCGGTGATCTTTGATGTTGATCCGTGTTGCACCCCCCGCATAAAGTGGTCCGCAATCCGCCCTAGCCCGATCACGCAATAACCAACCTTCTTTCCGCTCTCTTGCGCCACTGCCGACATTCCCGGCATCACCTGCGCGGCGAAACCCAATGCACCCAACTTCGCAAACTGCCGTCTTGATACACTCACTCGTCATTCTCCTCATCGACTAAAATCCAACGCCAACCAGCATACGGTAAATCACCAAGCCCCGTACTACGTCATAAAAACAAGAGGCTCCGGATCGCTCCGAAGCCTCTCTGTCTTTGCGCAACAGCGCATTTCGTGGTCCGTGTAGGACTAGTACATGCCGTCCATACCGCCGCCGCCATGGTTATGTCCGCCGCCCGCAGCTTCCTTCTTCTCCGGGATATCAGCGATCATTGCCTCGGTGGTTAGCATCAAGCCAGCGATGGATGCCGCGTTCTGCAGAGCAGTGCGCGTTACCTTCGTCGGGTCGATAACGCCAGCCTTCACCAGGTCTTCGTAGACGCCCGTTCCGGCGTTGTAGCCGTAGTTGGACTCCTTCGACTCATGGATCTTGCCGATCACAACCGCACCCTCTTCACCAGCGTTGGATACGATCATCCGCAACGGCTCTTCGATCGCGCGACGAATGATGTTGGCACCGATCTTCTCGTCGCCCTCAAGCGTCTTGATCAACGACTCGACTGCGGAAGTGCAGCGAACCAGGGCCACGCCGCCGCCCGGGACAATGCCTTCTTCCACGGCCGCACGTGTTGCATGCATGGCATCTTCGACGCGAGCCTTCTTTTCCTTCATCTCGGTCTCAGTTGCTGCACCAACCTTGATCACTGCAACGCCGCCAACCAGCTTGGCCAAACGCTCCTGCAGCTTCTCGCGGTCGTAGTCGGAGGTCGTCTTTTCGATCTGAGCGCGGATCTCCTTCACCCGTCCCTCAACGTCGCCGTCCTTACCGCCGCCATCTACGATGGTCGTGTTGTCCTTGTCGATCGTCACGCGCTTTGCCGTGCCGAGGTCTTCGATCTTGACGCCCTCAAGCTTGATGCCCAGGTCTTCCGTGATCGCCTTGCCGCCCGTCAGAATCGCGATATCCTGCAGCATTGCCTTGCGGCGGTCGCCGAAGCCAGGTGCCTTTACCGCTGCAACATTCAACGTGCCACGCAGCTTGTTCACCACCAGGGTCGCCAGCGCTTCGCCGTCCACGTCTTCAGCAATGATCACGAGCGGCTTCGCCGTACGCGCAATCTGCTCAAGCAAAGGCAGCAGATCCTTCATCGAAGAGATCTTCTTCTCATAGATCAGGATGTAAGGGTTCTCGAGAGCAACTTCCATGCGCTCAGCATCCGTCACGAAGTAAGGGGACAGGTAGCCGCGATCGAACTGCATGCCCTCGACAACTTCCAACTGCGTCTCCATCGTGCGAGACTCTTCCACTGTGATAACGCCGTCCTTGCCAACCTTCTTCATCGCTTCCGCAATGATGAAGCCGATCTGAGAATCCGAGTTGGCAGAAATCGTGCCAACCTGGGCAATCATGTCGCCCGAAACAGGCTTCGAGAAGGTCGACAGTGCACCGCCGGTAACGACGCCATTCTCATCGCGCTTGCCGATGATGGCCTCTACTGCCTTGTCGATGCCGCGCTTCAGCGCCATCGGGTTTGCGCCAGCAGCAACAGTCTTAACACCCTCGCGATAGATCGCCTGGGCCAGAACCGTCGCTGTTGTCGTACCGTCGCCGGCGACGTCGGAGGTCTTCGATGCAACCTCGCGAACCATCTGTGCGCCCATGTTCTCGAGCGAGTTCGCCAACTCGATCTCCTTGGCTACCGTCACGCCGTCCTTGGTGATCGTCGGAGAACCAAACTTCTTCTCGATCACAACGTTACGGCCCTTCGGTCCAAGCGTTACCTTCACTGCGTCAGCCAAGGTATTGACTCCACGCAGGATAGCCTGACGTGAATCTTCTCCGTGCAAAATCTGCTTTGCCATTGTGTTGCTCCTGTTATCGGCTCGTGCCGACTAAATGTTTATTCAGATACCAAAATTGTCTTTGCCGCTAAGCGGCATCTACCGCAATCTCTATTACTTGAGGATGCCGAGCACTTCTTCTTCGCGCATGATCAGGAATTCTTCGCCATCCAGCTTGATCTCGGTACCCGAGTACTTGCCAAACAGGATCTTGTCGCCAGCCTTCACATCCAGAGGGAATACCTTGCCCTCGTCGTTCGACTTACCCTTGCCGACCGAGATGACTTCACCCTGTTGCGGCTTCTCTTTTGCAGAGTCCGGAATGATGATGCCGCCACGAATGCTTTCGCCCTCTTCAACGCGCCGTACCAAAATTCGATCATGAAGCGGAGTAAATGATGTTGTCGCCATTGCTTTACATCTCCTTGACACAAGTTAGCTAGCATCTAGCTGTTATTTGTGGCAGACGGCTACCCGCCTGCAGTTGCTCTTCGCAACATCTGCCGGCAAACCCGCCAGCCTATATCGCTCAATTGTTTGGAATCGGCTTTCGCCGGGCCCGGGCTTTGAGCTAACTTGTTGTTAGCACTCTAGCCCTCCGATTGCTAACGATAGGCTAGTCGCTTCCTCTCTGTCAACCACGCCTGTGTGAAATGTGAGTGAAAGTCGCGCAGGTTTCCGCGCCTATATCCTCAGCCCCCATCTAGCTGTCAAATCGCCTCCTCGAAACCCTCCACATGCATCCATCCTCGTCGTAGAATGTCCTACATGCGCCTTCACCGTCTCATTGGGCTCCCCCTTACCCTTCTCTGCTGCTTCTCTCTTGCATCGTCACATCTGGCGCTCGGCCAGGACGACGCACCCGCCCGTCGTGGTCGTAAATACAAGGCCCCGCCCGAGACCTCGCACATCGTCGTAATGGTCACCAAGAAAGCGAACGGCAAGCCCATCTCTAATGCTGCTGTTGTCTTCAACCCAACCAAGGATGGCAAGGATATTGGTAACCTCGAGGTCAAGACCGACCCGGATGGTAAAGCCACCATCGATGTCATTCCGACTGGAAGCACCGTGCGGGTTCAGGTCATCGCCAACGGCTTCGCTACCTTCGCTGAGGATTATCAGATCAACGAACCGAGCCGTGAGATCGCGATCATCATGCTGCGTCCTCAGGAGCAAATCTCCGCCTACGAGGAAAACCATGGCAAGGCCTCCGGTAGAACGGCTGGTGTGCAGGAGCCCATCAAGCCTGTTACCCCAGCTAAGCCGGCAACCGCGCCCGCTCCTGGCTCATCCGCCACTTCAAAGTAAGTAGCAGCCAGATGACCCGATGACCAAGCCACTAGCCGGCAAGACCGTGCTCGTCACAGGTGCCGCCAAGCGCATTGGCCGCACCATCGCCATAGCCATGGCCGAAGCCGGCGCCAACGTCGCCATCACCTATCTCGGCTCGCAAAGCGATGCTGAGAGCACGGTCCGGTCCCTTGCTGTCCACGATATCGATGCCCTGGCTGTCCGCTGCGATCTCCGCGACCCCGAAAGCATCCAGCAGTCCGTGGCTTCCGTCATTCAGGACTTCGGCCAACTCGATATCCTCGTGAACAATGCAGGCGTCTTCGCCTCCGAGGCACTCGAGCAGATCTCCGTCGCCCAGTGGGACGATATGTTTGCCACCAACACCCGGGCTCCTTTCCTGGTCGCCCAAGCCGCATATCCTCACCTCCGCTCAACCCGTGGACGCATCATCAACATCGGTTCACTCGGTGGCAGTCACCCCTGGGCCACCCATGCCCACTACTGCACCTCCAAAGCTGCCCTCCACATGCTCTCCCAGACCATGGCCAAGGCTTGGGCGCCAGAGATTAGCGTCAACTGCATCGCCCCCGGCATGATCGTCCAGGGCGAAGTAAGTGCCGACTACGAGCACTTTGCCCAGAAGACCCCCATGCAGCGCAACGGGACCGCCCAGGACGTCGCCGCCGCCGCAGTCTTCTTCGCCACTGGCCCCCACTTCATCACCGGTCAACTCCTCGCCATAGACGGTGGGCTCGGCCTCTAGCTTCTGACGCTCCCAGCTGCAACTTCCTATCTGCCTAGCAGACGGCGCCACCAGCTCTTCGCTTCCATGTCTTCATAAAGATTCAGTGGCTCTGCCTGGGGCAGCAACGGCTTGCCCAGAAACACCGCCAGCGGGTTGCCCACGCAGAGCGCATGCGCATACTCTGGCCCATACTTCTGCGCCACTGCGTCAAAAGCGTCTCGCATCCTCGGAGGTCGTGAAGTCACGTTGTGCGCATCCGTGGCCAGAAAGTGGACCCACCGGTCGGCAAGCAGCTGATGCGCCATTCGCTGGGCCTGCTTACCCATCACGCCAAGCACTGACCCGGCTGTTACCTGTATCAGTAGCCCAGCTCGCATCCACTCCACTAGCCGTCCCTGATCGGCTAGCAGCGTCGCATTTCGTTCCGGATGCGTCAGAATCGGTGTTAGTCCAGCAAGTCGTAACTGGTAGAACGTTTCCGTCAGACCGTGTGACAGACCGTAGTCAGGCAACTCAACCAGTAGGTACCCCAGTCCGTTGATGCTGAACCGCTCCGGATCGGCCTTCGCTTCTTGAACATTGTCATACGACATGTGAAAGTCGCAGCCACGGCCCAGCTTCAATGGAATCTTCTTTTCATCCAGAGCTTGCTGCAACTCCACGATCTTCTGCTCTACGATTTCGCGGTCATACACATACTGACCGTTCGCATGAGGGGTGCACACAACATGAGTGATTCCGTCAGCAACGGCCATCTTCGCCATCGCAATAGAGTTCTCAAAACTCGTGGAACCATCGTCCAGTCCCCACAGAAGGTGATGGTGAATGTCTATCATCGCCAGCCTAGGTTATCACCGCGTGGCGTCACCCATCACTACGCCCTACTGCGCCGCCGCCAGACTTTGCGCCATCGATTGGAACAGCAACAGCCCGTCAGCAGAACCCAATAAAGACTCGCTCGAGCGATCCGGGTGTGGCATCATTCCCAGCACGTTCCGGCCCTCACTCAAAACTCCCGCAATGTTCTCCAAAGACCCGTTCGGATTGAACTCCGCCGTCACCGCTCCATCTGGCGAGGCGTACCGGAACGCAATCCGGTCTTCGACCTTCAACGCTGCCAGTGTCGCGGCATCGCAAAAGTAGTTGCCCTCCATATGCCCGATAGGCATCTGCAGAACGCGCCCCTTCGTCAATCCGTGCGTGAATGGCGAGTCGGTCGTCTCTACCCGCAAATAGGTCTGTTTACAGATGTAGTGTTGCTTGGCGTTCCGCATCAGCGCACCCGGCAGCAACCCTGCCTCGCACAAGATCTGGAATCCATTGCATATCCCCATCACCAACCCGCCAGCCTTGGCAAACTTCGAAACTGCCTGCATCACTGGAGCAAACTTGGCAATTGCGCCAGTCCGCAGGTAATCCCCATACGCAAATCCACCCGGTACCAGGATGGCGTCGCATCCCTGCAAGTCCTCAGAGGCATGCCATAGATAGGTGACCGGCTGATGCGCAATGGCATCGACTACATGATGAGTGTCGTGGTCGCAATTTGAACCAGGAAAGACGAGTACGCCAAATTTCATAGGGTCAGAATATCACTTTGCCTGTAGAAAACACCGATTTGGTCCGGTTGTTGGCAGGGGCAGGTCGCGTAACCGCCTGTCCAGACAAGAGGTTGCTCGTGTGCTGCTACCATTCCCTCATGACGATGCCTTTCCTACGGATCAATACGGTCGAGGTTCCTGTCGCGAATCTCAAGCGCGCCATCGATTGGTATCAGGCGGCCCTGCAGCTTCAATGTGTTTGGTCCGACGAAGGTCACGCACTGCTATCCGGCTCCGCTGGCACGGAGGATCATCAGAACGAAGTCGGAACCCGAATCTTGCTCGTCCGAACCGACGACCTGACGCGTTTGGGATTTATGAACTCCTCGAATGGCCTGCATCACAGCGTGATTGACTTTCAGACCAACGATCTTGAAAGCTTCCACGCGTCCTTATGCACCCAGGGAACTCACGTGGACGACCTCAAACCACCAGTCAACGCATGGGCGCCGCGAGGCTTTGGCTTCTTTGATTGTGACGGCAATCGTCTTGCCGTCTTCACCTACGCGAATACGCCGCAATCCGCTTAGCCAGTCCTATAAAACTCCTTCGTTCCCGCAAGTGCCGATTGTCGTTGACCCGCTACGATCTTAGCTCCGCATGTCGGGTCTGAGGCACATTAAACCGGTGCATAGATAGCAAAGCCACGCGGCGGTGCAGGGAACTCGGCATTCCCCTCCGCATCCGTGGTCCGCTCATCGGGATGAGCCTCATCATGCCCATCCCATGCGATCGGTGCAAACCTCTGATTGACCCATTTTGTCTTCACTGAAGTCCCTGACCATTGATCGCCCAGATTGTTCAGCACATAGATCAGCCCAGGCTGCTCTGTTGTTTCATCTTTCCATCCCACCCGCTGCATGATGTACAGGTCCGGATCCGCATGAAGTATCTGGGAATCGCCACCAGCATACTTGTGATGCGCCTGGATCAGCGCATCAATGCCGTTCGGAGTGCCAGGTCGAGCCAGGCCATTGTTGTAGTAGTCATACCAGAAGATGCACGGATACCCCTCATGGATCATGATGAAGGAGTAAGCCATCATCTTGTCATTCACAATAGTGTTATCGCCCATGTCGTGGTTGTCCACGAATGTAGCCGCATGCAACGGGCGTTTCATCACAACCGCACCGCCATCGGTCAAATTGCGCAAATCGTAGTTCGGCGTGTCGCAGACGTCCTTCAGCTTGTACCGCAAAGGAAAGTCGAACGCGGATATCTGATTGTCGGTTTGGCTATTCACTCGTTCAAGCCACTCCTCAATGTCCTCCGTGCCAGACCAGTACTCGCCCACAATATACGGTGTAAACTCCCCCCCATCCTTAACGTACCGGTACTTGGCAAGAATGCCGATCATCCACGCGCCAAAGCCTTTGACAAAATCGAACCGGAAACCATCAAATCCTAACTCTTCAATCAACATTCGCGCATAGTCGAACATCGCGGAATAAACAACAGGATTCCGGTGGCACAGGTGAGGGAAGTTGGCATAGTTCTCGCCTTCTATCATCACCTGCTCATACCGGCTCGGATGAAAGCAATTCCAGTCTCGCGTAAACCGTCCGCTCTTCGGCATAAACTTCGTCCACCGCTTCTGCCCATCCAGAGGGTTCACCTCTTCCTCATCCGCACCGGAGTTGTGGTTGATCACCATATCCGCGTACAGTCCAATCCCATTCGCATGAGCTTTCGCGATCAAGGCCTCCAACTCCGCGCGATTCCCAAACCACGTCTTGGTCCCGCCCTTCTGGTCAAAGTCTCCCAGATCAAAATAGTCATAGGGATCGTAGCCCATCGACGTATTGCCTGAAGCCTTTGAAACCGGCGGCAGCCACAGCGCATTCACGCCAGCCTTTCCCAACTCCTCCACCTTCTCCGCGACGAAGTTCCACCATTCATGTTCCTTCTCATCGTGCCTCGGAGCATCCCAGTAAAACGCCTGCATCATCACTGCCATTTCGATCGCTCTCCAATCTCGTTTAGAGCGCATTTGAAAACATAGCTCAGCATTTGCATCCTAATAGCTTGTGTTTCAGACTAAGTAAGATGCGACACAGGATAAGCAGGTTGGTATGCCCCTTAGGGCTGGAAGAACTCGTTCGTTGACCACACTCAAGACCGCTGGCGGTGCCCTGATTGCTTGGTGGAGGGCCGCTACCCTCGATGCCCTTATCGTTGGAGTCCTCTGGCTCATAGGCCTGGAACTTATCCGCGTCCCGTTCGCTCCCGCGTGGGCAATGCTAGGTGGACTGTTACAGATCATCCCCACTTACGGCGGCATGATCGCCCTTGTCGGTCCAGTTCTCGCTGTCGCTTTCAGCGGTCATGACGAGTGGCGTCTCGGTCTCGTCCTTGGTCTCTACGGTCTTATCGTCATGCTGGAAGGCCTTGTCATTGCTCCCCTTATCCTGCACCGAACCAGCAAGGTTCCATGGTGGGCAGCCTTCTTCGGACCCATCCTGTTAGGCATCCTCATCCCGTTTTGGGGAGTTCTTCTGGCACCACCCATGCTTGCGGTCGTCTTTGCCTTTCGTACTCCACCCGCACCCAAAGAGCCATCCGAAATTAGCTAAGCCTGCAGTTTGTACTTTGTCTCCGCAAGTCGATACAAAGGTCGCCACACCAGCCGATTTACCGTCACTACCATCAGCGCCATAACGATCGTTGCGAGCAGCAATATCTGAAACTGCCCTTTGTCGCTCGCCGCGCTGATCTGTGCACCCAGCCCGAGAGTGTGCATCGTCTTACCGTTCAGGTGGAAATACTCCGCGATGATACTCGCATTCCACGCTCCTCCCGAAGCCGTCACCAAACCGGTAACCAGGTAAGGAAAGATGCCCGGCAGAATGACGGTCTTCCACCGCTGCCACTGCGTAAACCGAAACAGTGTCGCTACCTCCCTCAGATCAGAAGGAATCGCCATCGCGCCCGCGATAACATTGAACAGGATGTACCACTGGGTGCCGAGCAGCATCAGCACAATCGATCCAATCCCAAGGCCACCACCTAGCTTGATCAAGCCGAGGATAATGATCGGAAACAGAATCGGAGCAGGGAACGATGCCGCAACTTGCACGATAGGTTGAACAACTCGTGCGAGGCGTGGATTGAATCCAATCGCCACACCAGCCGGGATCGTCCACGCAGCAGCCAGCAGCAGTGACAGATTGACCCGCAGGAACGTTGATCCCGCGCCCTCAAAAATCAATAGAAGCTGGCTGCCATGTACCTCGCGCAGTTTCATCAGCGCGCTCCCCGCAGCATAAAGAACTCCAGTCGAAACTAAAGCCATAATGGAGAGCCGCAACCAAACTGGAGGGGCACTCTCGGGCGCATTTGCAGTTCGGTTCCGCTGCACCTTCTGCCGTTCGGCGAGTTGGCGATAGATTCGCTCGCTCACGGGTGCCAGCGTGTGCTTTCGGATAGTCAGCAGGGCATTCGAGTTCTGAATCAGATGAAGAATCGGCGAATCGATACGATCGGTTCCAGCGGATTGCTCGAGCTTGAACTTGTCGCTCCACGCAATGATGGGCCTCCACACCAGCTGGTCCGTCGCCACGATGATCATCACGACCGTGCAGATTCCATAGATCATTGCCGGTATGTTGTCAGCGCTAGCAGCCGTCTGCAAATAGGAACCCAGTCCCGGCAAACGAAAATCGCGATCTCCCAGAACGAACATCTCGCACGCCATCAGGAAGAACCAGCCCCCCGCGACGGATATCATGGAGTTCCAAACCAGCCCAATCGTTCCGTACGGTAGTTCTAGTTGCCAGAATCGCTGCCAGGTAGAAAACCCATAGATCTTTGAAGCCTCCCCCAACTCTCGTGGCAAGCTCTTCAACGAACTATAAAAACTGAATGCCATGTTCCACACCTGCCCGGTGAAGATCAGCAGGATGGCGCCCAACTCCACCCCAAGCTGCCGCGTGGGGAATAGCGCAACCATCGCCAGCATCACCCCCGGCAGAAAGCTCAGTACCGGAATCGACTGCAGGATATCTAGGGCGGCAATCATCAATGCTTCCGCTCGCTCGTTGTACGCCGCCACATAACCGTAGCCAATCGCAAAGACGAGACTCAACAGATAAGCAAGGCCAATCCGAACCACCGAGTAGAACGCATAAAGCGGCAGGCTGGACGGGGCCAGCGAAACAATAAACTCCGGCTGCGCTCTGCTGAACCAATACTTCGCAATCTGCAATACGCCGTAGAAGACTGCCAGACCAAATGCCGCCACCATCAGATCAAGAAAAAACGGCCAGCTGCGCTTAACTACTTGCGAACGCGCCAGTAGTTGAGGAACCCGTAGTGATGGTTCGTCCGAAGAATGCATCATGCATCGATCTCCGTGCCGGTGCCAATCTCGCTCTCAGGCAGTAACGTCTCCGGCTGGATAAACCGCCGTCGAGACGCATCGAAGTCAAACAGCTCTGCATAGCGACCCCAATTGACGGCAGTCTCCAATTGTCGTCGTGTCTCCTCTTCACTGAACTGCTCGTCCAGCATGTCGTGGAAGAACTCTTCAGACACCGTGCGGTCGCTCTTGGCTTCAATCGCACGGACAATCTGGCGCAGCAGCAGAACATTTGTAACCGCAGCAGTGCGAAATAGTTCTTTTTGCCTCAGAATCTCAGAGTTTGCGTACTCTGCTCCCGTAGCCGTTATCGCGGCATCACCCTCGGTTACCGTCAAAAAACCCAGCAGTTGCGCTGCATCGACAATCGGCAACAGGTCATCAATCTCGAAAGCAAGATCGTCCGCCAGCCGATAAATATCGTCCTTGCCGTTGTGATCCAGCAACAGCTCCAGCAGGCCGGCAATCCCCCCGGGACGAGCATGTGGCAGCATCTGATAGTGCATCTGCCGCTGGTCCCGCACCCGCTTCCCAGAAGGCGTCTGTGGCAACTCTGGAGGCTGGGCATCAGGCTGCGTCAGCACCTTGTAAATGTAGTCCACCAGTTGCGTAAATGCGGTTGCCTTTCGGTCCCGCGGATGAGCCAGCCCTACCTTGAAGTCCGTGCGCACATGTCCAGGATTGCGGCCAAGCACGATAATCCGGTCCGCCAGTAGAACGGCCTCTTCGATATTGTGCGTAACAATAAAGATCGCCCGAGTCGGAATCGTCTTGTTCTGCCATAGCTCCAGCAATTCACTGCGCAGGTTCTCCGCCGTCAGCACATCCAGCGCCGAGAACGGTTCATCCATAAACAGAACCTCTGGTTCCACGACCAGCGCCCGCGCAAATCCCACCCGCTGCCGCATTCCACCCGACAGCTCTTTGGGGTACGCTGCCTGAAATCCGTCGAGTCCAACCGTATCCAGGATCTTCATCGCGCGCTTTCGACGCTCTGCAGGCTCCATCCCCTTGGCCTTCAGAGGCGCCTCAACGTTCTCAAACACCGTCAGCCACGGAAACAGTGCAAAACTTTGAAATACGATCGACACATTGACATTGGCTGTCGCAATCGGGACCCCGTGCCAGTAAACTTCACCCCCTGACGGGATGGAAAGGCCTGTCAGCATGCGCATCAACGTCGACTTGCCTGATCCCGAGGGTCCCAGCAGCGCAACAATCTCTCCTGGCTCAATTGACAGATCCGTGGGCGAGATCACCTGGATGCGGTTCTCGCTCGGTTGGGCATAGTATTTTTCAACGCGTTCCGCACGTATGATCGTCGTCTGCATAGGTATAGTTCTTCTCTAAACTCGGCTCCAGCCGACAGATTCTTCCAGCCCCTAAGAGTATCAACTCTCGGGTCAGCGTATCATTAGCTTGTAGCTAATTTGGTGAAGCGATGCGGATCAGGATTGCTTGTAAGTCACCGGGTTACGAATCTTCATATTTTCGGGGACATTCATCATGCCAGAGCAAGCATCCACCACGTCATCAAAGCCCAGGGTCCTCGTCGCAGACGACGAGCAGGTGATCGCCAACACCCTCGCGATTATCCTCAACCAGGCAGGCTTTGAAGCCCGCGCGGTGTTTAGCGGAGAAAAAGCAGTCGAAGCCTTGGACAGCTTTCAGCCCGACATGCTCATCAGCGACGTGATCATGACCGGTATGACCGGTATTGAAGCGGCCATCATCACGCGCACTAGAATGCCGAAATGCAAAATCCTGCTCTTCTCCGGACAGGCGGCAACGGCCGACCTCCTCGAGAAGGCACGGACTCAGGGGCATGAATTTGAGATCTTGGCCAAGCCGGTTCACCCGACGGATCTGCTCGCCAAGCTCCGCGGTTAGCGCCAAATCGTAATTACTTGCAGACCTTCGAACTTCAGTAAATGCCCAGGCGCTATCGAATGAGATAGCGCCCGAGGCGCTACAGCGTTCTTTCTAATATCCGCTGGCGGTCCTTCACCTTTACCGCTGGCGACCCTGCATACACCGTCCATGCCTCAAGGCTGCGCGTAGCGACTGAGCCGAGTCCAAGCACAGCTCCATCCCCGATATTCACGCCAGGTGCCACGGAGGCTCGTGCACACACCCACGCATAGGCGCCAATGCTCATGGCGTAGGCCAGTAGCGGAAATCCAGCATCGTCATAGTCATGGGTTGCCCCGCAAACATAGGCATCTTGGGAAAGAATGGCGTGCGATCCAAAGGTGATAGGCGCTGGGTTATAGATCTCGGCACCATCCGCGGCCGTTACCTGATCCGCGCACACCAGATTCCACGGCGCCCATACCTTTGAGGCAGGATAGAAATGACAATCCGGCCCTAGCGACGCACCAAACACACGTAGTAACGATGATCGCCACGCGTGCAACGCCCTCGGCGAAGGCCGGTAAAGTAGAAGCCAGCAGATATTCCATATCAGTCGGCGCACACGATTACTGGCAGAAAACGCCGGGCGTAGATAGGGGTCAGCCGCACTCTCTGGGGAAATATGCTCCGCCGCGTTGTAGTGAATCTCTTTTGACATCGGTTCTTTCCGCTCTTACGATTCGCCCCGGGCATCTCCCGCGTGCTCAAATAGCCAAATAATTGCCTTCGCATTCTCGCGCATATCGTAGCGTCGATGAAACGTCGCGCTGGCTCTCTTTCCCATCGCCTCGCGCTCCTCTAACGACGTCGCGATCCAGCGCTTCAATAATCGCAGCGTCCCTTCGGGAGTATCCGTCTCGACAAACCCCGCCTCGTCTCCCGCAATTTCCTCCGCTATATTCACTTTGTCCGCTAGCAGCACAGGTTTGCCGCAGGCCAGCGCCTCCGCCACGGCAATGCCGAAGTTCTCCTGATGGGACGGAAGAATAAAGGCCTCTGACCCCAAAAACGCACCCCACTTGGAATCCCCCGTCAGCATTCCCGTCCAATGCACGCGCTTAGTCAGTCCCGCAGCGACAACCGTCTCCTTCAACTTCGCGCTCCACAACTGCTGGTCTGGCCCAGCCATCACCAGGTGCAACTCTGGATCATCTGCAGCCACCTTGGTAAAGGCGTTGATCAGCATATCGCAACCCTTCTTTCGGTGGATTCGTCCGAGAAAAACCAGGTAGCGCTTGCCCTTGACCGCGGGGCACTTAGCGTAGAACGCCTCTTCTTGAACCTCCGGATCGCCCGATGGGCCGCTTGCTCCGTAAGGAACGACGTAAGGGTTCCACCGGTGGAGCGAAAAACTTTGCTCCGCGAGTCGCTTCTCCGCCTGGGACGTAAAAAGAACCCGATACGCGTCCCGCAATATCCGGTATTCAAACGGAACCCAGTAGAGCCATTTCTTCAGGTGCTTAAGAGGGAACGCATGACGAAAGTATGGGTCAAGCATCCCATGCGTAAATACAACGTAAGGCGTGTTCCCCGCAAGCGCACGCCACGCGGCGTACCCACAGTACTGCCACAGACCATTGACCACCACGCCATCAAAGCGCCCGCGATTGGCACGCAACCAAGGCAAAAGCTTGGCATTGAACCCATACTTGGTATTCGTTGGGCCCAGCGCATGGACCGGAAAACCTACATCGGCAAGATACGGAGACGCCGGGTCGTCCAGCGTCACAACTTCACCGGTATAACCAATAGGGCCGTAGCTTAGCAGGACGCGCACCGACTCGGTCGGCCCCCCGGCCTCTGGATTCAACGTCCCGATAATGTGCAGAATACGCATTCTTTTAGACTCGCCGTTCCGAAAATATCAGTCTGATCAATCACTACTTCCGTGAAGATCTCGCAACATTACGCTTCAATCTTATGGGTCACCGCAGCAATCGCTCTCCTCAAGCCGCGAACATCCTCATCGAAGCTCCAACTCTTGATCCGCTCCAGTGCCTTCTCGCCCATCAGTCTCGGAGTCTCCGGAGTGGCCAGCACCTTGCGCAAAGCATCTGTCAGTGCGCCTACGTCTCCCGCAGGGAAGACACATCCTTCCACGCCCTCTGTAATCAAGTCTGGCTGGCTGCCCACATCGTCGGAGACGATCACAGCCCGCCCCGCGTTCATCACCTCGTTCACAATTAAACCCCAGGGCTCGTGCCGGGAGGGAAGCACAAAAACGCTCGCCAGGTCGAAGAATCGCGGCAACTCCGATTGATTGCGGAAACCGCAGAACCGAATTCCATTCAACCCGCTCGCGGCCGCCTGAGTCTCCAGCGCAACCCGCTCTTCACCATCTCCCACAATCACCAGGTAAGGATGCGGTTCCACCCCCGGCGAAGGTGCCAGCCTCTTGTAAGCCTCAATCAGATCCTCACAACGTTTCCGCGTCTGCAGCTTCGAAGCGAAAAGGATTACTGGTCGTGACGGATCAAGGTTCAACTCCTGCTGCAGCTCGCCACGCCTCGGAACCGCCTCTGCGCTGCGCTTCTGAAAATACTCGTTGTCGACCGCATAGGGCATCAGAAAGAGCGGAAAATCCTCTCCAAAATAATGCCGCCAGTAAGCCGTATTCAGCGTGCCGATCGGCAATATCCCATCCACTAGATTTTTCAGACCGCTGAAGAAAAACCGCTTCGCCGCCAATGTCCCACCGCTTCGACTGCGGTCCTCCAGCCATGACTCAGCCCGCAGCAGCACCGGTATTCCCAGCGACTTCGCTGCAACCATCCCATGCAGTGCATTCAATGTCGAATAACCATGAACCCACAACACATCGAACGCGGCCTCGCCTCGCCGACCCTTCAGTCGGCTCAAAATGCCATGACTCAGCGGACTGGTAATACTCGCGGTCGCGTTATCCCGTAACGCAGGGAGAAATTCGTGCCGATACCCATCCAGCAGCGGAACATCCCACTTCACACCAACGCCAAAACCTTCATCCTTATAGCCGCGAACTGAAAAATCCGAGCCGAAAAATACTGTCAGATCAATATCTGGCTCCTGCGCGATTCGTCGCAAAAGAGGGGCCTGATACTGAATGGGATGACTCACCAGATAAGCAAGTCGGACTTTGTTCTTCATCGATTCATCGGTTTCTGACGGAGGGTGTGCCATAAAGTCACTCTCCTCTACCTGTAAACGGTATAAAGCAGCACGCTGGCAATGCCAAGCGCAGTCTGAATGCCGCCGCCCTTGATCGCAGCTTTCATCGCGCTGGTTGGAAGGAAGACGATATCATCCGCCTGGAGTACGGGGTCAGGATCCTTGCCTTGGATCACTCGTTTGATATTCACCTTTACCAGTGTCCGATCCACGCCCGTCGTTCGAATAATTCTTAGGTCGCTGTAGTCGCCTTCGTACCCGGCTCCTCCGCCCAGCGCAGTCAATTGAATCAGCGTCAATGGCGTATCCTGCTGGAGCGGTACGGCCCCCTGGATCTTGAAGGCACCCAGCAGATACACCACTCCCACCCGCGAAACGATAATCGTGTCTCTCGGAAAAACCGGCACATTCGACATCGCGCTCAGCGCTGGGTCCGTCCCCAGATTGATAATGATTGGCTGCGCGATCCCAGGACGATTGATCGTGATCGTATGACTCGCTATCGCAGGCAATCCACCCGCAGCAGCAAGAACATCGAATAGACGCTTCCCGCCAGCCACAGGAAATACTCCGTGCATCTCTCCCGTGATTGTGACCACTTCATTCGGCGATTCCAGGAGCTGAACGGTCACCTGCGGATTGCGATACATCCCGGCATCCGTTAGTCGAATAGCAATCAGTTTCTCCGCATCATGCAGCGAAATACCGTCGACCGCCACCACGCCGATCAGAGGCAATTGAATCGTACCGTCCAGCGCCACCCGCACCACCGGTGCATAGTCGGTCATGCCATACAAATGGATTGCGATCAGATCGCCTTGTCCCAGCTGAATCTCCCGCGCGGAAGGGAAGAGAATTGCTGGATCAGTCGTCGGAGTCACCTTGCGGTTCACCGTCGTATTCAAATCAAGTGCGGGTCCGCTGAACTGGGCTTGAACGCCACCAGTCATCGTCAGCACCACCAGCAGAACTGCAACAAACAATAAGCCCGCGCGAGAGACAAACCGCGTGCAGACTTCAAACTCCTCGACAGATCTCGTACCTGATCGTCTCTTAGTCATCGCTCAGTCTTTCCTCGACTTTCGCGTTTTGTCACCGGAGACCTTCTGCGACTCCCAACCTTCTGTGTCGATACTGGAGTACGAGTAGCCCGAATAACCGTAGTAGCCGTAGTACTCTGGCGAGCTCATATCCACTGCATTCAGCACGATGCCAGTAATCGGGGCGCCGGAGCGTAGCAGCAGGTCTCGCGCACGCCGCACAACATGTTTGCTCGACTTCCCGTGACGTACCACCAGCACCACCGCATCCGCTCCACGCGCCAGAATCACACCGTCAGTCACCGACAGAACCGGTGGTGAATCGATCACGATGTGCGTATAGATCTCGCCGCACTGCTTCAGCAGATCATGCATCGCATCGGAGCTAAGCATCTCGGTCGGGAAGGGAGGAACCGGGCCGCTTGGAAGAATATCCAGATTCGGTACTTCAGGAATACGCTGCACAGAATCTTCCAGCTTCGTAGCCCCCGTCAACACCGTTGTCAGTCCAACCTTGCCATTCAGTCCGAATCGATGGTGGACATTAGGACGACGCAGATCGGCATCGATCAACAGTACGCGGCTGTCCCCCTGCGCCAGAATGCACGCCAGGTTACTCGCTGCGGTCGTCTTGCCCTCAGAAGGTGTAGCACTGGTAAATACCAGGAACTTTGGTGGGTGCCCGGTCGACGACAGCAGCAGTGAAGTACGTAGCGATCGGAAGGCTTCTGCAAACTGAGACTTCGGCTGTGTCAGTACGCTGATATTCCGTTGTGCCGTTGATAAGTTCGCGGCTTCTTCCGCAGAGGACCGCCGCGCACGCGGAACGATCGCCAGCGATGGCAACTCAGTAATGTTCTCGATCTCGGCAATGCTGCGCAGACCAGTATCAAGACTCTCCATCAGGAAGGCGACAACGATTCCGCCTAGCAGGCCAAAAACCAGCGTCGTAAGAATGATGGTCGATTGTGGCTGCTGTCTCGGACTCGCCGGTGGCAGTGCCTGGTCAACCACGTCAATCTCCAGAGATTCCAGGCCGGCCTGTACGCCTGCCGTCCGCAATCGCTGCAATAGTCCCTCATACAACGTGCGGTTCGACTCAAACTCTCGTTGTCGCAGCGTGTATTCCACTAGATCGTCGCGCAGTTTGTAGGCGTCCGTCTTCTGCGCCTCCAGGGCTGCAGAGGTCTGATCTTCGTTCGCGCGGGCAACGACGTAGCCCTCCTTCGCCTGCAGCAAAAGACGATTCTGTTCGGCGCCGATCTCCTTGGAAATCTCATCGATCTGCGCCTTCAATGCCTTTGCCTGCGGATGATTCGGTCCTAGGGTCGCCTCCATCTGCGCGTAATTCGCCTTCTGCAAGGCCAACTGAGAACGCAGTTGGTTCAGCTCGGCAGGCATCGTCCCTGGCGTCGTATCGATGGATCCTTCAATCGTATCGGGGTCCATTCCCGTGATCACGCGATATCGGGACTCAGCGACGATCCGAGCGATCTTTGCCGATCCAGCCGCTTTCGCCAAATCATCCAGCGCCGTGCTGATCTGGTTATGGGCAGGGTCGAATCCCAGAATCCCCAAACGCTTCTGCAGATCCATCATCTGCGCCTGAGAAGTCTCCACTTGCTGCTTCAGATCATCCAGTTGGCTCTGCAACCAGCTCGAGACCCGTTGCGTCGATGCAAAGCGCGTCTCGTAGCTGCGCTGTATATAGGCCGCAATTACCTTGTTGACGATATCGGCGGAGAGCTTCGCGCCCAGGCTGTCATAGCTGATCTTGATAATGTCAGTCTTCGGAACCAACTGGATCTTCAGATTGCTCTGCAACCGATGGACTGTGGCCTGTCTAACCGCAGCTTCATCGATATTCGCGTGAGGTACAGACCCCTTCGCCGAGAGGAACTCAGCATTGTTTGCTAAATCCATCTCTCGAGCCACTGTTAACATAAGTGATTCGCTCTGCAGAATAGCTACTTCTGTCAGCATCTTCGTCGCTGTATCGCCGTTCAGGCTCTCGACTGCGCTCACCCGGTATTCATTCGACGATCCAGTCCGTACCTGGATCCGGCCATCGGCCTCGTACAACTTTGGTTGTGAGACCGCCTTGAAAATCCCGTAGGCAAAGGACAGAAGAACGGCGACAATCAATACCCAACGGCGTTTACGCAGCGTGATCAGCGCTTCAGACAGCGTCGTATCGGTGACCGTAGAACTGAATCCAGCCGAACTCGCCTCGGTTGTTCCGGCGATCGGCGGAACCTGCGTATTTTCCAGACCCATTGTTCTTTAGTTTACTCGCAGTCGACTGTAGGAGAAAGTAAGTCAAAGTTTTCTGATGCTGCTTCCCGGCCCCTTAGCGGCATCTCAACCAGAAATAAACGAATCTCGGCTATTCTTAAGCCTGAAGGAAGTGCCCTACTAAAATTATGAGTAAAGCCATTCAAATCGCTGTAGTCGGCTCTGGATACGTTGGTCTGGTCGCCGCAGTATGTTTCGCTGAGATGGGTCACGATGTCATCTGCGTCGATAACGACGAACGAAAAGTCGCTGCTTTGCAGGGTGGCGACACCCTGATCCATGAAAGCTACCTGCCCGAGCTGCTGGAGCGGTATCGAAACACCAAAGTTCGCTTCATGACCGACCTCGCCGAGGCCACCCGTTCCTGCGAAGCCATATTCATCGCTGTCGGAACCCCGCAAAGCGAAACCGGGGACGCAGACCTCTCCTATGTTGAAGCCGTGGCCTGCGAGATCGCCCGTTCGCTCACCACCTACAAGGTCATCGTCGAAAAAAGTACCGTTCCCGTCTACACCAACGAGTGGATCCGCAGGGCCATTGAGCGCAATGGTGTCGCGCGAGAGCTGTTTGATGTAGTTTCCAACCCGGAGTTCCTTCGCGAGGGCACGGCCGTCGCCGACTTTCTTCACCCCGACCGCATCGTCGTAGGGGCCAACAACGACCGCGCCGCCGCCGTTCTATCTGATATCTATGCACCACTTACAGGCGGATCCTACTACCAGCGTGCTGACGCGATAGCCGGCCCCTGCAGCGCCGTCGAGCCCCCGCAACTGCTGCTCACGTCCACCAAGAGCGCCGAGATTATCAAGCACGCCTCCAACGCCTTCCTCGCCCTCAAAATCTCCTTCATCAACGCTGTCTCAAATCTCTGCGAGGCTGCCGACGCCAACGTCGAACAAGTCGCCAAAGGTATGGGCCTGGACAGTCGTATCGGTCCCAAATTCCTTCGTCCCGGTATCGGCTACGGAGGCTCCTGCTTTCCCAAGGACGTCGCCGCTTTCCGCTCCGTCGCAGAGCAGCTGGGCATCGACTTCAATCTTCTTACCGAAGTGGAAAAGATCAACGCACAGCAAAAGAAGCGCTTTCTTAGCAAGGTTCGCTCCGCTCTCTGGACTCTCCGAGGTAAACGCATAGGCGTCCTAGGGCTCGCCTTCAAGGGCGAGACTGACGACATCCGTGAATCCCCAGCAATCGAATTGGTTCAGATGCTCATGGCCGAAGGCTGCTCCATCGTCGCGTACGATCCCGCCGCCATGAAGCGCACCGCCGAAGTTCTCCCCGAAAGCCCTCAACTCCGTTACGCCTTAGACTCCTATGCCGCAGCGGACGACGCGGATGCGCTGGTCATCCTTACTGATTGGGCTGAATTCGCCGCGCTTGATCTCGATCGCCTCAACAAGACCCTTCGTTATCCCATCATGATTGACGGTCGAAACCTCTTCGATCCTCAAATCATGGCGGAGCGTGGTTTTACCTACATCAGCACCGGACGCCCTGCAACTTATCCTGTGCGTGACCCGTTGGCTGCAGAAGCATAGCAGCCCGGTTCGTCTTTCTCGCGCTGAGGATATGTCGAGACCTGGCATCCTCGTGCGCGAACGGACAGCCTATAGAAAGCCTGTTTCCCGGATACGGAAAACACCTGCCGGCGCAAGTTTTAGGAAGGAATAGCATGACCCTACAAAAGATTCTCGTCACCGGAGCGGCTGGCTTTCTAGGCTCGCATCTCTGTGACGCCCTGCTGGCTCAGGGCCACGTAGTGATTGGCGTCGATAACCTCTCCACTGGCAATCTCACCAATATTAGTCATCTTTCCTCGGAGTCGCGCTTCAGTCTCATGGAGCACGACATCTGCAAGCCCTTCGATCCAGGCAAGGTTGACTTCGTATTCAACTTTGCTTCGCCCGCCAGTCCCATAGACTATGCGCGCCTAGGCGTTGAAACCCTGCTCGTCGGCTCCGCTGGAACCTTCAACACTCTCGATCTCGCCCGCAAATACAAAGCCGGTTATCTCCACGCATCCACTTCAGAGTGCTACGGAGATCCGGAAGTTCACCCCCAGGTCGAAACCTACTGGGGACACGTCAATCCCATCGGTCCCCGTTCTGTCTACGATGAGGCGAAGCGCTTCTCCGAGGCAGCCGTCATGGCGTACCACCGTTACTATGGTGTCGATACCCACCTGGTCCGGATCTTCAACACCTATGGCCCGCGACTGCAGGCAAATGATGGTCGCGTTATCTCAAACCTGATGATGCAGGCGCTCCGTGGCGATCCGTTGACCATCTACGGTACCGGTTCGCAGACCCGCAGCTTCTGCTTCGTCTCCGACCTGATCGACGGCATTCTCCGTCTCTCTCGCTCGAACGAACACCTTCCCATAAACATTGGAAACCCGGATGAGTGGACCATCCTTGAGTGCGCCCAGGAAGTCCTCGCTGTCACCCAATCGCAGGCTGAAATACTCTTTAAGCCACTGCCACAGGACGACCCAACCCGCCGTCGCCCCGATATTACCCGTGCCCGTACACTCCTCGGTTGGGAGCCCAAAGTCTCTCTTCGCAAGGGCCTGGAAATGTCTCTCGAATACTTCCGTAGCTGCACGAACTAGCAGGTCGATCACAAAGCCGCCAGCCAGCAAACAGCGCTCCCTGGCGGCTTTTCTAGCCCTTCACGTTTGCTACTGGTTCGTGGAGCCTGAGTGAAGCTTCGGGTACCACGTCACCTGGAACGCTGCAGCCGTATCACTCTGCGCACCCGTCTTGTACGCAGGCGCTTTCCACCGTTCGTACTGCACCCAGGCATTCAACTCCAGATCGTGCCAAATGCGCTTGACGACATCGACCTTGAACTGATTCTGTGTCGTTCCGCCAGGAGCAAAATCCTTCGGTATCTTCTTGTTCAAGTACTCCAACTGCACCCACTCATTGCCAGACAGATGATAGGTCAGCCATGCCTGCCCACCCTTTGCCTCGCGGCCGATCCAGTCGCCCATGATAAAGCCCTTGTTCGTATAACCCTGCACCTGAATGATCTCGAAATAGTTAAAGTGTCCGCCGCTGCTGGGTCTCACTCCAGGGTCCGTCGTCACACCTTCCAAGCGAAGATCCAGCTTGTTCAACTTCGGAAAGTGCGAAAGATACAGCCCTGTCCGATAGGCCGCCCGTCGAGGTGCGCTAATCGGCGTCACGTCATCATGGCAAATAGAGTCGAGGTAGAGAGTCGCATAATTCCGCACAAAAGGTAGGCGCCAGGAGAAGTTGAAATCACTGAATCTCGCCCCTGGATCCTCACGGGAGTACTTCTCATCAGGTGTAGTATCCCGGAAACTAAAGAACCCTTTCAAAAACGTGTGCAGCGTCACAGGCTCATGGTCAGCGCCGCCAAAGATGATCGATCGCTCAAACCCAAATTCAAAATTCTTGGTCGGTCGGAAGGAGAACATCTCCGCATGGGCCCAGGGATGATTTGGAGAGGTATGCCCCTTCAAGCTCCCGATGAAAAAGTCGTACCGCAGCGGCCCCGTAATGCGCGACAGCAGCGGAATGCTCCACGGCTCCACCCGATTAACTCGAAACGAGTAAATATTCTCAGCATTGTTGCTCCATGCCATCGCCCCGCCCATGGATGGCCCTAGCCATGCATCTGTCTTGCCCAGTGAGATCTCGTGCCCAATCAAATGCGCCGACACAGCCGCTTCCACTAACCGAAATGAATTTTGAGCAGCAATTGGTCCTGCAGGTATCGTCGACTGCGGAGCATTTGGCGGCGTATAGATCAGCGTGTCGTTGATCGACAATTGCTGTGCCAGAGCCAGGCCGTACCCCTCCCCACTCGGTGCATGCTGATACTCACCTCGCACATACAGCGAGAAAGGTCCAGCCTCATGTAGCGTCGAAAACCCCGTAATGTTATTGAACCCGCTTTCATACGGACGCCCATAGTCATTGTTGATCGTCTGTCCCAGGTGATAGCTGTCCCGAAGCGTTGGCCCGCCGATGCCCATCAGCCGCGTATACGCTGATTGCACCCCATAAACCGGTCCACGTGACATATTCCAACTTGGAATCTCTGCCTCCAACTCCTTCAGCATCGACGCCAGAATCTCCTGAGCCTCCTCGCTATCGCCGCTCATGATGTCGTCCTGGGATGCCTGCAACATATGCAGCGTACTTCGCCGTGTCCAGGGACGCATCCCCAGAAACATCGTGTCCACGTACCCCAGCGAATAAAGCCGCGTCATCGCGGTATAAACCCAGCTATCCACCGGAATATAAGCAGATCCAAGACGGTCGGCCTTAGCTTCCAGATCCGCCCCGGGGCCGTACGGCGCGTACGCTTGATTCGGTTCCTGTTGTGGCTGATCGACCGGCGGCACCTTGGCGGGGGCAGCCTCTTGCGGCTTAGGCTTTACAGCCACAGGCTCAGTCGGCTGCTTACGATCGTAAGCAGGGTAGGAAGGTAAGGATCCCTCCTGCCCCTCAGTCGCGGGCTGGCGCACCTCTGGTGCAAGTGGCGTCGGCGTCGTCTGCGCATGTAGCAAAGGAACCGCGCAGACAGTTCCCAACGCAAGGCTAAAAAGAATCCTGGTCCGCACTCGCACCTCAAACTGATCTGAACAACCAACTCCAGTGTAAATCCCGCGACTTTCGCCAACTTCCCGAAGCCACCGCAAGCCTTCAAAGATGCGCATCCGCCACCGTGAGGTCACCTGCGCCGCCTAAGGCCTTACTACTTCAGCAATCTTAAGCTTCTCCCTGAAGCGTCTTTCCACTCCATTCATCCATGCCTGGGTACAAATCTTTCGCCCCAGTAGAAAACTCCTCAGCTGTGCAATCGGATCATCTTCGACCCGCTGTTTCGCTCCCTCCATCCGAAACGGAATACATGCAATCAGTACCGGCCCACCGTCTCCCCGCATCCTGCCCATCGACTCCTGAGCCACCCGATACAACGCCACTGCATCACTCGCATCCACCGGAATCCCGGGTACTCCACTCTTCTGCGCCCACCCACAAACCCGGGAATCCGCCTTGCCTCCATGCTTAGCCCCAGCCAGCAACACCACGAAAATAATCGGTAGGTCCAGCTCTCCAGATCGCTTGAGCACCTGCATCCACGCCGTCTTGGTCGCCTCGTTCGCCTGCGCGTAAACCACCACAACGTTCTTTTGCTGCATCGACTTCATCAGCAACCCGGCACCCATCGCTGCAAACAGCCTTGGCTCCGCCCCCACCACGAAGGGAAGCAGTTTAGCGATATCGCCGCCACCCGCCGGCGTCGCGCTCTTACGGTCCAAAGCAGACTGCGTCACATCCAACACCGCTTGCAACTTAGCTCCTAAAAGGTGGCCCGTCAGCCCACCCGCTCGGCAGTCCATCACCACGTCGCCCGAGGCCAGCCCTTGCACCAACCCCACCCGGCAAGCTTCCTGCCCCACCGAGGGCTCCAGCCCTCCATGTTTCTTCTTGCGTTGCCGCTGGAGCACGTGCTCCTCTAACAGCCGCGCCTCAACCATCTTTTGATACATCTGTCGCAGCGTCTCATTCCTGACCAGCGGATTTTCATGCGGTGCCAACTCGCTCGCATTGCCGGTTGGAATACTCTTCGCGCCACCCAAACCCTTACTCTTCGCACCCATCGTCAAGAAATCCTCACCCTCAAAAAAACTGCGAGGGTTCCATCAAGGAACCCTCGCCCATCATATTCGACATCTTCAAAACAACTAGCCCTCGAACCCGAGTCCAATCAGCTTTAGCGCTACGTTCTTGCCGGATCAGGAGCCTCGACATCCAGCCCCAGCTCTGCCAGGGCCTTCTGCGCTGCCTTCGGCTTGAACTTGCCCTCGCGAGCCAGCTTGGACAGCGTAGCACCCACAATCGACTCTGCATTCACCTCAAAGTGACGGCGCAGATGTTCACGATTGTCGCTGCGTCCAAACCCATCCGTGCCCAGTGTCACCAGCCGCGTTGCAAGCCAGGGCGACAGCGAATCCGGCATCACCTTCATATAGTCGCTCGCTGCGATAATCGGTCCCTGCGTTCCGTCCAGTGCCTTCTGCAGATAGCTTTGCCGTTCTGCTTCCGCCGGATGCAGACGATTCCAACGCTCTACTGCCAGCGCATCGCGCCGCAGTTCCGTGTAGCTCGTCACGCTCCATACATCAGTCTGGACGCCATACTTCTCCGCCAGGATGCTCTGCGCTCGCAGCACTTCATTCAGAATCGGACCGCTGCCAAAAAGCTGCGCCACCGCCTCGCCGCTTGTTGCCGGCTTCAGCTTGTAGATACCCCTCAGTATGCCCTCTGTCGAGCCCTCTGGCATCGCAGGCATCGGATAATCCTCGTTGTACATCGTGATGTAGTAGAAGACGTCTTCGCCCTTCTCATACATCCGTCGGATTCCATCCTGAATGACCACCGCCAGCTCATACACAAACGCCGGATCGTATGTCACGCAAGTAGGAATTGTGCTCGAAAGCACCGGACTGTGCCCATCCTGATGCTGCAGACCTTCGCCGAGCATCGTCGTGCGTCCAGCCGTCCCACCCATCAGAAAGCCCTTGCCGCGAGAGTCCGCAAACGCCCACGCCATATCGCCGATTCGCTGGAACCCGAACATCGAGTAGTACATGTAGAAGGGAATCGTCGGCACTTTATAGTTCACATACGCCGTTCCAGCCGCTGTAAACGAAGCCATCGATCCAGCCTCGGTAATCCCTTCCTCCAGAATCTGCCCATCCTTTGCCTCGCGGTAGTACAGCAGCATGTCCGCATCGTGCGGAACGTAGGCCTGCCCCTCCGCTGCGTAGATTCCCACCTGCCGAATTGCGGACTCCATGCCAAAAGTGCGTCCCTCATCCGGCACAATCGGCACCACGAGCTTGCCAATCTTCGTGTCCTTCATCAGGTGCCGCAGAATGCTCACAAACCCCAGCGTCGTCGATACCGCGCGGTTATTCGAGCCGCCCGTCCACTCCTTGTAATACTCCAGCGGAGGAGCCTCGAAATTGAACGCCGGAACCTCACGCTTCGGCAGATACCCACCTAGCGCTTGTCGTCGCTCCTGCATGTACACAATCTCCGGCGAGTCCTGCGACGGCCGGTACGGCACACCGTCCTTCGCCTGCTGCTCAGGCACCGGAATATCGAACCGCTGCACAAAATCAGCGAGCCCTTCATCAGTCAGCTTCTTCTCAGAGTGCGTCGCATTCCGCGCCTGTGCCGTTCCCAGACCGTAGCCCTTCACAGTCATCGCGAGGATCACCGTCGGCCCACCCTTGTGCTCCATCGCACGCTTATAGGCGTTATAGATCTTCGCAGAGTCATGGCCGCCGCGGTGCAGACGCGCCAGATCTTCGTCCGTCATGTCTTTCACCAGCTCGAGCAGCTCCGGATACTTCCCGAAGAAATGCTGCCGCAGATAGGCCCCATCCTTCGCCTTGAACCGCTGCAGGTCGCCATCCACGCACTCTTCCATCCGGCGCAGCAGCAACCCAGTATGATCGCGCTCAAACAGAACATCCCAGTCCGAGCCCCAGATCACCTTCAGCACATTCCATCCGGCGCCGCGGAACACGCTCTCCAACTCATCGATAATCCGCTTGTTCCCACGCACTGGTCCATCCAGCCGCTGCAGATTGCAGTTCACCACGAAGATCAGGTTGTCCAGCTTCTCACGAGAACCCAGCGAGATCGCACCCAGCGTATCCACTTCGTCCGTCTCGCCATCGCCCACAAACGCCCAAACCTTGCGGTCCGTCACCGGGATCAACCCCCGCTGTTCCAGATACCGCATAAACCGTGCCTGATACACCGCATTCAACGGGCCAATTCCCATTGACACCGTCGGAAAATTCCAGAACTCCGGCATCAGCCACGGATGTGGATAAGAACTCAGCCCTGGAGTCTCCCGCAACTCATGCCGGAAGTTCTTAAGATGACTGTCAGTCAGTCGGCCTTCGAGGTACGCACGCGCATACACACCCGGCGAGGCATGCCCCTGGAAGTAGATAAAGTCTCCTGGCTGATCCCCGTACTTTGCATGGAAGAAGTGATTAAACCCCACCTCCAGCAACGTAGCCAGCGAAGAGTACGTCGAAATGTGTCCACCAATTCCCGCATCCTTCTTGTTCTGCCCATGCACCATCGCCATCGCGTTCCAGCGAATCAGCGCTTCCACACGCTTCTCCATCGCGCGGTTTCCCGGGTACGGAACCTCATCATGCTTCGGAATCGTATTCCGGAAAGGCGTATTCATGTCGGTAGGAGTCGGTACCCCAGCCTCACGCGCACGCTGCCGCAGAGCAGTCAGCAACTCCACGCCCTGCTCCCAATCCTGCGCAACGACGTCATCAAACGCCTCAATCCACTCCGATACCTCTGCTGCAAAGTCCTGTCCGGCGGCTGTTTCAATCTTAGTGGTCATAGGCTCTCTTCAATCCTCGCAAAACCAGCGCTTATGCTGTCATAACTAGTGTCATATCCAAGATAAATCCTTCAGGAAAGAATCGTCACCTTCCCTGTTCGATACTCAGCACAAGTCTGCCTAAGTCGAATAATCCGCGTTGATCCGGACATACTCTTCCGTCATATCGCACGTAATGAACCGGCACTCCGCCTCTCCCATCCCCAGATGCAGCGTAATCGTGTAATCCCGCTCCAGCATCACCGCATGCGTCGCTACCTCATCGAACCCTGCCGCCCGCATCCCATACTCGAATACCGGCTGCGCTCCAATCAGAATCGTTACCCGTTCCGCCTCGATGGCTACTCCGCTCCGCCCCGCCGCCGCCAGCAACCGGCCCCAGTTCGGATCCGCGCTGCTCCACGCCGTCTTACACAACGGAGAAGTCGCAATCGTCTTTGCCACCAGCTTCGCATCCGCTTCGGTCGCCGCACCCGTCACATGCAGCGTTACCACATGCGTCACACCTTCGCCGTCATCCACAATCTGATGTGCCAGCGATCCGCAAACCAGCGCCAGCGCATTCGCAAACGTCTCCCGCACCCGCTCATCCAGCTTCACTCCACTCGCCCCGCTCGAAAGCAGTAGAACCGTGTCATTCGTCGAAGTATCCCCATCGATCGAGATCGAGTTGAAGCTCCGTTCCACTGCCGGGGCCAAAACCGCCCGCATCTGTTCCGTCTCCGCCACCAGGTCCGTAAACAGATAAACCAGCATCGTCGCGTGCGGTGGCCCCACCGGAGCCCCCAACTGCGGATGAATCATCCCCGCTCCCTTCGCTGCACCAAAGATCCGAACCTCCACCCCATCCACATCAATCACCGCCCGCGCCACCTTCATCCGCGTATCGGTCGTCATAATCGCCTGCGCAAACAACTCCGCATGTTCCTTGCTGCTGCCCACAGTACCCTTCAGTGTCGGCAGCGCTGCAATCAACTTGTCCGCAGGAAACGGCACCCCAATAATCCCCGTCGAGGAAGGGAAGACCTCATCGAAAATGCAACCAAACGTATCCGCTGCTGCCGCGCAAGACTGCACGCAGCCGTCAATCCCCGCCTGCCCGGTAGCGCAGTTTGCATTGCCGGCATTCACGAGAACCGCACTCACCCGCCCACCGGTGGACAGCAGATGCCGCCGCCCAACCGTGACCGGAGCCGCCACCACGGTATTGCTCGTAAACATCGCCGCCGCATGCCCACCCTTCGGCACCACTGCAACCGCAACATCCAGATTCCCACTAGCCTTGATCCCTGCTGCCACCGCTCCCCACTCAAAGCCAGCCGGCAAACCCTGCGAAGTCAAACTCAACTCATTGTTCATTGCATCTACTCTATCAAGCCAAAGCCACAATCCTCATCTCAACAACCCTCTAAAAAGCGCCTGATCCGCACAGCCACACTCTGGCGTCAGACCCTGACACAAAGTATCCTGTAAACGTATTCCCGAATCGCCGCTTCACGCGAGCACCCAAAGGCACACTCATGCTCCTCAAAGAACTCCGCACCCAGGTCCTCGAAGCCAACCTCGAACTCGTCAAACGCGGCCTCGTCCTCTACACCTTTGGCAACGCCTCAGGCGTCGATCGCGAACAGGGCCTTGTCGTCATCAAGCCCTCCGGCGTCGACTACGACGACCTCCGCCCCGAGCACATGGTCGTCACGGACCTCAACGGAAAAATCGTAGACGGCGCCCTCAAGCCCTCCTCCGATCTCGACACCCACACCCTCCTCTACCGCGAGTTCCTCAACATCGGTGCCGTCGTCCACACCCACTCCGAGTACGCCACCAGCTTCGCCCAGGCCGGCCTCGCCATCCCCGCCCTCGGCACCACTCACGCCGACTACTTCTATGGCCCCGTCCCCTGCACGCCCGAACTCACCACCGAAGCCATCAACGGACGCTACGTCCACGAGACCGGCCTCGCCATCGTCAAACACTTCAAGCAGAACGAGATCGACCCACTAGCCGTCCCCGCTGTCCTCGTCGCCGGCCACGCTCCCTTCTGCTGGGGCAAAGACGCCCATGACGCCGCCCACAACGCGGTAGTCCTCGAAGCCTGCGCCCGCATGGCCTACAAAACCCTCACCCTGGTCCCAAACCACCCCGGAGTCTCCCAGGCCCTCCTCGACCGCCACTACTTCCGCAAACACGGAGCCACCGCCACCTACGGCCAGTAAAGCTGCATCACCACCCCTATCCACAAGAGCTCGGGTGCCCCATTCATCGCAGTCTCATCGCGATGAGTGGGACGTAAGACGTAAACCGTCAACCGCCGCCGATCCGTTGCATTTGCTTTTGCCTCTGAGGTAGGTCCGGGCTTCAGCCCGGACATTACGTCCTGAGAAATGGTTCTACCCTAAAACACCACCTTCAGCGTTCTCCCCTCCCGCGAACTCTCCCGCGCCATCTCCAGCAACCGCACCACCCGATACCCATCCTCTGGCGTCACTGCCTGCTCTGCATCCCCATTAATCGCATCCCGAACATTCGCATAGAACCCGCGATAATCCCCGCGCTCCGTAATCACTTCATGCTTCACCAGCGTCGCCGGATCAGCAGGCTCCGGAGCCACGCTCAACGTGCCCCACGCCATCACATCCTCCTCCAGCCACGCATCGCCGGAGCCCATCACCGGCACCTTCGCCCCAGCCACCAGCGCCGGTTCCTGCGGATCAAGCCCATACTTCTTGAAGCTCCCTCGTGTCCCATGCAGCAGAAACCGCGGAGCCGCATCGCAAGCCAGCATGCTCGTCCGGCAATGCGCCAGCAACCCACGCCCGTCGCGCGTGAAGTGCAAAGTGATGTCGAACGCATCTTCAATCGCCGTCTCATCCCGGTCCTTCCGAACACTCGCCGTAATAGCATCGGGAGTCCCAAACAGCGCCAGCGCCTGATCTACCAGGTGCGGCCCCAGATCGAACAGCATCCCGTTCGCATCATCTCCCGCTTCCTTCCATGTACCCTCGCGCGGCAGCGGTCGAAACCGGTCGAAGTGCGATTCAAACGTCACCAACCGCCCCACAGACCCCTCTGCCAACACCCGCTTCACCGTTAGAAAATCCCCATCCCAACGCCGATTGTGGAAGGGAACCAGCACCAGCCCCTTGGCCTTCGCTAACGCAACCAGCTCCTTCGCTTGCGCGCTCGTCGCAGCAAACGGCTTGTCGATCACCACATGCTTGCCCGCCTCCAACGCCTGCTTCGCCAAAGCAAAGTGCGTCTCATTTGGCGTCGAAACCACCACCAGTCCGATCGCCGGATCATCCAGCGCCTCCTCAACCGACCGCAGGATCCGAACCCCCGTGGTAGTGAACGGATAAGCCTTCGCGGCAGCATCTCCCTTCCGCTGCACAATCGCCTCCAGCTTCAGCCCTGGAACCGCGCTCACAAACGGAGCATGAAACACACGCCCACCCAAACCAAACCCAATCACCGCTACGCCAATATCAGCACTCATCGCAACCCTCTTCTTCCTGACAAAATTGTCATCCTTCACGAAGCGGAGGATCTGCTTCGCGCCTTTGCTGTTGCTTGTCTTTTCAAGCGCCTTGAATCGTCTTCAGCGCCGGATAGATTCTCCGGTACTCACCATACCCCGCAGCCATCACGGCCGCATGACTTGGAGAAATTACCTCCGCCACCCTCACCGTAGCAGCACACGCTGCCTCCACACTAGCCCACGCCCCAACGCCAGTACCAGCCAGCAGCGCCGCTCCAAATGCCCCACCTTCCTCAGCCTCCAGCAACTCCACCGGCTGCCCGTACACATCCGCCTGGATCTCCCGCCACAGCTTCCCGCGAGCACCACCCCCACCCAACCGTATCGACTTCACCGGAATCCCCAACTCCTCAAACAGCGTAAACGTGTCCTTCAAGCTGTAAGCCACTCCCTCCATTACCGCTCGTACAAAGTGCCCTCTCGTATGCGAAGCCGTAATCCCCACAAACGCTGCCCGAGCCTTCGCATCCAGGTGCGGAGTCCGCTCTCCAAACAGATACGGCACCCACATCAGTCCATCGCTGCCCGCTGGCACCTTCGACGCCTCTGCCGTCAGTTCCTCGTACGACGCACCCGCCCCAAACGTATCGCGGAAGTACCGCAAACTCAGCCCCGCCCCATTCGTCACTCCCATCACATGCCAGATTCCCGGAGCAGCATGACAGAACGTATGCAACCGTCCCAGCCGGTCCTTCGTCGGAGTGTCCGTCGCCGCAAACACCACCCCACTCGTCCCAATCGTCGCCGAAACCGATCCCGGAGCCAGAATCCCCATCCCTACCGCGCCAGCCCCTTGATCACCCGCACCCGCAGCCACCGGAGTCCCTGCCGCCAACCCAGTCGCTTTCGCTCCTTCGCTATTGATCCGCGCACAAATCTCTGGCCCTTCAAACAACCTCGGCAGCCAGCTCATCGGAATCCCTGCCAGCTCGGCCACTTCAGCAGACCACCGCCGCCCCGTCACATCCAGCAGCAGCGTCCCGCTCGCCTCTTGCATGTCCATCGCAAACTCGCCCGTCATCCGGTACCGCACATAGTCCTTCGGGCACATCACATGCGCAATCTTTGCGAAGATCTCCGGCTGATGCTCCCGCACCCACAGCAGCTTCGTCAGCGTAAAGTTCGGCAACGCCGGATTGCACGTCAGCTCAATCAGCCGCTCGAACCCGATCTTCTCGTTCAGCCAATCGCACTCCGGCTGAGTCCGTTGGTCGCACCAGATCAGCGCTGGCCGCAACACTTTGCCGTCCGCATCCAGCATCACGCACCCATGCATCTGCCCTGTCAGCCCCACCGCCTCAATCGTGCTCCCGGCAGTCTCGGCCAACACTCCAGCGATAGCCTCCTTCGCCGCCCGCCACCAGTCCTCCGGCTCCTGCTCCGCCCACCCAATATGTTCCGAATGGATCCCGGCATGCTCACTCGCACGCGACGCCAGCACTCGCCCGTTTCGATCCACCACCACCGCTCGCGTTCCGCCCGTCCCTACATCAATACCTAAAAACATTTCATCTCCTCTAAAGGCCTTTAAAAGCATCCCCAAGAGTCTAACCGCACTCCATCCCTTCATGTCTTCCACAGCAAAAACTTCAACGAACAGTACTTTGGCGCGCTCGTCAGCCCATCTCATGCACATCAAAACCATCGGTAATCAATTTAATGAAGACTGTAGGCAACTCCGTGCATCAATATCAATGAAACGACAGACATCCGAAGTCCCATCGATTCAGCAATTGGCAGCCATACTCACAGCCATACTCATTAGATAAGGTGCATGTACCATCAAACGTATGAGCAACACCAGATCAGCGCATTACGCGCCCACTAGTTTCGCGGTCCTAGTGCTCTGCCTGTGTGCAGCCGCAGCTATCGCCCAGACTTCAAAGCCGAGTCCCACCGCCAATCAGATCGGCACCACCACCCCTGCGGACAGCTCCGTCGTCGCGGGTGGCCAGCAGCAGCTCTATAACGCCACCGGACAGAACGGAGCCCAACCTACACAGGACTCGTTCAAAGGCAGTCTCGTCTCCGGCAAAGCCACTGACACCGTCCTCGATCTCTCGCTCGACGAAGCCATCCAGCGCGGCCTCCGCCAGAACCTCGGCGCGATTCTTCAGTCCGCCTCAGCAAACGGTGCCAACGGCCAGCGCCTCGAGCAACTCCAGGCCCTGCTCCCCACCGTCACTGCAAACGCATACATCCAGGTCCAGCAGATCAACCTCGCCGCCTTCGGACTCAAATTCCCCGGCTTGCCGCCCATCGTTGGCCCTTTTCAGGTCGAAGACGTCCGCGGCTATTTGACTCAGAACCTCTTCAACATCTCCGCTCTCCAGAACTACATCGCCGCCCGGCATAACTTTCAGAGCGCACGTCTCTCCGCAGACGATGCCCGCGACCTCGTAGTCCTCACGGTCGGCAATGCCTACCTCCTCTGCATCGCCGACGCCGCCCGCATCGAAGCAGTCAAGGCCGAGCTCGCAACCTCCAAAATCTCCCTCGATCAAGCCACCGCAGCCCACGACGCCGGCACCAGCCCCAAGCTGGACGTCCTTCGCGCTGAGGTTGACTACCAGAACGAGCAGCAGACCCTCATCTCCACCACCAACCAACTCGCCAAGGACAAGCTCGCTCTTGCCCGCACCATCGGCCTCCCGCTCGATCAGGCCATCCACCTCACCGACTCAGCTCCCTACGCTGCTCTCTCGCAGGTAGATCCTCAAGCGGCTTTCGAGCAGGCACTCAAGAATCGCAAAGACCTTCAGGCCGCCGCAGAAACCCTCAAAGCCGCGAAGGCCGACAAGGCTTCGGCCTACGCCAGCCAGTTCCCGGTAGTTAAGTTCAATGGCGATTACGGCGATCAGGGCACAACCTTCGGCCACTCCCACGGCACCTACTCGGCTACCGGAGAGCTCAGCGTGCCCGTCCTGCAAATCGCCAAGACCCGCGGGCAGGAACAGGTCGCCGCTTCCCAGTACGACCAGTCCCAGGCCCGTCTCTCCGATCAGATTCAGCAAGTCAACGCCGATATCCGCAACAGCATCCTCGACATTCAGGCGGCTGCCAAACTCGTCGAAGCCACCCACTCCAACGTGGAACTAGCCAACGAAGCCCTCAACGAAGCCCAGCAACGCTTCCACGCCGGCGTCTCGGACAACCTGCCCGTCTCACAGGCACAGGCTCAGACCGAGCAGGCCAACGACCAATACATCGCCGCACTCTACCAGCACAACGTCGCGAAGCTCTCGCTCGCACGTGCGCTCGGCGTCGCCCAGACCAACTACAAAGATTATCTCGGAGGAAAGTAACCGTGCCAGACCAAGAAGGCCAGACCGCCACCCAATCGAGCGGAACCCAAAACGTCAATTCCAGTGCGCTTGAAAGCGACGTCACTGAGAAAGGCTCGAGCCGTAAGTTCATCGTCGTTGCAGTCGTTATCTTGCTGGCTGTAGTTGCCGGCCTCTTCTACTGGAAGTCCACCTTCACGGAAGATACCGACGATGCCCAGGTGGATGGCAATCTCTATCAGGTCAGCTCCCGCGTCGCCGGTCAGGTCATCAAGGTATACGTCGACGACAATCAACGCGTCGAAGCCGGTCAACTCCTCGCTGAGATCGATCCCAAGGACTACCAGGTAGCCCTGGAGCAGGCGGAGGCCACTCTCGCCCAGGCGCAGGCCGCCTATGTTCAGGCCACCGTCAACATCCCCATCACCAGCATCAGCGCCAGTACCAGTGTCAGCACCTCAAACTCCGACGTTCAAGGCAGCTCCGCTGGTCTTGCCCAGGCCCAAAAACAGCTCCAGGTCGCTCAGGCTCGCGTCGATCAGGCCAAGGCCAACGCACTCAAAGCCCAGCTCGACGTGGACCGCTATACCCCTCTCGTCCAGAAAGACGTCATCTCGAAACAGCAATTTGACGGCGCCGTAGCTCAGGCCGCTGCCAGCAAAGCTGCCGTTCTGGAGGCCGAGGCCCAGGTCCTCTCCGAGCAGGAAAGCATCCGGCAGGCCCAGCAGAAGCTCTCCCAGTCTCACTTTCAGGCGATTGAGGCTTCTAAAAATGGCCCATCGCAGGTCAAGGCGCAGGAGGCCGCAGCCAACGCTGCGCTTGCCAACGTCAAGCAAGCTCAAGCCAAGGTTGATCAGGCCAGGCTCAACCTCATCTATACCAAAATCACCGCTCCAACCACCGGCGTCGTCAACAAAAAGAACGTTCAGGTCGGCGCCAACCTCGGCGTCGGGCAGGATCTCCTCACCATCGTTCCGCTGACCAATCTCTGGGTCACCGCTAACTTCAAAGAAACTCAGCTCGAGAGGATGAAGCCCGGCCAGGAGGTCACCCTCAAGGTCGATGCCCTCGGCGGTCGCAAGTTCCACGGCAAAGTCACCCAGATCGGCGGCGCCACCGGCTCCCGCTTGTCTCTCTTCCCGCCTGAGAACGCCACCGGAAACTACGTCAAGGTTGTCCAGCGCATCCCGGTTCGCATCGACTTCGCCAATTTCCAGCAGGAGGACGGCGACTATGCCCTCCGTCCCGGCTTCTCCGTCACTCCGGAAGTCACCGTAAAATAAGCGCTCCATCCCGCTCCCCAAAACCCGGCTTCAAGGCTCTTGATGCCGGGTTTACTATTTAGTTAGCCCGGTTCGCATCGAATGATCCTCCTCGCACATCTATCGAGATACCAATCGAGTTAATAGCCATGCCAATCGCTCTCGTATTCTTCGTGCACTACGCCTATCTCATCCTCTTTCTCTGGGTGCTCATAGAGCAGCTTGGTATCCCCATACCCAGCATCCCCGTGCTGCTCACCGCCGGTACCCTCAGCGCAACCCATCGCGTCAGCGCCTTCTCCGCTCTTCTCGCAGTCCTCATCGCGTGCATCATCGCAGATAGCCTCTGGTATGCCCTGGGCCGAAGATATGGGGGGAGCGTCCTGCGTCTCCTTTGCCGCCTCTCCCTTGAGGCATCCACCTGCGTCTCCAAGACCGAGGGCTACTTCAGCCGACGCGGCCCGGTAACCCTGCTCTTCGCCAAATTCGTCCCCGGCCTCAGCACCGTCGCCGCTCCCATCGCCGGCCAGACCGGCATGTCCTTCCCGCGCTTTCTTCTCTGGGATCTTGCTGGCTCCGTTATCTGGGCTGAAGCCTATCTGCTCGCTGGCCGATTCTTCGGTGACATCGCGCAGAAAAGCGCTCCCTTCTTCCACCTCCTCAGCAAGTTCGCCGGAGCTCTCTTCGTCCTCATGGTCCTTGGCTTCATCGCCCAGCGCATCTGGAAGCAGCGTAAATTCCTCATGAAGGTTCGCGAACTTCGCCTTGAGCCGGGCGAACTCAAGGCGATCATGGACAGCGCCGAAGAGAATGGAAACACCCCGCCATTCATCGTCGACCTCCGCCACCCACTCGACTACCTCCCAGATCCACGTGTCATTCCCGGTGCCATTCGTATCGGCCCCCACGAGCTCACGCAACACCACGAGATCATCCCCCGCGACCGCGACGTCATTCTCTACTGCACCTGCCCCAGCGAGGAGACCAGCGCCAAAGTCTCCATGCAACTCCATAAGCTGGGCGTCTACCGCGTTCGTCCTCTCCGCGGGGGCTTCGACGGCTGGAAGCAAGCCGGTTACCCCTTGATCGACTATGTTCAGGACTTTCCCACCGCGCCCACCACACTCGAAAACATCGCCAAAGCCGGAACCCCAGTTCTCCCATTGTTGTAATCGGCGGTCACTGTCCTGGCTGGAAGTTCACCATAATCGTCGTCTGCACCTCGGTGGTCTCCCCAGTCAGAAAAACGGCTGATACCGCGCCATCTGAATTGCCTCCATCACTGCCCGCCGTGCGTCGACTCTCAAGTCCGCTCATCAAGAAATTGCTACGTGCAACAAACCATCTTTGCCACAACAACCACCATCTCTTGTCCAGCCGTTACCATAGACATGCACCATCAGGAGAGGGAATTGGCCTACACCGACCTACGCGACTGGATCAAGCAACTCGACAAAGCAGGAGAGCTTAAGCGCATCACTCAGGAGGTAGATCCCATCCTCGAAATGGCTGAGATCGCCGATCGAGCCGCCAAACTAGGTCGCGGCACTTCCAAAGCAGGTGGCCCCGCCCTCCTCTTCGAAAACGTCAAAGGCCACCCCGGCGCCCGCGTCCTCATGAACCAGTTCGGCTCCGAACGCCGCATGAAGCTCGCCCTCGAAACCGACTCGCTCGACTCCATCGCCGACCGCATCCGCACCCTCCTCCACCCCCAGACCCCCACCAGCATCATGGATAAACTCAAGCTCCTCCCCATGCTCGCTGAAGTGGGCAGCTTCTTCCCCAAAGTCATCGCGGCCAAAGACGCAGCCTGCAAGCAGGTCATCCATCGCGGCGAAAAAGTAAACCTCCTCGACCTCCCCATCCTCAAGACCTGGCCCCAGGACGGAGGCCGCTTCATCACTCTCCCCTGCGTCATCACCCGCGACCCCAAATCAAGTAAGCGCAACGTCGGCATGTACCGCATGCAGGTCTACGACGGCCAGACCACCGGCATGCACTGGCAGCGCCAGAAGGTCGCCGCCGAACACATGCGCGACCGACTCCGCGCCGCCTCTACAGACACTGCCGCCGCTGTAGACCTCATGGCCCTCACCGCCGGAGGCACCACCGCCGCGGCTTCCCTCAGCACCATCAATGCCACTACCCTCACCAAAATCCGTGGCGACCGTATGGAGGTAGCCGTAGCCATCGGCACCGACCCAGCAACCACCTTCAGCGCCATAGTCCCCGCCCCCCCCGAAGTCGAGGAGTACCTCATCTCCGGCTTCCTCCGCCAGAAACCCCTCGAACTCGTGAAGGCTGAAACGGTCGATCTCGAAGTCCCCGCCCACGCCGAGTACATCCTCGAAGGCTACGTCCAGCTAGGTGAACTCCGCACTGAAGGCCCCTTCGGCGACCACACCGGCTTCTACACCATGCAGGACGACTACCCAGTCTTCCACCTCACCTGTATCACCCACCGCAAAGACCCCATCTATGCCGCCACCGTAGTCGGCAAGCCCCCCATGGAAGACGCGTGGATGGGCAAGGCCGTCGAGCGCATCTTCCTCCCCCTCATGCAACTCACCATGCCCGAGATCGTCGACGTCAACCTCCCCCCCGAGGGCGTCTTCCACAATCTCATGATCGTCAGCATCCGCAAGTCCTACGCCGGCCACGCCCGCAAGATCATGAACGGCATCTGGGCCATGGGCCAGGCCATGTTCACCAAATGCATCATCGTCGTCGACGAGGACTGCGACGTCCAGGACGTAGCCGAAGTCACCCTCCGCACCGCCAACAACATCGACCCCGAGCGCGACATCCAATTCACCCTCGGCCCCGTCGACTCCCTGGACCACGCCTCCCGTCTGCCCAACTTCGGCAGCAAGATGGGCATCGACGCCACCCGCAAATGGCCCGCCGAAGGCTTCACCCGCCCCTGGCCCCCCATGCTCACCATGGATGCCGCAGTCAAAACCAAGGTCGACGCCCTCTGGAAAAAACTCGGCATCGATTAAACACAACACCCTCCCGGCGCTAAGCCGGGAGGGTGTTCGAAAATCTTGTTGCCTACGCCTTCACCGAACCCGTAGGCGAGATCAGCGTAAACGTCACACTCCCCGCAGTGCTTCGCTTGTGCGGAGTATTCCGCGGAATCACTAGCGTATCGCCCTTCTTGAGCGTGACCTTGCTGCACCCTTCGGACACCGGCGCAAGCCACTCGCCCGGCTTCACGTTGCGTCCGTTCTTAGGCGTACCGCCGATCTCGTATAGCGTAGTGCCCTCCAGCACCTGCAGGATGTGATCCCGCCCTTCATGCCACTCGAACTCGCTGGCGCTGTGAGCCGTCTCGGTCGTTATCACGAACAGGAAGGCCAACTCCTTCGACGTCACCAGATCCTTGTTCCCCGGCTTCGCCTTCAGCGCCTCGGCATCCGCCTGAATCGCCTCGGCGGTAATGACCGAGAACGGCACCGGCGCAGCAGCGCCCTGTCCTTCGCCAGCAGTCAGAGTCGAAGCATGCAGGAGTTCGTCAGTAAGAGAGAGGCTGACCGCGGCGGCAAGTGGAGCCGTGCGGAGGAAGTTGCGGCGTGATTGATCTTTGGCCATGTGGAAGTGAACCATATTGGCCCAGCCTCTGCCAACAGCTCTTCCATCCAATCGTCACTGAGCCCATCGCAAGCAAACTCAGCGCCTTCCCTTATCGCTTGGCCTTGCCCTTCAACCCCCTCCGGTTCATACTCAAAACGACATATCGGGCTGCGTTTTCACGTCAAGCGAAAAGAGAATCCATAATGGTCCTTCGCCTCATCTCACCATCGAGAACGCTAACCCAGTGCAACGCGACACTTATCCCAAAGATCATCTGCGCAGTTCTCAGCCTTTGCTTCACTTCAAGCCATATCTCGATCGCAGCTGCTCAACAACCCGCGCCAACCTCCAGGCCCGGACCGCAGATCGCCGGCTGCCCTGTCTTCCCCGCGGACAATGTCTGGAACGTCCCCATCGACAAGCTCCCGCTTGACCATCGTTCACAGGTCTACGTCAACACCATCGGCCCAGAGCTACACCTGCATCCCAACTTTGGCTCCGATCCCAACAATGGAATCCCGATCACCATCATCGATCACACCGTAAAGCACGTTCGCGTCACCTTCGAATACCGTGACGACAGTGACCTTGGCAACTATCCCATCCCGCCCGATGCCCTCATAGAGGGAGGTCCAGCAGCGAAAGCCGACGACGATCGCCACGTCATCGTCATCGATAAAGACCGCTGTATGCTCATGGAACTCTATGCCGCACAGCTTCAGTCCGATAACTCCTGGAAGGCTGGCTCAGGCATCAAGATGGATCTCACTGGCAACGCTCTCCGTGAAGCAGATAAGACGTCAGCCGACGCAGCCGGCCTGCCCATCCTTCCCGGTCTCATCCGCTACGACGAAGTTGCCGCGGGCGAAATCCGGCACGCTCTTCGCTTCACTATTCCCAAGAGCCAGCGCGCCTACGTCTGGCCCGCCCGTCACTTTGCCTCCCACATCACAGACACCAAATACCCACCCCTTGGAGTCCGGTTCCGCCTCCGCGCCGACTTCGACATCTCCCCCTACTCCAAGACAAATCAAATCATCCTCACTGCCCTCAAGCGCTACGGCATGATCCTCGCCGACAACGGCAGCCCATGGTTCGTCATCGGCACCCCAGATCCTCGCTGGAGTGATATGGATCTCCACGAGCTTCACAACGTCAAGGGCAAGGACTTTGAAGCTGTCGACGAATCTGACTGGCAATACCTCGCCAACTCAGGCCGTGTTGACCCTGTCTCGCTGAAGCAATAGAAGATCCAATAACTTCGGAGAACCGGTCCATCTGTGACGCGGCGGTTCCTCGCTGACACTACTCCAGGCTCTTCACCGTAATCGACATCAAATTTCTCACCCATCGCTCCGGTTTCTTGTCCCCGCTGATGATTAGCTTCAACTCGCCGTCATCCCCCAGAGGTTTCCCGCCCACCATCGTCGCGACAATCACATCACCGTTATGCTCAGTCCCCTCAACCTCGGTAACCGACATCACCACCCGATATTGATCCATCCCCTCGGCAACCAGATAACTCCGCAGCATCTTCCGGTGCGTACTCTTGTCCACCGGAAGGCCGTACTTGGCAAGCAGGTCGCCCAGCAACACGCCGGAGTAGGTCTCATCCATCTTCATATGCTCGTTGTGCACCGTCACACTCTTCTGAGGAAATGACTGCAACTCGGCCACCGATAACGTAGTCACCCGGCCGTCAATTACCAGGCTCAAACTCGTCGAGGCAGGAGTCGCGGCATGGGAGTGTTCCGCCATCGCACCCATCGTCGTCTCCGCTGTCTGGCAAAGCGCCGTCACAGCACCCATCATCATAAAACAGGCCGTAAAGATGCACTTGGTAAACAGATTAGGTCGGCTCATGACTTCCAGCCTATCGCCACCCCGTCGTATACTCAAGCTATGTCTATCGTTCGCGACGCCGCTGCCATTGCCAAGGGAATGAGCATCACCTTTAAGGAGATGTTCCAGCCAACCGAAGTCGAAAACTACCCCGACGGCAAAGGACCCATGCGTGGCGCCAAGTTTCAAGAGCGCTTCCGCGGCAAGCACCAGTTGCAGCGTGATGAGAACGGCCTCGAAAAGTGCGTCGCCTGTTTCCTCTGCGCCGCTGCCTGCCCCTCGAACTGCATCTACATTGAGGCCGCGGAAAACACGGAAGAGACACGCATCTCCTCCGCAGAGCGCTACGCCAAGGTCTACAACATCGACTACAACCGCTGCATCTTCTGCGGCTACTGTGTCGAGGCCTGCCCAACTGACGCCATCACCCACGGTCACGGATTCGAACTCGCCACCCTCAACGCGACCAACCTCGTCATGCGTAAGGAAGACCTCCTCGTCTCCATCAAACTGATGCCGGACGCGGTCCAATCTAACCAGGATGTAGCCGAGTCGCTCGCCTAAAAGCTTCAGGTTCAAGCGGGGAAACTAACGGCGAGCCTTAGTGGCTCGCCGTACTACGATGGGCGCGGGAGTGCACCGTGCAACCGATGAAGGACATCAGATAGAAATGACTACAGCCCAACAACATCCCCTTGAAAAAATCATGGATAGTCGGATCGCCATCATCGATGGAGCGATGGGCACCACCATTCGTACCTACGGCATGACAGAATCGGACATTCGTGGGGAGCGCTTCAAGGACTCGAAGAAGGACCTCCTGAATAACGGTGACATCTTCTCCCTGACTCAGCCAAAGATGATCTGTGATATCCATCACCGGTTTCTGGAAGCCGGGGCGGACATCATCGAGACGAACACCTTCGGCGCGACCAGCATCACCCAGAGTGAATTCTTCATCGACGATCCGCGGGAGCACGGCGGCCGGAAAGACCCCGCTTTCTACCAAAAGATCATTGAAGATCCGTTCCTAAGCAACCTGGCCTGGGAGATCAATGAACAATCGGCGCGGCAGTGCCGTGAGTGGGCCGATCGAGTCGGGACTGCAACCGGCCGTCAACGCTTCGTGGCGGGGGCGATCGGGCCGCTGACCGTTTCTCTCTCGAACTCGCCCGATGCGGATGATGCAGGCTTCCGGGTGGTCACGTTCGATCAGGTTAAGACTGCTTACGCCCAGCAAGTGCGTGCCCTCATCGCCGGCGGATCAGACCTGCTTCTGGTCGAGACCATCTTTGATTCGCTGAACGCCAAGGCTGCGCTCGTCGCCATCCGCGAGGTGTTCGATGAAGACGGCAAGGAACTGCCAGTGATGATATCGGCAGCGGTGGGGCGTGGAGGCGAGACGCTCATCTCCGCTCAGACCACGGAGGCCTTCTGGATTGCAGTCCAGCACGTGAAACCGCTGTCAGTGGGGCTCAACTGCTCACTCGGTCCCGATCTGATGTATCCGTTTCTTGAGGAACTCTCGGAGAAGGCCGACGTAGCGGTCTCGTGCTACCCGAATGCCGGTTTGCCGAATCCGCTCTCGGAAACTGGATTCGATTTAGGACCGCAGGACATGGCCCGTTATCTGAGCGACTTTGCACGAGGAGGGCTGATCAATATTGCTGGCGGTTGCTGTGGCAATACCCCGGAGCACATCACGGCTATCGCCAAGGCGCTCGAAGGCATGCCTCCGCGGCAGATTGTGAGCAGAGTATGAGCTACGCCACGGAGACGAAGCCGCTGCGCCTGTCCGGATCACAGCCCTTCACGCAGCAGCCCGGTGTCTACATCATGATCGGTGAGCGGACCAATGTGGCCGGTTCGCCCAGGTTCGCGAAGCTGATTAAAGCAGGGAAGTACGAAGAAGCTGTCAGTGTGGCCCGGCAGCAGGTCGAGAACGGCGCCAATGTCATCGACATCTGCATGGACGAGGGCATGATCGATGGCGTCGCGGCCATGTCGCGCTATCTACAGTTGCTGGCGAGCGAACCCGAGGTCGCGAAGGTGCCGTTCATGGTGGACTCCTCGAAGTGGGAGGTCATCGAGGCCGGGCTGAAGTGTCTCCAGGGCAAGGGGATCGTCAACTCGATCTCGCTGAAAGAAGGCGAGGAAAAGTTTCGCCAGAACGCCGCTACGGTGCTGAAGTATGGAGCGGCCGTGGTCGTAATGGCCTTCGACGAACAGGGGCAGGCTGCAACCTTCGAGGAGAAGATCCGCATTTGTGAGCGCGCCTACTGCATATTGGTCGACGAGGTTCATTTCCCCCCCGAAGACATCATCTTCGACCCGAACATCCTCACCGTCGCCACAGGCATGGAGGAGCATAACAACTACGCGCTTGACTTTATCAACGCCACGCGCTGGATCAAGGCTTACCTGCCGCACGCTAAGGTCAGCGGAGGTGTCTCAAATATCTCGTTCAGCTTCCGCGGCAATAACAAGGTCCGCGAGGCCATGCACTCGGCCTTTCTCTATCACGCCATAGCGGCGGGCATGGACATGGGCATCGTGAATGCAGGCATGCTCGAGGTATACGACGAGATTGAGCCTGAGCTAAAGGTGTTGGTCGAGGACGTGCTCCTCAACCGCCGTCCCGACGCGACTGAGCGCCTCGTAGAGCACGGCGAAAAACTAAAGAACGTTGGAACGGTCGTCAATGAAAAGAAGGCTGAGGAATGGCGCAATGGCACCGTCGAAGAGCGCCTTTCTCATGCACTCGTCAAGGGGATAGACGCATACATCGAGTTCGACGCCGAGGAAGCAAGGCTCAAGCTGGGCCGCCCTCTCCTCGTGATCGAAGGTCCGCTAATGGACGGCATGAGCGTGGTGGGCGATCTGTTCGGAGCAGGAAAGATGTTCTTGCCCCAGGTGGTCAAGTCTGCCCGCGTGATGAAGAAGGCAGTGGCGCACCTCACGCCGTTCATGGAGGCCGAGAAGGCGGCGATGGCTGCGGCTGGACACGTTGTCAAGGCGCAGGGAAAAATCGTGCTCGCGACTGTCAAGGGTGATGTACACGACATTGGCAAGAACATCGTCGGAGTCGTCCTCGCCTGCAATAACTACGAGGTCATCGACATGGGGGTCATGGTCCCTTGCGAAAAGATCCTCGAACGTGCCAGAACCGAGAAGGCGGACATGATCGGTCTCAGCGGCCTGATCACGCCGTCGCTTGATGAGATGGTGCATGTGGCCAAGGAGATGGAGCGTCAGGGGTTCAAATTGCCGCTGCTCATCGGCGGGGCGACGACGAGCCGGGCGCATACAGCCGTCAAGATTGCGCCGCACTACAGTGAGCCGGTAGTCCACGTGCTGGATGCCAGCCGGGCAGTGCCCGTGACAACCAGTCTGCTGAGTGAGGATGGCAAGGCGGAGTTCGTGGCGCAGCACCGTGCCGACTACGAGGCGATCCGCAAGGCGCACTCCGCGCCGCCACAGCAAGTCGTTTCGCTTGATGCCGCTCGTGCCAGGAGGACTCCGATCCAGTGGCGCGCCGAAGACCTTCCCACACCCGAGTTTACCGGTGTGCGCGTGCTGGAGAATTTTCCTCTTGCGACGCTGCGTGAATTCATTGATTGGTCGCCGTTCTTCCACACCTGGGGCCTGAAAGGGATCTACCCGCGTATCTTCGAGCACAAGGAACAGGGTGAGCAGGCGCGCCAGATATTCAATGAAGCCAATGCTCTCCTGGATCACATCATTCAGAAGAACCTCATCACGGCGCGTGGCGTCTACGGCTTCTTTCCTGCTAATGCCGTGGACGATGATGTCGAACTATACACGGACGAAACCCGTGCAAAGGTACTCACGCGGTTCCACTTTCTCCGCCAGCAATCAAACAGGGAAGGCAGCGAGGTTTGTCGGTCACTCGCCGATTTCATCGCACCGAAGGAAACAGGGTTACCCGATCACATCGGTGCTTTCGCAGTTACCAGTGGGATCGGCCTGAAGGAACTGTGCGACCGGTTCAGGGCCGAGAACGACGACTACAACGCGATCATGGCCGAGGCCATCGCCGACCGCCTGGCTGAAGCTTTCGCCGAATGCCTTCACAAGCGCGTACGGGATGAATGGGGTTACGGTCATGAAGAAACCTTCAGCCCCGCGGAGTTGATACAGGAGAAGTATCGCGGCATCAGGCCAGCGGCGGGTTACCCGGCGTGCCCGGACCACACAGAGAAGGGCACACTCTGGCGTCTGCTCGATGTGCAGGCGAACACCGGAATGAAGATTACCGAGTCGTTTGCGATGTGGCCCGGATCGAGCGTGAGTGGGCTCTACTTCGCCCACCCGGAATCGCGATATTTTAGCCTCGGCAAGATCGACCGCGATCAGGTCGCCGACTATCAAGAACGCAAGGGGATGAGTTCGGCAGAGGTTGAGAGATGGCTCGGGCAATACTTGAACTATGAACCAGGGTAATAAGATCCCAGTAAATGTGTGTCGTGTGTCACCCGTCATCGTTGATAATCAAAGAGCAATGGAACTTACCCAGACTCCTAAACCCGTAATTCTTCATGTATGCCGACGCGAGACGTTGCGTCCTTTGCGCGATCAGATTCTTCGTATCTCCGGTTTTGAAGTTGACTCCACGCTCACTATCAGCGAAGGACTGGCGTTGCTTCAGCGAGGTCAATATCAACTCGTTCTCGTCGACGTCGAAGGTGAATCCGGTATCCACGACGCGGAATCTCTCTGTTCCGAGATCAAGACCGCCCAACCCGGGCAGCTCTTGGCATTTGTCTGCAACTGGCGCGTTGCCCTCCTCACAGACTGCCCAGACGAAATTCTCCGCACCGAGTTCGACCCGGCAGCCTTCGTCAAGGGTGTAAGGGAAATTCTGCAGGCGCATCGATAGCAGCCAGCCTCATACAAGTCCGGCTTCTGCATCAGAGCAGCTTGAATGCACTACACGCCATCACTAAGGTTTAGTGGTCGTTTTGCTCTTCTTCTGTCCGGTCCGCATGGTGCCATCTTCGCCGTCTTTATACGGTTGGACAGTGGACGCTGCTGGCTTGGCCTCTATCTTACCCTTGGAATCGTAAAGAGGGTTAGTTCCCGCATTACCGTGATCGACATGCAGAGGATTCGAGCTCTTCTGTCCTTTTGAGACGGTCTCTGTCTCGCCAGTCGTCTTGTTCACGTCCAGTGATTCTGTGGCATGCCCAGAGCTTCTGGAGTTCAACTCTGTCCGTCCTGTCGCCTTCCCAGTCTGATCCTGCCGCCCGCTGGACATGCCGGTACTGGAGTCCCGCGGACTACTCTTCGCATTGGATCCAGCCGCCGGTTCCACTGTCTGGGCCTTGGGTGCCTGCTCCGCTACCGCCAGCAACGCAATCAACAGTAACGTCGCAACTGCTAAACCATTCGCAACACGCTTCGATCTGTGCATAAACTGCCTCTCCGGAACTGCACCTCGCCAGAAAAGTGGGGAGCAAATTCCCTTACGAAATCGGGCCCAGAACCTGCTGCAGTAAAGCAACCGCTTCAGTACACGCTTTACAGCACAGCACTGTCTCTACAACTTCAGAGGGTCGCTTGCGACTCCGAAGCGGCTGTGTTACTAATTAGTTATTCCAGTTTGCCTCGGCAAATTTGAATTTCATGCAGAGTGGTTGAGGGACGAGCCCTTTGACACCACGACAACCGGACAAGACAAAGGCGTACCGGTGTCAACTCTCTCCTGGAAACAGGGAACATGAGATTCGGAGCACGCAGTCCGCTAGGTCTGCACCCCGTTTTTCTACTTCCTCAGCCATTCGTGGCGTCCCCCCAGAAGAGTTCAGTCACTAAGCTCAACTTCCTCCTCCACACGGAGAGAGCATAATGAACTATTCCTGTAGCCGGTATGAACTGAAGTGCAACGAGTGCGGCAAACGTTTCGGAAACCAGCCCCTCTCTGCATGTCCCGATTGCCTCGCCCCCTTGGAAATAGCCTACGATCTCGAAGCAGTTCGCGGCATCTTCACGCGCGAGGCCATCGCCGCCGGTCCAGCCAGCATCTGGCGTTATGCCGCACTCCTTCCCATTCCAGAAGGCTTCCAGCCTGATCTGCCCGTAGGCTTTACCCCGTTGGTCAAGGCGAAGAACCTCGGCAAGCGCATCGGTGCCACCAATCTCTACATCAAGAACGACGCGGTCTGCTTCCCGACCCTTAGCTTTAAAGACAGAGTCGTCTCCGTCGCTCTGGCCAACGCACAGAAGTTCGGCTTCACCACGGTCGGCTGCTCCTCCACTGGAAATCTCGCCAACTCTGTCGCAGCCCAGGCCGCCCGTCTTGGCATCAAGGCTTGCGTCCTTGTCCCGGCTGATCTCGAACCCGCCAAGATTCTCAACACCCTCGTCTACGGTGCCCGCCTAATTCGCATAGATGGCAACTACGACCACGTCAACCGTCTCTGCACTCTCATCGCTGACGAGTACAACTGGGGCTTCGTCAACGTCAACCTCCGGCCTTACTACGCCGAGGGCTCCAAGACTGTGGGCTTCGAGATCGCCGAGCAACTCGGCTGGCGTCTTCCTGACAACGTCGTCGTACCAATGGCTGGTGGTTCGCTCATCCGCAAAATCCGCAAAGCCTTCCAGGAACTCATCTACCTCGGCCTCGTCGAAGATAAGCCCGTTCGTTTCTTCGGAGCACAGGCAACTGGTTGCTCTCCCATCTCTGTAGCAGTCAAGCAGGGAGCCGACGATATCGTTCCCCAGCGCCCCAACACCATCGCACGCTCTCTTGCCATTGGCAACCCGGCCGATGGTCCTGCCGCCGCCAAGATGATTCACGCCACTGGCGGATGGGCGGAAGACGTTTCTGATGTGGAAGTCGTCTCCGGCATCCAGGAACTTGCCGAGACAGAAGGTATCTTCACCGAAACTGCTGGGGGAGTCACCACCGCAGTCACCGCTCGCCTTTACGCGGATGGCCGCATATCCCCAGACGAAACCACTGTCACCGTCATCACTGGTAACGGCCTCAAAACAACAGACGCGCTCATCGGACGCTACCAGGAAGACCGCGCTGTTCGCCCCCGTCTGGCTGACTTCGATGCCTACCTCCGTGAGCTTGACGGCACACCCGAACCTGAACTAGCTGGAGTCTCTCGATGACCATCAAAGTAATGCTTCCCGCCGCCTTTACCCGCCACACCGATGGCCGTAAACAGTTCGACTCCAGTGCGCCCAATCTTCCCGGCCTGCTTGCAGATATCGATCAGTCCTATCCCGCCCTCAGCACCCAGATCAAGGACGAAAACGGCAAGCTTCGCCGCTTCATCAACATCTACGTCAACGACGAAGATATCCGCTTCCTCGGCGGCGAAACCTATGCCTTTCAGGATGGCGACGAGGTAATGCTCATCCCGTCCATCGCCGGTGGCATCGCCTGATTCAGCGTAAATGTACCAAAAGGTGGTTCACCTACCCATGGTGAACCACCTTTTTTTGCGTTCAGCATCCCGCGGAGCAACGAATCATCGTCAGTCTGGCTCTTATGGCTTGTAGCAGTTCGCGCCCGTCGCGACCATCTTCAGGCTTTCAGAAAGCAGGATCTGATGTTCCTTATTCTCGCAATCGTGCTCTTGGTACTTTGGCTCGGCGGGTTCTTCGTCATGCACGTCAGCAGCTTCCTTATTCATGTGCTGATCGTCCTCGCTGTCATATCGCTCATCATGCACCTGATCGGCGGCAAGCGAGCGATGTAAGTCATCAGGCACGACGTCAAAAAGCCGAGCCATTAGGCTCGGCTTTTATCGGTTGGAACTACCGATTATTGATGAGCCACAGGCTGAGAAGTATCCAGCGAAGCCGGCAGTACCGCCAGTGCATCCGGTGTCTCTTCCGCCAACTCTGGCAGTTTCCCCTCTAACGCAATCTTCAACACCTCGTCCATCTGCTCGACAAAGTGCAGCTTCATCGACGACTTCAGCAACTCTGGCAAGTCCGCCAGGTCCTTGCGATTCTCCTCGGGAAGAATCACCTCGAAGATTCCCGCACGATGCGCCGCCAGCAGCTTCTCCTTCAGGCCGCCAATCGGAAGTACTTTGCCTCGCAGGGTAATCTCTCCGGTCATCGCTATATCGCGGCGCACTTTGATCTTCGTCAGAGCGCTCGCCAGTCCGGTAGCCAGCGTAATTCCCGCTGACGGCCCATCCTTCGGAATCGCGCCTTCTGGTACATGAACATGAATATCCACGTTCCGATAGAAGTCCTTAGCAAGTCCCAGGTGATGAGCCCGCGACCGGATGTAGCTCAGGGCAGCCTGAGCTGACTCCTGCATTACATCGCCCAGTTGACCCGTCGCGGTCAACTTGCCCTTGCCGTCCAGCACCTGAACTTCGGTCTGCAGAATCGTACCGCCGACCTCCGTCCATGCCAGTCCAGTCACCAACCCGACTTCGCTCTTCTCATGTACCTGAGAGTCTCGGAACTTAGCCACGCCAAGGAACTCGGAGAGATTCTCCCCGGTGATCACCTCGGAGTGTTTTGCGCCGTTCTTCACCACTCGGCGCGCTACCTTGCGGCATACGTTGCCAATCTCGCGCTCCAGGTTTCGGACACCAGCCTCACGCGTGTATCCGCGGATCAACTGCTTCAACGCCTCATCCTCAAAACTGATCTGCGCTTCAGTCAGGCCTGTACCTTCACGCTGCTTCTTGACCAGATACTGCTTCGCAATCTCCAGCTTTTCGACTTCGGTGTACCCATGCAACCGCAGAATCTCCATTCGATCCTGCAACGGTCCCGGAATCGTATGCAGCACGTTCGCCGTAGCCACAAACAATACCTGCGACAAGTCGTATTCCACATCCAGATAGTGGTCCTGGAAAGAAGTATTCTGCTCTGGATCCAGCACCTCCAGCAGCGCACTCGCAGGATCGCCGCGGAAGTCCGAAGCCATCTTGTCGATCTCATCCAGCATGAACACCGGGTTCTTCGTTCCCGCCTTCTTCATCGACTGAATGATCTGTCCCGGCAACGCGCCAATGTATGTGCGTCGGTGACCGCGGATCTCTGCCTCATCCCGCACGCCTCCCAGGGACATCCGCACAAACTTCCGTCCCGTAGCCTTCGCAATCGACATGCCCAGGGAAGTCTTACCCACACCCGGAGGTCCGACAAAGCAAAGAATCGAACCCTTCGGATTCTTCACCAACTGCCGCACTGCGAGAAACTCAAGAATCCGCTCCTTGATCTTCTCCAGTCCGTAATGGTCCTCATTCAAAATCTTTTCGGCGTGGTCGATCGAACGGATCTCCTTGGACTTTTTCTTCCAGGGCACTGCCAGCAGCCAATCCAGGTAGTTCCGCGAAACCGTCGACTCAGCCGACATCGGCGGCATGGCTTCCAGCTTCTTCAACTCCTGCATCGACTTGTCGAGCACATCTTTCGGCATGCCCGCCGCTTCAATCTTCTTTTTCAGCTCATCAAACTCAGACTTCTCGCCGCGGCCCAATTCCTTCTGGATCGCCTTGATCTTCTCATTGAGGTAGTACTCTTTTTGCGCCTTCTCCATCTGCCGCTTCACCCGCGACTGGATGGTCCGGTCCATATTCAGCTTTTCAATCGCCAGATCCAGAACATCAGCGACGCGGGATAGTCGAGCCTCTGGATCAAAGACCTCCAGCAACTGCTGCTTCTCTTCAATCGACAGTTGCAGGTTGGCTGCAATCGTATCCGCCAGTTTGGCTGGCTCATCCGCACGCACACTCGCCGCCATCGTCTCGTAGTTCAGCGATTGCTGCAGCTTCACGTACTGCTCAAACAGCGAGTGCACCCGCTGCATCAACTGCTCCACCTGTGGTGTCAATTCCAGCTGCGTCGGCCCGGTTCTTACGGTCGCGACAAAGAATCCATCGACGTCGTTAACTTCAGTGGCCCGTGCCCGCTCAACACCTTCCACCAGAACCTTGATGTTGCCATCCGGCATCTTAACGCTCTGCACGATGTTCCCAATCGTGCCGGTCTCATAAATGTCATCCGCGTTGGGCTCGTCAATCGAGGCATCGTGCTGTGTCGCCAGAAAGATCTTCCGGTCGCCCGTCAAAGCCTCTTCCAGTGCACGGACACTCGACTCACGTCCAACGACAAACGGCGTCATCATGTGTGGGAAAATCACCATGTCCCGGATGGGCATCATGGGCAGTTTTCGGGTTTCGCCGCTTAGTATTTCTTTTGGTTGATTTGTCATCGCTCTCCCCAATTAGACGTTGAAATGACGGTTACGATTCAACCGTCACCTGCGGCGTTCATCCGATTGTAATTGGTAGGGAACTGCCGTGCGACTTTGAGGAAATCAGGCCATCATGGTGTCAAAATCGATAAGGGTCCATACCCGGCCTCGGCTCGTTACGGCGAGCCATAAAGCGCGGTCGATATAGCTTTAGCCATCAATCTTTGCCCCTGCGTATCTGGATGCAGCGGCGGACGAGGCGTCTTCAGCCGAGAATCATAAAACAGTCCTACGTTCAAAGCCCCATCCTTCAAAAACAAGGAGCTAAGATCAAGGCAGCGGACATAATTACTCTTCGCATATCTTGCACGCAATGCTTGATTTACAGCCAAATCCTCATCCGACTTTTCCCTCGTGACCGCCGAAGGAAGTATTTCGATCAGCAGTACTTGCGCTCCCGGAATCTTCGCATGGAGCGCCTCAACCACCGCAACCACGCCCGCCGTAACCTCTTCCGCTGTCTCAGGAGACGACTGGTTCAGCACTGGGTCCGTATTGTTGGTCCCAATCAGCAGAACGACATCCTTTGGCGCGAGACCGTCCACCTCGCCATGCTCCAGCCGCCACAAAACATTCTGTGTCCGGTCTGCCGAGTAGCCCAGGTTAAGCGCACGATGCGGCGCAAAAAAATCCTGCCACGTCGGAAGAAACACCTCATCCGGCGCAGGCCCAGCTTTCTCGTAATTTTGTGTAATCGAGTCGCCCACAAATAGCAGGTCAACCCCACCCTGCTTAACCTGTTCCAGACGCTCCAAATGCCGTGTCATCCACCACGCCGAACCCTGAGGAACGGCGACCACCGCCGGATTTGCAGCGGCAGCAGGGCGGACAGTCTGGGCTCCGGAAACTTGAAGCAGTCCGAAAAGATAAACCCCAGCAATCAGAACAGCGCGTGCCACCCCACGCACCATCCGACTAACCAGCCTTCTCCAGCAGCATCGGCAAGGTGAGGCTGTGCTTCTTCACCATCTCCGCAGTCAGAGCAAGCTCCTTCACCTTCTTATTACCAGGGACGTAGTACATAAGATCCAGCATCAACTCTTCCAGAATCATCCGCAGGCCACGCGCTCCAACCTTGCGCTGCAACGCCTCCCGAGCAATCTCGCGGGCGGCCTCGTCTGTAAACGTAACCTTTACACCCTCGAACTCGAACAACTTCGTGTACTGCTTCAAAATCGCATTCTTTGGCTTGGTCAGAATCTCGATCAGTGCTGCTTCATCCAACTCATCCAGAATTCCCATCACTGGCAGACGTCCTACAAACTCAGGAATCAGCCCGTACTTCAGCAAGTCCTGTGGCTCTGCCTGCCGTAGCAGCTCTGAGTCACGCTGCGAACGGATCGGCGTCACATCGCCATCCTTCGCATCCGGATCGACCACAGCGCGGAAGCCCAGCGCCTTCTTGCCCACGCGCCGTCCAATCACCTTCTCCAACCCAACAAAAGCTCCGCCGCAGATAAACAAAATATTCGTCGTATCCACAGCCGTAAACTCCTGGTGCGGATGCTTGCGCCCACCTTGTGGTGGAACATTGGCAACCGTACCTTCCAGCAGCTTCAGCAGTGCCTGCTGCACGCCTTCGCCCGACACATCGCGCGTAATCGATGGGTTCTCATCCTTGCGCCCAATCTTGTCGATCTCATCGATGTAAATGATGCCGCTCTGCGCCCGCGTCACGTCGCCGTCCGCTGCCTGCAGCAGCTTCAAAATAATGTTCTCGACGTCCTCGCCTACATAACCTGCCTCAGTCAGCGTCGTCGCATCCACAATCGCAAACGGCACATCCAGCACCTTCGCCAGCGTCTGCGCCAGCAGCGTCTTGCCTGAACCAGTCGGCCCTACCAACAAAATATTTGACTTCGCCAACTCCACATCATTACCGCGCGTCTTGTTCATCTGGATGCGCTTGTAATGGTTGTAGACCGCTACCGCAAGCTTCTTCTTGGTCTGGTCCTGCCCAATCACGTACTCATCCAGAAACGCCTTTACCTCTTGCGGCTTCGGTAGATGCGCGGGAGCAACGCCTGTCTGCGCCTCGCTGCGGTCGTCTTCCAAAATCGAGTTGCACACCGCAACGCATTCGTCGCAGATATATGCCCGAGGATAATCAGAAGGAGAAGAGATAAGTTTGGCCACCGCGTCCTGCGATTTATGGCAGAAAGAACAACGAAGTGATTCGTCCGAGCCCCGAGACGTTTTCATAGATACGGCTACTCCTGGAAAGTTCGTACTGTGAAGAATCGTACGAGACTACTAGTCTAAGTTTACACCCGTTTCATCTTGACCATCGCACCAGACAGGTGCCTTCCTGTCTACATCGAATGTGTGATAGCGTGCAAAAGCCCGGGCCTGGACCCGGGCTCCTGTCTCAGCAGTATCTTCAGCCTTACGTCCGGGGCCGATCGATAATGTCGTCGATAATCCCGTACTCCTTAGACTGCGCAGCCGTCATGATAAAGTCGCGCTCTACGTCCCGCTCAATCCGTTCCAGCGACTGGCCCGTGCTGGCGCTCATCAGCTTGTTCGTAATCTCGCGAATCCGCAGAATCTCACGTGCATGAATGTCGATATCCGTCGCCTGTCCGCTCAGTCCGCCCATGGACGGCTGGTGAATCAGAATCCGCGAATTCGGCAGCGCAAACCGCTTGCCCTTCTTGCCCGCCATCAGCAGAAAAGCGCCCATGCTCGCAGCCTGACCAATGCAGAACGTCACAACGTCGTTCTTGATGTACTGCATCGTGTCGTAAATCGCCAGTCCTGCCGTGATCGATCCACCTGGAGAGTTGATGTACAGCTGGATGTCCTTCTCTGGGTCTTCGCCACTCAGAAACAACATCTGCGCAATAATCACGTTCGCAATGTTGTCATCGATCGGTGTTCCCAGAAAAATGATGTTGTCGCGAAGCAGACGGCTATAAATGTCGTAGGCGCGTTCGCCCCGGCTCGTCTGCTCGATCACCATCGGTACTAATCCCATATCACTCTCTCTTCCTTTTTATCTTTCCGCAGAACCGCGGAGGAATCTGCTTCTGTCCTTGTCGATCGCCTACGAACTCAGCTTCTCATAGAGAGCGTTGCCTGTCTTCTCACGCCGCATCTGCTCCCGAATCCGATCCAAACCACCATCGTTCTTCAGGCGATCACGCAACGTCTCCAAAGGCTCACGCGACTGGATCGATAGCATCAGCAACTCGCGATCGACGTCTTCTTCATTCACCACCACGCCTTCGGCCTCGGCGACGCGATCCAGAATCATCGAAGCTTTCACTTCGTTGATCGCCTGATCACGCTGTGCTGTCCGCAGGCGTCCGAAGTCCAGCTTGCGCATGTCCTCCACCTTCATACCCTGCTGTGCCAGCGCACGTAGGCCACGGTCCAGACGTGCCTCCACCTGCTGCTGCACAAACACCTCAGGAACAGGGAACTGGTACTTGGCAATCAACTCTTCCAGTAGCTGGTCCTTTGCCCGGCTCACCAGGGCATCCTTTTTGCGGTCCGAAGCATGCTCTCTCAGCTTGGTCTCAAACTCATCCCAGCTCTCATAGTTCCCCAGCTGCTTCGCGAACTCGGCATCCTTCTCAGGGAACGTCTTGCGCTTGATCGCCTTCACCGTAACGTCATAGCTCACCGTCTGGCCTGCCAGACGCTGCTCACCAAAGTCCGCCGGATACTCCACTTCGAACTTCAATTCCTGGCCCGGCTTCGCACCACGCAGCGCTTCGTTGAACGCAGTCAGCGTATTCTTGCCGCCCACTTCGATCAACACGTCCTCGCCGGTAATCGGCTCCTTGGACGAAGCATTCGCCAGTCCATCTTCCGTCACGGTCTGCGCCAGGTCCTTCACTTCACCGCGGAACTGGATCTCTGCCCAGTCGCCTTCCACCAGGGCACGATCCTCATCGACTGTCTCAACCGTTGCATGACCATCCAGTACGCGGCTCAACTCTGCGTCGAACTCCTCGCTGGTCAGCGCAACCTCCGGCTTCGCCACGCGCACGCTGTCATAGCCTGCGATGTCAAACTCCGGCGCCACTTCAAACGCCGCCTTGAACTTCAACGGATGCCCATCGAACAGCTGCAGATCCATCAACTGCGGCTCCGAAACCGGCCGCAGCTTCTGGTCTTCAATAGCCTTCCGGAAGCGCTCCGACACCAGCATCTCCATCACTTCCTGCCGGACTTCCTTCGCAAACTTTGAACGCACCAGCGACTCCGGCACTTTGCCTGCACGGAACCCAGGAATCTTCGCCAGCTTCTGATACCGCTTTACTACAGTCTTGTAGCTCTTTGAAACCTCGTCCGCCGGAACCTCTACTTCAATCTCTCGCGTCAATTCAGGGTTCAGCGCTGGAGCCTGCTGGTGGTCGTGACCATGCTCATGGTCATGGGTGTGGACGTGCTCTGCCTGCTGCTCAGCTATCTCGGTGGTTGTCTCAGGTGTTGCCGTAATCTCTGTCGGGGTCAATTCCATGCCTTCCAATTGGTCGCGTGAATGTGCCGCTGCGCTGGCTTTGAAGCCGCCCGCGCGGTCTGCGCCTATCTACCACTGTACGAGTCTTCGTTGTGCAGGGTCAAACCGCAGCCCAATGATCCTGCACAACCCGTTTGCTGCGCCCATTCTACGAGCCCGCACCACCGCTAGAAATGAGGCGTCTCTGGCTCATTCAGCGAAAACAACTCCAGTCGCACCTTCCACTGCACGCTCTGCCCCGGTTGCAGCACGGCCATGCCTGTGTCCTCGTCCTTGGGCCACTCACGTCCCAACGGATCGTCATAGTTGAACTCGGGAGCAACCAACACCGTCGCCTTATTTGCCGGTGCGGACACTCGAAACGCCTTGATTGTCGAAGTCAGAGCGGTCATCCGAAGCCCAAACTTGCCCGTCACATCCCGTAACTCCAACACAGGCCCGTTATCCAGTAAACCCGGCTTCAGATGGACAAAACTGTCATCGAGGCTCATCGCGCCGAGCTTCGCACCTGTTCGCCCGGTAAAGTCGTATTTCGTCCCCGCTACCGGTAGCAACTTGCCGGTTGGAAGTCCCGTAGAATCACTCCGTTTCTCAATCCGCTGAGCGTTCGGCAAACGTAATGTTGCATGCGCACGATCACCGCTGACTATGCTGAACCTTGGTATCCAGCCGATACCCATCGGCTCAGGCGCCGTCCCCGTATTTCGCGCGACGACCTTGATCTCCAGAGTCTTGCTGCTCAACAGCACTGAAGTCGTCACCACTGTATTCGATAGCCAGTGCCCGCCAAAATCACCAGCCTGGTAGACCGCTTCGGCCTGCCCGCCGTCTGGCATCACATGCATCGTTGTGCTGTCTGACCGACGAGCCAGCAGAAGCCCCCCCTCCGCGCCGGGCTTCCCGTCTCTCGCTTCTACCGGCAGGCTGATCGTCTCGCCATGCCAGATCGCCAGCAATCCTTGTCCATCAGGTGTCGGCGCCCCTTGCAGGCGATTCGCCCAGGGCACTTCCAGTGCTCCGCCCATCGCGAGACTCGCAGCACCGCTCGCATCCTCGCCCAATCCAGTCAACTCTTTCACCGCAAGAGGCAGTTCAGGTGACACCAGCAGCGGCACCTCTCCCTTGCCGGGAACAAAAGCCGTAATCTGGAAGACATTCATCCCCCGTCCCGGCAGCAGCGTCGCCGTCAGAAACTCCGGAACCTCGCCCCCGCCTATATGCGAGCGCTGCAAAACAATAGGATCCTGCCCTCCTGGCTGTAGTGTGGCCACGGGGCTGATCGAAGGCTTCGCATTCAGCTCTAATCCCAGTTTGTGCAGATGCCCCCGCCCCCGCTCTTTGACCGCAACCACCACTCCAATCAGCAGCAGCACCAGGGCGATCGTCATTAACAATCCTGATCGCATCACTGCTGCCTGCCAGATCGTGAACCGCAGTCTACTCAGCTTTCCGCGTACCATCGCTGCGTACATCCGGCTGATCCGTGGATCTTCCAACTCGCGCCACCTGTTTCTTTCGTTGAACTAAGTGTGGGCCCGTCAAACCATCACGACAAATCTGACAATCGATCAAGACGCCTCGGTGCAACTCACACACCAATATCAGCCGATATGATTGAAGGTGTGAATCGCTCCGTTATCCAATCTACATCCCAGCTCTTCCAACAAATCAGAAATTCCATCATCACCTGCGAGCGTTGCCCTCGGTTGCGCGACTACTGCCGCGGTCTTGGTGAAACTCGTCGCCGCGCGTATCAAGACCAGACCTACTGGTCTCGTCCTGTCCCCGGATTCGGCGATCCTCGCGCCCGTGTCCTGATCCTTGGACTCGCTCCCGGCGCTCATGGTGCCAATCGAACCGGCCGTCCTTTCACCGGTGACGGATCCGGCGACTTCATGTATCCAGTTCTTCACGACCTCGGCTTTGCCAGTAAACCCAAAGCGATCTCCCGCGACGATGGCCTCAAGCTCCGTCATGCCTGGATAGCCTCTGTCGTACGCTGTGCCCCTCCCGGAGATAAGCCGCTCCCTCAGGAGATCCGTAACTGTGCCGAGCACCTCGCCCACGAGGTGCAAGCCCTGCCTCGTGTCCGGGTCGTCGTCTGCCTCGGCAAGATTGCCTTCGATGGCTACCTGGCTTATCTGCTCCACACCGGAGTCATCCCCCGAAAATCCGCATACCGTTTCGGTCATGCGGTCGAGTACCAGTTGCCGAACGGACTGCACCTGCTTGCCAGCTATCATCCATCGCTGCGCAACACCAACACCGGACGGCTCGACACCGTCATGTTCACCCGAATCTTCGTGCGCGCTAGGGAACTGGCTGGCCTGGCACTCTAATTTCATGCCACTAAAAACGGTTCTTCTCGGAAAACAAATTCAGAGCCACTACCGCTGGACCCATCACCATAGCCAGAAATACCACAGCAATCATCAAATCTTTCACGCCTCACCTCACGCGCAACTCTAGTCTGCTGCGCGTCAATCCCAGCCGACATTCTGCAAAATATGGTTGGCCAGAACTGTCTTGAACATTACCCATCATGGTTCTCCAGCTATGGACTGTCGTTCGTCGGGTGTAACCAACCAATGCCTCCGAACCAGAATCAAAACGTAGTGGAGTCTAAAAATAGATCGAGGTGTTCCTCATGAACTCAAAGAATTACTGGTTCGCTTTCGGCGTTGGGGTCTTCGCTGGCGCATCAATTGCCCTTCTTTACGCTCCTCAAGCCGGTGTCAAGACGCGTAGGCAACTTCGCAAAGGTGTCGAGGACGCTGGTGATTACCTCGAAGACGCTGGCGATTACCTCAAAGATCAGGCGGAGCGCCTCGGTAATGAAGCCCAGAAAGCGGTCAAACGCACCCGCGATCAGGTCGAAACCGCAGTAGATAAGGCCGGCGATGTCGTCTCTTTCGCCGTCAAATCTGCCAGAGCTCTCGTCTAGATCCCCACAGCTTGTCTCCCAAAACACCACGACGTCCCAGCCTCGGGCTGGGACGTCATCGTATGCCTGCAAGATCCTCACCCGCCACAAGCCTTATTCCTCCGCATTTCAAGGTGCGCCAAACCACACACGTCAAAAAATATGCCCCGGCGCAAAGACCGGGGCATATCGTAAATCTACCGCTCTTGCTAAACCGCGCTCAGCGCCATTCCTGCCATCTTCTCCTCACCATCTGAAGCGATTGGCCGGTAGAACAGCGCGTTGTTCTCCATGTAGACCTCGATGAATGCAGGCCGTTGTGCGATCCCGCCGCCGATCAGCGCCTCGGAAAGAGGATCCTCGACAAACCGCTGCAGCGCCCGGCGCAAAGGACGAGCCCCGTACGTCCGATCCGATGCCGTCTTATCCAGAATCCAGCGCTTCGCATCGTCCGTTACAGAGATCGTGATCGCCTTATGCACCAGGTTGACATTCAATTGCTGTACCAGCAATTCGAGAATCTGCATCAGGTCCGAGTCCAGCAGCGACGTAAAGATAATGATCTCGTCCAGACGATTCAGGAACTCCGGATTGAAGGTGCGCTTCACCTCACTTCTCACCAGCTCTTCCATCTTGTCCAGCACCATATCTTCCTTCTCACTTTGGAATCCAAGCCCCTGCCGCTTCTGCAGGTGCTTCGCTCCAATATTCGAAGTCATGATAATGATCGTGTTCTTGTAGTCGACCGTATTGCCCAGACCATCCGTCAACTGCCCATCTTCAAACACCTGCAGCAGCAGGTTGAAGACATCAGGATGCGCCTTCTCGATCTCATCCAGTAGCACCACCGAGTACGGGTTCCGCTTCACCCGTTCCGTCAGTTGACCGCCCTCTTCGTAGCCAACATATCCCGGAGGCGATCCGATCAGCTTGCTCACGGAATGTTTCTCCATGAACTCCGACATATCGAATCGGATCAACGCCTTCTCGCTGCCAAACAGGAACTGTGCCAGCGTGCGTGCCATCTCCGTCTTGCCCACGCCCGTCGGTCCAAGGAACAGGAAGCTGCCAATCGGACGTGCCGGATTCTTCAACCCTGCCCGCGACCGGCGAATCGCCCGTGCCAGCGCAGAAATCGCCTTCTCCTGCGAGATCACGCGCTTGTGCAGCTCTTCCTCAACCCGCAGCAGCCGCTGCATCTCTTCTTCCTTCAAAGAGTTGATCGGAACACCCGTCCAGCGGCTCACCACATCCTCAATGTCCTCGCGCGTCACAATGCCCGCAGACGAATCATCCAGGTGGTACTTGTCCCGCAGCGCCCGCAGATTCTCCCGCTCCTTGCGCTCCTCGTCCGAGTAGAAACGTGCCTTCTCGAACTCATGATTCGCAATCGCATTCTCCATCCGGTGCACGATGAACTTGATCCGCTTCTGAACCTCGGTCAGCTCCTCGGGAAGGGAAGTCTGCCGCAGCTTCACTCGAGCGCCCGCCTCATCAATCAAGTCGATCGCCTTGTCCGGCAGGAACCGGTCCGGAATGTAACGGCTGGAGTGCGATACCGAGAACGTGATTGCATCATCGGTATAGCTGACCGCATGAAACTTCTCATACTTGTCCTTGATCCCCATGATGATCTTGATCGCGTCTTCTTCGTTTGGCGGAGGAACCTTCACTGCCTGGAAACGCCGCTCCAGTGACCGATCCTTCTCAATTGACTTCCGGTACTCCGCAGGAGTCGTCGCGCCAATGCACTGGATCTCACCACGGCTCAGCGCAGGCTTCAGAATGTTCGCAGCATCCAGCGAACCCTCGGCCGATCCAGCACCAACCAGCGTATGCAACTCATCAATGAACACGATGGAGTTCTGGTTCTCCATCAACTCCTTCATGATCGTCTTCAGCCGCTCTTCAAACTGCCCGCGATACTTCGTTCCAGCAACGATCAGGCTCAGGTCCAGCGCCAGCACCCGCTTGTCAGCCAGGAAGCTCGGCACCTCGCCATCGGCAATCTTCTGCGCCAGTCCTTCGACGATCGCCGTCTTACCCACCCCCGGCTCGCCAATCAGCACTGGATTGTTCTTCGTCCGGCGGCACAGAATCTGGATCACTCGATCCACCTCCGTATCCCGCCCAACCAGCGGATCAAGCTGCTGGTCCATCGCACTCTGCGTCAGGTCGCGCGAAAACTCGGCCAGCATGCTCTGCTCGCCGCGCTGTCCCTTGCCGCTCGATGCAGCCGGCACCTTCTCCTGCGTCGTCCGCTGTAGCTCCTCGCGAATCGCTGGTAGCCTTAGCCCGCGCTCCGTCAGAATCTCCGCAGCGAAGCACTTCTCTTCGCGTAGCAGACCCAGCAGCAGATGTTCCGTACCAATATGTTTGTGGCTTAGCCGTTCCGCTTCTTCTGCTGCATACGCCAGAACCCGCTTGCACTCGTTCGAAAGTGGAAGATCAACCGACGTCGAGACCTTCTCCCGGATCGTCGTGTGCCCTTCAATCTGTTTTCGTATTGATTCCACTGACGCATGCGAACGCAAAAAGCGGTTCGTAAGCGCCTTGTCCTCACGCAGCAACCCGAGCAGCAAATGCTCTGTCTCGATGTAAGGCGACCCAAACTGACTGGCCTCATAGCGTGCGAAGAAGATCACGCGCCTCGCCTTCTCTGTATAGCGTTCGAACATGTTCCCCCTTACAAGACCGGACACCCCATCAGCCACATGCAGCGCCGTCAGCTGTTTGCCCCGTACCACGTCCCGGACGAACCCTCTCGCTCGAAACAACTCAGGTTGCTCTCTGGTTGGAAAGCATCCATTAACTACTACCAGTCTATTCCTCTGCCTATCCAGTAAAAACCGCACTGAAAGTTATGCCTACACTACATCAATTCATTTGACGTACCATGTGCAAAATTGGGTGTTTATCCCATCCCATCACAAAACCCGCATATTTGGCTAGCTACACCAACTGCCCATCCCTCAACCGAAGCATCCGGTCGCATCTCCCGGCAAACTCAAGATTGTGCGTAACTAGCACACTTGTAAGCCCATGCTCCCTATGCAACTTTTGGATCAGTCCGAATACCACCTCCGCAGTCTTCCCATCCAGGTCACCCGTTGGCTCATCCGCCAACAGCATCTGCGGCTCTGTCACCAGAGCCCGCGCCAGGCTCACCCGCTGCTGTTCGCCCCCGCTTAACTCACCCGACCGATGATCCTCCCGGTCCAGCAACCCCACCTCCCCCAGCCACACTCTGGCCTTCGCCAACGCCGCTCCCCGCCCCATCCCCCTCGCCAGTAGCGGCATCGCCACATTTTCCAGCGCCGTAAACTCCGGCAGCAGATAGTGGAACTGCCACACATACCCCACCCGCCGGTTCCGAAACTCCGCCGCATCCCGTTCCGTAAACCCACTCAGTCGCTGCTTCCCAAACCAAACCTCACCGGCAGTTGGTCGGTCCAGCGCTGCCAGCAAATGCAGCAACGAACTCTTGCCCGCCCCACTCTCCCCCACAATCGCCACCATCTCGCCCGCGTGCACCGTCAGGTCCAGCCCCCGAAACAACTCCACATCCCCCCGCCCAGCCGCACCGGACACCGCCGCATAGGTCTTCGTCAACCCCACCGCCCGCATCACCACCGCCCGCTCCTTCTCCGGCGCAAACGGCTCCAAATCGTATCCACTCTCCCCGCCGCCCACCTCACTCATCGCCTCGCCCCATTCTCCTTAATATCTTCGCCGCATTCTTGTTTTTGCTTGTACTTGTTCTTGCTCTTGTTGTTGTTCTTGCTCTTGCTCTTGTTGTTGTTCTTGCTCTTGCTCTTGCTCTTGTTGTTGCTCTTGCTCTTGCTTCTGAGATAGGCCCGGGCTTTAGCCCGGGCATCCAAACCCACCACAGAACCGGGCTTTAGCCCCCGGGATGTGCCTTCCTCCCTGAGAGCAATAACCTACCTATTCCCCGAGTGTCCCCCCAACGCAATCGCAATCCTGTTCCACGCATTGATCGTCGTAATCACCAACGTCAGATTCACCGTCTCCACCTCACTGAAGTTCGCCCGCACCGCCTCATACAAAACATCCGGAGCATGCCCGTCCTGAATATTCGTCACCGCCTCCGTCCAGGCCAGCGCCGCCCGCTCCCGCTGCGTATACAACGCAGAGTTCCGCCACTCCGGAACCTCGGCAATCCTCTCCTCGCTCTCGCCCATCTTCCGCAACTCACCCGTATGCAGCTTGATGCAGGACTCACACCCATTCATCAACGAAGCCTGCAGCTTCACCAACTCCGTCAGCACCCGCTCCAGCCCTGCATCGGCGTTCAGGTAATGCTCCAACTCCCGCATCTTCGCCAAACCCTCCGGCGCCAACTTCACGTAATCCAATCGTCCTTCACTCATACCTCAAAGCCTCCGCAGGCAAAACCTTAGCCGCACTTCCACTCGGATACAGCGTCGCCACCAAACTAACTCCCAGCGACACCGCCGTCACAATCAGTGCATCCACAAACTTCGGCGCAAACGGCAGATGATCGATGGAGTAAACCGCCGCATCCAGTTTGATGAACTGGTAGTGCCCACCTGCCCAACTCAAACCGTATCCCACCACCAACCCCAGAACCGTCCCAATCACGCTGATCAACAACCCCTGCAGCAGAAAGATCCGTCGCACCTGCTCTGCCCGCACCCCAAAGCTCATCAACACCGCAATGTCCCTGGTCTTCTCCATCACCATCATGGTCAGCGCAATCAGAATATTCAGTGCCGCCACACAAACAATCAGTGCCAGCACGATAAACGTCACCACCTGCTCCAGCTTCAGCGCCCGAAACAGCTCGCGATTCTGCTCCATCCAATTCGTCGTCTGGAACCCTGCTCCCGCGGCCTGTTCAATCGCCACTCCAACCCGGTCCGCATGATAAAGATCATCCACCTTGAAGCTGATCACCGAGATCAAATCCGGCTCATGAAACAGCCGCTGTGCATCCGTCAGCCGCATAAACGCATAGCTCGAGTCGTACTGATAGAACCCCGACTTGAAAATCCCCACCACCGAAAACCGCTGGTACCGCGGCACCAATCCCAGCGGCGTCAGCTCCCCCTGCGGACTCGTCACCAGCACCGTATCCCCCACCCCCGCCCCAATCGTCTCCGCCAAATCCTTCCCAATCACAATCGGAGGAACCGCCGCCACCGCACCCAGCACCCGTGCCGCCTCAGCCTGCGCCTGCGCATCCACCGCCGCATCCTGCCGAACATCCTGCTCCCCCAACTCACTTATCTGCTGCTCCTCAGCCCCCTTCGAAGACTTGGCTGCCCCATGGCCCGCCTCTGGAACATGGGTTTCCACCACCGCAGCCCGCCCCGAAGCAACCGGCTCAAGCGCATCCGCTGACCCGTCCACTACACTCTGCAACAAATCCCCCACCGTCTTCTCATCCTTCGGAATCACGCCCTTGATCAACGCCCCGCCACTCCGAGCCCCTCGCGAGATCAGCACCTGCCCATACAGCCCCGGAGCCGCCGCCGTCACCTGTGGAACCCCGCGCAACCGCTCCAGCAGCGCTCGCCAGTCCCGTATCCCATCCCCCTTCACCCGCATCAACTCCACATGCGCGGTCGACCCCACCAGCCGCTCCTGCAAGTCCCGCCGCATCCCATTTGTAATCGCCAGTGCAATAATCAGCGAAGCCACCCCCGCAGCCACCCCAATCACGCTGATAGCGGTAATCACCCCTACAACCGCCTGCCGCCGCTTCGCCCGCAGATACCGCATCGCAATAAATAATTCAAATCTCATCGCTCGCGCACCACAGCCTTCACCGTAACCGCATTCTCCAGCCGGTCATAAACCCGCACCGCAATCACATGCTCCTTCGCATCTGTAACCGGAACCGTCACATTCTGAATCGCCGCTATAAATTCATACCGCTCCATCAGTGAGTCCGACACTTTTCCCACCGGCTCCACATACTGCCAAGGCCCGGCATCCACGCTGTACTCCGCATGGCTGATCGGCGAAACCGCGTCCCGCGCTTCAAACCTCGCATGTATCTTCGTGCCGCTCATCTCCGCCACCAGAGCCCCCGGCACCGGCGGAGTCGTATCCACCACAAACACCTCACTCACCCGCTCGCCTGTCAGCGCATCCGCATCCGTATGGACCGGCGCGTCACTTGCCACCACCTTCACCGCATAGCTCCCATCCGGTAGTAACCCCGTATCAAAGCTATAAAATCGGTCGCTGATCTTATCCTTCAGCAACCGCCAGTTCGCTTCACCCATCCCGCGATACCACACCGCAAACATCAGATCGTCACCATTCTCATCATGCGCAAGCCACCGGACCGTCATCGCCGTCTTGTCCTTCTGCGCAGTCAGTGGAGCCGTACTCGCATCCGGCGAGAACGTCACCACAGCAGCAGCAGGGAAGCCCACCTGCACCGTCGTACTCGGCACTACGCCCCCACCTGCCGCAACCCTGGCTCCTGCCTGCACCACCATCTCATCCACCACGGGAGCCACGTTCTTCGGCAGATAATTCAGCCCCACCGAATCCAGCGTCCCTCCCACCCGCAGCACTGCCTTCCACTGCACAAACCTCGCAGCCGGAACCCCCACCACACCATCCGCACTCACCCGCGACCAATCACTCCACCCCATCAGCGCACTCGGAACATTACCGCTTCGCACATATAAATCCACCCCAGCAGACCCCTGCGCCCGAAGCTCAGCTCGCCCCCACTGCGAGAACCCCTGCGCATCAAAAACTTCGCTCGTGTAGGTCGCATCCTTCGCCACCGCATCCCCCAGCCGGAACACCTTCCCGCTATTACTCGTCCCCACCAGCAGACCCCCCGGAACATCCGCAAACGCCATCCCCTGCGCAGCCTCCAGGTGCGCCAGGTCCGTAAACCGTCCCGACCCATCCGTATCCACCCGATACACCCGTCCCCGATTTCCCGTAGCCGCCAGCAGGCTCCCATTCCGCATCGTCAGCGCATACACCACGTCATCCTTCAACGTCAGCAACCGCCGCGGAGCACCATCCACACCAATCCTGTAGATCTCCGTCCCATCCGGAACCAGCGCGTTCGCACCGGCCGCCGAAGCCGAACCCGGCTGCGAAAACGTCACCGTCACTCCCACCGCTCCCGTTACAGGCAACGGAGGCAGGTTCATCCCTCCCTTGGCGCCCACACCAGCGACATACACATTCCCGGCCCCGTCCATCGCCAGTGCTGTAATCTCCTTCCGTGTCGCCGCATATACCGCAAACGGCTTGGCTCCCACCGTGCCAGTCGCGAACTTGTAAATCACCCCAGCCCCATCACTCCCTGCCCACAGCGTCCCATCCGGCCCCAGCAACAAACACCGAATATGCTGGTCACCTGTTCGGAACAGTACCTCCGCCTTGCCCCCACCCGCTGGTACGCGGTACACCACCGCCGGAGCACCCGCCGCCACATAAATCTCTCCGCCCTTACCAATCGCCAGATCCCAGAGGTACTTGGGCTTCTCCTCCGTCATCGCCGAATCGAATACCACCGCACCCGCTGCACCCGCCTTCGCTCCCGCAGCAATCCGATAAATCTTCCCATCCGGAGAGGTAGCCGCCAGCACACTCCCATCCGCCGCCACCCGCAGCGCCTGCACCGCCAGCTCCTTACTCGTAAAGATCTTCGTCGCATTGTCGTCACGCGTCGTTCCAGAGACCGTCAACCGCATCACAGCCGCCGATCCACTCGTCGTCCCGCCCAGCCCCACATATGCATTTCCATGCACATCGCCAGCCAGTGACCACACATAGCTGCCACCAGTCGCATACAGCAAAGAACTCTCCGGCCCAGCCTCCAGCCGCCCGTCGCTACGAATCGCCACGCCCTCCGCCGAGCCCTTCTGCAACTCGTCGTACCGGTCCACGCTCCACAGTTTCGTCCCCTGTGCCATCGCGCAGCAGGGAAGCAGAACACCCATCGTCACAACCACCACAAAACGTCGCATCATCTTGCCTCTGAGTCTAAAGCACGCACTCTCCTACACCGCCATCTCAAACAGAAAGGCGAGAGCCGAAGCCCTCGCCTTCCTTGATCCGTCCTCGCTTTTGATCCGCGTTCCTCCGCGAAAAACCGTGGCCGATACTAGTTCGCCAGAACTGCGCGATACCGGATCCCATTCTTCTTCACCTTGGCCACCGCATCATTTGCCTTGGCCATCGCGAAGCGCTCCGTAATTGCCTTCACATTGTGACGAGCGGCAACGTCCAGCATCTCGTGCAGGTCCCGTGGACTTCCTGTCGGACTGCCCGCAATCGCCCGCTGGCCGCCAATCAACGGAAACGCCTGAAGCGCAATCGCTGAAGGAGGAACCCCCACGATACAAAGCGTTCCCTTGGGGCGCAGTGCATTCACATACCCCTGCCAGTCTTGGTCCGCGCTTACCGTGCTCAGCAGAAAGTCGAACGATCCCGCCACCTTCTTCAGCGCACCTGTATCTCGCGTATTCACAAAGTGGTGTGCTCCCATCGACTTAGCCTCTTGCTCCTTGTCTTTCGAGGTAGAGAAAGCCGTCACCTCAGCGCCAAACGCCTTCGCAAACTGCAAGCCCATGTGCCCCAGACCGCCAATCCCAATCACGCCCACCCGCGACGACGGCCGCACACCATGGTTCCGCAGCGGGCTATATACCGTAATTCCGCCACACAGCAGCGGAGCAACATTCTCGCTCTCCAGTACCGTCGGCACCGGAATCGCAAACTTCGAATTCACTCGGATGCGGTCGGCATACCCGCCATTCCGTCCGACGCACGTCGGCTGAGACTTCGCGCACAGGTGCTCATCCCCTTGACGGCACCACTCACAAATTCCGCAACTGTCTGACTGCCAGCCAATCCCGACGCGCTCACCCACCGTACGGTCTGCCACCGCAGATCCCACGGCAATCACGCTCCCCACAATCTCATGCCCAGGAATGAATGGAAACTTGCTCAACCCCCAGTCGTTATCGATCAAATGAACATCGCTATGGCACACGCCACAGTGAGAGATCTTTACCTCAACCTCGTTGGCGCTCAACTCGCCCGGATCATACTTGTAAGGCAGCAAATGTGCGCCCGCCGCATGTACTGCCAACCCATGTATTTCACTCATTGAATCTTTCCCTTTTATGCGAACTGTTAGTCTGCCAGCCCACTTCGTTGATGCTACAACAACGCCCCCTGCATAACTTCCTCGATTGCGGGCCCCGCTGGAAAAACCCCGGTTTCCCCTGCATCTCACCTGCAAATCGGCTGGTCTACCGCACCATCAGCGTCAATACCTGCGATCCGCTCACCGCATACTCCATCTTCGCAGATCCAGCTTCCAGCACGCTCTCACCCGTCAGTTGCATCTTCTGGGACTCCTTCAGGGGCTCCAGAACGTTCACCATCGACAGCGGAACTCCCGACAGTGCTCCGGAGTCCAGAACTGCTTGTGCCACATGGTCCAGCAGAATCACGTACAACGCATTATTGGCGTGTAACCGGTTTATCTGTATTACCGCGTCCGACAGGCCAATCGCCCGTTGCCCTGCCACCCCCGATGCATTCATCAACCGGTCCACCGTGGCCCCATCGCAGATCGCCACTCGCACCGGTCCCGGCGAAACACTCGCCGGCAGCTTGAACTTCACCCTCACGACTCGGGCCTCCGACCGGTAAGGCCGCATCCTCGCTTCCACCTCCACCTCGTCTCCCGCCCTTACTTCGCTTCGGCTTAGCCGGGCCGTCTCCAGCACCGCGGTCTTGCGCTCGGGAATCGCCTCTACCCGCAGCCTGAGCCCCAGCACCACCGGCGGTTCCAACGCATTTTCATAAACCCGGTTGAACCGGTCCCCCACCATCAGCGCTGCATTCACCGCACCGGGATTAAATTCATTCTGCGTCATCAACCCCTCTACCTTCACTGGCGGTTGTCCCTCCAGCGTCAGCTCTCCCTTTACCAGGTAACTCATATCCGCTGCAGATATGTTCGTCCCCTGCAAGCTCTGATACACCGAAACCAGCATCGCTGAAGGCGTCAGTTGCCGATTGTCCAGCACTTCAAAATGCAGTGTCCTCTCCGCCACACCCTTTGCATCCGGCACTACTTCCACGGTCACCGGAATCATCCGCGCCGTCATCCCGAACTGCCCCATAATCGCCGAAGCACGGTCCTCCGTAAACGCACCCACGGTCTCCGTCGTATTCACAATCTTGAAAGCATTCAAGGGAGACGCCAGCGTCGCCACCACATTTGCCTTCGTCATCGGCATATCCACCCGCCCGAACTGCGTAATCGGGTGCCCACACGCCAGCAGCCGCGTCGGATCCACATACGTCACCGTACAAGTACCCGCCATCGAGAGGTCTCCGCGCACCAGTACCGCACTCACCGCACTTCCCGGCACCAAAGGCTCTGGCTGCGCCGCCCCGGAATCTGACCCGCCCAGTCCCGCCACCGGAGTCAAACCCATCCCCCGAAAGCGTTCCCCAAACCGCTCCACCGCCTCCTGGCTGAACCCTCCGCCAAACACCAGCGGAGTCTCCATCGCCTGCATCTCCATCCCCGTGCGACTCACCCTGCCACCCGCCAAGGAACTGTCTTCCTGGGCTGCCAGCGACCCGCGAGTCAAGGGTCCTAAGGCTGCACTTGCCGCTGCTTGCCCTCCCGCCCCATCCCGTACCCCCAGCATCAGTTCGATCGGCGTAATCCCTGCAATCGGATCCTTGCTGAACTGCCCAATCCGGTAGCTCAGCGCACCCGCCAGCCGCCCGTCGATATACACCGGACTGCCACTCATACCTGCGACCACCCCCGTGTACTCCGGCTTCGTCCCATGCAATCGCGCCAGAATCATGTCCTGACCCGGCCCCAGCGAGTCCTTCAGAACCCCCAGAATCTCCACTTCCATCGGTTCCGGGACTACCCCCTCGAAGACCGTATAAGCCACCCCTCGTTGTCCTCGTCTCACCTCTGCAAGGGGAAAGATCTTCGTATTCAGCGGTGCCGCCATCGGCATGGACGCCCCTGGCGCCGCGATCCCAGCAACATTTGCCGGCACTTGACCCCAGGCCACGCACAGTCCCCATGATCCGTCCAGCAAAGTCAAACCCAGTGCCAGGCTCTGTGCTACCCGAAGCGACTTTCTTGTAGTCTTCACGTCTACAGATTAGTAGCGGGGAAGCCGCAACGCAAAGGGCCCCGCCGCCGGCCACCATCGCCGGACACATTCTCAACCGATTCGGGAGTAAAGTTTCTAGCAATGACTATTCGTCCGCATCACTCGGTACTCACCCTCGCCGCTCTGCTCCTGTTTGCCCTTCAAGTCCCCTCCATCCACGCCCAGGAGGCTCCTTCCTCGACGACACCTCCCCACCAGGCCGCCCCTGACGATGGAGGCCCCGTGACCGACAACGGCACCATCATCCTCAAGAAAAAGAAAGAAACGGAACAGCCCTCCGCACCCGTCGCACCTGCCGAACCCAAGGTCAAAAACCCCAACAACGAGACCTACTCCATCCGTGTCGACGTCCCCATCGTCAACCTCGACGTCAACGTCATCCTGGATAAGTCCCATCAGTTTGTCCCCGGCCTCAAGGCAGGAAACTTTCAGGTCCTCGAAGACGGCGTGCCCCAGGCCATCACCAGCGTCCGCACTGCGCAGACCCCCATCACGGCCGTCATGCTCCTGGAGTTCGCTGCCAACAGCTACTACTTCATCCGCGACATGCAGAACGCCTCTTACAGCTTCTTCCGGTCGCTCCGTCCAGACGATTACATCGCCGTCATCACCTACGACCTCCGCACCCATATCCTCACCGACTTCACCAACAACAAAGACACCGTCGGCATGACCATCCAGTCCCTCCAGATCCCCGGCTTCTCTGATACCAACCTCTTCGACGCTCTCTACGAAACTCTCGATCGCACCAGCCGCATTGAGGGACGCAAATACATCATCCTCATCGGCACCGGCCGCGACACCTTCTCCAGGATCACCCTCGATAAGATCCTCGCCAAGATCAAGGCCACCCCCAACGTCACCATCTTCTCCATCGGCACCGGCGCACTTGTCCGCGAACTCGCTGATGCCCAGGGCGGCATGGGCGGAATCCAGCGCCTCGACTACCTGCAGGCTGAAAATCAGATGAAGTCCTTCGCCCAGATGACCGGTGGACTCAGCTTCAATCCGCTCTTCCAGGGCGCACTACCAGACATCTTCGCTCAAATCAACGACTCCATCCGCAACGAGTACGTCATCACCTATCGCCCCACGAACAACCGCAACGACGGCTCCTACCGCAAGGTCAAAGTCTCCCTCGTCGACAACGAAGGCCACCCCCTCCAGATGCAGGACGAAAAGCACAAATCCCTCAAGTACTCGGTCATCGCCCGCGACGGCTACAAAGCCAAACAGGAAGTCGAATAACTCTTCCAGGTCGAGACTGGGATCCCCCGACGAGCGCGACTGCTCGTTGAGGGGGAGAAGGATGCGAAGCCAGCAATCTGACTCATCCTCGCAACTCAATCGTGAAGTCGTAGATCTACCGCGGCCGCGGAATACTCAAGTCCAGGTCTGTCCCCGCCATCTGCTTCGTCAGCACCATCACCTGACCCACATGCAGTTGCACATGTCCCACCACCTGGTAGATCGCCTCCAGCACAGACACTACGCCATACTGAGGATTGATCCTCTCCGTCAGGCGCTCATGCGGCAGGGAAGTGATCACTTTCCGGGCCTCCTCCACCGTGTCGGCAAACTGCTTGCCTAGCTCCGCTCCGCTCACCCCACCTCGGGTAGAAAACTCTATCTCCCGCACCCGCACATCCGCTGCCCCGGCGACACCATGCATGATCCACTGCCGCATATTCCCGCACAAGTGAAGCACCAGGTTCCCAACCGCGTTCTCGTGCTCACCACTTCGCCGCCAGATCTGCTCATCATCCAGTCGTTCCAGGCAAGCAGTCATACTCCCGGCCATCTGCACTAGCTTCCGGTCAGAAAAATCCAAAAATAGCGTCGCCACTTCGTTGCTCATCCTCGTATCTTATTCCCCGGCTTGTACTCTAGGGCAGTCTGCCGTCAACTTGCGATAACTAAATCGCCTCGCCGCGTTGACCCCAACCCACTCATTCAGTACACTCAAAAAGGCGGTCAGCGATCACCCAATGTTCCTGACCTCGCAGCGGCACCATCCCTGCATTGCCCCCTCGTTCAATGGTAGGACTAGCGACTCTGACTCGCTCGATCGGGGTTCGAATCCCTGGGGGGCAACCAAAA
>JANXYX010000007.1 GCA_025408425.1 Granulicella sp.
CACGAGATGACCGCGCTCTTCCGGGACATTCCCCACGCCATCGCCGAAACACGCGAACTATCGTCGCGCCTTCAGTTCGAGATGAAGGACATGGGGTATCAGTTTCCGCTCTACCCGGTGGGCGACGACGAAACGATGGACAGCTTTCTCTACAAGCGGACGATGGAAGGGGTTCTCAATCGCTACGGCGCGAAGAGCAGTGCAAGCCTTCGCAAGCGCGCGGAGAAGCAGGTTGCGAGAGAGCTTGCGCTGGTCGCAAAACTGGGACTCGCTGGATACTTCCTCATCGTGTGGGACATTGTGGAGTTCTGCCGCAAGAACGGCATCCTCGTCCAGGGCCGAGGCTCCGCCGCCAACTCCGCCGTCTGCTACGCACTCGGCATCACCGCCGTTGACCCCGTAGGAATGGAACTGCTCTTCGAGCGTTTCCTCTCCGAGGTGCGCGGCGAGTGGCCGGACATCGACTTGGATCTTCCCTCTGGAGAAGACCGCGAGAAGGCGATCCAGTATGTCTATACGCGGTACGGCCAGTTAGGAGCCGCGATGTGCGCCAACGTCATCACCTATCGCGGGAAGTCGGCAGCCCGCGAAGTCGGTAAGTCTCTCGGCTTTGATGAAGACACACTGACCCGTCTAACCAGGCTCGTCAGCGCGTGGGAGTGGAAGGGAGCGACCGACACAATGCAGGAGCAGTTCCGTGTGGCCGGATTCGACCTCGCGCATCCGCGCATCGCCAAGTACCTTGAGCTTTCTATTCGGATGCTCGACTTGCCGCGCCATCTGGGGCAGCACTCTGGAGGCATGATTATCGCGCAAGGGCAGCTCGCCTCCGTCGTTCCCATAGAACCGGCAAGTATGCCTGGTCGCAACGTCATCCAGTGGGACAAGGAAGATGTCAGCGACATGGGCCTCATCAAGGTAGACCTTCTGGGCCTTGGCATGATGGCCGTCCTGAAGGATTGCACCAACCTGATCCCACAGCATTACGAGAAGACCGTAGACATCGCTCAGATACCGCACGACGACCGGCAGGTGTACGCCTCGCTTCGCAAGGCCGACACCATCGGATTGTTTCAGGTTGAGTCGCGGGCGCAGATGGCCTCGCTCCCTCGCAATAATCCGGATAAGTTCTATGACCTGGTAGTGCAGGTTGCAATCATCCGCCCAGGCCCCATCGTCGGCAAGATGATGAATCCCTATATGGAGCGGCGGCAGGGAAGGCAGGAGATTACCTACCCGCACCCACTTCTGGAGCCGGTGCTCCGCAGAACTTTGGGTGTCCCACTCTTTCAAGAGCAGTTGCTTCGCATCGCCATGACCATCGCGGACTTCACCGGCGGCGAAGCGGAAGAACTGCGCCGCGCCCTTGGCAGCCGTCGCTCTGCCGACAAGATGCGAGCTTTGGAGGTCAAACTCCGCGAGGGCATGGACAAGAACGAAGTGGGGATCACAGCTCAGGAAGAGATCATCCAGTCGATCAGCTCTTTCGCGCTGTATGGCTTTCCCGAGTCCCATGCGGCCAGCTTCGCCCTTATCGCTTATGCGAGTGCATGGCTCAAGTTCCACTACCTCGGAGCGTTCACCGCCGCGATCCTAAACAACCAGCCAATGGGCTTCTACTCCGCCGCCGTGCTCGTCAAGGACGCGCAGCGTCACGGACTTCGAGTGCGTCCCATCGACGTAATGCGGTCGAGTTGGCCGTGTACGTTGGAGCGCGAAGAAGACGGTTCGCTTTCGCTACGTCTCGGCCTTCGCTTTGCCCGTGGCCTTCGAGAGAACGCCGCCGTAGAACTCGAAGCAGCAAGAACTCAGCGCGCCTTCGCTTCCATCGAAGAACTCGCACGTCGAGTACCGTCCCTCTCTCGTGCCGACCTCGCCACCCTTGCAGAGATTGGTGCGCTCAACTCGATTGGGGAAGGTTCGCATCGTCGCGATGCGCTCTGGCAAGTCCAGCGAGCGGGGCGGCAGGCGGGGCCGCTCTTGGAATCGTTGGATCAAGATGAAGAGCAGACTTCGCCTTTGCAGGCCATGAATTCTGAGGAGCGCATGGTTGCCGACTATGCCGGGACGGGTGTCACAGTGGGCCGTCACCCAATGGCACATTGCCGAGAGCAGTTACGGAGCATGAACGTCTGCCGCGCCGACGATCTCCGTATGCTTCGCCACGGAGTCAATGCCCGCATCGCTGGTTGCGTCATCGCCAGACAGCGACCCGGTACGGCCCACGGCTTCATCTTCCTTTCCATCGAAGATGAGACCGGTATCTCGAACGCGATCATCGACCCCGAGCTATACGAGAAGAACCGTTTACTGGTGACGTATGCCCGCTTCCTGCTAGTCGAAGGGACACTGCAAAACGTCGATAAGGTCATCCACATCCGAGCCAAACACATCGAAGAGCTGAAAGTAACCGCAGCACCAACGCAGTCCCACGACTTCCATTAAATGAGCGAACACATGACATCGCCGGGTGACTCTCAGCCGCCAAAGGATTGGTGGCTAGAGAACGCCTGTCGTATCGCGGCATTTCGTTTGCGACAGGCGAAGTATCTCAGCTCGAACACCGTGCCATTACGAGAACAGGTGCGAGACAGCGTGGAATTCGTTCGCATCGTATGGGAGGAGATTGAGCGTTCACTTCGGGATTAGCCGTGAATACAAAACGCCAAACTTCACCTCCGACGAGCCGACTTGAACGAAGCCGATCCGCCATCGAAGAGTGATTTGGCGATTTGCCAACAAGTGAGACGATAAAGGTTGATCTCAGAATGGCGCGACCCATTCAGAAACCTCTACACCGGTAAGCTGTCATAGGCCGATGACTCGCACATGCTGCACTCGCATGTTCAGGCCCGTCGGATTATCCGGCGGCTTTCCTCCGAACGGCCCCAGGGCCATGGAGAGCCGCAAATTTGCCGGCACGTTGATCGTTCCCTTCGTTTCGATCGTTTGGAAGGCGACGCCGTCCAGACAAAACACCAGTGTCGTCGGCGTCCACAGTACACCGTAGTCATGGAACCCGGCCGCCAGGGTTCCCTTGGTCTGGTCGTTGTATCCGGTCTCGTATCGGTCGCCTCCCCCGTGCAAATTATGCCGATGCAGAGTGGATCGCACGAGCGCCGGATAGTAGACCTCCGCGATATCAATTTCGAACGAATCTCCTGAGCCATCCTTCAGGTCGCCCTGTGAGGTCAGCCAGAAAGCGTTGTCGACTCCGGCACCATGGGCGATATTGAGATAAGCCTCATACAGACCATACTGAAACGCCTGCTTGCTGATGATCTCTCCAGTGCTCCACTTCGCGATGCAATGGTCCGCCTTCACTGTGTCAATGGCAAGCCCTTCGCTAGTGATGGAGAGACTCTTCGCCGTACGGCATGCCTTGAGGTCAGGGCGATCGTCAGTGAAGATCGTCCAGTTCTTCTCGAAGGCGGTTTGACTCCTAAAGTCATCCTGAAAGAGAACCTTGGCCCCGTTTGCATGAAGATCATGCACTGTCTGGCGCTCGGCGGCAGTTGGCGCACGCTTAGCCATGGGCGTCATCGTCTGCCCATAGGCAGTCAGACCGCAAGTTCCTGCAAGATATGCCAGAGAGGAGGTGCCGGTCTTCAGGAAACTACGGCGCGAAAACAGGGATTGTTTAATATCCAGGCACATGGCGGAAGTCCCTTTCGCTACTGATAGGAAACCAATGCGGCGATTCAACAGCTCCCATCTTCGCATACACCGATGCATGTTCTTGCTAAGGCTTGTTTGACCACTTCAGGCCAATGCACTCATTGATCCCCGATGAGTGCATCGGCGATTATGCGCTTGATGAGAATCGTCGACGCTCCGTTAGGAGTTTGCAACGCTCATGCTCTAGCCCGATAGCGGACATCAACAAGCATAGAAAGCGTGAACTGCTCGGTTGTAAAAAACCCTCTTTGGTGTTGTCATATGGGTTCAGACGGTACAGCGTTAGCTGATCGGTTCTACGTTCATCCGGAGTCCAAAAGAGGTAGAAATAAGCCCATGATGACCATTGGGCACTCGACTCTTCCGATCGCCTCCTTTCTCCGCGCCTTGGCAGAGAACGACTGCAAACTTCTTATCGATGTGCGCCGGTATCCAGGATCACGTAAATATCCACAATACGGACAGGATCAGCTTTTCGCGTCTCTCAATATGCAAGGCATCAGTGGCGTGTGGCGCGAGGAACTTAGCGGCAGGCGTCCGGCGCTAAAGGACAGCATCAATACAGGCTGGCGAAATGAAAGCTTCCGGGGATATGCGGACTACATGCAAACGCCAGCCTTTGCAAAGCAGATCGACTTGCTCATGGGGCTGCCAGACCCGGGCGCGGCGGCGATTATGTGTGCAGAAGCCGTTCCATGGCGCTGCCATCGATCACTCATCGCCGATGCCGTCCTCGCTCAGGGTGGGGCTGTCGAAGCTGTCTTTGTCTCACCCGACGGCAGATCATCCCGCAAGTCCCATCGCATTACCCCTTTCGCCCAAGTAAAAGGGTATCTTATCTTTTATCCTGGCCCAGATTCAGAGCAAGCCGACCTCAAGGGCATGCTTCCGTAGAGCCTCGGTGCTTTTACCGGCGAAACCGATATAACCGTCCGGGCGAACCAGGTAAATTCCAGGTCCGGTGCCCAAGAGCCGTTCGATAGATGGTGTCCATTGGTGCGCATGGGAGTTGAGTGCCACAAAGGCTACTTGCCTCAAACCTTTCGTGATTTCCGGAAAGGAATAATCGAGTGTAATCAGCAGGTGCTTCGCTTCGCGCAAAGCTGCCAATAACGTGTGGCCTGTCTCCTTACACACTGCATCCGGCATTCGGTCTCCAGCACGAAGTGTTCCATTGACCACCTCCGTGCGCACTATGGACGATCCACGGTAGGTAATCGAAACTTCAGAGATGGTTCGTACCATCGCGGTCTGAATCATCTGAAAGTCAGTCGCACGGTGGATGACGAGATCGCGCATCCGCCCTAGGAGAACATTCGAAGCCGTCGCAAGCCTCAGACCACGCGCGGTGCCCCTCAGCAGTTCTTCTCCAACTTTGCCGCGCTCTTCGTTATAGCTATCCAACAACCGAGCATCAGCGCCCTTCGCGACAGCGGCAAGCTTCCACGCCAGGTTCGCAGCGTCCTGGATGCCGGTGTTCATTCCCTGACCACCGACAGGTGAATGGATATGAGCAGCATCTCCGGCGAGGAACACGCTTCCTTGGCGATATTGCGCGGCTTTCCTCTGATTAACCGAGAACGGTGCCATCCATATCGCGGATTCGGCCACGATACCTAGACCGCTCTGTTTGAATGCTGTGTTGAAGTCTTGAAGGTCAGGCACACGTCGCTGATCGAACGTCTGTTGCCGGTGTGAAGCCAGAACGACCCGGCAGATACCATCACGCAACCGACCCATCGCCAGCACGTCCCCGCCTGGATGCAAATGGACTTGGAGCTCATCGCCGGGAACGTCCTGTCCTGCAAGGCGAAGGTCACCCAATTGAAAATCCAGACGTGACGTGGTGCCTTCGAAAGCCACATCCATCCCGGAGCGAACGGTACTATGTGCTCCGTCGCACCCCGCCATCCAACGAAAGCGCGCCCGTTCTTCCCGGCCATCTGCGTGCCGCAGTGTGGCTCGTATCCGATTGTCATCACCAGCGTTTTCAAAGCTGATCAGTTCAACCTCTCGTTCTATCTCGACTCCCAGTGACTGCAATTTAGTCGTCAGCAATTCTTCTGTTTCGTTCTGAGGAAGGAAGAGTAGGTAAGGGAAGCGGCTGGGAATCAACCCGAAATCCAAAGATGCAATCTGCTTTGCGTCACTCCAGATTTGCGCCGCAGAGATTTTTCTTCCCTGAGCCACTGCTTGATCAGCGATTCCATATCGATCAAATTGTTCCAACGTCCGGGCCTGAACGACGAGTGCCTGCGACCACTGCGCCGGATGCCCGGCCTTGTCTATCAAACGAACTGACAGGCCAAACCTCCGGAGTTCTATGGCGAGGGCAAGTCCAGTGGGTCCTGCGCCGACGATCAGGCACTCTTCATCCATGTCGAAGTTTAGGACTTTCACACCGAATTAAGATGCTGGTCCGCATTGATCAAATTCAAGAAGCGATAAAGCCTATACTCGGGCAGTCAAGCTCACGCCTTTTCTGCACCTCTGAACTGTACGTGGACGGTTCGCTCAATGATTGCTTTCGATGCCGCGCATAGAGCGGTGCATTATCCAGAAGATCGGCGCTTTCGCATATGGATCAGCACCCGGACGCTTCTGCTTATCTCTGCGGCGGTACTGAGTCCGCTTGTGCTGGCCTGGTTGCAACATGCCATTTTAGGCCTCCCATATATCGCTCCCTCGTCAGCCTCTGCCGAAGGCACTCCCAGCGGGCCTCACGGCTTTCCCTTCTGGATTCGATGGAGCCACTTCTCCAACCTCTTCTTCCTTTTCATGCTGATCCGCAGCGGTCTTTCGATCCTCATGGATCACCCTCGGCTCTATTGGAACGATCACTGCACGCCAGGAACGGAATGGATACGCTTCACTCCGCTACAGGTGCCGAAGGATCGCATCTGGACGGCAAAGGAGGATGCTCGCTACCTCTCTCCGCTCGTCTCTACCCCCGGCTACCGCCACACAGTAGGGATAGCGCGCTCATGGCATTTCATCACGGTGTACGGTTTTGTGCTCACTGGCATTTTCTTCGTCATCGGCCTACTCACGAGCACGCAGTGGGAACGGCTTGTGCCTACTTCGCCGGGCGTTTTCGTGCAGGCCTGGAACACCTTCGTTGTCTATGCCAACTTTCACCTTCCGCCTGAGCCCAACGGATTCTATGGCTACAACGCACTACAGCAACTTGCATATTTTGCGACTGTCTTTGTGATGGCTCCTTTGGCAATCCTTACCGGCATGGCGATGTCGCCGGCACTTGTGAACCGTTTTCCGCTCTATACGAAGATTTTTGGAGGTCGACAGGGAGCCCGTTCAATCCATTTCCTGGTTCTGGTCGGATTCATCGGCTTTATCGTGGTCCATGTCACGCTCGTTGCTTTGACAGGCTTTCAGCGCAACATGAACCACATCGTGCTTGGAACCGACAATCTCGGATCGTCCGGCATGATTCTGGGGTTCATTGGGATCGCTGTTGTGCTGCTGTCGTGGATTGGCGCGCACTACATTTCCTGGTTCTTTCCCCGTGGACTTCAGCACGCACAGAAGGCCGTCACGCACCCCGTCATGCTGCTCACTTTGGATAAGCTCATCCCACAGGAGCACTACACAGCCAAGGACATCTCTCCCCACTTCTGGCCGAACGGAAAGATGCCGGTGCGGGAGGATTGGAAGCAGCTCGCCGCGGGGGACTTCAAGAGCTACAAGCTTAAGGTCTGCGGCTTGGTCGAGAATCCAGTCGATCTCTTTGGATGACCTTCGTGTCCTGGGACTCGAAGAGAACATTACGGATCGACCCCTTCAGAACCTGTACGGTGATCGTGCCGTCAGCATGATGCTCCTTGATGACGGAACCCTTCTCCAGCGAGATCAGGACTATCCTGAAATCCGCTTTCTTGAACAGCATTCTGGTAGTGTGGCCCTTCTGCCAGGGCAGTGGCGCGCCATTCGTGGAGAGCGCCAGCAGGCACTCGGGTTTGAGAGCATTTAGGATGCTCTGTGTGTCGTAATAGAGATCAGGCGAAGGGCCAAAATCCTTTCTTGTTAAAGAGAGGATGTGGCCCGTGGATAGCAGCGCGGGCGCGACGAACGGTCGCCCAGACCGGCTACTCCGGCTTCGCGATACCGCACAACCCACTTAGCCGCCGTCTTCGCACTGACGTTGTTCCACAACACTGACCGCCAACTGCCTCTCGACTATGAATCGTAAGTCGGGCATCCTGGTGATAGTCCATCCGATCCCTCCGATAAAACTTATTCGTCACAGAACCAGCTTCTCGCAGTCAGATCGAATGGACAACCTATTGAAACTTCACAACTAGTCAGCACTGACAAATTGGACCGCGCAGATAATGTCCGCTTACCGTCAAATGACCCGACAGCTAAATCTTTGGTTCGATCAAAGTCGATGGGGCGAAAATTTCATCCAGTCGCAGCCTGCGGTTCACCGTGCCGTGGCGATAAGCG
>JANXYX010000008.1 GCA_025408425.1 Granulicella sp.
TGCACTCTCGCAGCAGATGATTTCGAAACATATTGCCTACCTGGTGCGGGCGCGGATTGTGATCAAGACGAAGCGTGGACGAGAGAGTATCTGCACGCTAAGGCCGGAGGCAATAAAGAAGGTCAGCGATTGGGCGTTTAGCTATCGCCAGTTCTGGGAAGAGGGTTTCGACAAGCTGGATGTGGTTGTGAATCGAATGAAAAAAGCGGAGGTCAGAGATGACAAAAAACACGGTTAACGAGACAGAGCGGATGGTTCTCACTAGAATTTTTGATGCCTCACGCGAGTTGGTTTGGAAGGCGTGGACAGACCCGAAGTACGTGATGCAGTGGTGGGGACCGAAGGGCTTTACTGCACCCGTTTGTCAGATGGATTTTCGTGTGGGAGGGAAATCTCTCTTCTGCATGAAGACGCCGGATGGGCTGGAGTGCTGGAATGGAGTTGAATACCACGAGATTGTTCCCCATGAAAAGATCGTTTCCTCCATGTACTTTTCGGACTCGAAGGGAAACAAGATTGATCCTGCGCAGCTAGGAATAGAACATGAGGCGACAGAGGGCGCGTACGACGTGACCATCTTTGAGGATTTCGGAAACGGCCAGACGAAACTCACCTTCATGGGAAATGAACCCATGGAGAGCGCGAAAAATAGCGGTCAAATGGAGGGCTGGAACCAGATACTCGATAAAGTTGCTACGGTTGTTGCGGAGTTGGCGCAGGCGAAATAGAACTGGGATTTTTGATGATCGTGCTGCGCTGGATACAGCTAAGGCTGGCGGCGGAGGCCCGGCTAGACCGGGCTTCTTGTCGGGTGGCCGAATCATAGCCCTTCAGGACAATCGGCCCTTGCTCAACTGTTGCCTGCAGGCCGATGCACTTATCGAGCACACGCCGGTGAAAGACTCAGGATTTGTCCTGATAAACGTTAGTCTCCTCTCGGATCCTTACTTCCCACCAACCTCCGTCAAATACTCCTTACTCAAAGTCCCCTTCGCCTTCGCCAGCCCAATCAGCGTCGGATAGAACTGCACAAACGTCGTGTCCACCGCCGCATGCTGCTCGTGGCACGTGTAGCAACTTGCAGGTCGCTTCACCAGCGACGCACTCTCTTTCCCATCAAACTCAAAGAATCCCCACCCGCCATCCAGTCGTGAGTCCTTCACATGCACCTCCATCCCCATAATCTCGGGTGACTGGCTATGCCCTCGCTTATTGATCGAACTCGGTCCCTCTGCGCCGCGAATCTCCAACACCATCGTCGTCTTATCCGGCCACGACCCCGTCTCAAGAAACCTCCGGTACGAGGTCGGATTCACAAACACGTTATCGAACATCGAGTGCCCCGCCATCGCTGGATTGGGGCTATAGCTCATATCCACCCCCGAGGTTAGAAACACCCACTCCCGATACTTCTCCGGCATCTTCAATTCACCGCTGGCCGTATAGTTCGGGCTATCGTCCACGCTCGCACCCTTTGCCGCCACCGGCCCGCCCTGCACCGGTATTCCCACCGCAAGCACCATCAGCATCAACTCTCGCAACATGCCATCACCTCAAACAAATCAATTCGTTCAGGTATCTACGAAGCATCAGTAATTACTGTTCCGCCTGTCAACGCATCTAAACCCACAATTTATCAATATTCATGCAGGCGGTAATCATTGAAAGATCCGGCCATCGCGCTTGAGAATCGCACTGGAGCACTCTTGCCGGCATCTGAGGCGCTTATCCGACCCTAACCCGTCAACCTCCCTGTTTTCCACACCCAGCCACATCTCGCCGATAATAGATGCAGGGCATGGATTCATTCTTCACACGATTCAGAAACCAGCTGGTCCTCGTCGCGGTCCTTCTCGCGCAGACCATCGGTCTTGCCATCCAGGTCCGCCGACCCGTCGAGTCCGCGACTCCCGACCCCTCCACCATCTCTCTTGCCCGCTACTGGGTCGTCTCCGTCGTCACGCCGTTTGAGCGGTTCTTCCACGGCTTCGGTCACAACCTGCGTTACGGCTGGACGAACTACATCGACCTCCGCAACACCCGCGAACAGAACGCAGCCCTCCAGAAGCAGATCGCCGACATGCGCATCCAGCAGGCCGCCATCGCGCAGGACGCCATTCAGGGCCACCGCCTTCAGGCCCTCCTCGCCTTCCAGCAGCACTACGTTGCAGCCACTGTCGCAGCACAGGTCATCGGTACCAGCGGCAGCGACCTGTCCCGCGTCATCTATATTGACAAGGGCTCCGCCGACGGCCTCAAGTCCGATCAAGCCGTCATCACCCCAGACGGCATCGTCGGAAAGCTGCGCGACGTCTTCCCCCATACCTCTCAGGTCCTGCTCATCAACGACCAGACCTCCGGCGCCGGTGTCCTGCTCGCCAGCACCCGCATCCGCGCCATCCTGCGCGGAACCTCCACCGGACGCATCACCATCAACAACCTCACCGCCGACTCCCGCATCAAGCCCGGTGAAACCGTCCTCACCTCCGGCGGAGACCAGGTCTACCCGCGCGGACTCAACGTCGGCACCATCGAGTCCATCGCCCCCGACCCAGACCACCAGCCCTATACCCTCATCCAGCTCCGCCCCGCCGCCAATCTCTCCCAGTTGGAAGAGGTTCTTGTCATCACTGGCACTCAGCCGGATCTCCCCATCCAGGCCCAGAAGGACCTCGCTCTGGGAGCCGTCACTGCCGAAGCCCAGGCACAGGCCGCAGCCGCCCGCGCCGCCGAACTCAAAGCTGCCGAAGAAGCCAAATCCGCCGCCGAGATCGTCGCCGACCGACTCCCCAGCCTGCGCGACACCGTCGATCCCAATGCACCCCCAGCCACTCCAGCCGTCGATGGCCAGGACTCAGTCGTAAAGATCCCCCACCCTCTCCCCACCCTCCATCCGGACCGCTACACCCCCGGCACAACCCCTCCAGCTGCCGATCTCACCCCCGGCTCAGCCAACTCCCTATTAGCACCATCCTCCGTCCCACCTTCAACCACCAATTCATCAGCTTCGGTCCAGAAAAAAGCACCTAAAACTCCCCACGCGCAACCCGAAACCTCCCCAAATCCCTGAACCTGACCCCAGAGCGCTGACCCCCGAAAAATGGCTACCCGCAGTTACACCTCCCGCCGCGAACTCGAAGAGCACAGCTTCCACCCAGCTGTATCGCTGCTCGTTCCGCTCGCCGCCATCATCCTGCAAGCCCTTCTTCCTAAACCACTTCCACGCCTCGCGATTCTCGATCTCCCCCTCATCGTCACCCTCTTCTTCGCCGTCTCCCGCCGTTCCCCCATCGCTGGAGCACTCACTGGAGCCGCCATCGGCCTCGTCCAGGATGCCCTCACCAACCAGCCCATCGGCGTCAACGGAATGGCCAAGACCGTCATCGGCTACGCCGCCGCCAGCATTGGCGTACAAGTCGACGTGGAGAACCTATCTACCCGTATTCTCATCAACTTAGGGTTCTCCCTCGTCAACAGCACCCTGCTCTTTCTCATCAATCGCCGCCTCATCGGCCAGCCCGGCTTCCATCTTTCCTGGTTCCACGAGCTCCTTCGTGCCGTTATCAACACCGCCGTCGCCATACCCATCTTCGTCTTGCTCGATAACGCCAAACGCACCGATTAACTTCTCCGGCTACGTCTAAAAACTGGCCGGATACACCGCAAACCGCAGCCGCTTACACTGGTACCAGATGGAACTCACCCCCAGCTCCGAGCTACTAGGCTCTCAAAATCGCGAAGAAAAGCTGTCTCCGGGTAAACTCCACGCGACGCAATATATCGTCGCGCTCGTCCTTGCTGTCCTCCTCGTAGGCCTCTGGCGCCTTCAGATCGTCAGCGCCGACGGCTACCGCGTCCTCGCTGAAGCCAACCGTATTCGCAAAGTCCCGGTGCTCGCCCCCCGCGGCCGACTCTTTGACCGCGAAGGCCGACTCCTCGTCGATAACTATCCCTCGGTCTCCTGCTATATCCTCCGCGAGCAGGTCAAGGATCTCTCCATCGACCTGCCATTGATCGCCCAGGGACTGCACCTCACCGTCGATCAGATCCAGGCCACCCTGCGCCGTTTCCAGTCCGCGCCCAAGTACCAGCCCATCCCGCTCAAACAGGACATCACTCCCGACGAACAGGCCTTCATCGAGGCCCATCGCAACGAACTCCCAGAGCTTCAGACGCTTGACGAGCAGCGCCGCCTCTATCCTCGCGACGGGTTCGCTGCCCACCTCATCGGCTACGTCGGCGAGGTCTCTGAGCAGATGCTCGACAACGACTCCCGCTACGCCTTCTACCAGCCAGGTGATGTAGTCGGCCGCTCCGGCGTCGAGCAGACTTACGACGCGCTTCTCCGCGGCAAAGACGGATCTCGCGATGTCATCGTCAACTCCCACGGCAAAGAGGTCGGTGCGCTTGGTCAGGAACTCGCCGTTCCCGGCCAAGACTTAAAACTCACCATCGACCTCGATATCCAGATGGCCGCTGAGAAGGCGCTCGAAGGTAAGATCGGCGCGATCGTCGCAATGGACCCCCACACCGGTGAGATCCTTGCCCTTGCCTCCCGCCCCACCTTCGATCCCAACCAGTTTTCCGTCCGGCTCACCAAGAGCTACTGGAACGAGATCCTCAACAACCCAGACCACCCTCTGCTGAATAAAGCCACCCAGGCTCAGCTCGCTCCCGGCAGCACTTTCAAGATCATCATGTCCGTCGCCGGCCTGCAGGAAGGCGTCGCTCAGTCCATGCACGTCATGTGTAACGGTGGAGCCGACTTCTACGGCCACTTTTACGCCTGCGACAAGCACCACGGCATGGTTGACATCAACAACGCCATCCCTTGGTCCTGCGACACCTTTTACTACAACCTCGCCAATCGGCTAGGCATCGATACCATCGCCCGCTATGCAACCTCCCTCGGCTTTTCCCAGCGCACCGGCATCGATCTACCCGACGAGACCAGCGGTACCATGCCCTCCACCGCCTGGAAGCTCAAGACCCAGCATGAAAAATGGTTCGCAGGAGAGGTCATCTCCGTTGGCATTGGTCAGGGAGCCGTCACCGCGACACCCATCCAACTTGCCCGCGCTCTTGGTGGTGTAGCCTCCGGCGGTGTCCTCCATCGTCCTCACGTTGTCTTCCCGGATGAGGTGCCCCCGGACCAACTCAGCGCCATTCACGACACGTTCCCCGGCTCCGGTGAAAAGACCATCGAGTTGTCCCCGGAGAACTGGCAAATCATCTCGGATGCCATGGCCGCTACGACGGTCACCGGAACTGCCGCTGCTTCACATCTCGAAGGCATCGATTTCGCTGGCAAGACCGGAACGGCCCAGGTCATGAGCCACGACGCCCTCGCTCGTAGCGGCGGAGGCCACAAAACGGTTCCCAACGCCTGGTTCGTCGGCATGGCTCCACGCCGCAACCCCGACATCGTCGTCACGGTCCTCTGGCAGAACGGCAACTGGGGCGCTAACTCCGCCAAGCTAGGCGCTCAGGTCATCGACGCATTCGTCGAAAAGCAGAGGAAACGCGCCAACAACATTCGCATCGCAGAGATGCCAGCCCCCACTCCTGCTCCGCTGTCGCCAACCCCGGGGTCTCCGCCCGTCACCCCCGCAACCAAACCCGCCGCCGAGTAACCTGAAAACACATGCCTCGTCTCTCCGCTTATCGCGACTTCGACTGGATCCTCCTCGGCTTTGTCCTGGTCCTCTCAATCATCTCAGTCCTTGAGATCAAGTCCGCCACGCTCCACACCAAGTTTCACGGCTTCGAGCAGAAGCAGATTGGCTTCCTCCTCGTTGGCCTCGTTCTGATGTTCCTAATCTCCCTCATCGACTACCATCGCCTGATCGATATCGTTCACTGGGCCTACGGAATCAGCATCGTCTCACTCGTTGCCGTCAAACTTGTTGGAACCAAGGTCCTCGGTGCTCGCCGCTGGATCAAGCTTCCCGGCGGCATCCACTTCCAACCATCAGAGTGGGTCAAACTCATCCTGATCGTCGCCGTCGCCCGCTACTTTTGGAACCTCGCAGGCAAAGAACTCACATGGAAAGATATCTGGAAGGCATTTGCCCTCGTCTGCATTCCCATGGCGCTCGTCCTCATCCAGCCAGATCTCGGAACCTCGCTGACTTATGTACCTATTCTCCTGTGCGGGCTGTTCCTTGGTGGCCTCCGCACCAAACAGGCTGCGATTCTGCTGCTCACCTTCAGCCTGCTCGGCGGCGTCGCTTGGAAGAGCGGCAAATTCCTCAAGCCCTACCAGAAAGCCCGGCTTACCGCTTTTATGGACCCGGACTCTGACCCGAAGGGCTCCGGCTACCAGATCCGCCAGTCCCTCATCGCCGTCGGCTCCGGCGGTGTCTGGGGCAAAGGCAACAACCAGGGCACCCAGACACAAGGCGACTTTCTCCCTATCCCCTATACGGATTTCATCTTTGCCGCCTTCTGCGAAGAACATGGTTTCGTTGGGGCGGTTGGCGTCCTGCTGCTATACTTTCTAATATTGATGCGTTTGATTCAGAACGCTCAAACAGCCTCTGACCTGCCCGGAGCCTTTATCGTTATGGGCGTCGTTGCCGTCATCGTATTTCAGATCGCGGTCAATATAGGCATGGTTGTTGGTCTGATGCCGGTTACGGGAATCCCTCTTCCGCTCATGAGCTATGGCGGATCCTCGATTCTCTTCACCTTCCTCTCGCTCGGTATCGTGATGAACGTCCGCATGCGCCGGTTCGTGAACTAGCGTTGTTACAACTTAGGTAGCACCAACTCCCCCACGTGCAGCGGATTTGGTGCAATACTATCTGCACCACCTGCCCGGTCAGATGCCGGTCAGCGAAATAACCCGCTCCCTTTGGCGCAAGGCGCCGGCAGCGGATCAAGACTTTTTAGAAGAAAAGGCCGGCCAGTCAGAGACATCGATCCGTTGGCCGGACAGGTTTCAGGGAAAAACATGATTGCATCCGGATGGCAAACGGCCCCGCCTCAAGTTCGCTCAGAGGTTGTTTTGGTCACAAACTCCGCATGTATGCAATCGTTCGAAGCACCCTCTCGTGTCCCCGATCTCCACAGTGTCGCCCCATACGCCTCCTTCAGGAGTGTGTCCACGGCAGAGTTGTTCCAACACCTCGCACCGGTCATCGTTCACGTAGCTTCAGCATCCTGCTTCCTGTCCGCCCCTTCGGTGAGTCACCCCTAGCCCTTCGCTAGGTGCAACTTCCGATTGTCTCTGCCTCGTCTGCCGCTTGCATTCCCCAAAGGGGAGCGGGCAGAAAGAGCAGAGCAAGAATGTCAAAAGAAATCTATATCTCCAGTACGCCGCACGAAACGCGGCTTGCCATCGTCGAAAACGACGCCCTCGCTGAGATCTACTACGAACGAGAGAACGAGTACACTCTCGCCGGCTCCATCTACAACGGCAAAGTCACCCGCGTCCTCCCCGGCATGCAGTCCTCCTTTGTGGACATCGGCCTGGAGCGCGACGCCTTCCTGTACATCACTGACTTCATGGAAGAAGCCGGAGAGACTGCCGACTTTGAGACCACCCACGCTGCCGGCGATAGCCGCGCACCACGCCCCGAAGGCCGCCGTGATGGCCGTGACCGCAGTGATCGGGGAGATCGCAATGGCAACCGCGAACTCGCTGCGCCTGTTGCCGAAGCAGCCAATCTGCCGGATCGTTTGGATCAGACATCTATCTCTGGCAACCGTGACGCCATCCGCACCGGCCGTGATCGTGGTGGCCGAGGCCGTCGCGACCGCAACCGCAGTGGAAACCGTGAAGGCACTCGTGATCGCCAGCCCGGCACGGAAGCCACTCCCTCGCTGACCAGCCCCGATAGCGGCGCAGAGCCCTTTATTCAGGATTTCGGAGTCGAGTCCAACTTCGGTCCAGTTGATAACGTCATCGCCGACCGCACCAGCGCCGACGCCTCAGAACTCGGGGAAGGGGCTCCCGGTGCCGATGGCAGCCGCCGCTGGCGTGGCCGTCGTGGCCGCCGTCGTGGACGTGGCCCAGGCCAGCGTGACGAGTCACCGCAGTCTGCCCTCCCAGCTCAGCAGGGAACCCCGTCCGACATCGCTTCCGGCGAATATGACGATGAAGCAGACACCTTTGAGTTCGATGCCAATGCCGCCGCTCCCATTGCGCCCGTCCCCACCCCCATCGCACACATCGCGCCTACTGCTCAGACTGACGGGCAGCCTCGCCGTGACCGTGGTGATCGCGACCGCGGGGGCCGTGGTGGCCGCAATCGCGACGATCGTGGAAACCGAGGCGACCGTGGTGGCCGCAGCGACGACCGCAATCGCACCCCACGTGTCCCTCGTGGCTTCGCCCCCAAGACCTCCCTTTATGGCGTAGACAATACCCCCGCCTACGGAGAAACCGCTTATGGCGAAGCTCCCGAAGTATCTGCGGGCGAGCCCATTATCCTGCCCGGCGAGTCCCTCTCGAAGTACCGCAAGGGCTCAGAAGAAGCCCCCGCAGTCAGGCCAGCCGCAGAGAACGTCATCATCCCCGTCCCGTCCACAGAGTTTGTCGTCTCCTCCGCCTGGGACGGAGGCTCCATTCTGCCCGGCGAGAGCCTCTCCCGTCACCGCCGTTCAGAGCCACGTTCCGAGCAGCGCTCAGAGCGGCAGCCAGATACGCGCGCCAGCTTCCGCAACGACGTCCCGGCACAGCACGTAGCACCCGAGCCTGTTGCGCCCGTAGCTGCAGTCCCGGTCGTCGTCGAGGACGTCCCTGAGGCCCCAACGGTACCCGTAGAGTACGAGCCAACCGATGCCTCAGTCTCCTATCGCGTAGACCCCATCGCCCAGAGCGAGTTCCGTCAGAGCGCTCCTCCAGTAATTGAGCCCGAATTCGTCAGCGTGGAAGAGCCCATCCTCGACTCGCTCGACCAGATCGAAGGGATCGAAGAGATCGAGCTTGTTGACCAGGAACCGCACCATCAGTCCAACCCGGTTCACGCTCTTACTCCTGCACCGGAGGAGCATGTTGCCCAGCTTCACAGCGACGTCGCTTCCGAGCCTCACCACATCATCGAAGAGACCATTCCCGCGCATGACATCACCACTCTCCACTCCACCGGAGAGATGATCTCTGAGCCCGTCACGATCGAGCCCGCAGCCGTTCCAACGCCAATCGAGGTCGCCGATCCTGCATCGCCCATCCAGCACGAGGCCGTAATCCTCGGCCAGATCAGCGAGATGCCTGACGAAACTCATGCCCACTTCGCTCCCGGTCTTGGGTTCGTCGAAGAAGAAGAGATCTCCGACGATGAGCTGCTCGACACCCTCCACGCCAGTTCCATCGAAGAGCTTGACGATCTTGACGAAGAGGAGAACCTCGAAGGTGCAGCCGACCTCGGCACCATGATCCGTGAGATGTCGATTGACGACATCACCCGTCCAGCCGACGCAGACGACGAGGAGGATGACCTCGAAGAAGAGGACTCACTCCATGATCAGTTCGAGGATGATCTGGAGGAAGAAGATGAAGAGAACGCCGAAGACCTGGACGAAGAATCTGTTGACGGCGAATCTGAGGATCTCCTTCAGGGCGACTATAACCAGACTCCAGGAATCCTGCCGACCGAGGGATTAGAGTACGCTGCAACTCCTACCTCCCCACTTCGTGACGCCGAGCGCACCAGCCGCCGCCGCGATGGCCGCCGTGACGGACGTCGCGACGGACGCCGTGGTGAGCGTGACCGCAGCCGTCACACCGGCGGCGCAGGTGACCGTGAACGCAGCGGTAACCATCGCACCAGCCGACAGTCCATGCAGGCGACCAACCTTCCGGCCATCAGTGATCTCCTCAAGCCCGGCCAGGAAGTCTTGGTCCAGATTGCCAAGGAGCCCATCGCCAAAAAGGGCGCCCGCATCACCTCGCACATCGCTCTCCCCGGCCGCTTCCTGGTCTTCATGCCTACCGTCAACCACACTGGCGTCTCACGCAAGATCGAGTCCGACGGTGAGCGCCGCCGCCTCAAGGAGATACTCCTCTCCGAGAAAGGCGAAGCCTCCGGTGGCTTCATCGTCCGCACCGCTGCTGCAGGCGCCAGCGAAGAAGAGCTCCGCTCAGACCTTCGTTTCCTCCTGAATCTGTGGGCAGATATCAAGCAGCGCTCTGAATCCTCGAAGTCGCCAGCTCTTATCTATCACGACCTCAATCTCGTTGAGCGCATCCTTCGCGATCAGGTCACGGACAACTTCTCCGCCATCTGGGTCGACACCGAGACCGAGTACGAGCGGGTTCTGCGCTTCCTGCAGCGCTTCCAGCCCTCACTCATCCGGCGCGTCAAGCTCTACACCAAGGACACCCCCCTCTTCGAGCAGTTCGGCATCACCGAAGAGATCAACAAGGCACTCCGCTCCAAGGTGTGGCTCAAGTCCGGCGGTTCCATTGTCATTAACCAGACAGAGGCCCTCGTCGCAATCGACATCAACACCGGCAAGTTCGTAGGCAAGACTGCCCGCCTCGAAGACACCATCGTCAAAACCAACCTCGATGCAATCCCTGAGATCGTTCGTCAGATTCGTCTGCGCGATCTTGGCGGCATCATCATCATCGACTTCATCGACATGGATGAGCGCAAGAATCGCAATAAGGTCATGGCCGCACTCGAAGAAGAGCTCAAGAGCGACCGCGCCCCATCCAAGGTTCTGCAGTTCAACGACTTCGGCCTTGTCGCTATCACTCGCAAACGCGTCAAGCAATCACTGGAGCGCACTCTCTCCACCACCTGCAACGTCTGCGTTGGCACCGGCATGGTCAAATCACCCATTACCGTCTGCAACGACATCTATATCGAGATGCGCAAGATGCACAAGCACCTCGACCGTGGAGATGTCATGCTGCGCGTTCACCCCGAGGTCGTCAAGCAACTCAAGTCCACGACCTCGAAGTGGTTGCAGGAGATGGAGGAGATGGTCGGAAAAACCATCCTCGTCAAATCCGACCCCAGCCTCCATCCGGAGCAGTTCGACATCCACTAAAAAATAATTCGTTCCTAACTCTGGGCGCCCCATGATGAATGGGGCGCCCAGTTTTTTGGTCCTAACGAAACGTCTTCAATTTTTTCTGCCATCTAAATTAATAATTCCCGCGTCTTACAGTGAAGTAGCACAACAAGAATCCCATAACTGGGTTGTAATCTATGTCATACGTTGCAGCAAAAAGGGAGCTACGAAGATGCGCACAACCTTTACGTCGATCAGCAAAAAAATCATATCCAACTTCGTTGTTTGCGGCGCTGTCGTCGCTTCATTCTCCGCTGCAACTACGGTCGGCCTTCAGGCTCAGTTAGCTTCCGTCGCGTCCGTTCGCCCAACGCTGAATTTGCAGGCATCTCTGGCTGTCCCACTCAACCTTGATCTCTCTGCTCCGGATTCCTCCAGTTCCAGCAGCGTCACCGCCGATGCCGTCGCTGACGAGCGGTTCAATCTTTCAGGCAGCGATGCCAACCAGCCTCCGCCCCGCCGTCGCTATGGCCACCCTCAGTACACCGACCGTATGCATAACGCGGACGGCTCCACCAAGCTCGCAGTCGCATTGGGTGGAGGCTTTGGCGTCCCGGTCGGAAATAGCGGAAATGTCTTCACCACCAGCTACGGTTTACATGGTGGAGTCGGCTACAACTTCTCCAAGCAGTTCGGCATTATGGGAGAGTTCGGCTATGACCACTTCGGCCTCCAGGGCCACGTCATCGTCGACCAGGCCAATTATTACAACAGCCTGGGTATCATCGACCCAAATACCGGGCATTTTGCGGATTTCTCTGGCCTCGACGCCAACGCCCACGTCTGGTCCTTCACCGTGAATCCGATCTACAACTTCTATCAGGGCGAAACCTTCGGGGCCTACGTAACCGCCGGCGGCGGTTACTACCACAAGGCAATCAACTTCACCCTGCCCCAGGCCAGCTACTACTGCGACCCCTACTACGGCTGCTATCCTGTTGTCCAGAACGCCAACTTCGATACCCACACCACCAATGGCGGCGGTGTCAATGGCGCCGTCGGTTTCACCTTCAAACCCTCACGCTTCAACTCCCTCAAGTTCTACACCGAAGCCCGCTACGTCTGGTCGAACGCAAAGCTGTACCCGGAGCAAGGCTACCCCAGCCCCATCTCGACCCTGGACAACTCCTCCAACAGCTATATGCCGGTTACCTTCGGAATCCGCTGGTAAGCCTTCCGGCAAGTCAACTCGCTTCCAGCGGCAATATCAAAGGCCCGGCTCCAAGCCGGGCCTCTCTGCATCTTTACCAGATCAGTAATGCAGCTACAAATAGTAACCGTATCAGCTACATTCCAATCACCTTCGGAGTTCGCTGGTAGCATTGTCGCGTCGTCTCTAGATTCCTATCGCAACTTCGCATAGTGTGCCGCTAGCCAGCCGCCTGCAGCCACACCGATTACTGTAGTCAGGCTCAACAAAATCTGGTGCGCCAGCCCCCGTTGCCGCGCCTCCCAGGTGTTGACCCACATTACTCCGATCAGAAGCGCCGCCAGACCCACGCCAACCACCCATGGGCCAACGGTACCCACGGATGCAGCGGCCACAGCGCTAAAGGCACCAATTGCTGCACATCCAAGCCACACCAGGGCATATATTCGCTTATACCCGTTGGTAATCCTATGCCCTTCCGACACAAATTCCGGAGCCACTGAACCAATTGCAAATGTCGCCAGCAGTGAGCACCCCACCGTCAACAAGTATCCCAGCGCCAGCGACAGCGCAGTCACAGTCATACTAACCATCGTCTGACCTCAATGCCTCATCGCTGCTTCAACATCGGCAGCGTCGTGCGGCAACTTAGCGACCAAGTCTACCAGTTTGCCATCCTCACCTACATAGAACACATCCTCGATCCGCACCCCGATCTTCTCCTCTGGAATATAGATTCCCGGTTCGATTGTGAAAACCATGCCCTTGTCCAGCGGCTTGGTATAGTCCATCGGGTCGTGCACGTTGATTCCCACTGAGTGCCCCAGGCCATGCAGAAAGTACTTACCCAGTGGTTCCCCATGTAGGTCCTTGCCATGCGTGTTGATGTAGTCGAACGCCACTTTGTCCAGCGTGTCCTTTACCTCCGGCCCTCGTTGGCTCACATTGCCCAGCTTCGACTGCCCTGCGACAAACGCTGCTGCTGCCGCCCGCTGCGCCCCCAGTACAACGTCGTAGATCTCTCTCTGTCGTGGTGTGAATTTCCCTCCCGCAGGCATCGTCCGGGTAATGTCCGAGGCATACATGCTGTACTCGCCCGCTGCGTCAATTACCACCACGTCGCCCTTCTCCATCGCCGCCGAATTCTCGCTGTAATGCAGTGTCGTCGAGTTTGCTCCCGACCCCACAATCGGCGCATAGCTCACCCGCTCGCACCCTTCCTCCATCAACTTGGCGATCTCGATGCCCGCCACCGTTCGCTCCCGCACTCCTGGCTTGATCGCCCGCATCCCCGCCAACTGCGCGGCGATCGAAGCATCCGTCGCCTTACGGATCAACTCAATCTCAGCGGCTGATTTCACTGACCGCAGTCCCATCGCTAAAGCCCGAATATCCTTCGTCTGCAGGGCTTCCGCACCAATTCCCAAAGATGCCGCCGTAAACTCCACTGCAGCCTTTGTCGCAGTCATATCGCGCTGTGACCACATCTGTGCCCCACGTCTGCGGTCCTCGCCAATAAACTTAGTGAGTACGTCCGGCAAAGCCGTCACCGGCATCACCGCATCCACGCCAGTCGCAATCGAGACTCCCGCAGTCGCGGCATCCATCTTTACGCCCGTATACTTCTCCACCACTAAATTGCGCGAAGGAAGAAACAGAATCTCGCTGTATCCATGCGCCGGAACCAACTCACCCAGCCGCGTCGTCGTCTCCGGTCCGGCCCCAATTACTACCAGCGCCGCACCCGGCTCGTTCCACCCCGTCAGATAATAAAAATCCTCATCCTGCCGGTACGCCATGAAGTCCAGCACCGGTTCCTCGGCGGCAAACAACACCGCGACACCACCCTGTAATTTGGCGGCCAGTGCGACCCGCCGTGCCTTGTACTCCGCCTTTGGCACAGACTCCAGAGCATGTGCAAAGCCTGATAGAACCAGTGTCGCGAGAACCAGCCTCAAGAGGCTCAGCCCCGTCCTTGACCTTCCTGCATCCCATCGTTTCACCAGGCACCGCCTTCCATCGGTCGCATTCCTGCGCGCGACATCAATCACTCAGACCCAGCAACGTGAGATAGAGCAAGGTCACGCACAGCACAGTCGAGGCAATTCCCATCCACCGTACCCGGCCCCGCGCAAACGCCAACAGTGGTATTGCCATCAGTCCGCACACCAGCCCAATCGGCAGACCCCCAGCCAGCACCGGTAGCCACGCAGCCTTCACAGGTATCGGCAACTCCAGGTCAAAATAGAACAGTGGCGACGGCAGTGCAGCGATCAAGGCCAGCACCAGCCCCGTCATCGCAGCACGGTACCGCCCTCCGGTCACCAGCAGGTGACGCTTCCGCTGAACCAGTAAGTACACAATCAGCGCCAAAGGTGCCACAGACGCGCTGATCGCGAGAGTCAGGTAAAGCCGCTCACGCCATGTCATCAAATACCCACCGGATAAGGCTTCTCATGCAACTCCTGCCCAGGACTGCCGTCGCGCTCAAACCGCCCTTGCAGCAGGCTCAGCAGCCCCGTATACCAATACCCCAACACAAAAAGCAGCAGAAAGGGGACGGTAAAGAAATTCTCCGTAGACACCGCGTAGTACACCGTCCACGCAAAGTAGCACCCAATCGTAAGTTCGATCCACGGCACAATTCCCAGCCGCTTCCGGTACTTCTTCGCCTGGCTTTTCTCGCCTTTCTTCTTCACGCTGTACTTCGGCGTTCTCGCAAAGGCGCTCTGCACTCCAAACAACGCCTCCAGTACAGCCTTGGTGTTGGTGATCGTCAACCCCACACCCAGCGCCATCAAAAATGGAACATATAGAAATGTCTTGTACCACGTCTTCGGATGCAGTTCCTTCTGGCTGACGAGGTAAAACGTCGAAACAGAACATGTGCTGGCAATAAACAGCGGCATGTCGATCAGCAGCATCTGTATGTAACCCTGCCAGCTACGAATAATCATCGCGGGCATCAGCAGCACGCTTAGCACGATCATCAGAGGGTAGCTAATATTCGCCGTTAGGTGATACCACGCCTCTAGCTTTGTATGCCACGGTTGGTCACTCTTCATCACGCGCGGCAGAATCTTCTTGCCCGTCTGGATCAGTCCCTTCGCCCATCGCGCCTGCTGCGTCTTGAACGCCGTCATCTCGATCGGTAGTTCCGCCGGGCACTCCACATCCTGCAGATATTTGAACTTCCAGCCCACCATCTGCGCCCGGTAGCTAAGGTCCGTATCCTCGGTCAGCGTGTCGTGCTGCCAGCCCCCAGCCTCTGCAATCGTCTTACGCCGCCACATCCCCGCCGTGCCGTTGAAATTGAAAAACACTCCCGCCCGCGACCGTCCGCCATGCTCCAGCACAAAATGACCATCCAGCAGGATCGCCTCCACCTGCGTCATAAAGCTGTAGTTTCGGTTCAGGTGCGTCCACCGCGTCTGCACCATGCCGATCTCCGGCTCCGCAAAGTGGTGAATTACCCGCATGATCCACTCCCGCGGAGGCACAAAGTCCGCATCGAAGATCGCCACGAACTCACCCCGGGCCACATTCAGCCCCTTGTCCAGCGCACCGGCCTTGTATCCATGCCGGTTCGCCCGGTGCAGGTAAACAATCGGCTGTGGCTCCATCCCCGCAAATCCCGCTGCGTACCGCTCGACAATATCGCTTGCTACCTTCACCGTCTCATCGGTCGAGTCATCCAGCACCTGGATCTCAAACCTGTCGCGCGGATAATCCAGCCGGCAGCAAGCCTCAATCAAGCGGTCGATCACAAACTGTTCATTGAAGATCGGCAGTTGAATGGTTACAAATGGAAGCTCGCCCTCACCCCATTGCATCGGCGGCTCATCCCACTTCGCCGCATTCTTCTTATTCTTGAAGTACAGCCATACCAGCTGATACCGGTGAACTCCGTAAAACGCCAGAATCACCATCACAATGAAGTAGGGAATCAGCAGCACCGTATCGAAAGTATTCCACCGGTACAGATGCTCAAACGTGCGGTCGCCGTAGTGAGTCTTCAGATAGTGCGTCAGCCCCTTGGGAGCCAGCAACAAACCCAGCAACGACGGCAGTATGGAAATAAGAGAGGACAGGAAAGCGCTCCGGGAATAAGTTCCAGTAATTGTTCAGATTCTACGCGATGCCAGTCGATAGGCCGGAAGTCATTCCGAAATTGCTGAGCCTAGTTCAAAAACATCGTCCGGTAGAGAGTATCCCGCTGCACTGGCTTAAAGCCCGCATCGCGAATCACCTGGCGAAGCTGTTCTTCCGTAGCCCCATTCGGTGCCCCAGGATTCTCCAGCGTCACCGATCCCACGTCATTCCCGCCAAACCGAAGACCCATCTGCAGTACCTTCAGCCCTTGCGTCTCCAGGTCCGATTGCACATTCACAATGTTATCCAGGTACATCCGCGAAACCGCCAGGGTCTTTAGATACTCCACCGCCGTCGCCTCCTCGAAACCCTGTATGCCGGAGCTTTTAGGCTGAAACGTCACCGGAGTAAACGCCATAAACCCGCCTGTCTCCTCTTGCAGCCGCCGCACCACTTCCAGATGATTCACGCGGTGCTCTATCGTCTCGCCTCCACCGAACGTCATCGTCGCAGTTGTCTGCATTCCCAGTTCATGTGCTGCCCGGTGCACTCGCACCCAGCCCGCGGAGGAGCAGTTCATCCGCGCCCCCTGACGTTGTACCGCATCATCCAGAATCTCTGCGTCGTCCCCGGCAATCGAGTTCAGTCCCGCATCCCGCAGTCGCGAAATCGTATCCTGCAGTGTCAGCCCCGAACCCTCAGCGGCCGCTAGAACCTCGCCGGCCGAAAGCCCGTGAATCCACAAAGCAGGGAAGCGCTCCTTGATCCCTCTCAGCAGGTCCTCAAACCACTCCAGAGACCGCACCCCGCTAGCTCCCCCGCGCAGCACCACCCCTGTCCCACCCAGTTCCACCACCTCATGAATCTGCTTCCACAACGTCTCGAACGATGCCGCACCATAATCGATTCGTCCATCGATCCCGTAGCTCACAACGCCATCCGGATGCAGTCGCCGCCGTACCGCGTCGGCCTCCATCCCAATCCCAATCAAATCGTCGCTATTGAAGCAATCCAGCGCCTGCTCTCGGCTAATTCCCATCTCACAATTCTACGCCGTGACCAACTTGCCGGGCTAACGCCGCATCAGCAGCGTAATCGCCACCACCAGCAGCGCCACCACCGAAGAGATTCCCAGTTTCACCCACAGTCCGATCGTCCCAACCCGCTCTTCGAGCGCCGCCAATCGGTTCTCCTGCACCTCCAGCAGCATGCGACCGCGCTTGCCCTCCTCGCCCACCTCGGCCACTTGTGCGCTCAACTCCTGCAACTGCCGGTACAGCCCCGCATGCGCCTTCGTCACCTGTCCAAGGTCGCCACGGACGCCTTCGGCCATAGCGGCCATAGCCGCCTCGTGGGCCTTCTCCGCAGCGGCTTTCGAAGAAAAATACCGATCTGCCATCGGCACCAACCGACTCACATGAGGCAGCAACTCAAACAACTGCGCAATCACCTTTGGCCACATAAGCTCTCCTTGCACAACCGAAACCTGCTTCAGAGCCCGTGAATTTACTGCATTACCCTATCAGGGTCGGTGGTTGCATGCTTTGCTGCTCGCCCCTGCCACCAGCGCACCGCCAGTGTTCCCGCAGTCACCAGAACGATAGTCGCCACAATTCCCTGCGACCACAGGCAGTAGATGCACCACTTCTCCAGCACGTACGCCTCGAGATAGCTAAGCATCCCGGCAAAGAAGAAGCCGATCTGGGCCACCTCCAGCACCACCCACATCCGGCCTGCCAGTGCGAAGATCGCGATCAACGCATACCAGACAATCCCCAGAGTCGCGATTGGAATGTGCACCTTGCCCGACTTCACGTCCTCGTCGAACGTCCGTGGCGGAAACACCGCAAATCGGCTATGGTTCACCGCACCGCAGTCGAACTTTTCTGTCACCGCGCATGGCGGAGCCTCGCCCGGTGCCTGATTATGCACCCGCAAAGCCAGCACACTTACCCAAATCCCAGCTACCGCCAGCAACGCAATCAAGTACTTCATACCTCAATTCTATCCTCACCCGCACCTCCATTGCCCCCGCCGCAACCCTCAAATATCTTTCTATCCCCATCAAAACAACCACCCAACCTTGTCGCTCCTCAGGTATGCTGATCAGCACTTCTCCAGAACGAATCCAGCAACCGGGTCCCATTTAGTCGTAAACAGGTATTGAACGACCATCTCGCTTCCAGGAGTTATGTCATGAGTGAAGAGTTCCCACCGCAGCCACCGGCCTATCCCCCGCCCCCCGCTCCAACAACACCAGCCTCCGCGTCCGGCCTGTCAGACAACGTCGCTGCCGCCCTCGCCTACATCACCATCATTCCGGCGATCATCTTTCTCATCCTGGAGCCCTACAACAGGATCCCGCTGATCAAGTTCCACTCCTACCAATCCATCGCTCTCAACGTTGCGGCCTTCGTCATCCAGATAGCCCTCATGGTCGCCCAGTCGATGCTGCACTTCATCCCACTCAGTTGGATGCTCTTCGCCGTCATCCACCTGGTGGTCTTCCTGGGCATCTTCCTTGCATGGATCGTAGTCATTCTCAAGGCCAGTAAAGGCGAGTGGTACAAGCTGCCCGTCATCGGAGACTTCGCGGACAAGCAGGCCCGCAGCTAAGCTCACCCCGTTGCGTTCTCCAGCCTCTGCGCCTTTACGCAGAAGTTGGAGAACGCATCGGTTCACCCAGCCCCATACTGCTTCAACCGCTTCTTCATCACCGTCACTGCCGCCGTGCTCTCGTCGATCAGCAGATACTTCCGGCCGTTCTTTGCCGCTGCTTCTCCCGTCGTCCCGCTCCCCGCAAAGAAATCCAGCACCAGATCTCCAGGATTGCTGTGCACTCGCACAATCCGCTCCAGAATCCCCAGCGGCTTCTGCGTCGCATATCCTGTCTTCTCCTTGCCCGTAGGCGATACGATCGTATGCCACCAGACATCCGTGGGAGTCTTGCCCCGCGCTGCCTTTGCCGCCCCCACCAGCCCTGGAGCCATATACGGAATCCGGTCGCTCGCCTCCAGATTGAACGTGTAATGCTTCGGATCCTTCGTGTACCAAAGGATCGTGTCATGTTTGGCTGGCCACTTCTTCGTCGCCCGCGCCCCGTAGTCATAGGCCCAGATGATCTCGTTCTGAAAGCACTCCCGGCCAGACACCTTGCCTTCCACCGTAAAAATCTCGTCCAGCATCACCTTGCAGTAGTGAACCTCGCGATAGTCGATGTGGAAGAACAGTGATCCTGTCTCAGACAGCACTCGGTGCGCCTCTACCATGCGCGGCCGCAGAAACCCGAGGAAGTCCTCAAAGCTGTCTCCATACCCAGATCCAGCCGCACCCTTCAAAATCTCCGTCCGGTACCGCTTTCCGCCAAAGCCCACGCGGTCACCCGCTTCGTCCCGCACCGTCTTCATCTGCGTCCGGGCCTGCCTCCGCCCGGTATTGAACGGTGGATCGACATAGATCAGCGGCACCGATCCTGACTCCATCTTTCGCAACAACTTCAGGTTGTCCCCACGCAGGATACGGTTCACAGTCTGGTTCATTCACTCTCCCTTAGCCTCTAAACACTAACCCAGCCTTTGTTCAAACCGCTTCACCGTGTATTGTTTTGTGCGGATACCTTCTCTACAAAACTTGCACTCCAACCATCTCATCCACGCCATGTCCTCCCACCCCGGCCGCGTTCGCAAGGGAAATGAGGATGCCTGTGCCGCCTCCCCCGAAGCCGGAGCCTACGTCGTCTGCGACGGCATGGGCGGAGCCGCTGCCGGTGAAGTAGCCAGCCATCTCGCCGCTGAAACCTTCCTCTCCCAACTTAGATCCAGCGGCTCCGACGCAAATCCAGACCAGAAGCCCCAGGCCCGACTCAATGCCGCGATCCATGCCGCCAACCAGGTCATCTTCCAAAAAGCGCACCTCGAGCCGGAACTCTCCGGCATGGGAACCACGCTGGTAGCTCTCCTGCACTCTCCAGTCCCCCCAACTCCCCAGTCGCCTCAATCCGACTCTCAGCCTGACGCCCCCATCACGATCCGTCCCGCACCGCCCACACTCTGGCTCGCCCACGTCGGCGACAGCCGCTGCTACCGTCGACGCGGCAGGGAACTCACCCAACTCACCGCAGACCACTCCCTCGTCGAAGAGCAGATTCGTGCCGGATATATCACCGAAGCCGAGGCCATGTTCTCGCCCATGCGCAACGTCATCACCCGCGCCGTCGGCTCGCAGGAACACGTCGACGTCGAAATACAGGGACACCGCCCCAGGATCGGTGACCTCTACCTCCTGGCCTCGGACGGTCTCAATCGGGAACTCTCCTCCGACGACATAGCGATGGTGCTCTCCAACATCCCCACCCCAGCCACCGAACCCTATCTGGCCGCTGCCTGCGAATCCCTTATCAAAGCCGCCAATCACAACGGTGGCCACGACAACATAACGGTGCTCCTTGCAGCCTTCCTCTAATTCCTGCCCCACCCCACTTCATCCGTTGCACTTGTAGCCCTCCTGCTAAACTTCCTCGTCGTCTGTATCCACCTATGTCCACCTCCCAAATCATCGGAATCCTCGGCGCAGGCACCATGGGCAACGGCATCGCCCACGTCTGCGCTCGCTCCGGCTTCAGTGTCCTGCTCTGCGACATCGTCCAGCCCGCCCTCGATCGCGGCCTCGCCACCATCCAGCAGAATCTCGCCCGCGAAGTCACCAGGCTCAAGTTAACCCAGCAGCAGGCCGACGAAGCCTACGCACGCATCACCGCCACCACCCACCGCGACGCTCTCGCCCCCTGTACCCTTGCTATCGAAGCCGCAACTGAAAAGTTCGAGATCAAATCCCAGCTCTTCCGCGACCTCGACCGTATCCTTCCCCCCGAAGCCATCCTCGCCTCCAACACCAGCAGCATCTCCATCACCCGCCTCGCCGCCGTCACCCAGCGCCCCACGCAGGTCATCGGCATGCACTTCTTCAACCCTGTGCCGGTCATGAAGTTAGTCGAAATCATCCGTGGCCTCCAGACCTCCCAGGCTACCTTCGACGCAGTAAAAACTCTCGCACAGCAACTCAATAAGATCCCCGTCGAAGTCAACGATGCCGCCGGATTCATCTCCAACCGAGTCCTCATGCCCCTCATCAACGAGGCTATCTTCGCCGTACAGGAAGGCGTCGCCACCCCCGAAGCCATCGACACCATCTTCCGCGAAGGCATGGCCCACCCAATGGGTCCCCTCACCCTCGCCGACTTCATCGGCCTCGACGTCTGCCTCGACATCATGCGCGTCCTCGCCGAAGGCCTCGGCAACCCAAAATACAACCCCTGCCCACTCCTCATCCGCATGGTCGACGCCGGTTGGCTGGGGCGCAAGTCAGGTCGCGGTTTTTATACCTACGAATCGTCATAGTCGTTACACTCAGATCAGCAGAATCAGGGAGAAACCATGTCGCAAGAGCTTTACTTCGAAGATTTCTACGTAGGCCAGAAAATGAACTCACTCGGTAGCGCCAAAGTCACTGCCGAAGAGATCAAAGAGTTCGGTCAGAAGTATGATCCCCAGCCCTTCCACCTGGACGAGGCCGCCGGCGAAAGCTCCTTCTTCAAAGGACTCGCCGCCTCTGGTTGGCTCACCGCTGCCATCGTCATGCGCCTCCGCGTCCAGTCCATCACCGTCGCCGGTGGCATGATCGGCGCTGGCGTCGAAGAGATGCGCTGGACCGAGCCCGTCCGCCCCGGCGACAGCATCCGCACCGAGATCGAAGTCCTCGGCGTCCGACAATCCACCTCGCGCAAGGACTACGGCATCGTCCGCACCCGCACGCTCGCCTTCAACCAGAACAACCAGGTGGTCCTCCGTTCTACCGTCAACTTCCTCGCCCCGGTCCGCCCTACGGCCTGACCCTGCTGCGAACTCCTTCCTGGGGTGATCCTCCAAGTTCACACCCAACCAAACCGCCCCATTCCCACAAGAATGGGGCGTATGTTAACTAAATGCGCATGACCGTGCTAGCCTCGGGCTCCAAAGGCAACAGCACCGTAATCTCTTCCTCAAGGACCCGTATCCTCGTGGACGCAGGCCTCTCCTGCCGCGAACTCCTCCGCCGCATGGCCCTCGTTGAGGAAGATCCCAACACCCTCGACGCCATCCTCATCACCCACGAGCACATCGATCACGTCGCCGGACTCGCCGTCCTTGCACGCCGCCTCAACATCCCGGTCTACTTCACTGAACCCACCCACCGCGCCTGGGTCCGCATGCTAACCCCCCGCACCACCATGACCTACGCCAAGTGGCTCGATCACGTCCAGCAGGAAAAAGAAGCTCGCGCCAACGCCAACGCTGCCGCTCAGGCCCAGGCCATAGCCAACATCTCCGCCGAAGCCGCTGCCCTCTCCCCGGAGCAGCGTTCCGATGACCCCAACGCCAGCCTCGAACTCCCCATCGACCCCGACGCCGATCTCGAAGCCGCCTGCGACTCCGCCCCCATCCCCAAAGAAAAATCCGATCCCGCACACCTCCCCGTGGTCGAGTACTTCCACGCCGGCACGAACTTCTCCATCGGCGACCTCGAAATCTCCCCCTTCACCATCCCCCACGACGCCGCCGACCCCTGCGGATTCGTCGTCCAAGCCGACGGCATCCGCATGGCCCTCGCCACCGACCTCGGCTACATGCCTCCCAACGTCAAAGCCGCCCTCAAGCGCATCGACCTCCTCCTCCTCGAATCCAATCACGACCTCGAAATGCTCCGAGACGGCCCCTACCCCTGGTCTGTCAAGCAGCGCGTCCTCTCCCGCGTCGGCCACCTCTCCAACGACGCCACCGCCGACTTTCTCCAGAAGGACTACGACGGCAGCGCCGCCTACATCATCCTCGGCCACCTCTCCGAGTCCAACAACGCCCCCGAACTCGCCCGCCTCGCTGCCGAGCAGGCCCTCAGCGCCCACCCCACGCTCCTTGGCAACCGCATCCTCCTCGCCGAACAGTCCACCCCGCTCACTCCCATCAGCATCTAGCTCCTCCCCCAGACCACTCCCGTAACTCTAGGTAAATAAACTCTTAGCGCCTTGAGATTAGGGCAATTTCCTCCTCTCACTTACCTCTGCGTCAAAACTCCTGTTGACTGTGCAGTGCCGTCTCGCGCCTACACAATGAATATTTCGTTACTTTCCAACTACCAAAAGGTTTAGAATGAGAGTCATCACGAAATGAGAAAATCCACGTTGGTATTTACAGATTCGAAGACCCACCGCTCACGTGCCTGCACCGATCAGGTCGTCGGCGATATCCTCTCCGGATGGCGCTTCGACATCTCGGGTCTCTCTCCCGCCATGCGCACCGACTACGATCAGCACCTTACTGAGTGCACACATTGCCGTCGCCGTCAGCGCGTCGCTCGCACCATTGATGTCCTGCTCATCAGCGTCAGCACCCTTTCGATTGTGGCATTTCTGCTTGCAGCCGTCGTCATCCGCCGCGTTGAACTCGTCACCCACATCAGCACGTTTCATGTCCGTCTGCACCAGGCCCACTTCGTCGCTATCTCGCTCGAAGCCGTCGCTGTCGTCGGCCTTGTCTTCTCGACCCTCCTCTGGGTACTCGTTGCCATCGCCACACCGCTTCCCGGACTCTTTGGTAACCTGTTGCAGCGTCGTATCCCGCCTCATCTACTCGCCGACATTCGCGATCGCTTCAACAAGAACGCCGCCTGACAAAGGTGGCGTTTTACTTCCGGCGTCACTTTCAGACATCGACACCATTCATAAGCCTGCCCCTTTGGTAACTCCCCATTCCGGGTCTGCCAGATACTCATCCAACTCTTTACTCTCCTATTCGCGCGCGATAGCGTACTAATAAGCCGATGTCTTCCTACTCTCAAGGCGAAATCATCCCGCCCGACTCCTATCCCCGGGCCGTCGAGCCGGGCTACGCCCCTGAGATCCCGCCTCCGGACAACCGTCGGCGCAATATCCTCACTGCTCCAGCCACTTACATCCTCCTCGGTATCAACTGCGCCGTCTTCCTTTGGATGATTCTGCGTGGCGTATCCCCCAGCAACCCCACCACCGGCCAACTCATCTACTTTGGTGCCACCAACCCCGACCTCATCCTCGGCGGCCAGTGGTGGCGCCTCCTCACTGCCACCTTCGTCCACGTCGGTATCATCCACATTGCCACCAACATGTGGTGCCTCTGGAACCTCGGCCTGCTTGGTGAGCCCCTCGTCGGCCCCTTCGGCCTTGCAGCCGTCTACGTCCTCACCGGCCTCGCCGGCAATCTCCTCTCGCTTGCCTTCAACGTCATCCTCCGGGACCATCTTTCGGTCGGGGCAGGTGCTTCAGGAGCCGTCTTCGGCATTGCTGGCATCCTTATCGTCCTACTCTCCAACAATAAGCTCCCTATCCCCTGGTCAGAACTCAAACGCCTGCGCCGCTCTGTCATTCAGTTTGCTGCACTTAACCTCATCATCGGCCTGGGCACCGTCTTCACCAACATCATCCGCATCGACAACTTTGCCCACGTCGGCGGATTCCTTTTCGGCCTTGCCCTTGGCGTCCCCCTCATCCCCCGCATGACCTCCGGACGCGTTCGCTATCTCCGCCGCCAGAAGCTCACCTTCGGCTCGGCCACCTTTGTGCTCGCTCTCTTCGGTTACTGGATCTCCAATCTCAAATAGCTGCGCTATCTGACAGTTCCGGCACTATCGACGCAGCCGTTGGAGCCTCGCGCAGTTGTCCCGATTCCTCGCCACTCTCCTCGTCATCCTGGGCGACCTCAGCCGCTGGAAGCAGGGTTTGCGCCCTTGCCCATAAAAAAATGGCCCGCCCCATCACGGGGCAGGCCTCTGCCAATCTTGTGCCGCTAACCAGCAGCCAACGCTGTGCGCTAGCTCAAGCTGGTCTGTGCGAACTTTCGCACCATCGCCAGCAGCAGACGACGGTCACTCTCGCTCAAATGCGCCGAGTACCGCTGCACCTGCGTCAAAAACCGTATCTCGTCCTCATTCAAATTCAGGCCGGTCATCTCTTTCCCCACAGACTCATCCGCAAAGAACTCAGAAAGCTGTAAGTCCAGAGCCCGAGCGATCTTCTGCAGCGTCTCCAGCGACGGCACCGTATGCCCGTTCTCCACTCGCGACAGGTAGCACCGCAGCAGACCGGTCTTCTTCTCGATATCGCCCTGTGACATCCCCTTCTGCAGGCGATACCCACGGATCGTTGACCCGATATTCATCGAGATAGTCTCTTGTTCCATTGGAGCGCCCGCTAAGACAGAAGTGATTGTTTGCATGTCAGCCATTAGCCACAAAGTAACTACCTGCAGAGCCACGGTCAATCTCAATCTTTCAGCCGCCGTCGATTCTTGTACCACGGCAGGTACATCTCCCCTCGATTCAGCAATTTCCCCTACCAACCCCTGATCCTTTACTTGAACCCCACACCCAAAGTGAACCAAAACCAACAATGCTGCTTCCGCTAATAGTCACCATCTAACCTCAGTTTTCGCCCAACCTCAGCCGAAAGAACACCACCCCATCCTCCAGATTGTTGTTGTACCGCTCGACCCGCTCAAACCCAATCGCCGCATACATCCCATTCGCCTCCGGCATCGCCGCTGGAACAGTATCCAGATACATTGCCTCATACCCCGCGCTCGTCGCCCAGCCAATCGCCGCCCCCACCAGTCGCCGCCCTAGCCCCAGTCTCCGAAATGCGCGCTCCACCCAAAGCCGCTTCATCTCGCAGCCCCGCTCCGGAACCCTGTCTCTCCGCACCTCGCGGACCCCGCAGCATCCTGCCGCAACTCCATCCACCCACGCCATCAACAGCACCCCATCCGGAGCGCTGTACTGCCTCGGCAAGCCCATCAACTCCCGCTCAAAGTTCTCGATGCAGATATTCGCCGCCCCCGACGGATTCGCCCCAAGATACCCCGTATACGCACTCATCAAGCCTCGTACGGCCGCCACCTCGTCCGCCCCAACCGCCTCCCGAATCACGATCTCTGCCATAATTCCCGCAGCTTACCACGCGATGAAAACTCCAACTCGGTGCCAAAAATGAGCACCCGTAATTAATTTCTGCACTTTTGCTCAGCAAAAACGCTTGTCAAGCCCCAAAGCCACCTAAACCACACAAAACAAAGCAAATAGAGGTTGCCGATTAGATCCACCCGATCCGATAAAATAGTACTAGAGATCAAAAAGAGCAGGCCCGGCTATCCGCCGGGCCTAACTTGTTTAGAATCTAATATTTGCCTCTAAGTCAAATAGATGCAATGGCTTAGCAGGAACGTTTTTTGTATGTCGTGGGAAACAAATGGCTTAGCAAGGGGTACCCGGGAGGGGGGAGGGGGTCAACCCATGTACATTCCGCCGTTTACATCCAGCGTATGTCCCGTGATGTAAGCAGCCTCCTCCGAAGCCAGAAACGCAACTGCATTTGCAATATCCAGATCGGTCCCAACCCGTCCCAGCGGAATATGCTGGGTCATCGCCGTCTTCTGGTCGTCCGTCAGCACTGCCGTCATCGCCGTCTCGATATACCCCGGCGCTACAGCATTTACCGTAATCGACCGGCCCGCCAGCTCTCGCGCCAGCGACTTGGTTAGACCGATCAGTCCCGCCTTCGAGGCGGCATAGTTCGATTGCCCGGCCTGTCCTGTCTCGCCGACCACCGAAGTCACGTTGATCACGCGGCCCCATCGGCCTTTCACCATGGATGACATTACCGCCTGCGTCAGCAAAAACGCTCCGGTCAGGTTCGTCATCAGCACATCGTCCCAGTCCTTCCGTTTCATCCGCAACGCCAGGATATCCCGTGTAATACCAGCGTTATTCACCAGAATCTCAACCTTGCCGAAGTGCTCGATCACCGACTTTGCGCCAGCTTTGATCGACTCTTCACTCGCCACATCCAGTTCGAATGGATGCGCCGTACCGCCAACCGCCCTAATCTCCGCCGCCACCTCGGTCAGTTTCTCCAGGTTCCGCGCAGCCAGCGCAACAGACGCTCCGCTCCGAGCCAGTTCGATAGCGCAGGCACGTCCGATCCCCTGCGACGCTCCAGTAACAAGTGCAATACGACCTTTGAGAATGCTCATGAACCTCCAAATATCTTTGCTCTCGCATTATACGAATCCTCCGCCTGCGATCTCCTCAGCTACATAACGTATCCTGAGTGCCACATGTTAGAGAATAAGAAAACCGCACCCAAAGCAGCCAGCGAAACGGATGTTTACGCCATCCACGGCGCAGACCCTGAAGTCCTTGCCTACGCAATGGCCAAGTACTCCCGCTCTTCGCTCACCATGAAGGAATCGCTCGCCGAGATCAGCTCCCAGCGAGCCGAACAGTTCCTCAACACCTTCTACTTCCAGTATGGTCATCGCTCTATCGCCGATCTCGCGCACATTCCCTTCGCGATTGAACGACTTAGTCTTCTCGCTGCCATCGCTCTGGTAGACGAGCAGCGCTGGGACGGACAGGAGCGCTCCACCCGCTACCAGAACTTCCGCACCTCCGGCTGGTTCACTCCGAACCTCGGAGATTGCACGCCAGCATTCACCGCAGCGGTCCAGGCGATGTTCGCCGGTTATGACCGCATCGGCGCCGACATGCTGGAAGCGCTGAAAGCCACGATTCCGCAGCCCGAATCGATGAAGGATGAAGCCTACGTGCGTACGTTGAAGGCACGCGCCTTCGATGTAGCCCGCTACCTGCTGCCGCTTGCGACCAACACATCTTTGGGCCAGATTGTGAATGCGCGCACGCTTGAGACGCAGGTCTCGCGCCTCCTCACCAGCGAGTTCGCGGAGATCCGCGGGATCGGGGAGAAGTTGCGTGTCGCTGCGTCTGAACCCGCATGGAATGTGCAGCATGACGAAGCCCGCGTCATCTGTCAGGAGATCGGTTCCGTCGACACAGAGTGTGGAGACCGGGTCAACAGCATATTGCTGCGCCCAGTAAAGACGGCGCCAACGCTGGTGAAATATGCGGCCGCTAGCGATTATCTGTCTGGTAGTCGTGGTGAGTTATCTGTAGCAGTTGCGGAGCTGATGGCAGGGCAATCGATCGCTCCATCGCCGGTCGTCGACCTGCTCGATGACGACGAGCCTCTTGAGGTCGAGCTGGCAACATCACTGCTTTATCCGCACTGCCACTTCTCCTACCGCCAGCTTCGCAGCCAGGTCGCTGCGTTGAGTGCGGTTCGCATCGCAGAGCTGATCGAACTGGGCACGAAGCATCGTGGACGACACGACGAACTGCTGCGTAGCTTCAGTGCTGGTCAAGTCTTCCGCTTCGACATCCTGATGGACATCGGCGGCTTCCGCGACATGCACCGCCACCGCCGCTGCGTCCAGCTGCTGCAGGGCTTCACTGACGTCCACGGTTACGAGGAGCCAGAGTGCCCCGGCCAGCCCTCGCTCGCCGAGGCAGGCCTCGAATCCGCGTACCAGACCGTCATGGATGCAGCTTTTGCCTCCTATCGGCAGCTGCGGGATTGCGGGGAACCTGAGGCGGCCGAGTCTGCACAATACTGCCTCCCCCTGGGAACGCGCTGCCGAGCCATGTTCAAGATGGACTTCGCCGAAGCGCTCTACATCTCGGAGCTGCGGTCAGGGGTGGCGGGGCACTTCAGCTACCGCCGTGTCGCCTGGGAGATGTACAAGGCCGTCGAGCAGCGGCATCCCGCACTGGCGAAGCTCTTCCGCATCGATGACGTGAATGAGCCAGTCGATCTGTTGAAGCGATAACAATATTCGCTTTTTCTTTGCTTTCCCTGTTTCGCGATGCTAGAATCCGCATTGACTTTACCCCGAGGAGAAATACACGTGGCAGATGACCGCAGCAAGGCAATTGAGCTGGCCCTTTCCGGGTTGGAGAAGCAGTTTGGCAAGGGTTCGATCATGCGGTTGGGCTCGAAAGACGTTGTGCCGATTTCTGTTATTTCGACCGGTTCGATATCGTTTGATGCTGCTCTGGGTGTCGGCGGAGTCCCGCGTGGGCGCGTGATTGAGATCTTCGGACCGGAATCCTCGGGTAAGACCACCATTACCTTGCAGATTATCGCCGAGGCCCAGAAGGCCGGTGGACTCGCAGCTTTCGTAGATGCCGAGCATGCACTGGATCCCGCCTACGCAGGCAAGCTGGGAGTCGATATCGACAACCTTCTCGTTAGTCAGCCCGACTACGGTGAGCAGGCGTTGGAGATTGTCGAGGCGCTCGTCCGTTCCAACGCGATCGATGTGCTGGTCGTGGACTCGGTAGCGGCGTTGGTGCCAAAGGCCGAACTTGACGGTGAAATGGGCGACTCGCACATGGGCCTGCAGGCCCGCCTGATGAGTCAGGCACTGCGCAAGCTGACCGGTACGGTGTCGAAGTCCCGGACCTGCCTCATCTTCATCAACCAGATTCGCGACAAGATTGGCGTTATGTTCGGCAACCCGGAGACGACGACGGGCGGCAAAGCGTTGAAGTTCTACTCTTCGGTGCGTATCGATATTCGTCGTATCGGTGCCGTGAAGGATGGCGACACTGTCGTTGGCTCCCGTACCAAAGTGAAGATCGTTAAGAACAAGGTGGCGGCGCCCTTCCGCGATGCGGAGTTCGACATTCTGTATGGCGAAGGCATCTCCCGTGAGGGCGACGTACTGGATCTCGCAGTGCTCCACACTATCGTCGACAAGAGCGGTGCCTGGTACAGCTACCAGGGTGAGCGTATCGGACAAGGCCGCGAGAACGTTCGCAACTTCCTCAAAGAAAATAAGGAAGTATTTGCTCGAGTTGATACTGAGCTGCGCAAGAAGCTTGGTATCTCAGGAGGAAACCTGCCGGGCGATGTTCCCCCGGTTCCTGCAAACGGCGAGGCGCAGGCCAAGGACGTGGTCAAGGGTAAGAAGTAAAGCTCCAAAAGCTGATTCGGAAAAGAAAGAAGCGCCAGCGGCATAGCCGCTGGCGCTTCTTTCTTTTACGAATCAGCATTT
>JANXYX010000009.1 GCA_025408425.1 Granulicella sp.
CGGCAGCGCGAAGAGGCGCTGCCGCCCCCTATGATTTAAAAAGACTTCCGCTCGCCATATTGTTCGTGCATACTGTTGGGGCGCTGCAATGCTGCGTCTTTGAACGGCCCCGCGATCAAAGGATTTGAGGGGGGAAGCGAATGACGCCAGCAGTTGTACCTCAGCAAACCGTGCGTACTGTGCACAAACCTAACCGCAATTTGGATCGCATCTTTTTTCCTGCGATGAATTTGCTGATACTGGCGTCGGTTCTTTACGGCTTCGCCCATACTTATTTTCTTGCCGGGATGGTGCGCGCTCCACTGCCTAATCGGCTGATCCATGTTCATGGGGCGGCGTTTACGCTGTGGATTGTGCTGTTGATGGTGCAGACTACGCTGATTTCTGCGCATAAGGTTCGGGTGCATCGGACGTTGGGGATGGTGGGATTTGGCTTGGCGGTGGTGATGGTTGGCCTAGGCCTCTTTGCGTCAGCGGACGCTCTGCGGCGAGGATCGGGACCGTTGGGACTGGATCCGAAGACGTTTTTTGTTATCCCGATCACGGACATGGTGCTGTTCAGCCTATTTGTCGTTTTCGCCTATCGGGCAAGGTTTAGGGCGGAAGCGCACAAGCGACTGATACTGATTGCGACGATTGCGTTGATCGATGCGGCAGTAGGAAGGTGGCCGATCGCGATTCTGATACAGAGACCGCCGCTGCAGGACATTGTGATTTTTGGGTTTCTACTGCTGGTGGTTGGGTATGACCTGTTGTCTCTGCGGAGGGTGAGCCGAACGACGATGTGGGCGTCTGCGGTGTTGATGGTAGTGCATCTGGCGCGAGTTCCGCTGGGGTCGACTGCGACGTGGCACTCGCTGGCTGATTGGGTGATCGGCAAGGGGTAGTTGGGAGACGGCATCAGATTTAAGTAAGGTGGGCCGAGGCGATGGCAATGGCGGCAATGGCTGCGGTCTCTGCGCGAAGGATGCGGGGGCCGAGGGTGACGTGCTGCCATTGGTGCTGGGTGAAGAGTGCCATTTCTTCGGGGGTCCAGCCGCCTTCGGGACCTATGGCGAGGGCAGTGTCTGTTTCTTGAGAGTTGGAGATTGCTGTGGTGAGAGCAGCGGAGAGGGTGAGCGATTGCTCGGTTTCGGAGAGGAGGATGCGGGAGGGGGATTTCTCTTGTTCAAGGGCGAGTTTGAGGGTTGTTGGGTCTGCGATTTGGGGGATGTCGGTGCGGCGGGCCTGCTTTGAGGCTTCGAGGGCGATGCGGCGCCAGCGTTCGACGCGTTTTGAGGCGGCCAGGGCGAGGTGTTTCTCGGTACGACGGGCGAGGATGGGGGTGATGCGGGCTACGCCGAGTTCGGTGGCCTTCTCGATGGCCCATTCGAAGTGGTCGAACTTGAAGACGGCGAGGAGGAGGTGGAGTGGGAGGGCGGCGTCGGCCTCGAGCTCTTCGTGGAGGGCGAAGATGACTTCGGATTCGCTGACGCTGATGATTTCTGCGCGGTGGAGGAAGCCGTTGGCGACGATGTCGAAGATCTGGCCGGGTTGGGCGCGGAGGACGCGGGCGAGGTGGAGAGCTTGATCTCCGGTGAGGGCAGCGCTAGTTGGATGTCCGGTGGTGGGGGAGTAGGTGTCGGCGATCCAGCGGCGGCGGGTCATAGGGGAGCTTTGAGCGATGGAATTTGAGGTTTGAGGGGTGCTTCAGAGCTATTTTAGGGCCTGGGCAGGGATGGTGACGGTGATGGGGCCCTGGTGGTAGAGGTCGATGGTGATGGTGGCGGATTTGCGGTGGTCCCAGGCGGCCTGGTTGGTGGGGAAGTGGAGAAATATCAGGCCATCGGCGGATTGATCCGGGTCGATCTGGGTTTCGCGGTAGAGGGGAGCCTTGAGCTCTTCGTCGGCGAGGGTTTTGAGGGCGGGGAAGGTGGTGTAGAGGTTGGGGATGTCGTTTTTTTGGGCGGCACTTGTGGTGATGGGCTCGGCGGGAGTTCTGTCGGGGTTGGATGGGGTGAGAGTGGCGGTGAAGTCCTTGAGGAAGAGCGGGAGGCGGAGGCGGTTGTCTATATGGACGCTGGCTAGGACGTAGAGGTCGTCCTGTGAGGGGTCGCTGCCAACGACGATGGAGTCGGTCTTGTAGACGGTGTGGGCGGCGAAGACGGCAGTGTGAGTGACGGCGATGTCCGCGACGTTGTGGGGGGTGAAGCGGAGTAGCATCCCGGCGACCGCGACTAAGAGAACAACCGCGATGAGAACGGGGGCGACGAGATTGCGGCGGGCGGGTTGAGAGAAGGTAAGGGCAGCCACTTGGTGAGCATAGCAGTGGTTATGGATTGGTGACAGCGGGAATTTATAGATAAAACGAGATTGTCGATGGGGTGGAAAAAGAGGCAGGCTATTTCCAGTCTTTCTGGACGGCATATTCCTCTAGCAGGACGGCGATGAGCGCGGCGGTGGGAACGGCGACGAGCGCTCCGGCGATGCCGGCGATGGCTGTTCCTACGAGCAGGGCTATGAGGACGGTGAGGCCCATGAGGTTGACGCTGGAGCGCATGATGCGAGGAACGAGATAGCCGTTCTCAATGTTGAGGTAGACGGCGTAGAAGAGGAGGACGCCGGCCATTTTGGTCCAGGAGTCGAGTGCGGCGGCGCCTGCGGCGATGACGATGGTGAAGACTCCGCCAGCGATGGGGATGATGTTGAACAGGCCCATAAGAACACCGAGGAGGACAAAGTATCGGACTTTGAGGAGGCCGAAGACGATGATGCTGGTGACACCGAGGATGAGCATGAGGAGGCTTTGACCAAGAAGCCACTTGCTCATCTTGGTCTCGGCCCTTTGCAGTGTTGTATCGAGGCGCCGACGCTGGCTGAGGGGGAAGAGAGAGAGGAAGAAGCGATAGGCGTACTCGCCTTCGAGCATGAAGTAGATGGAGAGGAAGGTGGTGGTGAGAATGTCGAAGAGATGGGTGAGCCAGAGAGGTAATGAGGTGACTAGATAGCTGGCGGTGGCGGTAAATGCGCTTTCGGCACGCTGTGCGAGGGCGTCGATACCGATCTTGTCGGCCATGGGAAGCTTCTTGAGCCGGGCAACGACGATGGGGATGCGCTGGGGCAGTTCCGTGCTGAATTGACGGAGGTCGCGCAGGACAGGAGGGAGGCCGAGGGTGAAAAAGAGCGTGAGTACAAGAATGACCGCGACGATGAGCAATATGATCGCAACTGGCCGCGACGGCTTGTACCCGCGAATGGTGATGTTGGTGATGCTCGTAATGACGGGGAAGAGGACGACCGCGAAGAGAGCGCTGACGTAGATGATTTCAAGCTCTTTGCTGAGTTGCCAGGCGAGGGCGATGAGCAGGAGAACGACAAACGTGAAGAGGATGTGGCCACGGACGGTGGTCGATGGCTTTTCTTCCTGCGGGGTCAGGCCTGGCGATGAAGTGGACAGCGCGTGGCTCCTATGGGTTGCTGAAGTTACTACGGGTATGATGCGCGTACTGAGGTTGGCCCAGCCCTTACTTTTTGTTTAATGCGGTTAGCAGAGCGGTTACGGTCTCCTCTGGCGTGAGATTGGTGGTGTCGATGGTAAGTCCTGCGAGACGGAGGTAGAGCGGGCGGCGATGGGAGAATCGGCTTCTGGCAGCTTCTGGATCGGCGAGCACCGGACGGGTGGTGGCCTGGAGGACGCAGCGATCGAAGAGGGTGGGGAAGGGCGCATCGAGGAAGATGGTGAAGGTGCCGGGAGTCTGCTCGATGAGCAGGTGATTCGTGAGGCTCTCGGGGGTTCCGCCGCCCAGGGCGATCACGGTTTGGTTGTGGGTGAGGGCTGAGGCGAGCGCGGTGGACTCCAGGCGACGAAAACGGGCTTCGCCGTGGTGGGTGAAGATGTCAGCGATGGTTGAACCGGTGCGCTGCTCGAGGTGATTATCAAGATCGAGGAACTTCCAGCCGAGGCTTTTGGCGAGGAGGCGACCTATGGTGGACTTTCCTGCACCCATGAAGCCGGTAAGGACGAGCCGCTTCACGCCGACAGGGGCTCGAAGTACGGGAGCAGATGGAGTGAGGGTTGCGGTCGCTGTGCTGGAATGGGTGGACGTCATGGCTTCTCCGTAGTGTATTGCGGTCCAGCGTTTTTCCGGTGAACTATCTGACCGGGGTTGAGTGATGGGTTGAGGGTGCGCCCAAGGAAAAGCCGCGACCTTTTTGGGGATCGCGGCTCGGGAAGATCGAAGACTCTGATTTTTTAGCTTATTTCAGAGATGCATGCGAAGACTCCGCCGGGCCACAGTTGGGCACCAATAGCAGAGGGTAAAGAAGACGGACTGGAAATTGTTCGACATGCTGATAAAAGGTTACACCGTGTTTGGTAGAGGAGGCAACTTATGCTTCAGCTAGAGGGGGAGGTTCTGTTTCTGTTGGGTCATCTGAATCTGAGGTGACGGAGTTTAGCTTGCTTTGGATATTGCTCCAGACTGCATCGCTGGGTTCCTCTGTAGGTTCGAAGAGGCTTTTGGCGGTCTCTGCGATGTATTCGAGATCGCGGACCAAGGCAGCGCAGTCTGGGTTGGCCTGAAGAAATGTGGCAAACTGGGGGTTGTCGCTGATGCGTCCGTTGTAGGTAGCAAAGAAATCGGGGAGGTACTGTTCGAACTCCGCAAGAGACATTTCGTCGAAATTGAGATCACTGAGATTAGTCATTTCGCCGCCTCCTTGAAAACGGCTGGCGGGGTAGACGACTCAGGGTTACGAAGCAATTCGCGGAGCTTGAGTCGTGCTTTATGAAGTTGTGACTTACTGTTTCCGGTTGAACACTCGAGCATGGTGGCGATTTCATTATGCTCGAACCCTTCTACGTCATGGAGGACGAAGACCATTCTGTAGCCGGGGGGTAACGAGGCAACGGCGCGCTCGAGGGTGACTCGATCAACGGAGCCGGCGAGTTGTGGGTCGCGGCTGCCAAAGTCGCGCTTGGGAGCGTCATCCTCGGAAGGATTGATGGTCTCTTCAAGGGAGACGAGGTTGAGGCCTTTCTTGCGGAGGTGCATCAGCACGAGGTTGACCGTGAGGCGGTGGAGCCAGGTAGAAAAGGCTGATTCTCCGCGGAAGCTGTTGATTTTACGGAAGAGATGGAGAAATGCCTCCTGGGTCATGTCTTCTGCTTCGGAGACGTTTCCGAGCATTCGGAGGCAGAGGGTATAGACGCGGCGTTTGTGGAGCGCATAGAGCTTGGAGAAAGCTTCTGCGTCTCCTGCTTTTGCGCTCTCAATCGCCTCGGCTTCGCCCGCAATTGGCGGGTTTCGCTTGAACAAGCCTGCTGGCTTGGGCTGGCTGACTGGAGAGTTTTGTAGATCGATGGTGGTCGATTCCGAGGTCATGTGTAGTCGATCGCCTGATTCTCGCCTGCTTTGAGCTTACCGCAAACGTATGAGATGAATTGAGTTCGCCTATCTGTCTAGTGAAGTTAGATGGAGGTTTGTGGCTAAAGGTTGTGTTGACAATGGGATGGACTCAGGAGCCGATGAATCTGGCGTAGAGAGACCGTGCCAAGGTGACATCCGTGGTTCCCTGGATGATGGCGCGGCCGTCGGAGAACAGGGTGAGGGTGTGGGGTGGCCGCTCAAAGCGAAGGAGGAGATCGTTGAAGCGGACGACGCCGTGGGGGGCAAGGCGGGCGCGCATGGCGGCGAAGTCGACGGGACGGTGGTGCTCGTGGATCTGGACTGAGTTTCTGCCGCAGAGGGTAATGTGAGGGCGGCCCTCTCCGGCGAGGTGGGTGAAGAGTCGCTGGCCGCAGACGGTGCAGTCTGGGTGTGGCGATGCGGTGTTGATCTCACTGTGGGCGAGGGTGGCCTGGCCTTCGGGGTTCCACAGGTCAAAGGAGAGGAGAGTACGGCGCATGAGATGGGATTGGCCGGTGAGGAGCTTGAGGGCTTCGGTGACCTGAAGGGAGGCTGCCAGGTTGACGGCGGTCGAGAGGATTCCAGCTGTATCGCAGGTTTCGACGGGGCCCGAGGGGGGCTTGGGGAAGATGCAGGCGAGGCAGGCGGTGGGGGAGTAGGCGACCTGGAGTGAGTTGGCAGGGTCTGGCTGAGGGAGGATGTTCATGGTGGCGGCGTAGGCGCCGATTGCGGCTGCGTAGATCCAGGGTTTGGACTGCTGGACGGCATAGTCGTTGAGGAGGTAGCGGGTCTCGAAGTTGTCGGTCGCATCGAGGACTAAGTGAGCTGGTGCAAGGAGTTGGTGGATATTAGCCGGGACAAGGTCGGCGATGTGGGGGATTACGGCGATGGAGGAGTTGAAGAGTGCGATCTTGCGGCGGGCGGCTTCAGCCTTGGGCAGGGACTGGAGGGCGTCAGACTCGTCGAACAGGATTTGACGCTGGAGATTGGAAGGCTCAACGAAGTCGCGGTCGATGAGGGTAAGGGTTCCGACGCCGGCGCGGGCGAGGAGCGATGCTGCTGCGGCTCCAGTTGCTCCGCAACCGATGATGGCGACGTGGGAGGAGGCGAGGAGTTGCTGTCCTGAGAGGCCAATGCCAGGGAAGAGAATCTGACGGGAGTAGCGGTCCTGATCGGTGATTCGGGAGGCGGGAGAGGTTTGGGTGGAGGTTGAAGCCTCTGGCAGGGCGGATTCGGGGAGGTTCGTTGAGGGAGGCATGGGGTATACGGGGGGCGAGTTTGACAATACGAAGAACGCCGCTTGTTCGTAGTATAGGGAAGGTACGGTTCTCAGGGTAGGACGGGCTGACGGATGAGGAAGTTTCGGCATCCAAACAGGCTCAAGGGTTGAGATAGGGCAGTGTGCGGCGTGAAGCGAGAGCTGCGCTGGCTAGACGGTACTCGGGGATCGCATTTGACCGAGTTTCTGAAGCGAAGCAGGGGTAATGGGAATTCAGGGGCGGGTTTGTTGGGTTGGTTGAACAGATTTCGAGCGAAGGTGTTGCGGACTGTAAGGTGGCGCGGGGGCGCGGCTGTAGCAGGGTGCGCGGTATGGTTGTTGACCGCCAGCGTGGTCGGGTATGGACAAGGTGTTTTGGCTACACCGATTTCACCTAGTACAGCGACGATGGCTGGCTCTGCTGCTGGGGTGGGGCAAGCGGGTAATCAAGCCACGGTGCCGGGGACTGGGCCGGCCGTGTCGCTGTGGTTGTGGAAGGGGTTGCCGGTCAGGAAGATCGAGTTTCGCGGGGTGACGTTTGACGTAACCGATACCTTGCAAAGCGAACTTGCCCAAAAGGCGGGCGCGCCGCTGGATCCGGAGAAGGTTCGTCAGAGCACTCGACGGCTGTTTGCGAGCGGACGCTACCGAGACATTATGGTGCGAGGGATTCGCACGAGTGATGGGGTTACGTTGATTTTCGAAGGGACGGCGCGCTATTACGTGGGGCGCGTCACGATAGAAGCGGTTAAGAATGAGCGACTGGCGTCGCTGTTGGAGTTTGCTACGAAGCTGGACCCTGGGACGGCGTTTACTGAAGGGGCAGTTACAGCCGGAGCAGAAGGCATCAAGCAGGTACTGGCGCAGAATGGCTACTACCGACCCACGGTGAATGTCAGCACATCGCTGGATGTGGAAGGGAACCAGGTTAATGCGGTGTATACCGTAGATATTGGACCGCAGGCTCGGGTGGGGCAGGTGTTGGTAGAGGGCAAAGACGCTGGGATTACAACCGAGGTGTTTCGCAAGAAGGGCAAGTTGAAGACGGGCAGCAAGGTTACGCGGGAGACGACGAGCAACGCGCTGACTCGGGTGCGCGCGGAGTATCAGAAGAAGGACCGTCTGGAGGCGACGATCTCTCTTCAGAAGCAGGTCTACGACGACTCGCGCAAGCAGCTTGACTATACGTTTCAGGCCAACCAGGGGCCGGTGGTGAAGGTCGTAGTGGAGGGGGTGAAACTCTCAAAGGGCCGGCTCAAGTTGCTGGTTCCTATATTCGAAGAGGGGACGATCGACAACGATCTGCTGAATGAAGGGTTGCATAATATCCGGGAGTATCTGCAGCAACAGGGCTACTTCGATGCAGCGGTGGATGTAGAGGTGATTGGCGAAGATACGGCATCGGAGCGAGTGGTTTATAGCGTCGATCGCGGCGCGAAGCACAAAGTTCTGGCGGTGAATATCAAGGGGAACAAGTATTTTGAAGCTGATTTGCTGCGGGAGCGGTTGCGAATACAGAAAGCGAATGCGTATCAACGCAGTGGGCGATACAGCCAGGCGTTGGTGAGTGCGGATGTGAACTCCGTCCAGGCGCTGTACCGTGCGAACGGGTTCGATCAGGCGAAGGTTATGACGGATGTGTCGGACGAGGATAATTCGGCGAGCGGCAAACCACTGAAGTTCGCGCAGATACGTGTGACTTATATCGTTGAAGAGGGACCACAACAGACGTTTGGGTCGGTTGATCTGGCGGGAGTGGATGCGAGCCGATCGAAAGAGCTGCGCGGATTGATGAATGCGCAGCCGGGGCAGCCGTTTTCGTTGGTTACGCTATCGGGCGACCGGGCTGCGGTGCTGGGGTATTACGTGAGTCATGGGTTTGACCAGGCACGGGTTGAGATCAGGCAGCACAAAGAGAGCGCAGGCTCCACCAAGACAGATGTGACGCTGAATGTGACGGAGGGTCAGCAGGTGTTTGTGAATCATGTGCTGCTCTCGGGAATACAGCACAGCCGGCCCAATGTTGTTGCGAATCAGGTTCTGGTGCATCCGGGCGATCCCCTGGACCAGAGTGCGTTGCTGGAGACGCAGCGGAATCTGTACAACTTTGCGCTGTTCAATGAGGTAGTGGCCGCGGTGCAGAATCCAGAGGGCGACGCACCTCGCAAGAACGTGCTGCTGCAACTCACTGAGGCGAAGCGGTGGGATGTGACCTATGGATTCGGATTTGAGGCGCAAACGGGGCAGCCAAATTCCGGGCAGATTTCGGAGGCGTCACGGATCCAGTTGGGACTTCCGCCGAATACACAGTACTCGCAGGAGGGAAAGGCTGGGGTGAGCCCGCGAGTGTCACTGGATGTGACGCGCATCAACCTGCGTGGTACTGAGAATTCTCTGACGCTGCATACAACGTACGGTTTGCTGGAGAAGATAGCGGCGTTGAGCTTTCAGGATCCGCATTTGTTGGGGAGCAGGAAGCTGTCTTCTTCGATCTCTGGCGGCTACTCCGATGTGAAGAACATCACGACGTTCGCGGCTTCGACGCTGCGGTTTGATTATCGAGTGACGCACAGGGTTAGGCGGGCGGACACATTCATTTATGACTTCCAATACCGGCGGGTGAAGGTCGATCCGAATAGTCTGCAGGTCTCGGCGAATCTGATTCCACTGCTATCGCAGCCGGTGCGGGTGGGTGGGCCGGGGATTACGTGGCTCCACGATACGCGGCAGCCGGGGCCGTTCAATGCGACGAAAGGATCTTATACGTCGGTGCAGGAGTTTCTGGCGTCGTCGAAGTTTGGTTCGGAGACGGATTTCAATCGGGTGGATGCATCGAACTCGACCTACTACCAGTTTGGGAAAGATAAGTATGTTCTGGCGCGGAATACGCGATTCGGGTTCGAGCGGGCGTTTGGAGTGAATCCGAATATTGGTAACGAGGCGTGTGTGGGCGTATTGCTGACGACGAATCCAAGTTGCAGCCCGGTCCCGCTGCCGGAACGGCTGTATGCCGGGGGAGCGAACTCGCATCGTGGATTTGGCATCAATGGTGCAGGGCCGCGAGATTTGCAGACTGGGTATCCGGTTGGTGGAACGGCGGCGTTCGTGAATAGCCTGGAGCTTCGGTTACCTGCGCCGACTCTGCCGTATGTGGGGTCCAGTGTGAACTTCGTGATGTTTCATGACATGGGCAATGTGTTCCAGAACGGGAGCGATCTTTGGCAGAGTATTTTGCGTTTTCGGCAGCCGAATCGCAACACCTGCCGGGACGTTTCGGGATCGATCGGGACCTGCAGCTTCAACTACTTTTCGCACGCCGTTGGACTGGGCGCTCGATATAAGACTCCAGTGGGACCAGTACGTATCGATTTTAGTTACAACCTAAATCCTCCGATTTATCCGGTGATCTACGACTTTAACAACAGTTTGCCGCATGTTGGAGAGGCAGGACACTTCAACTTCTTTTTCAGCATTGGGGAGAGCTTCTAGATGGATGCGATCCGGAACAATGCGATGTGGGGCGCGCGATGTGTCGCGGTGGCACTGCTGCTGGTGGGGCAAGTGCGTGCGCAGCAGGGAGGGGCAAAAACGAATGTGCCGGTGCCGCCACCGACGACCGACGCAAGCAGGGCGGCGGAGGAGGGTACCGAGCTGGATCGCGTTGTGGCCGTGGTGAATGGTGATTTGATTCTGGAGAGCGATGTGGATGAGGAGCGGCGCCTGATGGCGTTTCAACCATTTCACGACGTTCGTATTGCATTCGAGCGCGATCAAGCGATCCAGCGATTGATCGACAGAATGTTGATCTTGCAGCAGGAGAAGTTGCAACCGGGAGACGAGATTTCGGACAAGGCGGTTAGCGAGCAATTGGCGGTGCTGAAGAAAGATATCCCGGCATGCAAGGAGTACCACTGCGAGACGTCCGAAGGATGGCAACGGTTTGTTGAGGCGCAGGGCTTCACGATGGCTGAATTGATGAAGCGTTGGCGAGAGCGAATGGAAGTGCTGCGGTTCATTGAAGTCCGGTTCCGGATGGGTATTCATATTTCCGACGACGATATTAAGGGGTATTACGAGAAGACGCTGGTTCCGCAGTATGCGCGGCAAAAGGCTGCAACTCCAAAACTGGAGACGATCTCTGAACGGATTCAAGAGATTCTGCTGCAGCAGCAGGTGGGAGCGTTGCTGGAGGACTGGTTGAAGGCGCTGCGGGCGCAAGGCACGGTGCGGATGATGACACGGGGCGAGGTGACGCCGTGAGCGATCGCGATGACAAGTTGAGGCCGGAGCCGCCGAAGCATCACGGGCATCAGATTGAAAAGCTCGTGGAGCGGGTGGAGCGTCTGGAGACTTCCGTGAAGCGGTCGCTGAGTAGCCGGATAGGCCGCGGTATCGCGCTGTTGTTGTTGGGGATTGTGGCAGTCCTGGCGAGTGTGGTCGCAGCTTTCGCCTGGTATACAACTACGGATGATTTTCAGCAGCGAGTTCGGAAGGAGGTTGTGACCGTGCTGGAGGACTCGACGGGTGGGCGTGTGGAGTTGAAGTCGATCAGCTTCAGCCTGCGGCACCTTGCGATTGAGGCTAACGGTCTTGTGATTCATGGGCTAGAAGGGCCGGGGGAGGCACCGTATCTCTCCGCCGACCGGATCCAGGTTTGGGTGAAGTTGTTTAATCTTTTTTCGCACACTGCGGGAAGCGGAGTTGCGTCGCATGTGTCGCTGAATTATCTGCGAGTCGATCATCCGCAGTTACACTTGATCATTGACAAGGACGGCAAGACGAATCAGCCGGTGCCTAAGCATGTAAGTACCGGTTCTGGATCTTTGACAGATTCGCTGCTGGATTTGAAGGCGCGAAAGGTCGAACTGGCGAATGGCGTGGCGCTCATGAACGACCGTGCCATTCCGTTTGACGTTGCGGCAAATGATTTGCAGGTCGAGGTTCACTACATCGGGAGCGGTGATAAATACGGTGCCACGATCGACCTGAGTGATCTAAGGAGCAAACTGGCAATGGAGCGCGAGGCTCAGTCGACGCTCCATGTTGAGGCAGAGCTGGGGCGTGACAAAGTTGAGTTGAAGAAGCTGAATTTTCATAGCGGTGCCGCGTCGAACCTGGGAGCGACTGCGAGCCTTACGAACTTTGCCAAGCCAGAGTGGCAGGCGCGGGTGCAAGGCGCGCTGGAGTTGCCCCAGATCTCTGTGCTGAGCGGCGTGGACGGGCTCACTGCGGGGACCGTGGACCTTGAGTTAGACGGGCATAGCTGTACTACTTCACCAGCAGTTGCGCAGAAGCACTCTAAATTCTGGCGGACACATCCGAAGACGGGGGACAAATCAAGTACGAAGACGCTGGCTCCTGACCCGGATTGTGTGGCCGGGTATCTGCTGGTGGGGAAAGCGAAGGTTCATAATGCGGGCTATCGCAACGAGTATGTGAGGCTGCATGACGTGAACGGCGGTGGGGATTTGCACATTACGCCGACGGAGTTGCTGCTAACGGCTTTGACAGGGTATCTGCCGGAAGGTGGAAGCGCCGAGGGGCGATTGCGCATTTCGAACTGGCTAGGAGAGGTGCCACAGAATGTGGCAGCTGGATCGCCGACTGTGAATGCTGCTGTGGCGACAGCGAATGCGACCGCTAACACGGCTGCGAAGGCAGTAGGGGCCAAGGCTCCGGTGGCGGTTAAGGTTGCGCAGCCTGCGGTGCAGACTGCGCATGCGTATCTGGATGCAGTGATTACGAAGATACCTCTGCGGACGATCATGGATGTGACAGCGTCAGAACATTATGGTGACCTGGGATTCGACACAGCGGTGAGTGGGCCGGTGAAGGTGGAGTGGGGAGGATCGACCGCAGACGTCGCAGACACGGTGGAGGTGGACGGGGATCTGAAGCTGACGCCCACGGGTGTGAAGCGGAAGGGCGCTCTGTCTGACGTGCCTGTGACTGGCGCGGTGTTGGCGCACTATACGGGCAAGACGGAGGTGGTGCGGATTCAGCGGCTGGCATTTCAGTCGCCGCAATCGACCCTGGAAGGCGCTGGAGTGCTAGGGGTGAACCTGGGGGATCCGCTGACGGCGTTGCACGTTGATCTGGTAACGCGTGACCTGGGGGAGTACGACCAGCTGCTGCAGACTCTGGGATTCGAAGCGAATGGGAGGAAGGGGACTGCTGCGATTCCGGTGGTGCTGCATGGGGCGATGAAGTTCAGCGGGACGGCGCGGGGCGTGATTGCGAATCTTGACGTGAAGGGTCATGTCGAGGCGAGTTCTGTGGAGGCGAAGCTGGGGAAGACGACCGATGTGCTGATTGACTCGGTTGTCGGGGACGCGGAGTACTCCCCGGATGATGGACTGGCGGTGGCGAGTTCGACGATAAAGCGCGGGACAGCAGTACTGAACCTGACCGGAACGGTTCGTCCTCGTAGAGAGGTCTTGCGGAGTGGAGTGGTGACGTACGTCTGGGATGACGAGACGTCCGAAGATCTGCGGATAACGCTTGCTAACGCCCAGATGCTGGATGTACTGCAGATTGTCGGGCAGCAAGAGCAGATTCCGCTCACAGGTACGGTTTCGATGCGGGCGCATGTTGGCGGGACGATCAGTCGTATGTTCGCCGACGGGACGGTTTCGCTGACGAATGGTGTGGCCTATGGTGAGCCGTATGAGTCGGCCGTCGCGGAGGTGAGCGTTGCAGGACGAGATATCGAGTCCAGCAGTGTCCTGGTGAAACTGCACGGTGTGCAGCTTGCCGGCAGCGGTGGCTATGACCTGACATCGGAGCATCTGCACGGGCACATTGAAGCGAACAATCTTGTGCTGTCGAAGTTTGAGACGATGCGGCAAGCCAATCCAAATGTGGATGGAATGGTGAGTCTGGTTGCGGACGCGAATGGAACACTGACCGAGCCCGGGATGAAGGTGGACGCGAAGCTTGTGGGCCTGACCTTGAATGGGAAGGCGGTGGGAGATGTCGCAGCGAATGCGCACAGCGAAGGCAAGATGTTGTACTTTGCTGCGAATTCAACAATCGTGGGCGCAAAGGTGGATGCGACGGGTCAGACTCAACTGGTGGGGAATTATGAGACGCAAGCGAAGCTGACGCTCTCTGGCCTGGACTTGAACAGACCTCTGACGATCCTGGCGCCGGGGAGGATTGTGGTGCAGTCTGACATTGGCGGCGTGGTAACGGTGAACGGGCCCCTGAAGACGCCGCAGGCACTGAGCGGCCAAGCAGAGTTCAGTAGTTTCGATCTGAAGCTGCAGGGGATTGAGTTGAAGACCGCGGAACCGTTGCGACTTGCGTTGCAGAACGGCGTTTTGCGATTGGATCAAGTGCATATTACGGGTCAGGATACGGACCTTCGCGCGAGTGGAACGGCGCAGATATTTGGCGCGAGCAATCCCAAGGGCGGCAAGCTGGATGTGAAATCCACGGGCAGTATGAGCATGGCACTGCTGCATACTTTTGATCCCGATATTCTTGCGAGCGGGAAGGTTGAGTTCAGTGTGGCGGCTGGCGGGCAGTTGATGAGTCCGGCGCTGACGGGCAAGGTGCAGTTCGACAAAGTGAACGCTTCGATCGACGGAGTGGCGAATGGTCTGAGCGGTATGAATGGGACCCTCTTTTTCAACGAAGACCGTTTGCAAGTGCAGAGTTTGACCGCGATGACGGGTGGTGGACAGTTAAATATTGGCGGGTCGATTCGCTACCGGAACGGGGTTTATGCGGACCTTACGGCCACCGGGGATGTTGTGAGAGTGCGCTACAACGGTCTGAGTGCTACGGCGAACGCTCATCTGAAGCTGCAAGGCAGTCCACAGAGCGCGCTGCTTAGCGGGACAGTGCTGCTGACACGATTCGGAGTTGGGCAGGAGATGGACTTTGCTGCGTTTGCGGGGATGGGCGGGGTGAGCGCGCCGCTTGACCCGGGGGCCGCAACGAACAAGATCCGGCTTGATGTGAGGGTGACGAGTTCGCCTCAGCTTGACTTCCAGAACTCGTACGCGAAGCTAGCCGGTAGGGTTGACGTGACGGTGCGAGGGACAGTGGCTGAGCCGACGGTGCTGGGTCGTATCCAGATTACCGATGGCAGTGCAACGTTTGCGGGGACGAAGTACCAGTTACAGCGGGGAGATATCTACTTTACGAATCCGGTGCGGATCGATCCTATTATTGATCTCGACGCGACTGCGAGAGTGGAGAGCTATGACATCACTGTTGGTCTGCATGGGACGGCGACGAATTTGAAGCCGACGTACCGGTCAGAGCCGCCGCTGAGTGAGGCTGATGTTTTTGCGCTGCTGGCGCTGGGGCGGACACAGGAAGAGGCGCAGCTTTATCAGGAACAGCAGGTAAGGTCCGGGGCCGATCCTGCGACAAGTTCGCTTTTGGGCGGGGCGCTGAATGCCACGGTGAGTAGCCGGGTGGAAAAGCTATTTGGGGTGGGAAGTGTGAAGATCGATCCGGCGTTTGTGGGAACGCTGGGTAACTCCTCCGCTCGGATTACCGTTCAGCAGCAGCTATCGCGCCAGATTACGGCGACGTTTGCGACGAATGTGAATACGGCCGCGCAGCAACTGATCCAATTGCAGTACGACATCAATCGCAACATGTCCATTGTGGTGACCCGCGATGAAACCGGGGTTTACAGCGTCGTGTACAAGTTGCGCAAGCGCTATCGGTAGAATCCGCGAGATGCAAAATATGCATCCTATTTCTGTAACAAATACGTCATATAGGTGTGACAGGTTGTGGGCCTATGACTCGAGAAAGAGGATATTCACGATGGTCAGTAAGGTATTCAGGACGGTAAAAGTACTTGGTCTTTCGTTGGCGTTGCTGCTTGGTGCGAGAGTTGAGGCGCGGGCGCAGGCGGCTGCTGGCGCAGGCGCGAACGACGCTCAAATTCAGGTGGACCTGAATAAGGCGCTGGATAACAAGAAATTCAAGGACGTCAAAGCAGCTGTACAGAACGGCATCGTTACTTTGACCGGCACGGTGAATATTTACGCCGACAAGGATGACGCCGACCGCAGGGCGCATCACCGCAAGAATGTTAAGGGCGTTGAGAACGAGATTGTGGTTTCCGGGCCTGTTGTGGATGATGTGCAATTGCGGAATAAGCTGGCCCAGAAGCTGGCTTACGATCGTGTGGGATATGGAACGACAGCGTTTAATTCGTTCACGATTGGCGTACAGGACGGAGTCGTAACGCTGGGTGGAATTGCGTATGGGCCGACGGATAAGGACTCGGCGCTAAGCCTGGTTGCAAATTATCCCGGGGTGAAGGACCTGGTGGACAACATCGAGGTTGCACCGGTTTCGCCAATGGACGATCGGATCCGACTGGCCGAGGCGCGGGCGATCTACGGTGCTCCTCAACTGAACAAGTACGCGATCGATCCGGCCAAGCCGATTCGAATTACTGTGGTGAATGGAAATGTGACACTGTCTGGCGTGGTTGATAACCAGGGAGACAAGGATGTCGCTAACATTCGAGCGAACGGTGTTTCCGGAGTCTTCAAAGTCATTAACAATCTGCAGGTTGCGGGCGCAGCAGAAAAATAGACTCACTTTTGTTCCCTGGGCCACGTCGGCGACCCCGGTGTGGCCCCGCTTCTTTTACCATGAAGAGATGACAACGTGGTGGAAGAGTACGGCATTGACGCTTGAGATGATCAAGTGGGAACACTCGATATTTGCACTGCCGTTTGCGCTGACGGGAGCGGTGCTGGCTGCGGAGGGATGGCCTCCGCTACGGGTGTTGGGGTGGATTGTGGTCTGCATGGTGGCGGCACGGTCTGCGGCGATGGCGTTCAATCGTCTGGTGGATGCGCGATTGGACGCGGCGAATCCGCGGACGGCAATGCGCGCTCTGCCTGCGGGAAGATTGAGTACCGCGTTTGTTGCAGGATTTGTGGTGGTGAGCGCAGGGGTATTTCTGTTGAGCGCGGGGATGTTGAACCGATTGTGTCTGGAACTCTCCCCGGTGGCGCTGGTGGTAGTGCTGGCTTACAGCTATATGAAGCGTGTGACTCGGTGGTCGCACCTGGTGCTGGGATTGGCGTTGGGGATTGCGCCATCAGCCGCATGGATCGCTGTGCGAGGCTCGCTGGATTGGCGAATCTCAGTGCTGACCGGAGCAGTGCTGCTGTGGGTGGGGGGCTTTGACGTCTTGTACGCGTGTCAGGACTTTGAGCACGACCGTAAGGCGGGACTGAACAGCGTGCCTCAGGCTTTTGGTCTTGAGGGGGCATTCTGGATAGCGCGGGTGATGCATGTTGGGATGCTGTTGCTGCTGGGCTGGCTGGTGGTGTTGTTCGGGATGGGAAGAACCGCTGTGGCAGGCGTGGCGTTGGTTGCAATCCTGCTTTGCTACGAGCATTCGATTGTGTCACCCAAGGACATGAGGCGGATGAATGCAGCGTTCTTTACGTTGAACGGAATCATATCGGTGCTGTTATTTGGATTTGTCGCAGCAGACGTTTTATTACGGCAATAAAGAAGGTCCACCGGATGAGTGGACCTTCCTGGTCTTGAAGTATTTTACTTCTGATGATCTTGCTTGATTTCGTCCAGCTTGCTGGTGATGGATTCCTTGACGTTCTGCGCGGTTGAGGTAATTTTCTCGCGGATGTCGTGTCCGGTTTTCTGGGCGTGTTGCTTTAGCTGCTCGGCTTTGGCATCGGCTTCGGCATGGTGGCTTTCGCTGACCTGGCTGGCAGAATCTTTTACATGTCCCCAGGTTTCTTTGGCGATCCCTTTTACCTGTTCAGCGGCGCCTGCGTTGGCGAGCTTCTGATTTCCCAAGGCCTCGCCCGCGGATTGTTTTACTTCGCCTATGATTTGATCGAACTTGCCTGACACGGTCTCTTTATTCATTGTGACTTCTCCAAGGTGCGGCCTACATGAGCTATTGCATTGGAATCCAGATGGGGCTGATCGCATCATGCAAGGTTGTGGGATGATGCAATCAGAAAGCTTGTTTGCAGTTAGAACGCTCGTCTGCCAGAGAGCAGATTGAAGATGAGAACGATGATGGCCAGGACCAGCAGGATGTGGATCCAGCCACCGAGGGTGTAGCTGCTGACGAGTCCCAGGATCCAAAGGATGAATAAGATAATAGTTACGGTCCAAAGCATTGCTGTCGTTCTCCTATGTCTATCGGCGCTGATTTCTACTGGTGGATGAATCGAGGACTTCAAGCCCTTCGTAAAGTAAGTTGCCCCGAACGTGGTTGAGGTTGCCAGCGCAAGAAAATAATGAAAGTTGAAGGGTTACGCGAGTGAGAGTTGCTATTCAGGGTGAGATGGGATCGAACAGCCACATGGCTGTGAGAGAGATGCTGGGTGAAGACGTTGAGATCGTGACGTGTGCGGTGTCGTCTGATGTGCTGGCAAAGTTGGTTGAGGGAGCGGTAGACGGTGCGGTGTTGCCGATTGAAAACAGTCTGCACGGATCGGTTGCGGAGCACTACGATCTGCTGCTGGAGCAGCCGGTGAGGATGGTGGGGGAGAGCCTGCTCCGGATTCGGCACAATCTGATTGCAATGCCCGGGGTAAGACTGGAAGAGGTGCGGCGGGTGATATCTCATCCTGTGGCTCTATCCCAATGCAGACGATTTCTGTCGCAGCATCCTGAGTGGGAGGTTATGCCTTTCTATGACACTGCCGGGAGCGTTAAGCACCTGATGTCGGAAGGCCTGCGCGATGTCGCAGGAGTGGCGCCAGTATTGGCGGCGAAGGAGTATGGCGCGGCGGTGTTGGTTGCAGGGATAGAAGACCACGCGGAGAACTACACACGATTCCTGCTGGTGAAGCGAGAGGCTGATGCGGGTAAGGGAGATGCGATCGAGAGAGCGGGCGCGAACAAGATGAGTGTGGCTTTCGCGATTGAGCATCGACCGGGAACTCTGGTGGCGGCGCTGGAGCGGCTGGCTGGTGCGGGTGTCGATTTGACGAAGATCGAGTCGCGGCCGGTTCCGGGAAGTCCCTGGGAGTACGTCTTTTATGTGGATGTGAAGTTTGAACAGGTGGAGATGGCGGATGCCGCGCTGATTGCTCTGCGGGGGCACTGTCGTATGGTGAAGGAGTTGGGCCGGTATCGGGCTGCCTGACCCGATGGATATGGGTGCGTTGGGTGTGAATGGAAGGCCGCGGAGTGGGTCGTGCCGGGAACGGTGACTGTTGCTAGAGGTTTCTGCTGAAAGCTGCGGAAACATTGATGCTGACTTTTTGATAGGCTGTTGGCCGTCGCCGAGATGGACGCGCATGCGCGCGCGAACTGGCAGGCGACGACGTTCTGTTCATGCAGGCGAACAATGCGCCGATTTGAGCGTCAAAAGAGCCAGGATCTAATTTGCCGAGATAGGGCCCGAGGTATCCGAGATGGAGCCTCGATTTGCGAGATCGGGCTGAATATCCAGAACAAGCTGAGATTTGGGGACGCGTTTTAGTTGCTGCCGGGTTTGAAGGGGTCGATAGCCGCTTGCATGCCGCGAGAAGCTTCGTGTTCTTGTCACGGACTTCGTGCTCTCGTGCGATTCGGGGAGCAAAAGTCTGCAGGCGAGAGAGCTACTGTTCGGATTCTCTGTGGAGTTTGAGGTCGGGTGGCTCGATGGTTTTGAGGATTGGGCAGAAGGGGCTGAGAGCTGAAGAGAAAGGGTTTCGTGGCCGATGAGGCAAGGAGTTTGGCGGTAAGCTTGACGGCAAGGTTAAGGGGGTTGCGACTTTCCTCAGGGCTGCAGCATCCAATGTGGGATAATCTGATAGGGGGACACTCAAATGTCAAACGACTTCGTAAGCGTAATCAAACCGACGGCGACGAAAGGTAACGATGTGGCCGGGGAAGAGACGACCGGGTCGCGTTCGATTCCAGTGCTGCCTGTGCGGGATACGGTGTTGTTCCCCCATGCAGTATTGCCGCTGACTGTGGGCCGCGAGAGTTCGATTCAGCTGATTCAGTCGCTGGGTGAGGAGAAGTCGATCCTGGTGGTTGCGCAGCGTGATGCGCGTCAGGATTCCCCTGTGGCGGCTGATCTGTATGCAGTTGGAACGCGGGCGACAGTGCATAAGGTCGTCAAGATGCCGAATCAGAGCCTCTTTGTGTTTACTGAGGGCAATGAGCGGGTGCATCTGGGCGAGTTTTCGCAGTTGACGCCTTTTATGACGGCGGAGTGGGAGCCGATTGCCGAGATCGAGCCTGCGGAGTCACCTGAGGCAGAGGCTCTGCAGCGGAATGTGGTGAGCCAGTTCCAGGCGATAGTGACTTCTTCGCCTACGCTTTCGGACGATCTGCAGACGATTGCGATCAATATTGAGGAGCCTGGACGGTTAGCGGACTTTATTGCTTCTTCGCTGCCGTTTTTGACGACGACCGACAAGCAGGAGTTGCTGGAGACGCCGGATGTTTCCGCGCGGCTGGAACGGATCAATAAGCACCTGGCGAAGGAGCTAGAGGTTCAGCAACTGCGGAACAAGATCCAGACGGAAGTGCAGGATTCGGTGCAGCAGTCGCAGCGAGACTACTACCTGCGCGAGCAGTTGAAGGCGATCCAGAAGGAGCTTGGCGATCTTGACGACACGCAGAAGGACATTGCGGAGTTGAAGGAGAAGATCGAGAACGCGGGCATGCCCGAGGAGGTAAAGAAGGACGCGTTGAAGGAACTGGGGCGGCTGAGCCGGATGAATCCTGCTGCTGCGGATTACTCGCTGACGCGGAACTATGTGGAGTGGCTGGCGGTGCTGCCGTGGTCGAAGACATCTTCGGGTGGGGTGGACATTCTGAAGGCGAAGGAGATTCTGGATGAGGATCACTACGGTCTGAGGAAGGTGAAGGATCGGATTCTGGATTATCTGTCGGTGCGCCGATTGAAGCCGGACATGAAGGGGCCGATTCTGTGCTTTGTCGGACCTCCGGGCGTGGGCAAGACCTCGCTGGGACGGTCGATTGCGCGGGCGCTGGACCGGAAGTTTTCACGTATATCGCTGGGCGGCATGCATGACGAGGCCGAGATTCGCGGGCATCGGCGGACGTATATCGGTGCGCTGCCGGGGCAGATCATTCAACACCTGAAGAGGGTTGAAGTGAAGGATCCGGTGTTCATGCTGGAGGAGATTGACAAGCTGGGGCGCGACTTCCGGGGTGATCCGGCGAGTGCGCTGCTGGAGACGCTGGATCCGGAACAGAACAACACGTTTCGCGATAACTATCTGGACCAGCCGTTCGATTTGAGCAAGGTGCTGTTTATCTGCACGGCGAACCAGTTGGATACGATTCCGGGGCCGCTGCTGGACCGTATGGAGATCATCGAACTGACCGGGTATACGGAAGAGGAGAAGGTGAATATCGCCATCAAGTACCTTATCCCGCGGCAGACGAAGGAGAATGGTATCGATACGGAGCTGATCGAATTTCCGACGGAGAGTGTGCATCTGATAGCACGGCACTACACGCGAGAGGCCGGAGTTCGGAAGCTGGAGCAGCAGATTGGTACGGTATGCCGCAAGGTAGCTCGCCGGATTGCTGAGGGCAAGACGGAGAAGCTGGTAGTCACTCCTGCGATGGTGCACGAGTTTTTGGGCGGCATCAAGGTGAGAGTGGATACGGAGATTGCGACGCGCACCAAGCGGGCCGGCGTGGCGGTAGGACTGGCATGGACTCCGGCAGGCGGCGATGTGCTGTTTATCGAAGCGAACAAGATGAAGGGCAAGGGCGGCTTTACGATCACAGGGCAGATTGGCGATGTGATGAAGGAGAGCATGCAGGCTGCCCTGACGTGGGTCCGGTCAAATGCTGCCAGCTTAGGGCTGGACGAGGACTTTACAAAGGATACGGACCTTCACATCCACGTGCCGGCGGGCGCGATTCCTAAGGACGGGCCTTCGGCTGGCGTCACGATGGCGACTGCGCTGGTGAGTTTGCTGACGGATACACCAGTTCATCCGTTGACGGCGATGACGGGCGAGATCACGCTAAGCGGCAATGTACTGCCGGTGGGCGGGATCAAGGAGAAGTTCCTGGCGGCGAAGCGGGCTGGTGTGCGGGACGTGATTCTGCCTACGGATTGCAAGCAGCAGGTGGATGAGGACCTGACGCCGGAACAGATCGAAGGAGTGCGTATCCACTATGCCGACCGGATTGAGGACGTGCTGGCCGTCGCGCTGCCGAAGTCAGCGGTAGAGGCGGTTCAGGATGAGGCTGTGCGGGAAGAAGTGATTCACGCGACGGTGTAAGGCTCGTTCTGTAAGAGTGAGGGCAGTCTCCTAATAGGAGGCTGCCCTATTTTCTGGCGATGAGTGTCAGTGCGATGCGATGGCAAGATAGGAATTAGAGAATGCTGACAATTGGTCATTCGACTTTGCCGCTGAATGTATTTGTGCAGGCGCTCAAGGACAATGATTGCCATTTGCTGGTGGACGTGCGGAGCATTCCGCGGTCTCGCCATAATCCGCAGTTTGAACAGCCGACACTTTTTGAGGCTCTGAATAGGGCTGGGATTGATGCGGTCTGGAGAAGAGGATTGGGTGGGCGGCGGTCCGTGAAGAAGGAGAGCATCAATCAAGGTTGGAGGAATGCAAGCTTTCGGGGCTATGCGGATTACATGCAGAGTGCGGTGTTTGCAGAGGAGATTGGTTGGTTGATGGAGTTGCCCGATTTTGATCAGGTGGTAGTGATGTGCGCTGAGGCTGTCCCTTGGCGGTGTCATCGATCACTGATAGGGGATGCCATCGTGGCACGTGGCGGCGTGGTGGAGGATATTTTTGTTGCAGCGGATGGTAAGAGTTTGCGCAAGCTACATCGGATGACGCTTTTTGCACGGGTTGATGGTGCACGGGTTTGGTATCCAGCGATCGAGGAAGAGACGGCGCCTGGATTGTTCGATTAACACGGGAGCGGGCTGTATTCTAGGCAGATGCGTGTGGAGATGCTGTATTTCGGGGTATTGAAGGAGTATTTTGCGGTGGACCGAGAGACCGTCGAGGTGCCGGCGGAGACTACGGTGGAGGGCATCCTGAGCTTTTCGCGGGAGCGAACGTCTAACGTTCGGCGGGAGGAACTGGACTCGGCTGGGCGGAGCAGTGTCTGGGATGTTCTGGCGGTTGCGGTGAATCGGGAGTATGCGGAGCGTAGTACGGTGCTGCAAGACGGTGATGAAGTTGCGTTGCTTCCGCCAGTGAGCGGGGGGGCGGGGACGGAAAGACGAGGGGCATGAGGGTTGAGATCGTTAATACGGTGATTCCGTCGGATGCGATTGTGGCGGAGATGAAGGCGGGAAGCGACGGCGCGGTGTGCGTTTTTGACGGAATCGTGCGCGATAACACGCGTGGCCGGAAGACGCTGCATCTGGACTATGAAGCGTATTTCGATATGGCTCTGGAGCAGATGCGGGGTCTGGCAGCGGAGGCGGTGACGAAGTTTGGCGTGCGAGATGTGGCGCTGGTGCATCGGCTGGGACGGCTGGTGGTTGGTGAGACAAGCGTTTTGATTGTGGTGGCTTCGGCACATCGCGGGGCGGCGTTCGATGCGTGCCGCTGGCTGATTGATACGTTGAAGAAGACTGTTCCAATCTGGAAGAAAGAGCAGTTTGTGGATGGGGCAATTTGGGCGGATGGTGAGCCGTTCCCTGAGGGTATTGGCTTGTCACGGGCTGCTGAAGTGGGTGCGCGAGTGGCGGACGGTGAGCCGTTCCCAGAGGGCATCGGTTTGTCACGGGCTACTGAAGTGGGTGCGCGAGTGGCGGACGGTGAGCCTGTTCCAGAGGGTATTGCGGCTGGTGGGTCGGAGACTCGAAGATGAGGTTTTCCGGGCTGGTGCTGGGAGTTGCGCTGTTGATGAAGTCGGATTTGGTGCCGGATGCTGGCCTGCCAGTTGAGCCTGGTCTGCTGCGGCAAGCGAGTTTTTTAGGGCAGGCACCGATTGAACGCAGGGAGCCCCAACAGGGTAGTAGGGATATTCCGACGATTCGCGTGGAGACGCGTTTAGTCAACGTTGCGTTGAATGTGGTGGATGAGAAGGGTGCTCCGGTGGGTGGGCTGGAGCGGGACGATTTCGAGATCAGCGAGGATGGACTGCCCCAGAAGATTGCGATCTTCGAGCGTGAGTCGTCGACGCCCCTATCGATTGTGATGGCGATTGATGCGAGTGAGAGCGTGTTGCGGAATGAAAGGCTGGAACGAGAGGCGGCGAAGCGTTTTGTGCGGGCGCTGCTGCGTGATCAGGATGAGTTGGATCTGATGGATTTTGCAGATACGGTACGTGAGATCGTGCCCTTTACGAACCAGAGGAAGAAGATCGAAGCCGGACTGAGTGAGCTGCAGCATGGGGATGCCACGGCTCTGTATGACGCGATTTATCTGGGCGCGGAGCGGCTGGCGAGTACGCGTGCAGATAATGGCCGCAGACGAGTAATGGTGCTGATTACCGATGGTGGGGACACGGTGAAGGGGGCGCACTACGCGCAGGCACTGGAGCAGGCGCAGCGGGCTGGTGCGATGGTGTATTCGATCATTATTGTTCCGGTTTATGCGGATGCAGGACGGAACACCGGTGGGGAACATGCGCTGATCCAGATGGCGAACGATACAGGTGGCAAGTACTACTACGTGGAAGATCCGAAGGATCTGGAGGCAGCGTTTGCGAAGGTGTCTGACGATTTGAGGACGCAGTATGTGGTTGGCTACTACGCTCCGCCGCGAGGCAAGGACAACTCGTTCCGGACGATCAAGGTTGAGATGAAGGATGCGGCTCTACGGGCAAAGTATGGGCTGCGCTATCGGACGGGCTATTACGCGGATGCTCGGTAAGGCACCTGTGGCGGGGGCCGCCACGCTGTGGGCTCAAATGCACTAAGCTTGGATGACGAGGATTAAATGAAGAAGTTTGAGTTTGCGCATGTGGCAGAGGGTATCGCAAGGCAGGCGGGCGCGTTGCTGCGGGGGTTTTACGAGAAGGGTGTGGCGACGGAGTACAAGGGCGACGTAGATCTGGTGACCGAGGCGGATCGCGCGAGTGAGCAGTTGATTCGGGAACGGTTGAAGGCGGCGTTTCCTGAGCATGGGATCTATGGCGAGGAGGGGACGCGTGACCGGCTGGATGGAGAATATCGCTGGTATGTGGATCCTCTCGATGGGACGACGAATTTTGCGCATGGTTTCCCGGTGTTCTGCGTGATTCTGGGGTTGGAGCGGCGCGCGCCTGGACTGGCTGCGGATGTTGATGGAGAGATGGTTGCCGGGGTAATCTACGACCCGTTACGGGATGAGATGTTTGTGGCGGAGCGGGGACGCGGGGCGTGGCTGAATGGGAAACGGATCCATGTTTCGAAGACAGCCAAGCTGCAGGATTCGCTGACTTCGACGGGATTTCCGAGCCAGAAGCGGCACACCAGCCCTAATATCCACTTTTACCACCAGATTACGTTGCGGTCACATGGGGTTCGGCGGCCTGGATCGGCTGGGATTGATCTGGCTTACGTTGCTTGCGGCCGATTGGATGGGTTCTGGGAGTTCAATTTGAATCCGTGGGATACGTCGGCGGGATATCTGCTGGTGGAAGAGGCTGGTGGGACGGTGACGCACTTTGACGGCGGGAAGTTTACGCTGGACAGTCGCGAGGTTTTGGCGACGAATGGTCTGATTCTTGGGGAGATGAAGCATCTCTTCCAGGAGATGTTTGCGGGGCGTGGTTTGGATGCGATTCCGACTCCGGCGGAGTTTGCTGCACGGCGGCAGGAGACTGGGAAGTAGGTTCCCCTAGTACTGAATTTGAAATCAGTCGAAGTTATGTAGCGAATCAGTTGCGGCTATGGCATTTTGCAACGGAACTTTTGCATATACGCTATTGAAACTGCTGATAGAATTAAGACTCGCGGCAGGACATTTCTGGGATTTTAGGAGAGAGAGCTTTTTATGGCATATGTGATTGCGGAACCTTGCATTGGGACGAAAGATACGGCTTGCGTCGATGCTTGTCCGGTGGATTGCATCCACCCGAAGAAGGATGAAGCTGGGTATGAGGCGAGTGAACAGCTGTTTATCGACCCGGTCGAGTGCATTGACTGCGGCGCGTGCGTGCCGGTATGCCCGGTTTCGGCGATCTATGCCGGGGACGACTTGCCGGAGAAGTGGGCAGCTTTCCAAGAGAAGAACGCGGCGCACTTCGGCCGATAGTCTCTGCTGGAACTGAGTTTTAGAAACGCGTGGCCCTAGTGGCTGCGCGTTTTGTTTTGTCGGGAACGGTGCGCAGATGATTCAGCATGTAGGTGAGGCGATCGTGTTGCGGACTTGGCCGTTCCAGGAAGCGGACCTGCTGGTGAGCCTTTTTACGCGGGAGCAGGGTCGGGTGAAGGGGGTGGCTCGGCATGCGATGCGGAGTCGTCGTCGGTTTGGCGGGGCTTTGGAGCCGATGACGTATGTGCGGGCGACGTATGCGGAGAAGCCGCGTCAGGAACTGGTGAGACTGGACGCATTTGAGATATTGAGTTCACCGCTGTCACGGCCAATTGACTATGCGCGGACGGCTGGGCTGGAGTTGGTGGCGGAGGTGCTGGAGGAGCTGCCGGAGGGGGCGGTGGAGGATGCGGTGTTTCGGCTGGCTCTGGCGGTGCTGGAGGAGATGCAGGTGGGCCGGGTGTGGATGCCGGTGACGTATTTCTGCCTATGGATGAATCGGCTGATGGGGTGGATGCCGGAGCTGGGGCATTGCGTGGTGTGTGGGCTGGATTTGCGGGGTGGGCCGGTTTGGTATTCGGCGACGAGCGATGGGGTTACATGCGCGGATGACCGGCGGGGTGGGAGTGTAGGGTTGTCGGCGGCGTCGGTGAGTGAGGCACAGCGGATATTCAAGGGGACCGTGAAGGGGTTGGCAGCGGAGGCATGGCCAAAGGAGCGTGGGGTGGATTTGAGGCGGTTTGCGGTGGAGACGCTGGAGCGGCATCTGGAGCGGAGATTGATGAGTGCGCGGGCGCTGGGGCGGGTTTAGGGAGTATGCCAGTGCATAGGCCGGTGCGGTATTCGAGTGATATTGGGTTACAACGTTTGATCATCGGAGTCTGAATGAAGACATTTTCGTATTTGCTTTTCCTGGTAGTGATCGGTGCGCCGTCCATCGTGTCGAACCTCGCGGCTCAGAGTACGGCAGCGACGACCGATACTTTTCATAATCCTTTGCTGGCGACGGGACCGGACCCGTGGGTGGTGACTCATGACGGTTTTTACTACTACATGAATACAACCGGCCATAATTTGACGGTATGGAAGACTCGCGACATTACGGACCTAGCGCACGCCGAGAAGCGGGTGGTGTGGACGCCACCTGCGACTGGGCCGTACTCCCACGATATTTGGGCACCAGAACTGCATTGGCTGGACGGCAAGTGGTACATCTACTTCGCCGCCGATGCGGGCGCGAATGAATCGCACCGGATCTATGTGGTGGAGAATGCGGCGGCCGATCCGCTGCAGGGAGAGTGGATCTTCAAGGGCAAGGTAGGGGATGGGACGGACAAGTGGGCCATCGATGCGTCGGTTTTCGAGGACCAGGGACAGAAATATATTGTCTGGTCTGGATGGGAGGGGGATAGCGATGGCGAGCAGCGCATCTATCTGGCCCACCTGAAGAATCCATGGACGGTTGATTCGAAGCGGGTTCTGCTCTCCTATTCCCAGTACCCGTGGGAGCGTGTGGGAGATCTTCCTAATCGTCCGGAGATGCCGCACGTCAATGTGAATGAAGGGCCGGAGATTCTGCAGCATGGAAAGAGAATCTTTATGGTGTACTCCGGTTCGGCGTGCTGGACGGATTACTACGAGCTTGGTGTGGTGGAGGCGAAGTCCGGTGCGAATCTTCTGGATGCAGCTTCCTGGAAGAAGTTCGATCATCCATTTTTCAAGCAAGAGCGTAAGGCGAGCGTTTTTGGTCCGGGGCATAACGGGTTCTTCCAGTCATTGGATGGGAAGGAAGACTGGATTATCTATCATGCAAATGCGGGGTCGAACGAAGGGTGTGGGGAGAAGCGCTCGCCGCGGATTCAACGCTTTACGTGGAATGCGGACGGGACGCCGGAGTTCGGCAAGCCAGTCTCGACCGATACTGCGATCCGTAAGCCGTCGCATTGATTTTGCCGCGGCGGGAGGTGGATGCAGGTGAGGTTATTTGTTCGTGAGCGGCGGGATGTAGTCGTGGTGCAGGGAGCGATTGCGGCGGTGCGATTACAATCAGGGGATTCGGGATTTATGAAGGATGCGAGCAGATGCAGGTGATTGCGGAGAAGAAGAAGGCTCTGACTTTTCAGGAGCTTTTGTTCAGGTTACAGAGGTTTTGGGCGGACCGTGGCTGTGTTTTGCAGCAGCCTTATGACGTTGAGGTTGGGGCGGGGACGATGTCTCCGGATACGTTTTTGCGGGTTCTGGGGCCTAAGCCGGTACGGATTGCGTATGCACAGCCTTCGCGGCGGCCAGCGGATGGGCGGTATGGAGAGAATCCGAACCGACTGTTTCGGCATACGCAGTTGCAGGTGATTCTGAAGCCGCCACCGGTGCGGATTCAGGAGATGTATCTCGAGAGCCTTGAGGCGATTGGTATCGACCTGAAAGAGCATGACATCAAGTTTGAAGAGGACAACTGGGAGTGGCCGGTGGGCGGCGCGTGGGGCGTTGGCTGGCAGGTGATGCTGGATGGGCTGGAGATTACGCAGTTTACGTACTTCCAGCAGTGCGGCGGGATGGATCTGGACCCGATATGCGGGGAGATTACGTACGGGTTGGAGCGGATTGCGGGGTTTCTGCAGGACGTGGATTCGATCTACGACATTGTGTGGGCGATTGAGCCAGATACTGGCAAACAAGTGACTTACGGGGAGATCCGGTTGGCCGAAGAGGAGCAGTATTCGGCTTATGGGTTTGATTATGCGGATGTGGGGAAGCTTTGGGAGCATTTGAATCTGTATGAGGCGGAGTGCCTGGGATTGTTGGAGAAGGCAAAGGGCTTTGAGGAGATGGATGCGCTGACTTTGAAGCGTTTTCCGGTGCTGGGGGCTTATGAATTGGCGCTTAAGTGCTCTCATATGTTCAATTTGCTGGATGCTCGTGGTGCGATTTCGGTGACGGAGCGGGTGGGTGTGATGGCCCGGATTCGGACGCTGGTTGTGGGGGTGGCGAAGGTCTATGCGGCGCAGGGCGTGGCGGTAGCAGGATGAAAATCATGGACATAAGGTGATTTTTTGCCTGGTAAGCGTGGCGTAGTTTTCGCAGCAAATTTGAGTCAGGTTTTGAGTCCGTCCGGAGACGGGGAATGAGTCGAGAGCATGGCAGATTTTCTTTTTGAGATTGGTTTGGAAGAGATTCCCGCGCGGATGATTGCGGGGGCACAGGCGGAGTTGGAGAAGCGCGTTGTGGGGCTGCTGGAGCGCGAGCGGCTGGTGAGCGGCGGAGTGGTGAGCCGGAGCTATTCGACCCCGCGCCGGCTGGCGGTGGTGGTGGAGGGGGTAACGGCGCGGCAGGAGGATGTAGCGGAGGAGATGTTGGGGCCTTCGGCGAAGATTGCGTTCAAGGATGGTGTGGCGACTCCGGCAGCGGTAGCGTTTGCGAAGAAGGCAGGCGTGGCGGTGGAGGAGTTGAAGACTGTTACGACTGCCAAGGGGGAGTATCTGGCGGCGGTTGCGGTGAAGGCTGGCCGGAGCGCGGCCGAGGTGATAGCGGCGGAGTTGCCGAAGGAGTTGGCGGGGATTTACTGGGCGAAGAATATGTACTGGCGGGCGGGGCGGCCGGAGCGGTTTGTGCGGCCGGTGCGTTGGCTGGTGGCGCTGCTGGGAAGTGAGACGGTTCCGGTGGAGTTTGCCGGTTATGTAGCGGGAGATGTTACGTATGGGCACCGGGTGCTGTTCGGCGAGCAGCCTGTGGTGGTGGAGGGTCCGGGGGCGTATGTTGGGGCGCTGGAGAAGGCGTTTGTGATTGCTGATGTTGAGGTTCGGCGGCAGAAGATTCGGAAGGCGCTGGACCGGGTTACAAGGGCGGGTGATGCGGGCGGCTCGGGGTTGCGGTGGCGTGAAGACCATGGGTTGGTGGATAAGCTGACGCACCTGACGGAGTGGGCTTCGGACCGGTCTGTGGTGATGGGTGGGTTTGAGGCGGAGTATCTGGAGTTGCCGGAGGAGGTTCTGGTGACTGTGATGCGGGATCACCAGAGCTACTTCGCGGTAGAAGACAAGGATGGGAAGCTGGCGCCTTATTTTCTGGCGGTGCTGAATATGCAGGCGGATGAGGCTGGACTGGCGGTGATTCGGCATGGGAATGCCCGGGTGCTGCGGGCTCGGTTCAACGATGCACGATTCTTCTGGGAGTTTGACCAGCGTACTCCTTTGAAGGCGCGGGTGGAGTTGCTGAAGAATGTGACTTTCCAGAAGGATTTGGGGAGCTATGCGGCGAAGGCCGAGCGGGTACGGAAGGTAGCTGCTGGGCTGGCTGGGCTGGTGAGTTCGCGGGGATGTGGGCTGGATGCGGCTGCTCTGGACGAGGCCGTGGTGTTGGCGAAGACTGACCTGACGAGTGAGTTGGTGAAGGAGTTTACGGAGTTGCAGGGGATCGTGGGTGGGCTGTATGCGCGGGCGCAGGGGTTTAGTGCGGCGACTGCGGATGCGATCTATGACCAGTATCTTCCGGAGTCGATGGAAGACGCTGTGCCCCGGACGGTGGAGGGTGCGGTGCTGGCGATTGCGGACAAGGCGGATACGATTGCCGGGATGTTTGGTTTGGGGCTGGAGCCCACGGGGTCCAAGGACCCGTTTGCGTTGCGGCGTGCGGCGAATGGGATTGTGAAGATACTGGCGGAGACCGCGGTGGCTTTGCCGCTAACGCTGGCTGAGGTTGCGGCAGCTGCTACGGATGACGAGGCTGTGGTCGCCAAGATGAGAGCGTTCTTTGCGGAGCGGCTGGAGTTCTATCTGCGGGAGGCCCAAGGCCAGGCCTATGACGTGGTGAAGGCGGTGCTGGCGGCTGGCGCGGAGGATGTTCGGGATGTGCTGGCCCGGACGTTTGCAGTGACGGTGGTGCGGGGTGGCGGGGATTTTGTTGCGGTGTCGGCTGCATTCAAGCGGATGAAGAATATTCTGACGCAGGCGAAGGAGAAGGAATTTGCGGCGGCGGAGTTTGTGAGTGCGGATTTGCTGACGGATGATGCTGAGAAGGCTTTGTGGGAGCGGTCGGCTGAACTGGCGTCGGAGGTTGCGGTGCTGCGTTCGGAGGCGAATTACCACGCTGCTCTGGAGTTGATTGCGACACTGCGACCGCAGGTGGATACGTTCTTTGATGCGGTGATGGTGATGGCGCCGGAGGCTGAGGTGAGGGCGAATCGGCTTGCTTTGCTGCGGGAGGTTCTCGGGGATTTCTCGGGGATTGCGGATTTCTCGGAGATTGTGGTGGCGGGGTAGGAGCATATCCCGGGGGCTGAAGCCCAGTGCCTGTTTTTTGCTTGATTGCCGGGGTTGAAACCCCGGCCTATCTTAGAGGCAACAGCAACGGCAACAGCAGATTCTCCGCTTCTCCTCCGCTTCGCAAAGGATGACAATGTGCATTGTGATTGGGATGTGGTGGCGCGGTAAGAGCTTGTTGCGGAGAGAGGGCGCGGGAGCGGTCGTGCTTCGCACGATGCCCACCTTAGCGACTGGGAGGAATTCTCAGAGATTGTGGTGGCTGGATAAGAAGGCATACCTCAGGGGCTGAAGCCCGCTTCTTTGGGGAGTTTGAATGCATGGGCTAAAGCCCATGCCTATCTCAGAAGCAACGGCAACGACAGAAGCCAGTGCAGCGACAGAAGCAACGGCAACGACAGAAGCCAGTGCAGCGACAGAAGCCAGTGCAACGACAGAAGCCGGTGCAGCGACAGAAGCCGGTGCAACGACAGAAGCCAGTGCAGCGACAGAAGCAACGGCACCGACAACGGCAAAAGCAACAGCGAAATACAGGGGTCTCTCCACTGCGGCGGCAAGTGCGCCGCCTCCGGTCGAGATGACGCTTCCTGGGTGGCGGGGTAGGAGAGTTCGCAAAGGGTCTGGGGCGAACAGGCAACGGCAGGCTGCGCGGCAACGTCGAATCGATAGCAAAGCTAATTTAGTGGGAGTTGATGACGCTGCGTTAGTTTGTTTGGAGGAGATTCGACCATGCCCCTACCTACGGATGAGAAGTTGCTCGCGTTGAGCCAGAATTTGATCAACCAGTTTGATGCGATCTTTGGGTTGCATCCGGGGTTTCGGCCGGCGCATGCGAAGGGGGCGATGTTGAGGGGGACGTTTACTCCTTCGTGTGAGGCGGCTTCTCTGACCCGGGCTCCGCATATTAGGCGAGCTTTTACGCCGGTGGTGGTGCGGTTCTCGAACTCTACGGGGTTGCCGCTGGTTCCGGATAATGATCCGAATGCGAATCCGCGGGGGCTGGCGATTCGGTTTCAGTTGGCGCAGCACAGCCATACGGACATTTTGAGCCACTCGACGGATGGATTTCCGACGCGGACCGGGGATGAGTTTCTGGAGTTTCTGCGGGCATTGGCGTCGAGCGATCTTTCAAACATTCCCGCATCCCCGTTTGGGGCGTTTCTGGGGAGCCATCCGGCTGCGCTGGCGTTTGTGCAGACGCCGAAGCCGGCACCATCGAGCTTTGCCCGAGAGACTTACTTTGGGGTTACGGCGATGAAGTTTACGAACAAGGATGGGGTGAGCCGGTTTGGACGCTACCGGATCGTTCCTGAGGCTGGGAATGATCATCTGGATGATGCTGCCGCGAAGGCGAAGGATGCGAACTACCTGTTTGGTGAGTTGACCGAGAGGATTGCTACGGGGCCGATTCGATTTCGGATTCTGGTGCAGGTGGCGAACGACGGGGATGTGGTGGATGATTCGACGATCCACTGGCCGAAAGACCGGGCTCTGGTGGAACTGGGCACGATTGAGTTGACTGCGGCGGTTGCGCACGATGCGCTGGCACAGAAGCAGATCATCTTCGATCCGATCCCACGGGTGGATGGGATTGAGCCTTCGGATGATCCTCTGCTGGAGCTAAGGGCGGCGGTTTATTTGATCAGCGGTCGCCGCCGCCGGGCTGCGACTGCGGCTGCGACTGCGGCTTAGCGCGGCAGGAAGTTGCCGAGCGAAGACAAGGTTGGGTGGATGGTGTTGAAGATGAGGTGAACGGCGGACAGGAGCTGGGGCAGGGCGAAGGGCTTGGGGAGGAAGCTCCAGCCTTGCTGCTGCAACTGCTTCTGAAGGGTTGCGTGGAGGAGGCCGCCAGAGATCATCAGGACGGGCAGGTCCTGGCGGAGAGCTTTGAGTTGATGGGCGAGGTCCAGGCCGGAGCGGTGGGGCATGTAGAGATCGGTGATGAGGAGATCGACCTTGGGGGCGCTGCGGAAGATCTGGTTGGCGCGGTCAGCGTCTCCTGAGGAGAGGACTCGATAGTTTTCGTGCTCGAGGAAGGTGCGGGTGAGGGAACGAATGTCTGGGTCGTCATCGACGAGGAGGATGGTGCCGGGGGCGCTGGGTTTTGGATCGGGGCGGGGAGTGGGGGTGGGGGCGTTGCGTGATGTGAAGTAGTTGAGGTTCATAGGCGGGGAGGTCTCCTTGGTCAGAGCGCAGTTTAGGTATCCATCATGCGTGCGGATGGTTGAAGTTCTTCCGAACCTCGACGACTTGGTTGGGACGTTCTGAAACGCAGAAAGATATATGGAGCTGTGGAAAGCCGGCGGAGTTGCCTGGTTTTCAAAGATAGATTTCCACAGCTTGGGGAGGCGGGCGTTTTGGCTAATTGAGGCGTTGGAGGCGGGCGATCAGTTTTTCTGCGAGGGGTTCGCCGGACTCGGTCCAGAGGAGTCGGCTGGAGATGCCGCAGTGCTTTTCGACAGATAGGGTGAAGGCGAGGAGGATTTCGATGTTTTGCTGGATGCGCTTCTGGGCGAGCTTGTCGAGGTCATCGCCGCTGAGGGAGTCGTCCAGGGGGAGATCTTCGAAGGTCCAGTGGGTGTCGAGGCCGAAGTCGATGCGGATGTGGCCGTTCTGGTCGAAGCTGGCGTCGTCGAACGAGGGGCCGAAGCCGATGATACGTACGGTGGAGGGGCGGAGCTTCCAGAGGGGATCGAGTCTGGAGTCGTCCGGGTCGGTGGAGTCGCCGGTGGGGATGGCGGAGTTGCTGAGCTCGGGGGACCAGAGGTTCCAACGCATTTCGAACTCGTAGGCCATATCGTCGTGGAGTTGCTCGGTGGCTTCGGCGACGGCGCTTTCGATGATGGAGGCGGAGGTGTCTGAGTTTTCCTGGGCGCGGTCGTCGTTGACGTAGATGCGCTGGTAGGTAGGGGCTTCGGTGAAGCTGATGGGGTAGACAGTGGCGGCGGTGACACGTTTCTCTCCACTGATGACAGCGAACTGGCGCAGCACGGAGACGAGCGCTGCGGGGAGGGCCTCGAAGCGGAAGTTTGGGAACCAAAGGCTAAGGTAAAGCTGATCTGCCATAGAACTAGTTTAGATGCAGTGGGGAGGGCCTGGGACTCAGGAGATGGGGAGTAAATGGGAAAGGAGTAGCGGGTTAGTAGTGAGATGATAGATATGGCGGGCGAATGAACGTTTCGGTAAAGAGGCTGCAGGTTTGGTTGCTGGTGGGCGCGAGCTTGCTGGTGCTGGTGATCGGCGCGTTTCTTGGGTATGCACACTATCGATCGCACCGGTTTCTGGCGGGGTTGCCGGGAAAACTGGGCGTAGATATCCAGCGCGAGGCGAATGGGTATACGTACTCGCAGTCGGTGCAGGGCAAGACGGTTTTTACGATCCATGCGGCGAAGGCTGTGCAGCATAAGGACGGCAAGACGACGTTGCATGATGTGGGCATCGTTCTGTACGGACGTGGGCAGGGAAGTTCGAACCGGGTGGATCGAATTTATGGCAGCGAGTTTGAGTACGACCAGATCGCCGAAGTGATTCGAGCGATGGGTGAAGTGCATCTGGATCTTCAGGCGCCAGCGCCTACGGATGCGCACGGGAAGATGGATTACGCTGCGGGGCGGGAAGCGAAGGAGCATCCGGCGGACGATGATCGGTTGATTCATGTGAAGACGAGTGGACTGGTATTTCTGAAGAAGCTGGGGGTGGCGGCGACGGACCAGGACCTGGAGTTCGAGTTTCACGGGATGACGGGGCATGCGAGGGGAGCGGACTATAACTCGGACTCGGGTTTACTGGTGCTGCAGTCCGCGGTGAAGGTGAATGGACTGGAGCAGGGGCTGCCAGTGGTGTTGACGGCTACGCGTGCGGAGCTGAACCGGCAGAGCGAACAAGTGATGCTGACGCATGCGAAGTACGTTACGGTGGGCGGGGCGGGGAATGGGCGGACGGCTGAGGCGGAGCGGGCGACGATCCATATGCGGCGTGACGGCACCGTGGAGCTGCTGCAGGCTGACGGTAGTGTGACGTTGACGACGGGTGATGGCGCGCGGTTGACGGGTACTCGTGGGGAGGTGCGATTGAATGGTGAGAATCAGCCTGAGTCGGCGCTGCTGACGGGTGCGGTGCGTTATGTGGCGGATAGTCCGCTGCAGGAGGCTCGTGGCGAGGCTGAAGAGGGCAGGGCTGGGTTCGACAAGGCGGGGCGGCTGCAGCAGGTGGTGATGACGGGCGGGGTTCGTCTGCATGAGCGGGTGCGGTCTTCAGAAGAGGTGAAGGCGGCCTGGAGTGAGCGTGAACTGGTGGCGCAGAGAGTGGTCCTGGGACTGGTTGCGGATAGTGAGCGGCGGGTGCAGATCCACGATGCGAAGGCTGAGGGCGATGCGCATTTGACGGTGGTGAATCCGCCGGTAGCGGGAGCGAAGAGCGGGCATAGCGGGACTACTACGAGTACTCTGTCGGGCGATGTTTTGACGGCGGCGTTTGTGGTGCGGGATGGGACTGCGCAGTTGAAGGACGTACATGGTGATGGACATACGGTGCTTCGGCGGGTAAACGATACGGGCGGAGTGGAAACGAGTTCTGGCGACACGATTGATGCGGAGTTTCGTCGTGCGGGGCGGAGTGAGGTTCGCGGGGTCCGAGGGGCTGCTGCGCAGGGGGCTGGGAAGGGTGTGAAGGCGGCGGGTGCTACGGAGAAGAAGGCTGTGACAAGGCAGGGGGTGGAGGAGATTGCGACCGCGGTGCAGCAGGGGCATGTGGTGATGACCAATCAGCCAGCGGTGAAGCCCGTGGATGGGACTGGAAGCAAGGCGGGCGATTCGGTTGGAGCGACCGAGCAGCGTGCGACGGCTGACCGGGCTACGTATGACGGCAGTACGGAGAAGGTGACTTTGACGGGGACGGTGCAGGTGTCCGATGGCGGGAGCGTGTTGTGGGCGGACCGGGTGGTGCTGGAGCAGCCGACAGGAGATGCTGTGGCGGATGGCGGGGTGAAGGCGAGTTATCAGCAAGCGGGCAGCGCGGGGGACATGGTGCATGTGCTGGCGGCGCGAGCAGAACTGAAACATGAGAGCGGTGTAGCGGATTTCTATGGCGTTGCAGGCAGGCCAGCGCGGCTATGGCAGGGAGCATCGCAGGTGGAGGCACCGGTGTTGCAGATGGAGCAGAAGCAGCGGCGGCTGATTGCACGTGGTGAGGGCCAACGCGGAGGGGCGATGGTGCATGCGGTGTTCGTGAGCGCCGGGGCGGTGGCTGGTATGGCGACGAAGGACGCGGCAGGTGCAAAGCAGACGACAGCGAAGCAGGCAGGAGTAGTGAGGGTGGCGAGCCGGGAGATGATTTACTCGGATGTGACGAGGCAGGCAGATTTTACTGGTGGCGTGCAGGCGCAGAGTGCAGATGGGACGATGCGGGGGCAGCAGGTGACGGTGTTTCTACAGGCGGCTGCGGTTGATGGCAGTGTGAAGGCGAAGGCGTCATCGAGCGGAGTGAATCCAGCGAGCCAGATGGCTTTTATGGGTGGGAGTGTGGATCGGATGCAGGCGACGGGCCGGATTGAGATTGAACAGCCAGGGCGCAGAGCGGTGGGGGAGCAGGTGGTTTACACGGCTGCGGATGGGATGTTTGTGATGACGGGTACACCGGGGAATCCTCCGAAGATGATTGATGAGGCGCGTGGGACTATTACGGGTGCGTCCTTGCGGTTCCATGCGGGGGATAATAGCGTAGTGGTTTCTAATGGGACAGATCGTGTTGCGGGGGAGAGGGTTCGGACGGAGACGCAGGTGAAACAGTAGCTATGAGGATGTTGTCGACAGATGAGATTGGGAAGTCGTATGGCGGACGCCAGGTGGTACGGGGCGTCAGCCTGAAGATTGAGCAGGGCGAAGTGGTTGGGCTGCTGGGGCCGAATGGCGCGGGCAAGACGACCAGCTTCTACATGATTGTGGGGCTGGTGCGTCCGGATGCTGGACGGGTATTGGCTGATGGTAATGACATTACACGGCTGCCGATGTATCTGCGCGCGCGAAATTATGGGATCAGCTATCTTCCGCAGGAGCCTTCCGTGTTTCGGAAGCTGACGGTGGAGGACAACATTCTGGCTGTGCTGGAGGCTCAGGATCTGAGCTGGGAGCGGCGGAGGGTGCGGACGGAGAAGCTGATTGAACAGTTGAATCTGGGGCACGTTCGCAAGACACGTGGATATGCGCTGAGCGGCGGAGAGCGGCGCAGGGTTGAGATTGCTCGATGCCTTGCGATTGAGCCGGCATTTATTTTGCTGGATGAGCCTTTTTCGGGAATCGATCCGATTGCTGTGCTGGATCTGCAGGAGATAATCTTCGGGTTGAAGCGGCAGGGGATTGGCGTGTTGATTACCGACCATAATGTTCGGGAGACGCTGTCGGTGACGGACCGGGCCTATATCATCAATGAAGGCAAGATCTTCCGGGCGGGGACTCCGGGAGAGCTGGGGAGAGATCCTGAGGTGCGGCGGATCTATCTGGGCGATAAATTTTTAATGGATTAATTGCGATACAACTTCCGTTGTAATGCTGGGGTGCTATCGGTGCAGAGAGTGCAGCCTAAGGCAGGATTAGACTTACAGCCAGTCGGTGCCGGGTTGTGTAGACTTGGCAGAGCCAGAGCGCACAGGCGCATTTGGAACTGCTGGGCACGACAAGCGCCAAACGCTGAGTCCGCTTTATTTTTAGTGGAAGCGGATGTTAGAAAGGTAATACGTGCTCCTTCAACCCAAGCTGAATGTAAAGGTCTCGCAACGGCAGGTGCTAACACCTGGACTGGTGCAGATGGTCAGCGTCCTGGCGCTGAACAAGCTGGAGTTGAAAGAGATGATCAACACGGAGATGGTGGAGAATCCTGTGTTGGAAGAGTTGGAAGAGACAGGCGTCAGTCTGGATGAGCGCTCTGGTCAGGAGGGTGATCGGGAGCGGTCGGCGGAAGAGGTGGCTGCGGATAGCGAGCGGGTTGAGAAGGATCCGTTTGATGAGATTGATTTTGGGAGCTACTTTCAGGACTTTCTGGATCCGGGATTCAAGACGGCGTCTTCTAATTTTGAAGAGTTCGACAAGCCATCGTTCGAGAATTTTCTTTCCCAGCCGAGCACGCTGAGCGACCATCTGGCGTGGCAGCTTGGATCGCTGACACTGACTCCGGAGTTGCGGTTTGCGACGGAGCTGGTGGTGGGAAATCTGGATGAGAACGGCTACCTGACTGCGAGTGATGAAGAACTGGTAGAGGCCTTCCTGCAGGCGAAGGCCCCGGCGCGGTCGGAGCCGATTCCGTTTGAGCGGGGAATGCGGGGCCGGATCCCGAGTCTGCGGGTTGAGTCTGCGTTGGATGAGGCGGATGAGCGGCAGAGCGGCGTAGTTGACCTTGCAGCGGCAGATGATGAGCAGAAAACGGCTCTGGGAGTGATCGAGGAGGCACGCGAGATTGTTAACTATCTCGATCCGATCGGGGTTGGAGCGCGCGACCTGAGGGAGTGCCTGCTGCTACAGATCAGCGCGCAACGACGCGAGGCTGAGATTGTGCTGCAGCGGCGGCAGAAGCGTGCTGCGACCAATGGTCACACTTATGCCAGCGAAGTGTCGGCACCGAGTGCGGACCGTACCGACATCTTTGAGATTGCGTCGCACATTGTGACGAATTGCCTGGCGCTGCTGCAGAAGAAGGACATGCGGGAGCTGACGCGGAGTTGTGGCCGGTCTGCTGAGGAGGTGCAAGAGGCGGTGGAGTTTATCCGGACGCTGGACCCGCGGCCGGGACAGCGGTACAACGAGAGCGAGACACGGCTGATTGAGCCGGATGTGGCGTTTGTGAAACGCGACGAGAAGTACGTGGTGTTGATGAACGAAGAAGACATGCCAACGCTGCGACTGAATCAGGGCTACCGGAAGATGCTGCGCGAGAAGAAGACGGAGAAGGAAGTAAAAGAGTACGTGAAGGAACGCTACAAGTCGGCGATCCAGCTGCTGCGGAACATTGAGCAGAGGAAGAATACGATTGTGCGGACTTGTGATGTGATCGTGCGGCGTCAGCAGGAGTTTCTGGAGCACGGCGTTGAAGCGCTGAAGCCGATGATGATCAAAGAAGTGGCTGAAGAGATTGGCGTACATCCTTCGACGGTGAGCCGGGCAGTGGCGAACAAGTATGTTCATACTTCCCAGGGCGTGTTCGAATTGCGGTTCTTTTTCTCAGAGGGCGTGAATGGGCCGGAGGGTGGTGATTTGCCACTGGTGCTGCTGAAGCGCAAGGTGAAGAAGTTGATTGAAGAAGAGGATTCGCGCAAACCGTTTACAGATGACCAGTTGGCTGCAGAGCTGCAGCGGCAGGGGATTCAGGTGACTCGCCGGACGGTTGCGAAGTATCGCGAAGATATGCAGATTCCAAGTACCCACCAACGTCGTGTACGCTGACGGGCAGTATTAGTTTCTTAAACAGGCCCGAGGTGGAGCAGGATGAACGTTGAGTACACCGGTAGACAGACAACCATTACAAAGAAACTAAAACTGAAGGCAGAGGCTGGGCTGGAGCAGGTTGCCAAAATCGTTGGCAGGACCTGCAGCGCGCATGTGATTTTGACGACGGAGAAGTACCGGCGCAGTGCCGAGATCACGGTAAAGACAAAGAATCACAGCCTGGTGGCGTTGTGTGAAGCGACCGAGATGGAAGTGGCGCTGCACGATGCTTTGAGCAAGATTGAACAGCAGGCGATTCGGCACAACAAGAAGTCGGCGACGATCAAGCGGCATCCGAAGGACGGCATCAAGGGCCGGGTGAGCAAGCTGGAGGAGAAGCCGGTGGAGGCGATACCGGTAAAGGTCGTGACGGCCAAGCCCACGGTAAAGAACAGTGTGGGGCGTAAGGCTGTGCCGATGCTGGTTCACTCGTTTCCGTCGAAGTCGCCGCTGTCTGAGCCTCATGTGGTGCGCTCGTCGGATTCGGTGGCGCTACGCCCGATGTCGCTGGAAGAGGCGGTAAAGGAAGCTGAGTTCCGGGACCGCGAAGTCTTTGTGTTTCGTGACTACGCAGGACAGGCGATGGTGCTGCATCGCAAACGAGATGGGAAGATGGAACTGATCGAGGTTCCGTAGGCGACTGGGCAAGAAAGAGCTGCAATCGAGGCTGTTGTGGCCTTCGAGTTTTGAAGGAAGATAATAATTTAGAGCGGCCAGAATGAATGGCTAATGCTAGGATTTCGCATGCCACGCAAGCAAGTGATTAAGGCAGTGACCTCGAAAGTAGCGCCTGATGGACCGCGCGAACTGGTGATTCTTACGGGGATGTCGGGGTCGGGAAAGTTGTCGGCGCTGAAGGCGTTTGAGGACCTTGGTTACTATTCGGTGGATAACCTGCCGCTGGATCTGGTGCCGCGATTTGCCGATCTGGTGAGGCAGTCGAAGGAGAACGGGCGTGCGGCGCTGGTGGTGGATGTTCGCGAAGGGATGCGTCTGGACGAGTTTCCAGCGATTCTGAAGAAGGTTCGCAAGGTGCTGCCGACGCGTGTGGTGTTTCTGGAAGCGAGCGATGAGGCACTGGTGCGGCGTTTTTCTGAGACGCGCCGGCCGCATCCGTTGGGGCGCAGCGAGACAGTGCTGCGGTCGATCCGGGCAGAGCGGAAGCGGTTGGATCCGATTCGCAATGTGGCTGATATTGTGCTGGATACGACGAAGTTCAACGTTCATGAGCTGCGGGCGCACATCAACGCCCAGTTTGAGCGGGAGGAGAGCGACCGGAATTTGACGATTTCGTCGGTCAGCTTTGGCTTCAAGAACGGCGTTCCTACGGATGCAGATCTGGTGTTTGATGTGCGATTTCTTCCGAATCCGCACTTCGTTCCGGAGTTTCGAAATCTAACGGGCAAGCACCCTAAGGTAGCGAAGTACGTGCGACAGTTTCCGCAGACGCAGGAGTTTCTGGATAAGACGGCGGAGATGCTGACGTTTCTGTTGCCGCATTACATCAAGGAAGGCAAGAGCTATCTGACGGTGGCGTTTGGGTGCACGGGTGGGCAGCATCGATCGGTGTTTATTGCTGAAGAGATGAAGAAGCGACTTGCGGCGGAGGGTTACCGGGTAAAGACGGCACATCGGGATATGCCGCGGTAGGAGTGCTGGCCGTCTAGCTGGGCGCACTGGAGACTGTGACGCACTAGAATAGTGAGATGCGCAGTATGACTAGAATGATCCGGAGAGTGGTGGCTTGAGGCGTATCTGGCGATTGCTTTTGTACATTCGGCCGTATGCGCTTTACTCGGTTGCGTCGGTGTTGTTGATGGCGACCGTGGGTGCGATGGCTGCGTTTCGCATCATGCTGGTGAAGCCTATCTTCGACCAGGTGCTGAGCCCGGAGGCCGCCTGGGGCGATGTGCTGGTGTTTCATGTGCCGCATTTATCGCGTGAACTGAATCTGCATTTTCTGGTTCCGAGCCACTTCCACAATGCGTGGACCGTGGTGGCGTATGCGCTGGTGGTGTCGGCGATTATCAAATCGCTGTGCGACTACGCTGGAACGTACCTGGTGAACTATGCGGGCTTCGGGATGATTACGGACCTGCGAAACGATCTTTATAACGCAGTGCTGCGGCGGTCGGTGGGGTTCTTCCAGAAGAATACGACGGGGTCGTTGCTGTCTACGCTGATCAACGACATTGAGCGGGTGCAGACTGCGATGTCGACGGTGCTGGGGGAGTTTTTACAGCAGCTCTTCACGCTGATCTTCATGGTGGGTGCGGTGATCTTCCTGGGTGGCAAGATGGCCTGGGTGCTGCTGCTGTTTATTCCGGTGGTGATCTCGTCGGCACGGCGGATTGGGCGGCGCGTGCGGCAGACGACACGCAAAGGACAGGACAAGCTGGCCGAGATCCAGAACATTCTTCACGAGACGATTACGGGGAATCGAATTGTGAAGGCGTTCGGGATGGAGTTGTGGGAGATGAACCGGTTTCGCCGGGCAGCGCGGCGGCTGTTTCGAGCGAATTTGAAGTCGGTGAGTGTGCAGGCGATCAGTTCTCCACTGATGGATGCGATTGGATCGATTGCGATTGCACTGCTGCTGTGGATTGGACGCAACCAGATTGTGAGTCACCGCATGACGAAGGGGGACTTTATTGCGTTTCTGTTTGCGGTGTTTACTCTGTACGACCCGGTGCGAAAGTTCGCATTGTTTTACAACAGTTTTCAGCAGGCTCTGGGTGCGAGTGAAGAGATCTTCAAGTTTATGGATGCGCAGGACGATGTGCGCGAGAAGAAGCGTGCGTTTGTACTGAAGGGATTCAAGGACAGTATTCAGTTTGAGGATGTGGGCTTCGCGTATGAGAGTGATGGCGAGGTTAAGCAGGTGTTGCATGGGATCAACCTGACGGTCCAGCCGGGCGAAGTGATTGCGTTTGTTGGGCCGAGTGGTGCGGGGAAGTCTTCGCTGGTGAATCTGATTCCACGGTTCTTCGATGTGAATGAGGGCCGGATTCTGATTGATGGACATGATCTGCGGGATGTGACGATTGCCTCGTTGCGGGCTCAGATCGGCAAAGTGACGCAGGAGACAGTGCTGTTCAACGATACGGTGCGGAACAATATTGCGTATGGACAGCCGGATGTTCCGATGAGCCAGGTGGAGGAGGCAGCGCGGATGGCGTTGGCGCACGACTTCATCTTGAACATGCCGGATGGTTACAACACCAAGGTTGGGGAGAAGGGCACGCGGCTGAGTGGTGGAGAGCGGCAACGGCTGGCAATTGCGCGGGCAATCCTGAAGAATGCTCCGATTTTGATTCTGGATGAAGCGACTTCCGCACTGGATGTGGAGAGCGAGCAGTATGTGCAGGCAGCGCTGGCGAATTTGATGAAGGGCCGAACAGTGTTTGTGATTGCGCATCGGCTGTCGACGGTGAGGAAGGCTACTCGAATTGCGGTGATTGAGAGCGGTGCGATTACGGAGATTGGCACGCATGACGAGCTGTTGCAGCAATCTGGAACGTATCGCCGACTTTACAACTTGCAGTTCAGCGACGTTGAGCTGGCACCGATCGAGAGTGGAGATATTGCGCTGGCGAGCGTGGAGGGGATTGCGTGAGTGTGGTCTATTCGATGACCGGGTACGCGAGTGTGCAGGGTTCGGTGCGTGGGCAACTCGCGTTTACGCTGGCGATCAAGAGCGTGAATCACCGATTTCTGGATTTGCATCTTCGGTTGCCGGCACAGAGCGATGCGCTGGAGATGCAGATGCGACGGATGCTGAAGGAGCGTCTGAAGCGTGGGCATGTTGAAGTGACGTTGCAGGTTGAACGACGGACGAATGGTCAGATTCAGTTGAACGCAGATCTGCTGGCTGCGTATGTGGAGGCCTATCGCGAGGCTGCAAGTCTGCATGGGGTATCGGCCGAGCCTGACCTGAACGCAATTCTGCGTACGCCGGGGATGATGAGCGCGGAGATGAGTGTGAGCAGGGAAGATATCCCGGGTCTCGACCTGGCGGTATTGGCACAGGTGGGGCCGTTGCTGAGCAAGCTGAATGAGGCGCGTGGACAGGAAGGCAGCGCACTGGCAGCGGAACTGCAGGCGTCGATGCTGCGGCTTGGTGAGTTTGCGGCGGAGGTAAGTGAGCTACGGTACGGTGTGCGTGAGGCTCAGTTTGAGCGGTTGCGTGTGCGGATTGCGGAGTTGACGCAGGGCGCAGCGGTGAACGAGGAGCGGATTCTGGCCGAGGCTGCTGTGATGGCAGAGAAGAGCGACATTGAAGAAGAGTTGGTGCGTTTGCGGACGCATGTGGACCGCTTCCTTGCGTTGCTGGAGGAGGGGGGAGAGTTGGGGAAGCGGCTGGATTTTCTGCTGCAGGAACTGAATCGGGAGGTGAATACTTTGCTGTCCAAGACGAGTGGTGGGACGGGCAGCAACGGTTTACGGATAACAGAGCTGGGGCTGGAGATGAAGGCGGAGATCGAGAAGTCGCGGGAGCAGATCCAGAATCTGGAGTAAGTTGCGGCGCGGGTGCGGGTACACTGGCAGAAGAATTGGCGAGGCAGATCAGAGGCGCATGGCAGGCATACTTTTTATCATTTCGGCCCCGTCGGGCTCAGGGAAGTCGACGCTGGTGAGTCAGTTGCGATCGCTGGTGGAGGGTCTGGACTTTTCGATTTCTTATACGACGCGGGCGCCGCGGGGTTCGGAGACGAACGGTCGGGAGTACCACTTCACGACGCGTGAGGATTTTGAGGACAAGATTGTGAAGGGTGAGTTTCTGGAGTGGGCTGAGGTCTTTGGCAACTACTACGGGACGGCCCTGTCTGCGCTGGAACATGCGAAGACGCTAGGCAAGGACCTGCTACTTGATATTGATGTGCAGGGCGCGATGCAGGTGATGGAAAAGCTGCCGGAGGCGGTTTCGATTTTTATTCTGCCGCCGAGTCCTGAGGTGCTGGAGAAGCGATTGCGCAACCGCAGCGTGGCGGAGCATGTGACTTCGGAGACGGTGATCCAGAGCAGGCTGGCTGAGGCTCAGAATGAGTTGAAGCGCATTGGGGAGTACAAGTATGCGCTGGTGAATGACGTGCTGGATGAGGCGGTGGATGAGATGCGGGCCATCGTGCTGTATGAGCGCGGAGAGCAAGATGGCGTTGAAGCGATTGCATCGAGTTGCCGGACGGACGCTGCGTCGCCTAAGTTACGGACAGCATTGAAGACGTTTGGACGGAGCACGGTTGCGGGTTAGATTATGGGTCATCCAGCACGAATTGTGTGGACTTTCTGCATGGCTGAGGTAGATTCAATCCACGGGGTGAGACGCATGACGATTGAGAATGCATTCCACAACAAGTACAGCCTGGTGAAGGGTGCGGCGCGTCGAGCGCGGCAACTGCAGTCGGGAGCAACGCCGTTGATTGTTGCCAAGTCGATGAAGGCTTGCCGTGTGGCGCAGGACGAGATCAAGGCAGGGCACGTAAAGTTTGTGCTGCCCGAGCAGTTGGTCGAGCCGCCACTGATTCTTCCAAACTAACAAACTGCTGAAGTGACTCACTGCCGAACGCGGTAGCATAGAGCTATGGCTGACGATGCAAGGCAGCAGTTGCGGGCGTATGTCGAGTACTTTCGCGACATGGGCGTCCATGATTTTTATCGCAATGGCGAGCCTGTTGCCGTTGAATCACCGGCTACGGTGGTGACGACTCATGCCGAGAGAGTTGCGGTGCCGCTGGCTGCTGCGACTGTTGATCGCGCGCAAGTTTCGATTGCACCCTCGGCGATTGAGAAGAGTTATGCGGAGCCTGCGATTTCAAAGCTCGTGAGTTTTGACGATCTTGCACCGCTGCCGGGGAACCGCGTTGCGGTGAGTGACCGCGCTGATGCGTTGAAGGCGATCCAGACAGAGATTGGTGATTGCACGCGGTGTCCGCTGGCGTATGCGGGGCGGCATACGATTGTGTTTGGCGACGGTGATCCGGGAGCCCGGCTGATGTTTGTGGGCGAGGGGCCGGGGGCGGATGAAGATGCGTCGGGCGTGCCGTTTGTGGGCAAGGCGGGGCAGTTGCTGAACAACATGATCAACGCGATGGGGCTGAAGCGCGAAGATGTGTATATCGCGAATATTGTGAAGTGCCGTCCGCCAGCGAACCGGGTTCCGGAGCCGGTGGAGGCGGATACGTGCAAGGGGTTTCTGCTGGGGCAGATGGATGTGGTGCAGCCGCAGGTGGTGGTGGCACTGGGCGCGACGGCGGCGACGTACCTGCTGGGTGCGAAGCAGTCGCTGGCCGAGTTGCGAGGCCGCTGGCATAGCTGCCGGGGCGCGAAGCTGGTGGTGACGTACCACCCGGCGTTTCTGCTGCGGGACCCGCGACAGAAGGGCGAGGCGTGGAAGGACTTGCAGATGGTGATGGCGGAGTTGGGGTTGAAGGCTCCGGCGAAGGGGTAGAGTGTGCTGCCTCTTGGTCTGGTTAGATGTCTATGGCTACGACCTCGTGATCGAGGATGCCGGGTACGGTGATGGTGATTGTGGGGCCGGAGCGGCTGATGGGAATGGTCTTGCCAGCGACGAGCAGACGCGCCTGTTTTGCCTGGGTATTGGCGGGGAGGCGGAGCTTGAGGGTCTGTGCGCCTATGGGGAAGAAGTCGCGGTAGGGACCTTTCATTGCCATGGGATTCGTGAGGTTGACGAGGTGGACGGTGATGGAGCCGGGATTACGCCAGACGGTGACGTCGAGGAAGCCGGGGCCTTCAACCTGAACGATTGAAGGAGTGTCGTCGGCCCAGAGGACGGTGTTGCGGAGAAGCTTGAGGTGGTCGACGCAGAGGACTTCCCAGAAGGTGCGGTCGATGTCGAAGGGAAGATAGGCGACGCGGCCAGCAGGCTTGCGGAGGTAGAGGCAGGAGATGTCGGTTTTGGTGACGCGGGGGTAGACCTTCTCCATGGGCAGGTCAGGGTAGCTGGGGATGAGGGTGAGGGGAGTTTCGGCGAAGGCTTCGCGTGGGGTGACCTGAAGGCGTGAGACGCCGTTGATGACGCGAGGTGCGTCTTCGAGGCCGGAGAAGAGAATGTGGTTTGAAAGTGCTTCGTGTTCGAGGCGGATGTAGGAGTTGAGCATGGGGCCTTCGGCTTTGCCGGTCCAGTCGACTCCGAAGAGATCGGCGAGGGCGAAGTTTTTGCGGCGGGTGCCGAACTCATCGTAGAGGCTGGTCTCGTAGGTGGCGATGAGGTTGCCGCCGTTTTTGACGAAGGCGCGGAGTTGGTCGCACTGGGCGTCGCTGAGGGCGGCTATGTTGGGGAGGATGAGGGTTTTGTAGGGGGCAAGGTGCGCGGAGTCGAGCAGGTGGTCGTGCACCATCTCAAAGGGGATGCGGGACTCGATGAGGGCCTGATACCAGCCGAGGGCGTAGTCCTCAACTTTTGCCTGGGCGTGTTGATCGCCGTAGTACCAGGCGGTTTGCTGGGAGTAGACGACGCCGATGGTGGCGAGGGGCTGCTGGTGAGTGAGGTCTGGTTGATTCTTCTCGGTCCAGGTGTAGATGTCTTCGACGCCTTTGAGCCAGCGCTCGTCGTGGAGAGTGGCGGAGAATTTGCTGAACCAGGGGCGCATGCCGTTGGCGAGGGAGTCGAGAACCCAGATGCGAATCTCGGCGTTGCTGGTGACGCTGTCTTTCCAGCGGTACTCCTCTTCGAGGCCGATGCCGAAGAGTCCGATGACGGGTTTGTTGCCCATGGTGGCGCGATACTCTTTGGCTGTCTTGCCCATGAGCCAGGGTGCGGCGAGGCCGTGACGTGCTTGCCGATCGGCTACGAGCATGGGAGCGCGGCTGCTGGTTTCGATGGCGTTGAGAGAGAGGAGCGCTCCGCTGCCGTTGTTGGGGATGGAGGCGGCTTCGGGATTGAACTTGCGGATCTCGGTGTTCCAGAGATCGAGCAGGGAGATGAGGCGCTGCTGGGTCCAGAGGAAGTAGGCGCGGCGGGCGGGGTCCTGCATGCTCGGGGAGCGGGGGAGATCGAAGCCGGTGGCGGCTTTGAAGTTTTCGCTGCAGTGCTGGCAGTAACAGTCGCCGGAGCCGTTCCAGCGATTGAAGAAGAGTCCGTCGGGGTGATAGCGCGACATGATCTCTTTGTGGACTTCGGTCATGAACTCGAAGTTGTAGGGGCCATAGGCGCAGGTGACCCACATTTCGGGCGAGGACCAGTGGCGGCGGGGCTTGCCAGAGGCGTCGACGGCTATCCAGTCGGGGTGGGCGGCCTGGACGTCGTTGTAAGTGGCGTGGGGGTCGGTGCGGATGAGGATGGACATGCCGAGCTTGCGGCAGCCGGAGACGAGTTCGCCGAGGAGGTCGCGGTTGCCAAGCCAGGCGCTGCGGTGATGGAAGGGGACCTGGGTGGGGTAGTAGGCGACGCAGCCTCCGCCGCTGAGGCAGACGCCGTCGGAGCGGGTGCGCTGGAAGTAGTCGAGCCAGAAGGCGAGGTCGAAGTGGGCTGGGTCGTCTTCTACGAGGGTGAGTTGCGCCCAACGCATGGGCTTGGATGCCCAGGAGGGAACGGAGGCTGAGGGTGAGATTGACTGACCCAAGAGGACGCTGGGTGTTATGTGAGCGATGGCAGCTGCTGTGGTGGCGACGGCGGTCGATTGGAGGAACTGGCGCCGGGTCGGCGGGGCGAAGGTCATGCGCGAAATGATACGTGACGGATTGGACCCTGTGGCGAGGAGGGACTGGTGGCTGGATGTGAGTGGAGCGGCTAAGCTGGAAGGATGCTTCAGTTTTGCGATGTTGCTTTGCCGGTGCCGTTGGACCAGGTGTTTACCTATGGGGTGAACGGGGTGGTTCCTGTGGTGGGGGCGCGGGTGTTGGTGCCGTTTGCGGGGCAGCGGTTGATGGGGGTTGTGGTGCGGGTGCATGGGGATGCTCCGGCGGCGGGGATTGAGGTAAAGCCGGTGCAGCAGGTGCTGGATGAGGCCGCGTTGTTGCCGGATGAGTTGATGAAACTGGCAGGGTGGATTGCACAGTACTATGTGGCTCCACTGGGTGAGGTGTTAAGGGGGATGCTGCCGCTGGCGGCGGAGGTGAAGCGGCACTTCTGCTACCGGATTGGTGAGGCGGGGCGGAAGGTGCTGTATGAGGGAGCGGCGAAGGGGTCTTCGCGTCGGTCACGACTGACGGCGGAGGAGCAGAACCGTGAGTATGCAGTGCTGAACTATCTGGAGGGCGGAGAGACAGCTAAAGCAAGTGCGTTGCGGTCTGCGACGGGAGCGAACAAGGGTTTACTGGATGGGATGGTGAAGAAGAAATGGCTGCTGCGAGAGGCAGTGGCGGAGGAGCGGGACGCTCGGCGGTTGGAGAAGGTGGCGGTGCTGGTTGCGGAAGCCCGGCTGCCGAAGCTGAATGAGAATCAGACTGCGGTGATGGCAGAGTTGGCGGCGGTGGGAGGGAGGATGCGGGTTCGTGACCTGCGGCAGGCTGTGGCTTTGACTGCGGCTGGCGTTCCTGAGTCTACGCTGGGGACCCTGGTGAAGCGTGGGCTGGTGGTGATTGAAGAGGTGGCCGAGGCTTTTCATCTGGGTGGCGTCGGGGCGGGCGGTGGTGCTGAAGGGAAGAAGCATGCACACGAGCATGCTTTGAATGAGGCGCAGATGGAGGCGCTGAGTACGATTGCGGCTGCGATGGATAAGGGTGGTTTCCGGCCGCATCTGCTGTATGGAATTACAGGGTCGGGGAAGACGACGGTTTATTTTGCAGCGATGCAGCGTGCGTTGGATGCGGGACGGAGTGCTCTGCTACTGGTTCCTGAGATTGGATTGACGCCTGCGATGGCTGGGCAGATGGTGGCGGCGTTTGGGAGCGAGGTGGCGCTGCTGCACTCGCAGCTGACGCCGGATGAGAGGGCGGAGCAGTGGCACAGGATTCGGCGGGGTGAGGCGCGGATTGTGGTGGGGACGCGGTCAGCGGTGTTTGCGCCGATGGTGAAGCTGGGACTGATCATTGTGGACGAAGAGCATGACTCGAGCTACAAGCAGGAAGAGACTCCGCGGTATCACGGGCGGGATGTAGCGGTGATGCGGGCGAAGTTGAATGAAGCAGTGGTGGTGCTGGGGTCAGCGACTCCTTCGCTGGAGAGCTGGGCGAATGCGGAGAAGGGTCGGTATGCGCGGGTGGAGATGCTGACGCGGGTGATGGACCGCCCGCTGCCAGCGGTGGAGTTGGTGGATATGCGCACGGAGTTTCAAGAGACGGGGCAGGAGCAGTTGTTCTCGCGGAAGTTGATTGAAGAGACGCAGGCGACGCTGGATCGCGGGGAACAGGCGATTATTCTGCTGAATCGGCGAGGCTACTCGTTCGTGGTGATGTGCCGGAGTTGTGGGGACAAGATTGAGTGCGAGAACTGCGCGATCTCGATGACGTATCACAAGGGTGTCACGAGTGATGTGGCACAGCCGGGGCAGCGGTTGGAATGTCATTATTGCGGTTACAGAAGGACGGTGCCGAAGACTTGTCCGAAGTGCGCGAGTGAGCATCTTTACTTTTTGGGTGCCGGCTCGCAGCAAGGGGAGGAGCGGCTGCAAGAGATCTTTCCAGCGGCACGAATTGGGCGGATGGATCGCGACACGGTGCGGGGAAGGAGCGACATGGAGCGCCTGCTGACACGGCTCCATGCGGGCGAGATCAATCTGCTGGTGGGGACGCAGATGATCGCGAAGGGGCATGACATCCATGGAGTGACGCTGGTGGGTGTGGTGGGGGCAGACTTTGCGCTGGGGCTGCCTGACTTTCGAGCAGCGGAGCGGGTGTTTCAGCTACTGACGCAGGTTTCGGGGCGGGCGGGGCGAGGGGAGCTTCCGGGGAAGGTGCTGGTGCAGACGTATTATCCGGATCACTATGCGATCAAGTTTGCAGCGGAGCATGATTACGTGGGTTTTGTGGCAAAGGAGATGCAGTATCGACGATGGATGCACTATCCGCCTTATGCAGTGCTGGCGAATGTGGTGATCCAGAGTGAGAAGCTGGAGGAGGCTACGGCGTGGTCTTCAACACTGGGGCGGTGGTTTCAACAGGCCGGTCTGGAGAAGGTGCGGGTGCTGGGGCCAGCGGCTGCGCCGATCGTTCGGTTGAAGCGAATCTATCGATACCACTTTGTGCTGAAAGCGGAGGGGAGGCAACTGCTGGGGGAGGTGCTGCGGTCGATGCTTCGATTCGCGGATGAGCAGGGGATAGCACGCCGAGCGATACTAGTCGACGTTGATGCAGTTCACCTGATGTGAGCCAGCGCGAGCCGCAAACCGAGGCGCAGTATCGGCTTAGGTGAGGAGGTGGAGTTCTTTGCCTGGCTTGAATCGAACTGCTTTGCCTGGGGCGATGGTGACTTCGGCACCGGTTCGAGGGTTGCGGCCGATTCCGGTTTTGCGAGGTTTGACGGTAAAGACGCCAAAGCCGCGAAGTTCAATGCGATCGCCTGCAACGAGGGATTGCTTCATGCTGTCGAAGATTGCGTCAACGGCAGCCTCTGCCTTGGTTCTTGGCAGACCGGTGCGTTCAACAACCCGCTGTATAAGATCCTGCTTAATCATTTTGGGTCGCCGTCCTTGGGCTGTATTTTTCTCATAAGTGCTTGATAGACAAAAACCTGGGGCAATGAGCAGATGTTAGAAACTCGACACGAGATTGTCAACGATAGAACGCTGCCGTAAGATGAAGAAACTAATAGGCGCGTAAATAAGCAGTGGGATGCACGAAAGTCACCTGCTTAAAGTTCATTTTACTGAAAATAAGTAAGTTAAACACGAAGGGAAGCAAACCAGAGTGGCCATCAAAAGTGACCGTTGGATTCGCCAGCAGGCGATGGACCACGGAATGATCTCTCCATTCAGTGAGAAACAGGTAAAAGACGGGGTTATTTCGTACGGCCTGTCTTCTTATGGGTACGACCTTCGGGTGTCGGACGAGTTCAAGATATTTACGAACGTTAACAGCGCGATCATCGATCCGAAGGATTTTGATGAGCGATCGTTTGTGACGGTGCAGGCACCGAGTGTGATTGTGCCGCCAAACTCATTCGCTTTGGCGCGTTCGATTGAATACTTCAAGATTCCGCGGGATGTGCTGACGATCTGCGTGGGCAAGTCGACTTACGCACGCTGCGGGATCATCGTCAACGTGACGCCATTCGAGCCAGAGTGGGAGGGTTTTGTGACGTTGGAGATCTCCAACACGACACCTCTTCCGGCGCGGATATATGCGAACGAAGGGCTGTGCCAGATACTTTTCTTTCAGTCTGATGAGATGTGTGAAGTGAGTTATGCGGACCGCAAAGGGAAGTATCAGCATCAGCAGGGGATCGTTCTGCCGAAGCTTTAGTTGAATCCCGGGCAGGAAGCCGCTGCTGCCTGTGTGACGGACTGAGGCTTTGGGCCAGAAGGAGCTCCAGCGTTGATGAATCAGGTACGAGAAGAACGATGGCGCGTGGGGCTAATCGCGACTGATCCGCTGCGCATATTGGGGCTGCAAGCGATCTTTGGTGATGAAGGCCGAATTGAGATTGTGCCGCTGACGGTGCCGGGTGGCTTCGATGTGACCGGGCTTGCGCTGGTGATGATCGATGCCGGGGGTACGGAGCATCTTTTCGAACTGCTTTCGACTTTTCGGCGGAAGCACCCCAGACTGAAGACGATTGTGATTGGGACGGAGACGGACCACGCCTTCATTCGGCGGGTGATTGGGGCCGGGGTCAAGGGATATCTGACTCACGCAGCGCAGGAGAGCGAGATCCGGATGGCGATCGAGATCGTCCAGGATGGGTCGGTGTGGGCGCCGAGAAAAGTTCTGTCGCAGTTGCTGGATTCTTCCTCTCTGGCTGCGGCGGAGCAGGCTGATAAGGCGATACCGAAGATTACTGGGCGCGAGGAGCAGGTGTTGCGTCTCCTGGCTGCCGGGCGGGCGAACCGAGAGATTGCCACTTCGCTGGGGATCGATGCGGTGACGGTAAAAGCTCATGTGGGCCGGTTGATGCGGAAGGTGGGCGTGGAGAACCGGATTGCTCTGAGCATGCATGCGGTGACTCGTAACCTGCTGAAGTAGAGATGGCTGGAATCAGGCTATTTACTGTTTGGTAAACATTATTTGCTCAAAGGTATACATACCTTCGTAACGTTGTGGGGTGTGGCGATGTCAGGCAAAGTGAAATCTAGAAATACAGACCTGGGAGAGGGGTTTGTAGAGAGCGCGTCAGGCTTGCCTGGCACACACTCTACAACCCCATTTTTTTGTCTTCTGGCGGGTGGCCGGGTGATCAGGCTGACTGAAGCGTGTCAGTTGCCCCTGACGCGATATCCTAGAGCGAGCGTAGCGAATGTACGGTTGCAGTATCCCGTGACGGATCGATGCGATTAGCGGAAGCCCTTTTCCAGGAGCCCGCACACATGGTCTTTGGTAAGAAGCAACTTAGCGTTCTGTTCCTTCATCGTACTGAGTGTTGGGTATCGTGCAGTTTATGTTGGGCTTTAGCGCGGACCCAGAGTTTACAACGAAATTTATATACCCTGTGTGGAATTGAAAGGCAAAAATTCATGAAGCGGATTTCAGTGATTGCATGTGGTTTGGCGTTAGTTGCTACTTCGATGTCGGCGTTTGGCGAGAGCGAAAAGGAGAAGTTGGCGGAGCGGTTGAACAGCGCCGAGAGCGTCATTACGCAGGTGATGGCAACTCCTGACAAGTCGATCCCAAGCGGTATACTTGCTGGTGCTGCATGCGTTGTGGTAGTTCCGAGCTACAAGAAGGCAGCATTTGTGGTGGGCGGTCAGTATGGTCAGGGTGTTGCAACGTGCCGGACTTCGAAGGGCTGGAGTGCACCGGTATTTGTGCAGCTGGCTGGAGGGAGCTTTGGCTTCCAGATTGGTGGTCAGTCGACGGACCTGGTGCTGGTCGCGATGAATGATCAGGGCCTGCAGCACATGCTGAAGAACAAGTTCAAGATTGGCGCGGATGCTGCGGCGTCGGCCGGTCCGGTGGGCCGCAATGCACAGGCAGGTACGGACTGGAAACTGAATGCCGAGTTTCTGACCTATTCGCGTAGCAAAGGTTTGTTTGCGGGCATCAACCTGGATGGCACGGTTCTTTCGCAGAATGAGGAAGATACGCGCACGATGTATGGCGCGAATATTCCTTACACCGAAGTGCTGAAGGGCAACCAGGCAACACCGGTTGCAGCGCGGCCGTTTGTGCGGACGGTGGCGAAGTACTTTGTGATCGCCAAGAACCAGTAGGTTTGTTTGGATAACAGAAAGCGGAAGGGGTGGCCTCCTGGGCTGCCCCTTCGTATTTTAAGCGGGACCCCGGTAGACTAAGGTCTTGAACGGGAAACTAAGAGTTTGAACGAAAGTCAGCAGAAGGAATCGGCGCAGCGGACGGTGACGATGCGGCAGACGCTGGAGTTTGCTGCGGTATGGCTGTTTGTGGGGACGCTGCGTATTTTGCCGCGGAAGGTGGCTCGCGGGATAGGTGCGGGGGTAGGGCAGGTGGCTTATGCGGCGTTGTCGCGGCTGCGTGGGGTGGGAGCACGGAATCTGAAGTTGGCGTTTCCGGAGAAGAGTGACGCAGAACGAGAGCAGATTCTTCGAGCGGTGTATCGAAACCTGGGATATCTGCTGGCGGAGTTCTGCCAGATGCCGCGGTACACGGCTGAGTCGGCGAGCAAATATATCCGGTATGAAGGTCTGGAGAACTACCTGCAGGCGCGGGAGCGGGGGCAGGGTGTGCTGGTGCTGACGGGCCATCTGGGGGCCTGGGAGCTATCGAGCTTTTACCACTCGTTGATGGGGCACCCAATGGGGATGGTGATTCGACGTCTGGATAATCCGCTGGTGGATGCGTATGTGAACAAGGTTCGCTGTCTGCATGGGAATCGAGTGATTCACAAGGCTGATTTTGCGCGAGGACTGATTGCGTCGATGCGAGCGGGTGAGACGGTGGGGATATTGATGGATACGAACATGACTCCGCCGCAGGGAGTGTTTGTCCCGTTCTTTGGAGTGCAGGCGTGTACGGCTTCCGGGATGGCGCGGGTGGCGCAGAAGACGGGTGCAGCGGTGGTGCCGGGGTTCTTGTTGTGGAGCGAGCCGGAGCAGAGGTATGTGCTGCATTTTGGTGAAGAGCTGAAGAAGATCGACACCGGCGACGTGGAACAGGACTCGATTGCGAATACGGCTTTGTTTTCGGCGGCGATCGAAGGGTATATTCGGCAGTATCCGGAGCAGTGGCTTTGGATGCACCGGCGCTGGAAGACGCGACCGCCGGGCGAAGCGGGGATCTATTGATGACGCTGATTACGGTCAAGGGGATCGAGGAGTTGCTGGGCATGGAGCCTAGCGGAGATGGGCGCTCGTTTACTCGACTTTCAAATTTCGAGAAGGCGGGAGAGGATGCGATTGTATTTGCGCAGGACGACGCGTCTCTTTCGCTGGCTTTGGAGAGCAGAGCTGGATTGATTCTTGCGCCGTTGAAGGCGGCATTGAACGGCGATGCTCGCATTCTGGCGGTGAAGGATCCTAAGTACGCTTTCGCGCTTTGTGGGCGTTGGATGGATAGTTTTGTGAAGCATGTCATCCATGATTCAGCCGTAATCGATGCAACGGCGACGGTGGGCCGTGGAACGGCGGTGGGTGCTGGCTCAGTGATTGAGGCGGGGGCTATCGTCGGCGAAGACTGCATTATCGGGAACAACGTGACGATCTACGGGGCCACGACGCTGGGCGACGACGTCGTTGTGCAGTCGGGAGCGGTGCTGGGATCGATTGGATTCGGCTATGTGCGGGGCACGGATGGACAGTATGTGCGGTTTCCTCAGCAGGGGACGCTGGTGGTAGAGGACGATGTTGAGATTGGAGCGAATACGACGATCGACCGGGGTGCGTTGGGGGAGACTCGGATTGGACGAGGGACGAAGATCGATAATCTGGTGCATATCGGCCATAACTGCGTGATTGGTAAGAACGTGATTATTGCAGCGCAGACGGGGATATCGGGTTCAAGTGTGGTGGAGGATGGCGCGATTCTGGGTGGGCAGGTGGGGATTGGTGAGCACGCGACGGTCGGGGCTGGAGTGATTCTGGGGGGCGGGGCCGGGGTGTTGAGTGGTAAGAAGATGCGTGGGCCGGGTGAGGTGTTCTGGGGCCGGCCGGCGAGACCTTTGAAGGAGTATCTGCGGGATCTGGCGCGGTTGAAGAAGCGTTAGGCCTGGGGTGGTGAGGGATGGCAGTTGTCGTAGTTGGCGGACATACCCGGAATATCGGAAAGACGAGCGTGGTGGCCGGCATTATTGCTGCGTTTCCTGATCTGAACTGGACGGCGCTGAAGATCACGCAGTTTGGGCATGGGATGTGCTCGGCGAATGGGGAGCCGTGCGACTGCGAGACGGCTGAGCATATGGTGGCGGTGAGCGAGGAGCGCGACGGGATGAGTGGGACGGACTCATCGCGGTATCTGGCGGCGGGGGCGGTGCGGTCGTTCTGGGTGCGGACGCGCCAGGGCGATCTGGCGGAGGCGATGCCGCGGATTCGGAAGGAGCTGGATTTGGCGGAGAACGCAGTGATTGAATCAAACAGCATTCTGCGTTTTTTGCAGCCGGATATTTATCTGAGTGTTCTGGACCCTGCGACGAGGGACTTCAAGGAGTCGGCGAAGCGCTATCTGGACCGTGCGGATGCGGTTCTGGTGGCGACGGGGGCGTTGGGGCGCCCGGAGTGGCAGGGTGTGTCGTTGAAGCTGGTGGAGGGGACGCCTGTTCTGCCGATGCGACCGCCAGAGTACGTCACGGAGGAACTGATTGCGTTTCTTCGAGAACGGCTGAAGGGACAGTTCCCAGTGCGTGGCGCGATGCGCCAATCCAAAGGCCTGGCTGGTGCGTAAGTCCTGATATGCAAAGAAATGCAGGCGTGGACTTTGAAGAATTCTTTCTGCATCCAAGTCAACAGCGGCGACAATGTATGTAGCGAACGCGACCGAATTTAAATGGACTGGACGCGATTCAAGGGTTATGGGGCTGCTGAATACGGCTGCTTCACTTGCACGGATACTTAAACTCCCGGTGGTAATGATCTAGATGCAGACGCACACGCTTCTTGTGGTGAACCTACTATTCTTCTGCCTCTACGCAGGCGTGCTGCTGGTGAGCGCGCGGATTAATGGAGGAACGCGAGGAGCGACGTGGTTTGCCGGGGCGAACATCTGTCGCGGGCTGGCGATAGGGGTTGCCCTGATGTACGACGTCAGACCTATCGGGCTATTGAGCGGAGCGGTAAGCGTGTTGCTGGTAGTGGGGATGTTGATGCTGCACCGGAGTTTTTCGGGGCTGCTGGACCGCGGCAACCTGTTGTGGAATCTGCAACTGGTGTTGGTGGCGATTGCGGTGGCGGTGTCGGTGTATGAGGTGTGGCATCCGTCGGACTATCCGGTTCAACTGGTGGTGGTGAGCGCGATTCTGGGAGTGCAGACTGCTCTGACTGCCAGCGTGGTTTTCAGCTTTGCAGGCGAAGGCGTGGAGGCAGCCGGAGTGTTTACGGGCGTAGCGCTGACGGTATACGCATTTATCCACATGCTGCGAGTAGCGGTGACGTTGCGAGTTGGGCCATCGTTCGAGTACACGCATACGGCAGAGGAGATGGAGAAGGTGTGGCTGATTGGATCGCTGCTGGCCAATGGTGCGGTGGCGTTTGGCTACATGTTTATCTCAGCGGCGAAGCTGCGTCTGGAGTTGCTGTGGCGGGCGCAGGTGGATGAGCTGACGGGGCTGCTGAATCGCTGGGCGTTCAAGCGGGTGGCGCTGAGGGAGGTGTTCCGGTGCAAGCGAAAGGCGGGGCGTCTGGCGGTGGTGATGATGGACCTGGACGGGCTGAAGGGACTGAACGATCGCTATGGACATGGGTGTGGCGATGCAGTGCTGCAGGCGGTGTCCGGGGTTCTGCAGGATACGGTGCGAGACCACGACTGTGTTGCGCGGATGGGCGGCGATGAGTTCTGCGTACTGCTGCCGGATACGGATATGGAAGAGGCTCTGAAGGTGGCGGAGCGATTGCGGTCTGAGATCGACCGGCTGGTGATCCGGTATCGGAGTGAGACGTTGAAGGTGCATTCGAGCTTTGGTGTGAGTTCTTCGGACCGTTGTGGGCTGGACTGGCAGACGCTGGTGGATATGGGGGATGCCGCACTGTATGAAGCGAAGCGGGGAGGCAAGAATCGGGTAGTCGCTGCGAAAGCGATTGAGGTGCCGACGACCTCGTGGGCTGAGATGCAGTTGCAGAATGCTTTGGCGGAGAGGCGAAAGCGGTAAGGGGCGGTGAGGTCTGGGGCCGTTGTTTCCGGATAGCTTGATGTGATTAAAGAAAATGGCGCTGAAGTCTGTGAGGACAGACTTCAGCGCTGAGCAGTTGAGCGATGTGGTTACTTGATCGTGCCGTTCATTCCTGCGGGGAAGAAGACTCCCTTGGCAGGGCTGACGGTTGCGGAGCCAGAGATGGCGCCGCCACCGGTGACGATGTTGAGGACCTGGGTGGTGTTGCGTGAGAAGGCGATGACAGTGGCTGGATCGGCGTCGACGATGGTGGAAGCGCTAACCCCTGCACCTCCGGCGAGAGAGACGGTCTGGGTCTGGACGCCGTAGTCGTCTGGATTTGGTGCGGTGGAGAGGGCAGCGCGCGAGAGTGTCGCGCGGAGGGCTGAGACCTTCTGGGTGAGTCCCTGATAGCCCAGGGCGCCGGTTGGATCGAGGGTGTTGATGGTAGTGCGGACGAGGCCGGCGTGATAGGCCTCGACTGCAAGGATGCCTGCAGCGGCCGACAGGTAGGCCTTGCCGGTCGAGGTATTGCTGAGGAGGGGAGCAGCTCCCTTATAGGCCGTGACACCGACGTCTTCAAACACATAGGCAGCGATGAGGAAGCTGGCATCGCTGGCGAAGGGATCGAAGACTGGGCCGATGAGTGCGGCAGTGGCAAGTGTGTTCCAAGCGGTGTTGAGATCAATGGTGGGCTGGGCTACGGCAGCTGAGCCGAGGGTGGCACGGAGAAAGCCGACGTGCTTGCCTTCTTCGATTGCGGTCTCTACGGCGTAGGAGCCGACTTGAACGCTGGCAAAGGGAACCTTTGCGTTTGATTTGACGGAGACTGTGCCCTGCGTTCCAGTTCCGGTGATGCCTTGAACTGCTGCACCAGCGGCGGTGGAGGCTGCGTTCGCTACGTCGATGGTTGTGCCGAAGGCTGCGAGGTAGTAGAAGTTGGCCTCAAGATATTCGAGGTTCAGCGCGAAGTTGAGGATGTCATTGTCGGTTGGACCGGAGGTCTGCGCCTTTGCTGTGGCGGTGAGGGCGAGGCCAGCGAGAGCGGTTCCACCGAGCATCATCATCGCGCGACGGCTGGAGATAATTTCGTCGACTTTTTGTGTCTCTTTGGTTGCCATGGTTTTTATCCTTATGCCGCTGTTACGGTGATGGTGCCATTTAATCCGTTGGGGAAGAAGCCGCCTTTCGCGACTCCTGCCGCACCGCCGGTTCCGTAGACGATGTGGAGAACCTGATCGGTGGAGCGGGAGAAGGCGATCGCGTTCATGGTGTCTGCGGCAACGATGGCGCTGGGTGTGCTGATAGAGGTGGGGACGTTCAGTGTGGTCTCGTTGCCGCCGCCTACAGAGGCGCGGAGTGCTGAGATCTTATTGGCGAAGCCAAGGTAGGGATAGGCTGTTGCCGGTGATGCGGCTGCTGCAGCGATCGCACGACCAGTGAGTGCGGTGCGAACGTAAGCTGCGTGGTAAGCCTCAACAGCGAGTATTCCTGCAGCTGCAGTGAGATAGCCAGAGGTGATACCGGAGGCACTGATGAGCGGAGCCGCGCCGTGGTATGCAGTCACCCCGACATCCTCGAAGACGAAGGCGCCGACGAGGAAGCTGTCGAAATCATTGAAGGGATTGAAGGTGACACCGGTTATTCCAGCCGCGGTGGCAAGTGTCGGGAAGGAGTTTGCGAGGTCGATGTTGGGACGGGAGACTGCGGAGGAGCCGAGAGCCTTGCGAAGGAACTGGACATGGGACTGCTCGTCGAAGGCGATCTCGTTGAGGATTTGCTGCTGTGCGGCTGTGAGGTTTGGGACTTTCGCCCCGCCAGTGACGGTGCCGGGGGAGGAGCCGATATCTGCGGTGGCGAGGCCGGATCCGGTCGCGGCACGAAGATAGAATTCAGCCTCGAGATATTCGAGATTGAGCGCGAAGTTGAGGATGTCGAAGTCTGTAACGCCGGTTGAAAGGACGGGTCCAGCGATGGTGCTGCTGTCTCCGCATCCAGTGATGAAGGCGGCTGCGGTGGCAGTTCCTGCACCCGCAAGAAAGTTTCTCCGGGATACTGCCCTGTTGTGAATGAGCTCGTTTAATTTGTCCACAAATGTACCTCTCCTCGACACAAATAGTTAATTGCGTCGTCATGGGGAGAACGAGATATGGGGGCGGTTGGATTTATGCCGATTGAAAAAATCGGATTGGTTACGATGAGTTTTCTTTTATGAGTGCGAAGTTGCCAGCGGAGCAGGTCGCTCCGAAGTAACCAAGTGTGCGCGGGCGGCGTCACAGCCTGGTGATGCGATTTTGGCTGGGAGGAGTTTGCAGCGGTGAAGCGTCGGTGGGAGATGCAACTCGGGCTGGCGACGGTAGGTGAAGCTCGACGTCGCCAGCCCGAGAATGCCAAATACTGCGGAAGAAAGTTTAGGAGCTAGTTTGCGGAGTTGGTGACGGCGTCCATGTAAGTCACATCAAGCACAGTACCTTGAACTGTGATGAGGGTGTTGTTGATCTCGGAGCCGTCTGCGGTGTTGAAGGCATGTACCTGGCCGCCGTAAGCGGTATAGACCTTGTGCAGGTTCTGAACCCAGCACAGACCGGTGAGGCTGCCGTAGTAGTAGAGATTGTTGTCGGTGTTGGGGTATTTCACTATGGCGGACTGGGAGCCGGGAGTGACTGCGGGAACGATAGCTGCTGTTTTGGTCCCGAGGTCGAAGCGGGTGAGGCAGTTGTAGTTCTGCCCCAGCTTGGCGCGTTCTCCGGTGGCGCAGAATTGTGAGCCAATCCAAAGGGTGTTGTCGTCTGCGAAGAGTATTTTGGAGTGGGTGCCATCCGAGATGGAGTACTTGCCGGTGACGGTGTTGGTGGCAAGGTTGATGGTGGAGAGATTTCCAGCGAACAGGCCATCGGTCAGGAGCTGCTGACCTGCAACGTAGAGCGTCGTGCCGTCAGATACGGCTGTAGTGACACCACCCGGGACGAGTATCTGAGCTTGGTACGCCGACGGATAGGTTGGCGTTGTGGGGATGGTGTTGACGTTGAGAGCGCCGGGCTCGAGGACGGTGACGCTCGCGGTGGTTCCGCCGCATTCCGGGCCGCAGTTGAGGATGTATACGCCGCTGCCGTCGAGGGAGAAGTAGGCGTTGATCGGATGGTCGAACATGTTGGCAGGGTCTTGAGGGCTGGCCACAGGAACGACGCAGTAGACGGGTACGTTGTAGGGCTGGCAGTCGACCGCTCCGATGGTCTGCATTGCCTGCTGGGTGGTGGGGAATTGATTGGCGTTGAGTTTCAGGATGCGGTAGATAGCGTTGGAGTTTCGCACCATCGCCAGCGCGACGGTGTCTCCCTGATTGACAAACACTTTGTAGACATTGGGGAGGTTTAGTGCGAAGGTGCGGCTCGCGACGTTGTCATAGACGACGAGCTGTCCGGCGGACTCCTCAGCACCGTAGAAGTGGGTAAAGAGCGAGGGGACGGCTACGGAGCTGGATCTGGGGGTGAAACTCGCGCCACCGTTACTAGAGGCAGTCTCTTTGCTGTAATCAACGACTGCAAGGCTGCCGTCGGAGTCTGAGTAGACGTATCCGCGAACCTGCTCTGGGAAGTTGTAGATGAGGCTGGGATAGCCGGAGGAGTATCCGGAGATGGGGAAGGACTTGATGGTGTCTTCGACGTTGCCGCGGATGTCGCGCAGGCTGTCAAGCATCTGGAGGCCGCCCTGTGCCCCATTGGCGGTGTAGGAGACCATGACCCGGTTAGCGAGCTTGCTGGGGGGGATGGGACGGTTCGCGAAGGTGTACTGAGGGAATTTGTAGTAGTAATAGTCGGCGCTGTGACAGGAGCTGAGCAATAGGCTCGCCGCGGCGATCAGGAAGCCGCAAAAAAACTGGGCGGAGCGGGACTGGACAAAGAGACTTCGATTCTTCAACGTAAACGACTCCAACCTGAGTACTGCGGCATGTTTTGCGGCCACTGTTATCTAGCTGAGTATAACAAAGGACGCTAACTGAGCGGATGGAGAGGAGATAGCGGGTTTGCGCGACGGGGTGGGCTTGGAGTGTGTGAGGATGGTGGCTTAGGATGAGGTGATGAGCCAAGCCGTGCGGTGAGCGCACGGAGAGTGGCGGGGATGATGATGACATTGGACGGTAATGGAGCGGGGACGAACTCTGGTGCGGGACCAATTGCGGCCTCGGACGCGGTGAAACGATTGTTTTCCGGGAGCACCAGGCGTAGGAATCCGGTGCTGTGCGACGGCGCCATGGGGACGATGTTGTATGCGCGGGGCGTGTTTATCAACCGCTGCTTTGACGAACTGAATCTGTCGCAGCCGGAGATGGTGCGAACAGTGCATGCGGAGTATCTGCAAGCCGGGGCGGAACTGATCGAGACTAATACGTTTGGGGCGAATGCTTTTCGGCTGGAACGCTATGGTTTGAAGGACAAGGTGCGTGAGATCAACGTGGCTGGTGTCCGGCTGGCGCGGGAGTGCGTCACGGAGATCCATGAGAAGCAGGCCAGCAATGCTTACGTAGCGGGCGCGATTGGGCCGCTGGGGGTGAGGCTGGAGCCACTGGGTAAGGTAGGGATGGATGAGGCACGCGTAGCGTTTGCCGAGCAGGTTCGGGCGCTGGCGGAGGGTGGGCCGGGAGTTGGCGCGGACTTGTTGATTGTGGAGACGATGACCTCACTGGCCGAGGCAGAGCAGGCGATTCTGGCGGCGAAGAGTGAGGCTCCGGGGCTGCCGTTGATTGTGATGATGACGGTGGATGAAGAGGGGAACTGCCTGGATGGGTCCTCTGCTGCGACGGCGGCGAAGCGGCTGACGGAGTGGGGTGCGGATGCGGTGGGGTGTAACTGCAGCGCGGGGCCGGCGACGGTTTTGAGCGTGATCGAGCAGATGCGTGCGGTGACGGACCTTCCGCTGGCAGCGATGCCGAATGCGGGCATGCCACGGTCAGTGGATGGACGAAATATCTATATGGCTTCGCCGGAGTACATGGCGAGCTTCGCACGGAAGTTTGTGAAGGCGGGAGCGACGTTTGTGGGTGGGTGCTGCGGGACGACTCCGACGCATACGCGGGCGATGAAGAGTGCTTTGCGGGCGATTGAGGCACAGGAGTCGAGTGCGCAAGTTATGGAGCGGGGTACGAGTGCAGCGGGGGAGACGGAGAGCAAGGTGGAGCCGCCACCGCTGGCGGAGCGGTCGAAGATTGGCGCGATGATTGCGGCTGGGGAGTTCTGCACGCTGGTGGAGATTGTGCCGCCGAAGGGTATCGACTGCTCGAAGGAGATTGCCGGGGCGGCGCAGATGTACCGGCTGGGCGTGGATGCGATTAATGTTCCGGATTCGCCGCGGGCGAGTGCTCGGATGAGCGCGCAGAGCTTGTGCGTGCAGATTCAGCAGCAGGTAGGGATTGAGACGGTGCTGCACTACACGTGTCGCGACCGGAATGTGCTGAGTATTCAGAGCGATCTGCTGGGAGCGTCTTCGATTGGGCTGAAGAATATTTTGTGTTTGACGGGCGATCCTCCGAAGCTGGGGAACTATCCGGATGCGACGGCGGTGTTCGACGTGGATGCGATCGGGCTGGTGAATATTGTGCGGAATCTGAACCACGGGCTGGATATCGGGAAGAACTCGATTGGGGCTTCGACGGGGTTCACGATTGGAGTGGCGGCGAATCCGGGGGTTCCGGATATGGAGCAGGAGATTCGGCGGTTTGCGTACAAGGTGGAGGCGGGGGCGGAGTATGCGATTACGCAGCCGGTGTTCGACCTGCGGCTGCTGGAGGAGTTTTTGAAGCGGATTGAGGGCTTCCGGATTCCGGTGATTGCGGGGATATGGCCGCTGACGAGTTTGAGGAATGCAGAGTTTATGAAGAACGATCTGCGCGTGAGTATGCCTGACGAGATTATGGCGCGGATGGGCGCGGCGGGTTCGCCTGAGGCGGCGAGGGCTGAGGGAGTGAAGATCGCTCAGGAGATGCTGGCGGTGGCGAGGCCGATGGTGCAGGGAGTTCAGGTGAGTGCGCCGATGGGCAAGTACAGCGCCGCGGCTGAAGTGTTGGGGTTTGTTGAGGCGGGGGTGCGATAGATGGCTACTTTTGAAGAGCAGTTAACGGCGCTGGAGACGGTGGTGGAGAAGCTGGAGCGGGGGGACTTGTCGCTGGATGAGTCGGTGCGGTTGTTTGAGGAGGGGCTGAAGCTTTCAAATGCTTGTAAGAGCGAGTTGGAGGCTGCGGAGGGGAAGATTCAGGTGCTGGTGGAGCAGGGGAGTGGCGGGGTGAGGGTGGCGGATTTGGATGTTGAGGTGGATGTTGAAGAGGATGATGAGGAGGAGTAGGCTGCTCGAATGGCAAAGATAAAACTCTCCGATGATGAGCTTTGGAAGAGGGTAGAGGAAGATCGTCTCCGTGAAGAGCGTCGTCGCGAGCCTTATCTAATTGCTTTTCGCGCGACGCCGGAAGAGGTTGCTATCCGCGAGGCTGAAGACCTCCAGCAAGGGGCGTTGGGCGAAGAGAGAATTGCACTTTTTGCGGAGAAGCTTGTACGCGGTGGGCGAGAGATGGTGCGGTTTGAGCGCTATCTGATTCGCCAAGGCTTCTTTCCAAACATTCCTAAAGGCCATCAACTCGGGGTTGATAAGAATATTGAGGGTTGGTGAGAGAAATGTGCTATTGGCTGGGATACCACACATTCAGAACCACCTAAAGTCAGCGCCGGATTTCCCCAGCTAGAATTTCACCGTCATTTACTGAGCAAGGTGGACAAGTTCGATAGATCACTGTAGTGGAGAAGTAGTATCCCATTTGTAGAGGCAAGCTGTTCGGCGGCTGAGGTATATCTGTTGTTCGTAACTACTATTCCATAGCGTGCTTGCTCGTGCGCCCTTGCTGCAGCTGCTTCTTGAACAGATTTGTTACCCACCGGCCGTGAGTAGAGTTTGCATTGAATCACGACGCGTACGTCCGCTTTTTCTGCCACTACATCGACACCTTGGTCGCGACTTTGCATGGTCACGCGTGCGTTCCAACCTGCTCGGCGAAGTTCCTCCGCGCAAAAGCTCTCAAATTCCGTCGGAGTCATGTCATCTGAGAATTCACGAAACGCTGGCTGATTTTGCATTGCGGCCTCAACCCGCGTCTCAATGAGATTTGCAACGATGGTGTGGTCACGATCAAGTGCCCTCCATTCATTTGGAGTAAGCGAAGGGCCAATGTGCTGGGCTATAAAATGACCCATTTCTTTTGCCCATTTCTCCATTTGTGGCTTTCCGTATGCGTCCTGCACTACAAGCTGGGCCCTTCTTCTTACCAAGGCGTTCATTTGCTGCTCGATTACGGTCTGTGCCTTATGGAGAAGAGTGCGTCGCGCATCGGCGCGTCGAAGGTTGCGTATGACTGGGTAAGCAAGTGCTGCGGCGCCGCACAAAAGGATACCAAGGATTATTTGTTGCAGATTTTGCACAATAAGCCAGATAACACCAATGGATATCAATAGGCGAAGAGCTATTCCTGGGTCGATCAAGGGCTTTTGTTTGCGACGTACCATAAATGATTGTCTCGGCTCGAAAGTTATGCAAATACAGTATCTTTCACTGCGTTCAGGATGACGGCCTTAGACGCCATTTGCAATAGGGAGAGCGTTAGTTGGAAGGTTCGGCCTAGCGGTCGCGGGTGGTTACGAAGCCGGGGACCCATAGGAGGGCGCGTTTGGCTTCGGAGTCAGGCAGGTCGGTTAGGGAGAGGCGGGCAGCTTCGGCGTAGGCGCAGGCGGTGTCCATGGCGTAGTCGATGGAGCCGTGGCGGTGGAGGATTTCTAGGATTTGGGGATGGGAGACGGAGTCGAAGCTGCGGTCGGCGAGGACGGTGCGGATGGCTTCGCGGTCGGCTCCTGTGCCGCGCTCGAGGGCGTGGATGACGGCGAGGGTGGCTTTGCCTTCGCGCAGGTCTGAGGCGACGGGCTTGCCGAGGACGTCTTCGGCGGCGGTGAGGTCGAGGACGTCGTCTACGATCTGGAAGGCGAGGCCGAGGTTGCGGCCGTATTCGCCTAGCTGGGCGTCGATCTCTTCGTGATCTCCGAAGCCGTGTTGGGGGGTGATGGCTGCTCCGAGCTGCATGGAGACTTTGAAGAGGCAGGCGGTCTTGCGGAAGATGAGGTCGAAGTACTCTTCCTCGTTGATGAGGTGGCCGAGCTTCTGGATCTGGAGGAGTTCGCCTTCGACCATCTGCTGGGTGAGCGAGATGAGGAGGTCGAGGACGCGGAAGTTGCGCTCTTCGAGGGCGGCGGAGAAGGACTGCATGTAGAGCCAGTCGCCTGCGAGGACGCACTTGGAGTTGCCCCAGGTGGTGTTGGAGGAGGGGCGGCCGCGGCGGGTGTTGGCCTCGTCGATGATGTCGTCGTGGACGAGGGTGGCGGTGTGGAGCATCTCGACTACGGAGCCGAGGCGGATGCGGGACTGGCTGGTGCAGCCGAGGGCCTTGGCGGAGAGGAGGAGGAGGGTGGGGCGAATGCGCTTGCCGCCGCCGGACATCAAGTAGGTGGCTATGTCAGTGATGACGTCTACGGGCGAGGCGGACTGGCTGGCGAACTCCTGCTCGATGGCAGCGAGGTCGTCGCGGAGGAGGTCGAAGACTTCTTTTGCGGTCGCTATGGAGATGGTACTCACTCGCTATTGAGAGTATCAGGATGTCCACCCAGAGGTGGACTTCACCAGAAAATGATAGGGAGAATTTTGATGGTGCAACGGCACCCAGCGGTCTGGACCCGGGGCAGGCGTCCAGGCCGGTAGGGTGGCTTAGTTGGAGCGGAAGTTGGTGAACTGGAGTTCGACGCCGATGTCCTTGGCGCGAAGGAGGGCCATGACATCCTGGAGGACGTCGCGGTCTTTGCTGACGACGCGTACGGTGTCTCCCTGAATGCTGGCCTGGGCCTTCTTCTTGGAGTCCTTGATGGCGGCGACGATGATCTTGGCCTTTTCGGAGGGGATGCCCTGAACGAGCTTGATCTTCTGGCGGACGGAAGAGTTGGATGCTGGCTCAATCTTCTCGAACTCGAGGTTTTTGAGGGAGACTCCGCGTTTGACCAGCTTCTGGGAGAGGATTTCCTTGACGGCTTCTAGTTTGTACTCGTCCTGCGAGGCAAGCTGAATGGTGTCGGTGCCCTCGAGCTCGATCCTGGACTTGGAGTCCTTGAGGTCGAAGCGGGCGTGGACCTCTTTTGATGCCTGGTCGATGGCGTTTTTGACTTCCTGAAGTTCTACTTTGCTGACTACGTCGAAGCTGTTATCGGATGCCATGTTGTTTTTCCTTCTGGTGTAACTCTGTCGATTTCTATTATGTCAGGCTGTGGCGGGAAAGAGGTGGTGGAAGTTCTGGGTGGTGATGGCGGCAAGCTCTGTGGGTGAGATGCCGCGGAGGTCGGCGAGGGCTGCCGCGGTATGGGTGACGAGGGCGGGCTCGTTGCGCTGGCCGCGGTGGGGGATGGGGGCGAGGAAGGGGGCGTCGGTTTCGACGAGGATGCGGGACGCAGGGGCCAGGATAGCGGCCTCGCGGATGGCGACTGAGCGAGGGTAGGTGAGGTTGCCGGCGAAGGAGAGGTGGAAGCCTGCGGCGATGGAGCGGTGAGCCTGATCGGTGTTGCCGGAGAAGCAGTGCATGATGCCACCGAGGTTGTGCGGGATCCAGTGTTTGGCGATGAGATCGAGGAGGTCTTCCCAGGCGGCTTCAGGGCCTCCGAAGGGCTCGAACTTTTCTTTTGCGGCGGGGGTGGCGAGTTCGGAGGTACGACAGTGGATGAGGATGGGCTTGCGGGCGTCTGCTGCGATGGCCATCTGGGCTATGAAGGCGGCTTTCTGGACGTCGGGAAGGGGGTTGTCGACGTGGTAGTAGTCGAGGCCGATCTCGCCGATGGCGATGCACTTAAGGTCGGCTGCGAGGGTGGTGAGTTTGGCGAGGTTTTCCGGTGTGGCGCTGGCGGCTTCCTGGGGGTGTATGCCTGCGCTGGCGAAGATGCTGGTGTGTTTGTGCGCGATGTCGAGTGCGCGGTGCATGGTTTCGGGGCCGTCGCCGATGCCGATGGCGAGGATGGTATGGACGCCGGCTGCGTGGGCGCGGGTGAGGACGGCTTCGAGGTCGCCGGGAGTCTCGGTGAAGAAGTCGAGATGGGCGTGGGAGTCGATGAGGGACATGATTGTGGACTAAGGATATTGCATGATTGCTTTGTGAGGTGTTTCAGGTGTGTAAAGCGGTACGGCCTCCTAACCTACGCCCTGTGGTGACTGAGCGTTAGTTAGGAGGCCGTACTGGGCATTGCTGCGGTGGATGGAGCGAACTACTTGCCGGTGTAGGATACGCGCCAGATGGACTCTGATCCGTCGTCGGTGACGAGGAGGGATCCGTCGGGGGCGGTGGTTACGCCGACGGGGCGTCCCCAGACGCTGGCGTCGTCGACTACGAATCCGGTGAGGAAGTCTTCGTAGCCGCCGGCTGCATGTCCGGTTTGATGGAGGGGAATTCGAATGACCTCGTAGCCTGCGCGGGGGTTGCGGTTCCAGGAGCCGTGTTCTGCGGCGAAGATGTCGCCCTTGTATTCGGCGGGGAACTGGTTGCCGGAGTAGAAGGTCATCTGAAGCGAGGCGTTGTGCGGCTGCAGGAGGACGTCGGGGACGATGACCTTGCCCTTCAGTTCGGGGTGCTTGCCGAGGTGGCGTGGGTCCTGATGGCTGCCGGTGTACCACCAGGGCCAGCCGTAGAAGCCGCCGGGCTGGACGTGGGTGATGTAGTCGGGGACGAGGTTGTTGCCGAGGCCGTCGCGCTCGTTGACGGAGCACCAGAGCTCGCCGGTGATGGGATTGACGGCGAGGCCTACGGGGTTGCGGATTCCGGCGGCGTAGATGTGCATGCCGGTGCCATCGGGGTTGAAGGCGAGGATGTTAGCGCGGTTCTTTTCTTCGGGAGTGGTGTCGGGGTCATCGACGTTGGAGCGGGAGCCTACGGAGACGAACATGATCTTGCCGTCGAGCGAGAACTGGACGTCGCGGGTGGTGTGGCCGGTGCCTCCGGGGATATCGGCGATGTGCTGGGGCTTGCCGGTCGCGACCATGTCGCCGTTATGGTAGGGGAAGCGTACGACGGAGTTCAGATTGCCGACGTAAACCCACTGGGGATTGGGGCCGAGGGGATAGAAGGTGATGCCGAAGGGGCCGTTGAGACCGGTGGCGAAGGTTTCAACTTTTTCTGGTTTGCCGTCTTTGGTGATGCCACGGAAGACCTTGATGTTGCCGGCCTCGGTCTCGGCGAGGAACATGTCTCCGTTTGGTGCAGTGCGGATGAGTCGCGGGTTGTGGAGGCCTTCGGCGTAGAGGCCGACGGCGAAGCCCTTGGGTGCCTGGGGCCATGCGTTTGCAGGGCGCGGAACGACTCTAGGGCCGTTGCTGGAAGAGGTGGCTGGGGCTGGCTCTGGGAGGTCTGAGGCTTTGATCCAACGGGAGAGGCCGGGCTTCTCGTATCGATAGTCGGTGAAGGGCGCGGGGGGTGGTGGTGCGGTCGATATGGAGGTGGCTGCGGGAGCGGCGATGACGGCTTTGCTGGGCTGCGGGGCGGCGTTGGGCAGGGACTTGAGATAGGTGACTACCTGCCAGCGCTGCTGCTCGGGCAAGCTGCTCGCAGAGGGCATGCCGTTACCGAGGTCGCCCTGAGTGATGTACCAGAAGATGGAGCCATCCGGGGCGGCCTGGGTTGGGCCCACGCGAAGGGCTGGAATGTTGCCGGCTCCCTGGGCGTTGGCGCCGTGACAGGCGAGGCACTTCTGCTCATAGACGGCTCTGCCTACGGTGGCCGCAGCGACCTGTCCGGCGTAGGGGTTGGTGTCTTGCTGGGTTGAGGCCGGAGCTTTATGGAAGGGAGCTGTCTGGGCTTGCAGGGAGGAACCGAAAGCGCCTGCAGATAGTGCGATGACGGTGAGTGGAGCGCCCAGAATTGTAAAAGGCCTGACAATCTTCATGATGATGTCTCCGTTTTTTTTTGGTGCCAAGTCGGTGGTCTGTTCTTCTTCTGTGGCAGCGGATTTTTTTTGCAGTTCGCGAGCGAGGGTACTTCGAGGCGGCCGTCGATATTGGTTGTACCGGCATCAACTAGAGTATGCGAAAGTTCCGTTGAGGCGGTCGGATGAAGTTTAGCCAAATTATTGACGATTGGGCAATTCGGCGGATTGTCTGAGAGGACTAAGGTAGGTCCAATCGGTTAGGATGTCGGCATGAAAAATCTTAATCGACGTGATCTTTGTGTGGCCCTGTCGGCGTTTGCGGCATTGGGCAGTGTGACGGCGGAGGCGCAGGGAAGTGCGACAGGGCTCTCGCAGTCGAAGGTGTTTGCGTTTGACGAACTGCCGGTGAAGCCTTCGGCGAATGGCGGGGCCAGCCGTGCAGTAATGCAGGGAACGCTGCCTACGGGGGAGTTTGTAGAGGTGCATGAGACGATGCTGCCTGCTGGCCAGATGCCGCATCCTCCGCACCGTCATCGGCACTCGGAGTTTCTGCTGATCCGCGAGGGGAAGTTGGAGTATCTAAGCGACGACAAGAGAGAAATGGTAGGTCCAGGCGGCGTGGTGTTCACCGCGTCGATGGTGTTGCATGGGCTGAAGAACGTGGGGGATACGCCGGCAAACTATTTTGTGGTCGCGGTCGGGGTGCAGAAAGAGAGCTGAGGGGATGAGGGAGCTAAATCGCCGTGAGCTGTTTGGTGCTATGGCCGGAGTTGCTGCGGTGGGCGGCGTGAGGGCTGCGGCTCAAACGGAGGCTGCGAAGGGCGGTGCCGTACTCTCGATCTCGAAGGTATTTCCTTTTGAGGGGATGCCGGTGAAGAAGATGGCGAACGGTGGCGAATCGCGCGATGTGGTGCGGGGTTCGCTGACTACGGGCGAGGCGGTGGCCGTGCATGCGTCCATGCAGTTGGCGGGTGCAGTGCCGAATCCGGCACATGCGATTGAGCACTCGGAGATCATGATGGTGGAGGAGGGCACGCTGGAGGTGACGTTTAACGGTAAGTCGCAGCGGGTAGTGCCGGGTGGGGTGTTTTATGTGGCTTATGGAACCGTGCACCAGGTGAGAAACGTGGGGGATGGGCCGGTGAAGTATGTGATTGTGGCGATTGGTGGGGAAGTGAAGAAGTGGGTGGGGTAGGGACTAAAGTTGCTGGTTCGCTGAGCGAATGCCCACCTTAGGCGCGATGAAACTGCGCCGAAGATGGGGCACCCGGTTGTGTGGTTGGGCAGGCGTTAGCGAAGGCGGGAGCCCAGGGCTATGTCTTCGGCGAAGGTGGCCAGGATGGGCTTGCCGTGGTCATCGTGGGAGGCGGCGAGGAGCATGCCGTGGGACTCGAGGCCGCGCATCTTACGGGGTGCGAGGTTGGCGATGACTACGATCTTTCGACCGATGAGCTCTTCGGGGGTGTACCACTCGGCGATGCCGGAGAGGATCTGGCGCTTTTCGTAGCCGAGATCGACTTCGAGGCGGAGGAGCTTGTCGGCCTTGGGGATGCGCTCGGCGACGATGATCCGGGCGACGCGGAGGTCGATTTTGACGAAGTCGTCGATGGCGATGGTGGGGGTGTCGGGCGTTGCTGGTGCGGCAGCCTGAGCTGGGATGGGTTGCGGGTGATGAGCGCTAATCGGGTGGATGGATTGGGCTATGGGATTGAGCGCCGGTGTGGCGGAGAGCGAGGAGATGGGCGCCTCGCGGAAGGCACTGGGCTTTAAGACAGCAGCGTCGTGGTCGGAGTTGACGTGGGGGAGGTCGACGGGCTGGTCTGGCTTCTGGGGTGCGGTGGGTTGTTCCATGTCGTTCATGATTTGGATGAGTTCCTTGGGTGCTCGGGGGAAGATGGGGGCTAGTGGGCCTAGCTTGGTGCCGGATTTTAGGCCGCCCCATTGGAGGTCTTTTAGTTCGCCTTTGCTGGCGGCTTCTTCGATCGAGCCTAGGCCTAGTTGGGCCCAGACTTTGGCGGTGGCGTAGGGCATCACTGGGTACAGTAGGGCGGTGATGATGCGGATCATGCGAGCGACTGATCCCAAGATAAATTCGGCCTTGTGTTGATCAATCGGATCGGGTGATGAAACAAGCTTCCATGGTGTGTACTGCGTCATGTAGCCATCGGCCATCGCTATGAGTGACAAAATCTTTGACAGCGCAGCAGCAAACGATAACTTCTCAAGCTCAAATTCAGTCTCTTGAATGGTTTGAGCGATGACACTGTATGAAAGCACATCATTGGCCATGAAGTTTGGATCAAGAGCCGCGATTTTGTCTTCAGTAATAAGACCGCCACGCTTTGTAATCATCGAAAGCGTGCGGCTGACTAGGTTGCCGTAGCCGTTGGCTAGATCGCTGTTGTAGCGCTGGACGAGGGCGTCGAAGGAGAAGCTGCCGTCTTGTCCGAAGGGGATTTCGCGGAGGAGGAAGTAGCGGAGGACGTCGGAGGCGAAGAGGTCTTGTTGGTGCTTCCAGTACTCGTCGCTGAGGACTGCGCCGGGGAGGTCTACGGGTTTGGGTTTGAGGGTGGCGAAGGCGTCGAGGATGGTTTCGGTACGGACGATGTTACCGCGGGATTTTGACATCTTCGAGTCTTCGAAGAGGAGCCAGCCGTGGGCGGTGATGGCCTTCGGGAGGGGCAGGTTGGCCGCCATGAGGAAGGCGGGCCAGTAGACGCAGTGGAAGCGGATGATCTCTTTGCCGACGAGGTGGAGGTCGGCGGGCCAGTACTTTTCGAAGCGGGCGATGTCGGCGGGGTCGTCGGAGCCGTAGCCGAGGGCGGTCATGTAGTTGGCGAGAGCGTCGAGCCAGACGTAGATAACGTGGGATTCGTCGCCGGGGACGGGGATGCCCCACTTGAAGCTGGTGCGGGAGATGGAGAGGTCTTTGAGGCCGCCTTTGACGAAGGAGAGAACTTCGTTGCGGCGGGAGTCGGGCTGGATGTTGAGTTGGCCGGACTCGATGAGTTGGGCGATGCGGTCGCCGTACTCGGAGAGCTTGAAGTAGTAATTGGATTCGCTGACGGTTTCGGTGACGTTGCCGCAGTCTGGACAGACGACTCCGGGAGGGCCGTCGACGTAGGCCTCGTCGGAGATGCAGTACTGGCCGGTGTAGGTGTCGAGGTAGATGGCGCCGTTGGCCTGGAGGGTGGTGAAGAGCTTCTGGACGCCGCGTTTGTGGCGGGCGTCGGTGGTGCGGATGAAGTCGTTGTTGGTGATGCCCATGCGCTTCCAGAGGTTTTCAAAGGAGGCGGAGACCTGGTCGGCGAACTGCTGGGGCGGGATGCCAGCGGCGGCGGCGGAGCGCTCGATCTTTTGACCGTGCTCGTCGGTTCCGGTGAGGAAGAAGGTGTCGTCGCCGAGGAGGCGGTGGCGGCGTGCGATGACGTCGGCCGCAATGGTGGTATAGGCGTGGCCGATGTGGGGGCGCGCGTTGACGTAGTAGATCGGGGTGGTGAGGTAGAACTTTTTCTGTGTCTCAGACATGATGGGGGCCAAAGGTCAGTTTAGCAGGGAGGGTGATGGTTGCCGTAGGGGAAGTGTGGAGTTGGGGAGGTGGATGGCGGATGCGGGGTCACGATGAGAATTTTGTGAGGGAGTCGAGGAAGGCGGTCGTGCTTTGCCCGATGCCCACTCATGCGATGAGGCTGCATGAATGGGGCACCCGGCTGAGTGATGGATTGCTGAAAGGGGATTGCGCTGGCTGGTTAGCTGGGGGACTTGACGGTATCGGCCTGGGTGTTCATCTCTGCGTCGAGTTCCGCGTCCTGGGCCTTGCGGGCTTCGTTGAGATGCTCTTCCATGACGCGGCGTGCCTGGATGGGGTTGCGGGAGCGGATAGCGCGGAAGATCTCGCGGTGCATCTCGGCTGATTCCTTGAGGTTCTGGGTGTAGTCGACGGTCTGGCGGCGGTTGTCGTAGAGGTTGGCGGTAATGGTTTCCATGAGGGCGCCGAGGATGGGGTTGCCGGAGGCACGGGCGATGGTGCGATGGAAGCGGACGTCGTGGATGAGATATTCGTGCGGATCGTCGAGGGCGGCATACATCTCAGCGACTTCTTCGGCGAGTTCGGCGATGTGCTCGTCGGTGGCGCGCTCTGCTGCGAGGGCGGCTACGTTGGATTCGAGCACGAGACGAGCCTCGAACATCTGCCAGGGCAGGAATCCGTGAAGCGCTCCGAGTACGGTGAGGGAGCTGGAGTCGAGAGCAGGCGGGCCGCTGGAGACGAAGGTTCCAGCGCCGTGGCGGCTCTTGAGGACGCCCATGGCAGAGAGAAATCCGATGCCGGCGCGGAGGCTGGAGCGACTGATCTTGAGCTTGCGGGCGAGCTCTCGTTCGGGCGGAAGACGATCACCTGGTTTGACTTCGCCAGAGCTGATGAGTGCGCGAACATGCTCAACAACCTGCATGGTGAGCTGGCTGTGACCAGTGACTTCGTCATTCACTTCTTTGTTTACTTCTCTTTTCACGCCGAAAAATGCTCCTTGCCCGGAAGTTTGAGAAGAGTAACACGGCAGGATTGCGGATTGCGAAGAGCGCTGGTGAAATGGGAGACCGCGCCCATCCTCAACGAGTAGTATCGCGGGTTGAGGATGGCGCGGCGTGGGTGTTCTAGATGAGATAGGTCAGGCGTTGCGGGCTACGCCAAGGCGTGGAACGAGCAACTGAAATATAAGCAGTGAAGTGACGTACGCAAAGCCAGCCAGGGTGAAGATCAACATGGGGTGGAGTGCGAAGTAGTGTTTGACGACCCAAGTGAAAGATGCGCCACCGACCGCGCCAATGGTTCCGCCAAGACCGACGACGGTGGAGATGGCGGTGGAGGGGAACATATCTGTCGGGGTCGAGAAGAGGTTTGCAGACCAGCCCTGGTGGGCGGCGGCTGCGAGGGCGAAGAGTGCGACAGCAGGCCAGGAGCTGCCGGGTGAGATGCGTCCCATATAGGGGACGAGCATGATGGGCAGGACACAGAGGGCGCAGGTGAGCATGGCGATTTTGCGGCCGCTGTTGACGCTGTAGCCGCGCTTCATGAGGAAGCCGGAGAGCGCACCACCAGCGATGGAGCCGACGCTGGATACGGCGTAGACGGTGACGATCTCCCAGTAGGCGTGGGCGAGATCGAGGCCGTAGTTCTCATGCAGAAACTTGGGGAGATAGAAGAGATAAAACCACCAGATGGGGTCGGTAAGGCCCTTGCCAATGGCGAAGGCGTACATGCCCTTGTGCCTGGAGAGATCTCCGAAGAGTGCGAAGAAGCCGTTGCTTGCAGAGGGAGATACGACCTCCTGCAGGTTGATCTGGGTCTGGGTGGCGCCGCGGCGCAGACGGTTGTAGGGGAAGAATAGCCAGACGACGAGCCAAACAAGGCCCATGGAGCCGGTGGTGACGAAGGCGGCCCTCCAGCCGAAGCGGTAGGTTACGAAGGCCACGAGCGCGGGTGCGATGAAGGCCGAGGCATTGGAGCCGGAGTTGAAGATTCCAGTGGCGAGGGCGCGCTCTTCGGAGGGGAACCACTCGGTGGTGGCTTTGATGGCGGCGGGGAAGTTTCCTGACTCGCCGAGGCCGAGCATGGCGCGGGCGATAGCGAAGCCGAGGACCGATTTGACCAGGGAGTGGCCCATGGATGAGAGCGCCCAGACGGCGATGGCGACGGCATAACCGATTTTGGTGCCGAGCTTGTCGATGATGCGTCCTGCGGTGAGGAGACCTACTCCGTAGGCGACCTGGAAGCAGATGATGATGTTGCCGTAGTTGTTGTTGAAGACGACCTGTTGGGTGGAGTCCTTGGTGAAGTCCCAGCCCATGAAGGGGAGATTGTGGAGGAGTGGCTCGATCAACGAGAGGACGGAGCGGTCCATATAGTTGATGGTGGTTGCGGCGAAGAGAAGGGCGCAGACAAACCAGCGGGTACTGGGCTTTTCGGGTGCTTCACTGGTGAAACCTTCGCTGGAAAGACTGGCGGACTTCGTCGACATTGCGGAGACACTCCCGGGTGCAAATGGTTGGACCATCGCCGCCTGGGACCGGTAGGGTCAACAGATTTTATTTCAGGCGAGTCGAGGATGAGGATAGACGCTGTTGGGATATAGGTGTCAAGCGCGAAGTGATGTCCATTTGAACTGGTAGAGCCACAAGGAGCAACTGTGCGCGACGATGTGTAAGTTTTCGGATTATTGTTCCAAAGGAATTGTGATGAAAAAGATGGCGATGAAGGGCGCCTTTGGGCTGCTTTGGTGCTGATGACGACGTGCGGTGTTGCGGTGAGGAACACGATTACCAGTCGCCGCAAGTTAAGAGATGGGGGGACGACGATCGAGGTCAGCCGAGCTAGCTGCAGTGAAGACGCGGGGCGACCGGGCTCGCGATTTGCCGCGTCAAATCAACCATTCGATGAAGCTGGATCCTACGTTGGTAAATTCAAACGCGTGTAGTCCCAGGTGACTCGCCAGTTCTTTGCACGCCAGGATTCCGCGTACGCTGTTTCCCCTGGCATCAAGTTTGGGCGAGTAAACTGCGAGCCCCAACTGACGATTGACCACGCTGATAATGCCGCCGCCCACTCCGCTCTTGGCTGGCAGCCCCACTCGATATGCCCATTCCCCGGCGTAATCGTAGAGGCCGCAGGTGAACATGACGGTTAGCACATCCTTGATGAACTGGAAGTCAAACACTCGAGTCTTGGTGACGGGATTGACGCCCAAGTTGGCGAGTGTTGCCGTCATCATTGCCAGGTCTTTCGTGTTTACGAGCAGCGAGCATTGCGAAAAATACTGGTGAAGGGTGTGATCTACTTCTGCGTCGATGATGCCGCAGTTTAACATCAGGTAGGCGATTGCGCGGTTTCGATTCCCGGTTTGCGACTCGGACATGTATACCGACTCGTCAATACGGAGTGGCCGTCCCGCGGCCTTTTCCATGCGCTTCACGAACCCGCGCACACCCTCTTCGGGTGATCCCTTTTTGATGAGCGACGACACAGCAATCGCCCCGGCATTGATCATGGGATTGAAGGGACGCATGGTTGTCGCCTCCAATTCGATCGCATTGAAGGCATCGCCACTGGGCTCTACACCCACGTGTTTGGCCACCTCTTCGCGGCCCCTCTCTTCCAGTGCCATCTGAAATGCGAAGGCTTTGGAGATGGACTGAATGGTGAACTCCTGCTCCCAGTCGCCGGCGGTAAATACCTCGCCACCTACCGTTGCAAGACAAATTCCGAAATGATCGGGATTTGCTTTGGATAGCTCTGGGATGTAGGTGGCGACTGCTCCGTCGTCTACGTCTTTGTACTTCTCATAGGTTGCATCAACAAGCTTCTGGATCTGTGCGGATGCAGACGAGGACGCGATGGCCATAGTTTTGGGCTCTCTCAGCACTACCAGGATGGGCAAACTGTGGGGTTAGTGTGCTCATCCTAGCGAAGCCCTCATATCGTGTCCAACAAAAGATTTGTATTGTCCGTATAAGGAAGGCGAATGAACGCCAGGTCAATTTCCTGCAGCATTAGTCCGTTGAGAAGCGAAAAACCTTCCCACCTATCGCAACAGCACGATGGGTGGGAAGGTTGGTTTGGGAGAGCGACGATTGACCCCAGGTTACTTTGTTGTGTTGAGGACGAGCACGGTGGCGATGGGATCAAGTGCCTTTTCGGGCAATTGGATATCGATGCCAGTGCCTGACTTGGTGACCTTCAGCGGTGTGTGAGAGGGGTCGGCGAGCAGGTAGGCGCTGGTTACATTCCGCGAAACCTTGTTGAGATGGAATGTGCCCTTGGGCCAGGTGAAGATCTCGATGTAGATTTTGTTGGCGGAGGTGGTGGAACGCCAGTTCCAGGACGGGATGAACTTAGGTTTACCGTTCTTCTCTTTTTCAGTCTGGCTGAAAGCGCCGGCTTCTGAACCGAAGAGGGTGGGTTGGGTGTTGTAGATTGCTTCGCCGTTGGCCGCGAGCCACTTGCCTACCTGCTGAAGACGTTCGGCCTCAGGTGCGGGGACGATGCCGTGCGAGTCGGGGCCGATGTTGAGGAGGTAGTTGCCGCCTTTGCTGGCGATGTCGATGAGGTTGCGGACGATGGTCTCAGTGGATTTGAAGTTGTTGTCATAGGACTTGAAGCCCCATGTGTCGTTCATGGTCATGCAGGCTTCCCAGTCGCTACCAGGGTAACCCTTAGCAGGGATGAACTGTTCGGGGGTCTCTGTGTCGCCCTTGTACTCGCCGCCGAGGCGATTGTTCCAGATGAGGTTGGGGTGTTTGTTGAGGAGGGCAACGATTTCGCCTGCGAGTGCTGGCGTCATGTCCTTGGTGGGTGTGTCAAACCAGATGACGACCGGGAATTCTCCGTAGTTGTTGAGCAGCTCTTCCATCTGTGGGATGGCCTTGGTGTGCAGGTAATTGGCGAAGCTGCCGTCCTGTGCCTTGTCCCAGTGATTGGTGGGCGGCTTGTGATCGCCGGTCTTGTAGGCGGCTCCACCGGGGGCGGTCCAGTCCTGATCCTGCGAGTAGTAGAAGCCTAGTTTGACGCCTTGCTTGCGGCACTCTTCGGCGAGCTCTTTGAGCGGGTCGCGATGGAAGGGAGTGGCGGCGACGATGTTGAATGGGTCGGCCTTGGAGTCGAACATGGCGAAGCCGTCGTGGTGCTTGGCGGTGATGACGATGTACTTCATGCCAGCGGACTTCGCGAGTGCGACGATGTCGTGAGCGTTGAAGCCGGTGGGATTGAACTTGGAGGCGAGGGCTTTGTAATCGGCGACTGGGATAGAGCCGGTGTTCATGATCCACTCACCGACGCTGGGGACCTGTTTGCCGTCCCAGGTGCCTGCGGGGATGGAGTAGAGGCCCCAGTGGATGAACATGCCGAATCGGGCTTCACGCCACCACTTCATGCGTGCGTCGCGCTGAGCGTGCGTCTCGGTCTCCTGAATGGCGGGGACGGCATGTGGCTTGGTGGCCTGACGGTAGTGCTCGCCTTCCACCTGTGCAGAAGCGAAGGTGCAGGCGGAAGCAAAGAGTGAAGCTGCCAGAAGTGGGGTCGCGAAACGGGTTGGGCGGATCATTTTCAAGTGGTGTCCTCAGGTTAGATTGATGGCAGAGGAATTGTATGTGAAAAAGTGCTCTCGTAGGTGAAATTTCCAGCAGAGGTTGTTGGGGCACCGCGGAAGGGCAGCGCGGTATCATCGCTGACGTGAGTGTTGGCGGAGATTTGAACGGGTTAAATTCGTCTGAAGTCGAGGAGATGGTGGCGAGGCTGCGCGCCGGAGATGTTCGCGCGCTGGCCCGGGCGGTTACGTTGGTGGAGAACGGAAGCCCGCAGGCGGCGGAGTTGCTGCTGGCCTGTCGCCAAACGGGGCGGCGCGCGCTACGTGTCGGGGTTACAGGGCCGCCTGGAGTGGGGAAGAGTACGCTGGTCGACCAGATGGTGCGGTGTCTGCGCGGGGAGGGGCAGACGGTAGGGGTGATTGCTGTCGATCCATCCAGCCCGTATACCGGCGGGGCGCTGTTGGGTGATCGGATTCGGATGCAGGGGTTTGCGGGGGATGCGGGTGTGTTTATCCGTAGCATGGCTTCGCGGGGGACGATGGGTGGATTGGCGCATGGCGTGGAGGGAGCTTGCTGCGTGATGGAAGCGGCGGGGCGAGAGGTGATTCTGATCGAGACGGTGGGGGTGGGGCAGGACGAAGTTGATGTGGTGAGGGTGGCGGATGTGACGGTGCTGGTGCTGGTTCCGGGGATGGGTGACGAGGTGCAGAGTCTGAAGGCAGGCGTGATGGAGGCCGCGGATATCTTTGTGGTGAACAAGGCTGACCGCGAGGGCGCGGAGCGACTGGAGACTGAGATTGTGACGATGCAGGCGCTGGGAGCGGAGCCGAGAGAATGGGTTCCGCCGGCGATTCGGACGGTAGGGACGAGCGGGGAGGGGGTTGCGACGCTGATGGAGGCGGTGCGAGCACGGGCCGCTACGAAGCACGGGGTGGAAAGAAGTATGCGGTTTCAGCGGGCTGATGGTCTGCGGCTGGATCATCTGGGAATTGCGGTGCGGAGTATCGCTGAGGCGCGCGGGTTTTATGAGTCGTTGGGGTTGGTGGTGACTGCGGAAGAGACGGTGGAGCCTGAACAGGTGCGGACAGCGATGCTGCCGCTGGGCGAGAGCCGGATTGAGCTGCTGGAGGCGACGGATGCCGATTCGGCGATTGGACGATTTGTGTCGAAGCGTGGCGAGGGGTTGCACCATGTGGCGGTCCATGTGGATGGAGTGGACGCCATGTTCGCTCGGTTGACGGCGCAGGGGGTGCGGCTGGCCAGTGCGGCGGTGCAGGTGGGTGCGGGGGGGCACCGGTATTTCTTCGTGCATCCGGCGAGTACGGGCGGGGTGCTGCTGGAAATTGTGGGCGATGCTTTGGCTGAGACGAAGGGCGGAGACTGATGCGGCTATTGCTGATCCACACTTGTGGGGTTGAAGGGATGATTGCGCTGGCGGATGCGGCGTTAGAGACGCGGATTGTTGCGATGGAAGTGCTGCCGGGGCGGACGTCATCCGAGCGGCTGGTGCCGGCGGTGCGGCAGATGATGGAGGCAAACGGGTGGCGGCTGAAGGAGCTGGCAGCGGTGGTAGTGGTGCATGGCCCGGGATCGTTTACCGGTGTGCGGGTGGGTCTGAGTGCAGCCAAGGGTCTGAGTGAGGCTGGAGCTATTCCGCTGATAGGAGTTTCGCGCCTTGCTTTGCTGGCAGCTACTGCGGGCAAGCCGGATGCGCCGGTGCATGCCGTTCTCGATGCTGGGCGGGGCGAGTTCTATTACGGCGAGTATTTGGGACGGCGTCGCCAGGGAGAGACACTGCTGACGCGGGAAGCTGTGTTGGCCGCAGTGGGAAGTGGTGCGATGGTGGCGTGCGAGGCAAAGGTTGCGGAGTCGCTGGGGACTGCGGTTCTGCTGGTGCCTGAACCCGGGGCCAATGATCTATTGGCCCTGGCGCTAGAGCGATTGGAGCAGGGTGATGTCGATGATGCGGCGGTGCTGGATGCAAACTATCTTCGGCGGACTGACTATGAACTGCTGGCGAAGATGAGTGTGGAGCATGGGGTGTGAAGAGCATCGATGGCTGGAATGTGCGGATGGCGGGTGCTGCTGATGTGGCGGCAGTGGTATCGCTGGAGCGAGCGACTGCGGAAGCTCCGCACTGGGCTGAGACGGGATATAGCTCCATTGTGGACGCAATTGGGGTGGCGGATTCGGGGGTGGGTGGGGTTCGGCGTTGTTTGTTGGTCGCTGTATTGGGGAACCAGATAGTGGGTTTCGCGGTCGGGATGGTAGTGGGATTGAAGGGAACTGGGGCGGGTGAATTGGAGAGCGTCGCGGTATCGGCAACGGCGCGCAGGATGGGGTGTGGGCGGGCACTATGTGGGGCGGTGGTGGAGTGGTGCCGGGGGGAGGGTGCTGCGGAAGTCGATCTTGAAGTGAGGGCCGGCAGTGCGGGGGCAATCGCGCTTTATGAGGGGCTGGGATTTGTGGCGGTGGGGCGACGGCCGGGATACTACCGTGATCCGGTGGAGGACGCGTTGCTGATGCAGTTGAAGTTAGGGGCCTGAGGATAATTGGCTTTGCCACTGATGTTTGCGGTGTGGTAGCGTGTCGGCGTTCGTTGGGAATCCGTCTGCCTTGTGAGGTGCGCCTATGCAAACCGCCAAGATTTCGGCTCTGCCGGAGCCGTCGCCGTTACCCTCGATTCACCGACTGGAGCTGGAGCATAGCCTTTATGCTCGCAGATTGGAGACGCTCCGGGCCAAGCCCTATCCGACCGAGCAGGAAAAGATGGAAGAGGTGACGCTTAAGAAGTTGAAGCTGCGCCTGAAGGATGAGATGGAACTACTGCGCCGACGGTACGACGGGTTTGCATCCCAGTCATAGGGTGGGCCAAAGTGGCTCGGAGAAGGCCAGAACTGGGGGCCAAAGGTTCGCGGTTGAGGCCTTATAATAGACACTTATGGTTCGAGATGGATATTTCTATGCGTTGGGGCTGGGAGCGGTTGCAGCAATTCTGTGGGCCCTGACTCATTCCCTTGCCTTGCTGTCGCTGCCGATTTTGCTGGCGGTATTTTTCCTGTGGTTTTTCCGGGACCCCGCGCGCGAGATTCCTACTGGACCTGGTCTCATCGTCTCTCCGGGAGATGGTGTTGTGACCGAAGCAGAGTGGATTGAACTGGTGAGCGGAAATTATCTGCGAGTCAGCATCTTTCTGAATGTCTTCGATGTACATGTGAATCGCTCTCCTGTAAGCGGGATCGTCAAATTGGCGGAGTTGCGTCATGGCCAGTTTCTGAACGCGATGAAAGCTGAGTCAGTACTGCACAATGAACAGACTCTGGTGGTGATCGACGCAGGTGGGTACGAAGTGAGCTTCAAGCAGATCGCCGGGTTGCTGGCGCGACGCATTGTCTGCACTTTAAAGGAAGGCGATCGCGTGGAACGGGGACAACGTGTGGGTCTGATCAAGTTCGGCTCGCGCGTCGACGTTCTGATGCCGGCTGACGCTGACCTGAAAGTCAAGACCGGTTCTCGAGTTAAGGGTGGATCTTCAGTGCTCGCGGTGATGCCGCAGCGAAGTGTGGAACTGGAAGCATCGACTGCATCCGTGGTGGCCTAATGCAGAATGAAGCGAGTGATTTGGTGCAGTTGAGCGGCGGAGAAGGCAAGATCAAGCGCCAGCCTAGCCGCGGGATGTATATCCTGCCTTCGTTGTTTACGGCGGGCAACATTGCCGCCGGCTACTATGCGATTACGCAGAGCGTGCAGGGTACGTTAGCAGACCCGAGCTATTTTGACCGGGCGGCATTGGCTATCGGGTTTGCAGTTTTGTTTGACGGCGTTGATGGACGGGTCGCACGAATGACGAGTACGACCAGTGACTTTGGCAAGGAGTTGGACTCACTTGCTGATGTGATCACGTTTGGCGTCGCTCCGAGTTTGCTGGCTTACATCTGGGGCTTTCGTATGCTGCCGATGATGGCGGCGCATGCGTTGATGCGCGATCAGTTGGTTCATGCGGGTGTCTTCGTTTGTTTTGTGTTCTTGATCTGTGGTGCGAGCCGATTGGCCCGCTTCAATATCAGCATCAATCCTCAACCGCGGAATCCTGGGCGACCGGGGCACAAGTATTTTGTTGGCATGCCGATTCCGGCAGGTGCGGGAGTGATTGCTTCCGTAATCCACTTCCGTGATGGTGTGCCGATTGGCAATCCGTTGTTCGCTCTAGGGTGGCTTTGTTTGATCATGCTTACGAGCTTTCTGATGGTGAGCAGTTGGCGATTCTGGAGCGGTAAAGAGATTGGCCTGGGTGGAAGGCATCCTTTTCAGTTTGTCGCTGGGCTTACAGTGGTGGGCGCGCTGCTCGCTCTGTATTCTGAGGTGATGCTGATCATGCTGGCGATTGGGTACCTGATCTCGGGGGTGCTGGCACGATTGGCATACTCCTGGAGTCGGGACCGGCGCCAGACTCCGGGAACAGCGAAGTGAAATAGGCGAGACAAGTTGACCTGCGGGCCCTGTGATTTTCTGGTGCTGTCTGCAGAGAGAGAAGAGTTGCGTCGCAATGGCAAACGGAATGTATCGAATCGGAGTTGTGGGAGCGACATCGCTGGTGGGCAAAGAGCTGACCGACGAGTTGCAGGAGTCGCTGCTGGCGGCATCGGATTTTGTGCTGCTGGATGACGAAGAGGCTGCAGGCCGGGTAACGGCAGCGGGGGATGAAGTTTCGTTTGTGCAGCGGATTGAGACTTCGTCGTTTGACAAGATGGACTTTGTCTTTTTCACGGGTGATGCTGAGGTCGCGAAGAAGCACTGGCAGCAAGCGCGGAAGGCTGGCGCGAGTATTGTTGACCTTACCTATGCGCTGGAGGCAGAGCGAGATGTGTTGGTGAGATCGCCGCTGGCGGCAGTGGTTGTGCCTGGCGGCAATTCACATTCCGGCGCAGCTCCTGACTTGAAGACGCCGGCTGTGGTTTCGGGGCATCCCGCGGCGGTTATGCTGGCGCTGGTGGCGGCACGGTTGCAGGCTAAGCTTCCGCTAACGCATGTTGCTGCGACGGTAATGGAGCCGGCTTCAGAGCATGGCCCTGCCGCGATGGATGAGTTACATCAGCAGACGGTGAACTTACTGTCGTTCCATGACCTGCCGAAGGAACAATACGATGCGCAGGTGTCGTTCAATATGCTTCCGTCGCTGGGAGAGGCTGCGAAGGTGAAGCTGAAAGAGGCTGAGCAGCGGATTCGGAGTCACTATGCAGGGCTCTCCGGGGGGACGTTGCCTCCGTTAGCGCTGCAGCTGATTCAGACCCCGGTGTTTCACAGCTACGTTGCGTCGGTGTTGGTGGAGTTGGCGCAACCTGCGACGGTAGAGCAAGTGGAAGAGGCCCTAGCGGGTGAGCATGTGGATGTTGTCGTGGCGGAGTCCGATCCGCCCAGCAATCTGAGTGCTGCAGGGCAGGAGGACATTATGGTGCGAGTGAATCGCGAGACGATGGATGATGGTCTTTCGACCCGGTTCTGGCTATGGCTGGCTGCGGACAATCTTAAGCTGGCTGCGCTAAATGGGATCGCTTGTGCGCTGGAGCTGCGCCGATTGCGGCCATCGGGCAAGGTTCAGTAGGGCGCAGTGAGACAGGAAATAGGTCCCCGCCAGGGATCGTATTAGATAACGCGATCAACTGACGGGGATGACTTTTATTTGGCTGCGGTGAAGGCTACGAAGGTGCGGCCAGCGTAGATGCGGTATTGGCCGGTTGCGCCCGGGGCTGTCATGACCTGCAAGGGGGAAGGACGGCGAAGTTCTGCGTCCTTGGTAGTGTGTGCGGTGAACAGGTCATGTCCACCAATGTCCATGACGATGAAGTTATCTCCGGCGATAAATCCTACACCGTATGCACCGGCTTCCAGGCGGTGGCCGTCGATGGAGAGAGGTGACTCTGTGATGAGATATGCCTGATATTTTTCCTGAACCTGGGTGGAATATCCGGAGTTGTCGACCAGCGTCACGAGCATAACGCTGTCTTTGTTGAAGCGGACTCCGCCGGAGTTTCTTGCCTGTACGGAAGCCGACTGTCCGCGGAAGAAGACTGCGGGTGGCAGCAGTTTAGTGGCGTCGGTGGGGCCGAGGAGGGTTGCTCCGGCGTGAACGGTGGCCGCAGGTGCGGGCGACTGTGGCGCTGCGAACGAAGTAGATACTGCGAGTGCGAGTAGAACTGAGGCGCCTCTGAGATGCTTTATCACGGGTTCTCCTTGTCGAGTGTTGCGTTGCTGAGTTGTGATGTTTCCGATGCTGTTGGATTCTGGTCTGAGGCTATTCGATGCCGAGCTTGTGTTGTAACTGCTCAAGCGAGATGCCCTTGGTCTCGGGGTAAATGAGCATAACGAGAATGAATTGCAGCACCATCATCGCGGCGAAGAGAGTGAAGGGTGCTCCGCGGGAGTAGCGTGCCGCAATGACGGGGAACAGCTGCGCGATGATGGCGTTCATGATCCAGTGCGAAGAGGAGCCCAGGCTCTGGCCCTTGGCGCGGACACGGTTGGGAAAGACTTCAGCAATGTAGACCCAGATGACCGCGCCCTGAGAGATAGCGAAGAAGGCGATGTAGACGACGAGCAGCCAGACGAGTGCCGACTGATGGCTGTTCGTGAAGAAGATAGCCGCCACGCCGGAGAGACAGAACGCCATGCCAATACTTCCTATCATAAGGAGTGTCTTGCGTCCGAGTTTGTCGATGAGGGCCATGCCGAGAAAGGTCGCGGCAAGGTTCATGGCGCCGACGAGGACAGTCTGGAGCGCTCCTGAGACCTGACTGAAGCCAGCAGCGGCGAAGATGTCGTTCGAGTAGTAAAGGATCGCATTGATACCGGAGAGCTGGTTGAAGAGGCCGATGGAGATGGCAAGGAAGATCGGGAGTCGATAGCTTCGTTTGAAGAGAGGCTCTGCGGCCATGCCGCGTTCGAGGTGGATGGAGTCCATAATCTCGCGGAGTTCGGCTTCGGAGTTTGGTGAGCCCATCAGCTTGAGGACTTCGAGAGCCTCATCCGTCTTGTTCTGGGTGACCAGCCAGCGCGAGCTGCGGGGGATGCCGTAGAGCATGATGAGGAAGAGGACTGAAGGGAACGCCGCGACGCCAAGCTGCCATCGCCATTGGTGCATTCCGAGATTGAGCAGCGAGATGATGTAGTTCGACAGGTAGGCGACGAGGATTCCGACAACGATATTGATCTGAAACATGCCGACCATGCGGCCACGCCATTTGGCGGGCGCCAGCTCTGCGATATAGACGGGACCGAGGACCGAGGAGCCTCCTATCCCTAAACCGCCGATGAACCGGAAGACGAGGAGCGAGGGCCAATCCCAGGCGATGGCGCATCCGATTGCCGAGATGGTGTAGAGGACGGCCATGATGCGCAGAGCCTCTCGGCCGCCGATCCTCTGGCCAAGTACACCGGCGGACATAGCGCCGAGGATGGTTCCGATGAGGCCGATGGTTACTGTAAATCCGAGGGTCTTTGGTGAGAGGTTGTAGACCAGTGTAAGTTGCTGGGTGGTGCCTGCAATAACAGCAGTATCAAATCCAAAAAGGAGTCCGCCGAGCGCGCCTACGATGGTGCTCTTCAGCAGATATCTGGTCATTTTCATCGGGAATGTTTCTCCTGAAATAGCAACGAGGAGAAGCATACATCGTCCTCAACTTCGTCGCCCGAAAATATGCTCTGATATGCGATGCTTATTACCGTTGGGATCAGGCGGGCAGCGGATCCCGCAATGACATTAGGTGACACAAATTGCCTGGCGAGGGAACTATGACAACTTCAAAGATGCGTATCGGAATCGACCTGGGCGGAACGAAGATTGAGGGGCTAGCGATCGATGAGGCAGGGACTGAGTTGGTCCGTCATCGAATCGACACGCCGCGTGATTACCAGGGGACGATTGCCGCTATTGTCAGCGTAATCGATAGGATCGAACGTGAGACCGGGATGACTGGAACGGTCGGCGCAGGGATTCCTGGCAGTATTTCGGGCAGGACGGGGTTGGTGAAGAACGCGAACTCGACGTGGCTGAATGGACAGCCTCTGCAGCGGGATCTTTCAATTGCGGCGGGTCGCGAGGTACGACTAGCGAACGACGCGAATTGCCTGGTGGTCTCTGAGGCGACTGATGGTGCTGCGGCTGGCAAGGGAGTGGTCTTTGGCGTGATCGTGGGCACTGGTTGCGGTGGAGGACTGGCAGTGAATGGACGTATCCATGCAGGGCAGAATGGCGTGGCTGGAGAGTGGGGGCATAATCCGCTGCCATGGGCGCGACCGGAGGAGAGTCCTGGACCACTATGCTACTGCGGGAAGCGCGGTTGCCTTGAGACCTGGCTTTCGGGGACGGGGGTTGCACGGGATTTCAAAGAAGTGACGGGAAGGGAACAGACTGCACGAGAGATCATGGCAGCTTGTGAAGCTGGCGATGCGGAGGCTATGGCGGCAGTCGAACGGCTGGAGGATCGTCTGGCGCGAGCCCTGGCGCACTTAATCAATATCCTCGATCCAGATGTGATTGTGTTCGGCGGCGGGCTCTCCAAGGTGGAGCGACTGTACCGCGAGGTGCCGAAGAAGCTTTCGGATTATGTATTTGGCCAGGAGGCGGATACTCCTCTTGTGCCGGCGAAGCATGGCGATTCAAGTGGGGTTCGGGGTGCGGCATGGCTCTGGCCGAGCTAAGTTTTTTGAGGCACTTCTCATGCTTCCCGCTGTCCGTCTCCACCTAAAGTTGGAGATAGGCCTCCATCTGGTGATTGCTTACGGTTGGAGCTACTATATTTTGGAAGGTCTACGCCCTACGCATAGTGGTTCCAGAGGCATTAATCCCGATAGTTTCCGGGGCGAGCAATACTAGCGATGTGTTGGGGCTGGGTGAGTGAGGTTACGGTGCTGGCAAAGGCAGGTCCGGAAGGTCGAGTAAGACGCATACTGTTCCAACTTGCGATCGGCTCGGGAGTATTGTCACTTCTGGTGGGAGTTCCGTCCGCAGTGAAGGCAAACAGTGAAGCCGATGAAGCGGCTGCAGCCCGGCACGCGTACACGGAAAAGACAGCTGCCAAATATAACTTTCGTTATGGCAAGGATTTCCCCTTCCTTCCTTCGAATGCAACGACGGATAACGGCGAATTCATCAACCCCAAGAGTTTTCAGACGGCAGAGTATTGCGGTCATTGCCACCAGGAGGCGCACGCCCAGTGGCGACAATCGGCGCACTCCAACGCAAATCGCGTTCCCTATTATTTGAGAAACGTTGAGCTGCTGAATAATGAAAAGGGTATCGAGTTCTCTCGGCACTGTGAGGGCTGCCATGACCCTATCGCGCTGGTGTCTGGGGCGCTGACGCAGGGAGCGCCGAAGAAGCGTCCGTACGATCAGGATGGCGTGACGTGCAGTGTCTGCCACTCAATTCAGAAGGTGGATACGCGGGGAACCGGAAGCTTTGTTATGGGTGTTCCCGCTGTATTGGTGGATGACGAGGGTAATCCGATTACGCGGCCGGTGAGCGACAGTGAGATTCTTACTCATCTCGACCAGCACAGCAAAGCGGTGATGAAGGATTTTTACAAGACAGCGGAGTTCTGTTCATCGTGCCACAAGGCAGCATTGCCACGGCCGCTGAATGATTACAAATGGCAGCGCGCAATCTCGCTGTATGACGAGTGGCAGGGTTCTTCTTTTGCGAAGCAGTCGCCGTTACCGTTCTATGTGAAGGATTCTGTTTCAACCTGCCAGACCTGCCACATGCCTCGCGAAGCGGTGAAGCTGGCTGACTATGGTGCAAAAAAAGGACAGCTCGCTTCGCACCGCTGGTTGGGCGCGAATACGGTGATTCCGAAGATTTACGGGTTTGATGAGCAGGCGGCGCGAGTGGCGGAGTTCCTGAAGAACTCTGTCTTCAACGTCGACATCTTTGCGCTTGAGCGCGGAGAGCAGCTCGATAGTGCGGCCTCGCAAGGCTTGATTGCACCTCTCGGTCTTAGGTCTTTTGGCGTGGCTCCGGGTGAGCTATTGACTGCAGACGTAGTGATCCAAAATAAGGGCATTGCGCATAGTCATGTACCGGAGCAGCGCGATATGTACGAGTCGTGGGTCGAATTCACGGTGAAGGACAGCAGTGGTGCCGTGCTGAACCAGAGCGGCTACATCAAACCGGATGGCGATCTGGATGAGCGTGCGCACAGCTTTACAAACAGACTGATCAACGTGAAGGGCGAACTCAATGGTCGTCACGAGGTATGGAACAACCGGGTAGTCGCTTATAACAACACAATCCAATCGGGGCGATCGCAACTGGCGCGCTACGCGTTTAGGATGCCGGCCAGCGCGACGGGTCCGGTGAGCATAACCGCCACCGTGAAATACCGGCGTTTTAACCAGCATTTTGTCGACTTTGGCATGGCGAAACACTATGAAATGCCGGTTGTCGATATGGCCTCGCAAACTCGCATGGTGTATGTCGGCGACAATCATACGACGACACCAGGGCCAAATGAAAACAAGGAGTGGATGCGCTGGAACAACTACGGCATCGCTTTGCTGGATGCACAACAGTATGCCGCATCGGTCCACGCTTTTGAGCAAGTTGCCAAGTTGCGGCCTGACTATGCCGACGCATTTGCCAACATCGCTATCGTGCAGATTCAGTGGGAAAAATACGACGATGCGCGTGTCAATATCGATAAGGCACTGGCATTGGCTCCGAACAGTGCCCGCACGCTGTATTACCGCGCGTTGGTGGAGCGCAATGAAGGGAATCTGGATCTTGCCATCGCCGATCTGCTGGCAGTAGCCAAGAGCTTTCCGCAGTCCCGTGACGCGCACCGTGAGTTGGGATTCTCCTACTACCAGCAGCACAAGTATGATCTGGCGCGGGGAGAATATGAGAAGCTGCAGGGGATCGATCCGGATGATCTTGCGGCGCACTATAACCTGTCGATTCTCTATCGTCGTCTTGGACTGAAGGACAAGGCTGCACAGCAGGCTGCGATGTTCGCTGACCAGAAGGACGATCCTACGGCGAGTACCTATGCACTCGAATATCTCCGTCAACACACTGAAGTTGCGAACGAGAGCGTCGTGTGGCATGTGCATGAGATGGAACTTCCGATTCAGACCGGAAAGCAGGCGCCTGTTGGCGGTGGTGGCACACAGTAGTATGAGGATTTGGTGTTGATTTCAACTTACTTAACAACTATGGCGTTTAACAGATTAAAAGTGTCTTCTGCAAAAGCAACGAAACTGGATATTGCGATGAAACACGGTTCTTACGGAGTTCGCATCGCGCAGCTGGTTGCAACATTTCTGATTGTGTTCACGGTTGGGGCTTGCCTGTTGTCCACTCACGCTGGAGGCTCGACGCAAGCGTCGTCGCGGGCCAGCAGAGAGGCTGGCGCCATGGTGTTCCACAATAAAGGCTGCGAGCACTGCCATGGTCCAAGTGGCCTTGGAACTGAGAAGGGGCCAGATCTCAGCACGGTGGGGAAGCGGTGGAAGAAGCCGCGGATCGAGCATCAGATCATTGCGGGTGGAAACGGAATGCCTGCGTTCGGAGAGGCGCTGCAGCCCGACGAGGTAAAGTCGTTGGTTGAATTTCTGAGCGCAAAACGCAAGGCGCTGAAGCAAACTCAGCAGGCCAGGGAAGTACAGTAGAGTGACTGCGAATTCCGATGGACTAGTCATTAGTTGAATGCGCTGGAAAGAGTATGCGATACTCCAACAGCAGCTAAATCCAACAACTTTCCAGCTAACAGCATCCTTCCGAGCGGTTATCGGGAGTTTGGTTGAGTGAGTAGGATGTGCTGATCAAGACCATCCAAGCCGGGATGGCGGAACTGGCAGACGCAGCGGACTCAAAATCGTCTTTGTCCCAGTCTAGGTATCATCTAAACTATTGTAAATAATATACTTGACCGATATTTATGACAAGAACTATCCTTACACAACCCTTCCACATTTTCGTGGTTTTTGGAAGGGCCAGAAGGCGGGCCGCGCATGTCGGAACACCACACCATCCTCGGTGGCAAAGTTCATGTCTACAGGCGTCCGAACAGTTCTAGCTGGCAATGCGCCAGCTATCTAGCAGGAAAGAATCGACGCACGACCACGAAAGAAGACAGTCTCTCGAAGGCAAAGGAAGTCGCAGAAGACTGGTATTTGCAGCTACGCGGCAAACTCCGCGACGGTGAGCTGAAAAACGGGAAACTGTTCCGCGAAGCGGGTAAGTTGTACCTGCGCGAATTCGACATCATCACGCAGGGAGAACGGAGCCCGACCTATGCGCGCGGACAACATGCGCGTACAGATGGCCACCTCATCCCGTTCTTCGGCAACATGGTGCTCCCTGAAATCACCTCTGGCAAAGTGAACGAGTATCGAATCCGTCGGCTCGAAGAAAGCAAGGCTCAACGCGGCAAGCCGCTGGCGCACAACACCATGCACCAGGAGATCGTGACTCTGCGCCAGATATTCAAGACAGCTCTGCGGCATGGATGGATCGATCATCTACCGGACTTGTCAGAGCCGTATCGCTCGTCGCCGAAGATCTCCCATAGAGCCTGGTTCTCGCCAGAAGAGTACAAGCAGCTCTACGAAGCGACGCGAAGACGCGCCCTCGATCCCAAGCAGCCCCGCTTCCGTTGGGAAGCGGAACAACTTCACGATTACGTTCTATTCGCAACCAATACCGGCCTCCGCCCGGACGAGGCAATGCGCCTTCAGTTTCGGGATGTAATGGTGGTCGAAGACGAGGGCAGCGGCCAAACCATCCTTGAGATCGAAGTACGTGGAAAACGCGGTGTCGGTTATTGCAAGAGCACGGCGGGAGCGGTGCATCCATTTGAGCGGCTGAAAGCCCGCACACGACCAGATGGCGGGCCGGGGAGATCGGGCAGTCGCACCGCATCCATAGCGAACGGGGAGTGGCACGAGCCAGGACCTATCGATCTTCTGTTTCCGAAATGGCCTCGCGATTTATTCAATGCAATTCTTGAGGAAGAAAAACTCCGGACCGACCGCGATGGTAGGCCACGAACTGCCTATAGCCTCCGCCATACATACATTTGCCTGCGCCTGCTCGAAGGGGCGGACATCTATCAGATCGCCAAAAACTGTCGGACAAGCGTGGAGATGATTGAGAAATATTATGCAGCCCATTTGAAGACAAGACTCGATGCTTCCGCAATCAACATCATGAAGCCACGTCCGAAGAAAAAGACGGTTTCAAGGAAAGGCCCTGGTCGAGTGGAGGCCTTGCGCTTGGCGGAGGAAGCGTAGACCTTCGCCCTGTGCTTTATGATGGGGCTGTAGTAAACATCACGCGGGTGTGGTGAAATCGGCAGACACAGCGGACTTAAGGAAATTGAGTGCTCGCCAGGGAAACCGGCGGAGTAGAACTGCTCAAAGTCGGGGAAACCTTGAATGGCAATCCCGAGCCAAGCCCGGAATTACTTCTGGGAAGGTGTAGAGACTAGACGGGCAGCACCTAAACCTCATACGGGGAATGGTGAAGGGATAGTCCAGACCACGAAGCCGCCGTTGGCGGTGCGGCGAAAGCCGAAGTGGTATGAAAATCCGCAGACCCTAACCG
>JANXYX010000010.1 GCA_025408425.1 Granulicella sp.
ACGTGTTGTTCGGGTTGTGCTTCGACAGTACCTTCGTGATCGCCGCCGTCAGCGTCGTCTTGCCGTGGTCAATGTGACCCACCGTCCCGATGTTTACGTGCGGCTTTGACCGGTCAAACTTTTCCTTGCCCATGACTGCTCTCCGTATTTCTTTGACTTCTAAAGTCAAACTGCTAAATCAAAACTGATTGCGCTTTGCAGCACGATAGGTTTACTTCTCGTCCTTGCCCTGAACCTTAGCGATAATCTCTTCCGAAACTGAGCGGGGCGCTTCTTCGTATTGCTTGAACTGCATCGAATAGTTTGCCCGGCCTTGGGTTGCTCCGCGCATGTGAGTGGCGTAACCGAACATTGTTGAGAGGGGAACACTGGCCCGAATAGCCTGAGTATTGCCGACCATCTCCATCCCTTCAATACGGCCGCGACGCGAGTTCAGGTCTCCAATGATCGTTCCCATGTAGTCTTCGGGAACCGTAACTTCAACCGACATGATTGGCTCGAGAAGAACGGGTTTTGCTTTTCGCGCGGCTTCCTTGAAGGCCATCGAACCGGCAATTTTGAACGCCATTTCGTTGGAGTCTACGTCGTGATAGCTACCGTCATAGAGTGACACTTTGATGTCAACCATCTCGTAGCCGGCGAGAATGCCGCGCTGCATCGCATCCTGAATACCCTGATCGATGGGCTTGACATACTCCTTGGGAATTGCGCCACCCTTGGTGTCATTAGTGAATTCGTAGCCTTTACCTGGCTCATTCGGCTCTATGCGGATCTTGCAATGGCCATAGTTACCCGAGCCACCCGTCTGCCTAATATATTTCCCTTCGGCCTCAGAGTTGGAACGGATGGTCTCACGGTAGTTGACCTGAGGCTTGCCGACATTTGCCTCAACCTTATACTCGCGCATCATGCGGTCGACGATGATTTCGAGGTGAAGTTCGCCCATGCCAGCGATGATGGTCTGACCCGAGTCGATGTCGGTGCGGACATTGAAGGTTGGGTCTTCCTGGGCGAGCTTAGCAAGGGCCATACCCATCTTCTCCTGGTCAGCCTTGGTCTTCGGCTCAACCGCCACCTCAATAACAGGCTTGGGGAAGTCGATGGACTCGAGGACAATAGGGTTCCTGTCCGAGCAAATGGTGTCGCCAGTGATGAGGTTCTTGAGGCCGACTGCGGCGCAAATATCGCCGGCAAGGATCTCAGTAATTTCTTCACGCTTATTTGCGTGCATCTTGAGCAGACGCCCGATGCGTTCAGTCTTGCCGGTTCGTGGGTTCAGGACCGAATCACCAGTCTTGAGCGCCCCCGAGTAGACACGGATGAAGATCAACTGGCCGACGAAAGGGTCAGTCATGATCTTGAAGCCCAGTGCCGATAACGGCTCATTATCATCCGGCTTGCGAATGATCTCCTCTTCCATATTGTCGGGGTTGTGGCCGATCATAGGAGGGATGTCGAGGGGGCTGGGCAGGTAATCGACGACGGCATCGAGGAGCGTCTGAACGCCCTTGTTCTTGAATGATGAGCCACAGAGAACCGGGAAGATGTTCATGGCAATAGTGGCCTTGCGGATACCGGCCTTGAGTTGTTCGATCGTGGGCTCTTCGCCCTCGAGGAAGAGGTTGAGGATCACATCATCGCTATCGGCGACCGCTTCAATGAGAGCGTGGCGTGCAATCTTCGCAGTCTCGAGCAGGTCAGCAGGAATCTCTTCCACCGAATACTCCGCACCCATGGTCTCGTCGTGCCAGAAGATCGCCTTCATCGTGACGAGATCAACTACACCGGCAAATTTTGCTTCTGCGCCAATCTGAATATTGATAGGAACTGCGCGGGCGCCGAGGCGGTCCACGATGGTGCTAGTCGCGTAAACTGCGTCCGCGCCAGCCTTATCCATCTTATTGATGAAACAGATCCGGGGAACCTTATACTTGTCAGCCTGCCGCCAAACCGTCTCTGACTGAGGCTGAACACCTGCGACCGCGTCGAAGCAGGCGACAGCACCGTCGAGCACGCGAAGCGAACGCTCGACTTCAGCGGTGAAATCCACGTGCCCCGGGGTGTCGATGATGTTGATGCGGATATTCTTCCAAGTGCAGGTGGTAGCGGCAGAGGTAATGGTGATGCCGCGCTCCTGCTCCTGCTCCATCCAGTCCATGGTTGCAGTGCCCTCATGCACTTCTCCGATACGGTGCGTGATGCCCGTATAGAAGAGAATGCGCTCGGTCGTCGTCGTCTTTCCGGCGTCGATGTGCGCCATGATTCCGATGTTTCGGCAACGATTTAGAGGTGTAGTGCGCGCCACGGTATATCTCTCATCTGCGAGCTTTCGCTCGCGGTAATACTGCGTTGATTCGATAGCAAAGAAAGAAACTGATCGCTGAAAGCTTTTGCCTTACCAGCGGTAGTGGGCAAATGCCTTGTTGGCCTCGGCCATACGATGGACATCTTCTTTCTTCTTCATGGCAGCGCCCCGGCCGTTGGCTGCATCCAGCAACTCGGCGGTAAGCTTCTCTACCATTCCCTTTTCGCCACGAGCGCGGCCGTAGGTTACGAGCCAGCGGATGGCGAGCGAGGTGCGGCGCTCGGGGAGAACTTCAATGGGAACCTGATAGTTGGCTCCGCCCACACGGCGAGACTTGACCTCAAGGAGGGGCTTGCAGTTCTCAATCGCCTTCTTGAAAAGCTTGAGAGCCTCGTCGCCACCCTTCTGCTCCAAGTTAGTCATAGCAGTGTAGAAGATGCCCTGGGCGGTCGACTTCTTACCGCCCCACATCATGGAGTTGACAAACTTCGTAACCAGAGTGGAGTTGTAGACCGGATCTGGTGCAACTTCACGCTTCGCGATATAGCCTTTTCTGGGCATTTTCTTTTCTCGTCTTCCTTCAGGACCGTCGACTTCTCAAGGCCTGAACTTGGAAATTCTATTTTGCGCGGCGGACCGCGGAACTTTACTTAGCAGCTTGCTTCGGACGCTTGGCGCCGTACTTAGAGCGGCTCTGCTTGCGGTTGGCAACACCGACGGAGTCCAGCGTGCCGCGGACTACGTGATACCGAACACCGGGAAGATCCTTCACGCGGCCCCCGCGAATGAGCACAATGGAGTGCTCCTGCAGGTTGTGGCCGATGCCCGGAATGTAGGTCGTAACCTCGATACCGTTGGTGAGGCGAACGCGCGCGACCTTGCGAAGTGCCGAGTTCGGCTTTTTCGGGGTCTGAGTGTATACGCGAGTGCAGACGCCACGGCGCTGGGGCGAACCCTGAAGCGCTGGGCTGGCGGTCTTATATCGTGTGGGCGTGCGGCCCTGCTTGACGAGCTGATGAAACGTAGGCACTGAAACTCCTTGTTATTACGCGCGATACCTTGAATCAAACCTGTTCAGACACAGAGAAGGGTTGAAATCTTCACATTTTTCGCGACAAACGCGCAAAAACGTTGAGAACGCTGAAGCGTCTCTTACCAGCCTTCGCGAAAAGGCATGGGCGAAGATAGTCCCTGCTTTGCGTCTGTGAATCGGTACAACAAATCAGACGTAAACAGTCGACGGTGACCGAGCGTTTTCCTAGTTTCCAGGAAGAGCCGACTCCGTTTCGCTGTCCCGGCCCGCATAGCCCATCCAAGGTGGAGGGTGTCGCAGGCACGATTGCGATGGGCCGCAAACTTCAGTCCTCTCAAAATCAGGAGGACCCTGCGGTGAATCTCTTGTATCCAGTATAGCTCAGGCTGATTTTATCTGCCTGGGCAGGTATTTCTACCTCAACACCGTGTGTCCAGTGACGCGACGGAGTGTTCCGGATACTCGCGGAACCTTCTAACAATAGCAACGAGTAGTTCTTGCGTCAACCTTTTCGCCAGAAAATCGTGGAAAAAGTGGCTGCGGGCAAGACTGTGCCCCGAAATTAGTGCGTGCTAGGCTTTTGGGATGACTTTCACCCCGGTGTTTGCTGCTTCTCGTATCGCTGTGCTTACCGTGCAGCGCCGACCATTCCTGACCAAGTTGATGGTTTATGCATTTGGATTGGCGGTTCTCTCCGGTGCTGCTTGCAGGGCACAGAGCGGGATGCCGGACTCCATGGCCACGATGAAGCAGCATGATTCCCGAGTGGGGGCGTTGCTTCAGGAACTGGGCAGGACACGGACCCCAAATGCTGCTGCGATCTCCCCGGATGGCTCGTATGTCGCGTGGACGGTGCTTGGCGGAAGGGACTATGAGTTGCATCTGACGGGGTTGGCTCCGGAGGGATCGGCGCAGGATGGGGTATGGGACCGGGTAATCTCGCCGGACACACTCGGAAACGTCACGAACGGCAAGGCTGGTAAGTGTGGGGCCAGCTCGCCGGTGTGGTCTCCTGACGGGAAACAGCTGGCATTCCTTTCTGGTTGCGCGGAGAAGGGCTCAGGCTGGGAGGTTGGGGCGCAGAGCGAGATATTTGTCTGGACGCTTGCCGTAAATGAATTGAAGCGGGTCACAAATCTGGCCGGCTCTATTGGAGAAGTGACATGGTCTCCGGATGGAACGGCAATTGGGTTTCTATTTGTAGAAAACGCGACACGTAGTGCCGGGGCGCTGGCGGCGATGAAGCCGTGGAGCGGAGTGATTGGGGAGGATGGCGTTGAGATTCAGCGAGTAGGCGTGGTGGATCTAGCAAGTGGCTTATTTGCACAGATAACCCCGCCAAGCCTGCATGTCTATGAGTTCGACTGGTCTCCGGACAGCAAGAAGCTGGCGTATGTCGCAGCGAAGACACCTGGAGAGAATAACTGGTGGGTGGCCCAACTCTTTACGCAGACCATACAGCATCCTGGGGCACAGGCCTTGACTTCAGGTGCGACGGGGAACTACGAGCCGATGTCGATTCTAGACACGACCAAGGCTGCGGGAGAACTGCATGGTTTACAGATCGCGGTGCCTCGGTGGTCACCCAATGGAAGAAAGATCGCCTTTATCGGCGGGCTGATGAGTGATCAGGGTTCAACGGGCGGTGACGTCTATTTAATGCCTTCGACGGGCGGCGAGCCGAGGAATGCTACACCGGGACGTGCGGCTTCCGTGGCGAACTTTAGCTGGTACGGCGATGGGCAGATCGAGGTTTCAGAGCATGTTGGCGGCAGCAGCCATTTGGCATCGCTGGATCTGGCGACGGGCAACGATGTGACGGTCGATCAGGCAAATATGATTTTCCCGGAGTCGATTGGTGCGGGCGGCGAAGCGATGTCGATCTCACGGGCTACGCACGGCAAGGGCGAGGTTGCTTTTGTGCGGAACTCGTTCGACCGTGCTCCGGAGGTTTGGGCAGGACCGCTGAGCAAGTTGAAGCAGATCTCGCACGTGAACGATGGGGTGAAGCCGGCATGGGGCAAGTCGGAGAGTATTGAGTGGGAGAATGAAGGCTTCAAGGTGCAGGGGTGGCTGCTGTATCCGGCAGGCTGGAGCCCGGATGATGCCGCGAAGGGGAAGAAGTACCCACTGCTGGTGAGTGTGCATGGGGGACCGTCGAGTGCGGTAACTCCGCGGTGGCCGGGAGTGGGTTATGGGGGCGCTCCATTTTCTGCGTTAGGGTACTTCGTATTTATGCCGAATCCGCGGGGCAGCTACGGGCAGGGCGAAAGGTTTACGCAAGCGAACATTAAGGACTTCGGTTATGGGGATCTGCGCGATATTTTGAAGGGTATGGATGTGCTGGAGAAGCGCTTCCCTATCGATAAGAGTCGGGAGGGGTTGACGGGTTGGAGCTACGGCGGGTTTATGACGATGTTTGGGGTAACGCAGACGACGCGATTCAAAGCGGCTGTGGCTGGAGCGGGGATCAGCAACTGGAAGAGCTACTATGGAGAGAACTCGATTGACCGATGGATGGTGCCATTCTTCGGGGCAACGGTGTACGACGATCCGGCAGTGTATGCAAAGAGTTCAGCAATTGAGTACATCAAGCAAGTTAAAACGCCAACACTGGTGGTTGTAGGTGACCGGGATGGCGAGTGTCCGGCGCCGCAGAGCTTCGAGTTCTGGCATGCACTGCGAGCGGAAGGCGTAAAGACGCAATTGGTGGTTTACCCGAACGAGGGGCATGCGTTTCGTGCCCCAGACCATCGGCGGGATGTTCTGGAGCGGGCTCTCAGCTGGTTTGAGGTCGAGATGCCCGCAAGTCAGTAGGCAACAGAAGGTAATAGACAGTGGTTAGCGGTTTGCTTGTGATAGCAGTGCGGTGGGGGAATATGCCTCCATTTGGACTGTCCCGTCTAACTTTCAGGCTTTAGTGTTAGGGCCGCGCATTTGCTTCCCCAGAGCGCAGCTTTTACACTAAGCATTCAGCTATCCAGCGGTTGTAGGTGTGACCGTTCAGCTTGAGTTCGGGTTGGACGGGGAGGTTCAATGCGTCGGTTTGTCACGTTAGTATTCCTAGTTTTCTTAACAATTCCTTTTGGTGTCTCGATCTCTGGTTGCAGCAAGGGCACGACGACGGTCTATTGCAATGGCGGAGACTCTGGTCCGGTGGTTGGTCAGCTTTATGCGATCACGCTGCAGCCGCAGCTCTATGGCATTTCTCTGAACCAGGGTTTGATCGGGCAGGTGAGTACGCCGACGACCAAGGATTGCAAAGGCAGTACAGTCGCAGTCAATGGATTTACTTATGGCGTGTTCCTGCCTAACGGTCAGGCAGACATGACCATCGCTGATGTGGCCCCTACAACTGGGCGGCTGTGCGCTGGGACGTGGAACCGTAACACCGGCGGTGGGATCGCGGACTATACGACTTGCAATCTGACGGGCAAGAGCGGAACGGTCTATGTGACAGTAAGTGCCGGTGGCGTTTCGAGCAATCCGGTTCCGATCTACATTCACCCTGTGGTGACCAGCGTTGTTCTGGGCAGTCCGTCGGTTGACTGCTTGAATGATCCTGCGACCAACTGCAGCCCCGCAACCGCGGCAAGCCTCGCGACCTCTGCAGGACAGACTGTGGCTTGCACTGTGCTATCGAATGGATGCTGCTCTCAGCCTATTACGCAGTCTGCGGCACCGGCTTATACGGGATCGTCCTGCGTTTCACAAGGCTTTACGGGACAACTGGCGGCTCGCGTGTACTCGGGCTCAGGAACGAGCCAGAACATCAGTTGCCTCGCTGGTCACTTGACCTATACGCCGCAGAGTTCTGCGATTGTGACGATTGATCAGAACGGTGTTGCAACGGCACAGGCACCGGGGTCTACGATCCTCAATTCCAGCCTGTCGAATGCGGGCAGTTCCGCTGGATTCTTCTCAACGTGTCCACCGGCAAATATTGCGTTGAGCGTTCCGAATGGAACCGGAGGAAGCTCGACGAACGCTGTGGTGAATCAGAACTTTACGCAGCCGATTACCGCAACGGTCACCGACAAGAACGGGGTGACACTGACGGGGGTGACGCTGCAATATCTTTCGACGACACCAACGACTCTACCTAATAGCGGCGTAGCATCGATTACACCGACTTTTCCTGGAACTGCTTTAGTAACCGCATTATGCGTTCCTTCAAGCTGCAATCCTTCTCCCTTCAATCAGATTGGACTGTTCGGCAACGGAGAGCAGGTCGTTTCAAATCCGGTTACGATAACGACGCCGGGAACGAACAGCACCGTGTTGTATATCGCAAGTACTCAATCGCTCTACCTGGTTCCAGTGGATTTCACGTCGACGACGATCGGCGCTCCGGTCCGGTTGCCGTATCAGCCCAATTCCATGGTGATAAGCGATGACGGGTCATCGATTTACATGGGGAGTTCCACGGAGTTGATGGTTTTCAACGCTCAGTCGAATGCTCTTACGCGGGAAGACCTGGCCGTGCCGGGCACCGTGCTCGCGGTTTCGCCTGATGGCAAGACTTTAGTGATTGCAGATACGGCGCGGCAACTGCTGTATCTGGAGTCTGCAACCGGCGGCCTCACGACCCAGTATGGTCTGGGGACGTCAAGCACCGCTGGGCTACACGCGCAGTTCACGCCGGACAGCTCTACCGTGTACATCACGGCTGGAAGTCAACTGCTGGTTCATTCGACATTTACGGGCTGGACGAGCATCAGTGGTTCAACGCTTCCGGCTTTGACGACTCCGGCCACGGACGTTGCGGTAACTGTTCCTAGCCTGGGTGCATTCTTTGCGGGCGCGACAACGACGGCGCGAGGCAATTGCCCTGTGACGACCGTAACGACTACGAACGGCCAGCAGTCGACGACCAACGTGTTCTATCCTTCGGCCGGGGTTACCGCGCCGACGACGGACCGTATTGCTGCCACGAATGACGGGAAGCACATTCTAGGTGCAACGGTCACACCTGCTGCAACGTTTACGGACTTGAATATTGCAAGCCTTAACACGGGGAATCCGGCCAGTCCGGGGCAATGTCCTCCGAATGCGACAGGGCTGACGTTTGCGACGACCCCCGTACTAACAACGGTGCTGCCTGGCATTACGACAACGAGTATCACCGGAGTAATCCCGACGTCTGATTCTGCAACGGTGTTCGTGACCTATACGGGCACGGGCGGTAGCCTGCCGTTCTATAACCCGACTGCAACTGGCGCTGGAACGCTGGGGAGTGTGCCGTTGGCCACGAGCGCCGGAGCCGCTGCACCTACTGCACCTGTAGTAGGAGTTTTCAGCTCAGACAACACTACGTTCTATACGGGAACTTCGGGCGACAACCAGGTGCATATCCTGACGAAGAACTCGAGCGGAGTGTTTCAAGACACAACGAAGCCGATTACTCCTCAATTGCCATCGGTGAACGGAACGATTGTGACTCCTGACCTGCTGGTTCAGAGGCCTCGTAAACAGACCTAAAGCTGGTTAGCGACTGAAAAGGCCCTCTCGATGAGAGGGTCTTTTCGTTGCGTCACGGTTGAATTGAGGTCTAAGCGAGCCGTTTCTTGAGTATGTCCTTGGCGATGGCGTCGAGCACACCGTTGAGGAAGTGGATTGACTCCGGGGCGGCGTATCGGCGGGCGATTTCGAGGCTTTCGTTGATGATGATTGGGCCCGGGGTACTAGGGTAGGCAATCATCTCCGCGATAGCCGCGCGGAGGAGGTTTCGATCGACGACGGGCATACGCTCAATGCGCCAGTTCTGAGAGTGCTCTTCGATGATGGTGTCTATCTCGGCCTGACGGCTGGTGGCAACGCGGTAGAGATCTTCGGCGAATCCTCTGGTTTCTGCGTCGACATCGTCGCGGGAGGGCCAAAAGAGTTTGCGAACTTCGTCGGGTGTCTGTTTCCCCAGGTCTCCCTGGAAGAGCATCTGCATGGTGAGTTCGCGGGATTTGCGGCGAGTGCCCATTATGTTGTGACCTGCTGGCTTTCTGCCGGGGGCGTTTCGCCGGATGCGGCTAACTTGCGGTGAATGGAGACCATTTCGATGGCAGCGGTGGCGGCTTCGAAACCCTTGTTGCCGGCTTTTAGGCCGGCGCGATCCAATGCCTGCTCAAGAGTCTCGCAGGTGAGCACTCCAAAGGCGTGCGGGATGCCGGTCTCCTGTTGGGATTGTCCGATACCTCGAGCGACCTCGTTGTAGATGGCTTCGTAGTGAGCTGTTTCACCCCTAAGAAGGCAGCCGAGGGTCACGATCGCGTCAAACTTTTTGGATTCGGCGAGTACTCGGGCGGCGGAAGGGATCTCCCAAGCTCCAGGGACGCGAACTATCTCGATGTCGGATTTGGCGGCACCGCTGCGGTGCAAGGCATCCAAGCTCCCTTGCAAGAGCCTGTCGGTGATAACCGTGTTCCAGCGGGTGGTGACGACAGCGAAGCGCATACCGGCAGCGCTGAGGTCGCCCTCGATTGCTATGGGTTGGTTGTGCAGCGGGCTTTCAGACTGCCAAAAGCCGAGCGTGAACTCGTCATCCAGGGTTACGGTGAAGATACGGGAGTTCCAGTGAGTTAGAACCGGCGCCGAGAGCAAAGTGGCTAATTCTTCTGTGCGGTAGCTCGTCAGCATCCACTGATGAATGACAGCATGAACGTGGTCGAGTTGGGTGGTCTCGATGAGAATAGGAGGCACGGCAGGCGGGCGGCCAGTGACTAGTTCGAGATTGCCGACGGGGGCGAGAAAGGCTGCGCCACGGCCAGCTTCGTCCTGCCAGCCCTTACCGGACTCGAAGCCGAGGGCGGCAAAGAGGCTATTGAGCTTGTCGTAAGTGTCGCCGGAGGCGACGGCACGGACGAGCGTAATTCCCTTGATCATAGATACGATTGTATCGTCTGTAGTCGGTTGATGTTGCAGTGCGAAACGAGGGTGAAGATATGCAATACGAGACTTTGCTGTTTGACGTGAAGGACCTGGTGGCTACGGTAACGCTGAATCGACCGAAGATGCTGCATGCATTGAATGCGATTGTCTTCGATGAACTGGAAGCGGTGTTTGCGGCACTCTCGGTTGATGATGAGGTGAGGGTGATCGTGCTGACAGGGGCGGGGGACAAGGCATTTGCCGCGGGCGCTGACATCAACGAGATTGCAGCAACAGACACACTGACGGGCGAGACGCTGGCGCGGAGGGGACAGGGGGTATTTCGGCTGATTGAGACCTGCGGGAAACCTGTAATTGCCTGTGTCAACGGGTTTGCGCTAGGTGGCGGATGTGAGCTAGCAATGGCCTGTACGATGCGGATTGCAAGCGAGAAGGCACGTCTGGGGCAGCCGGAGGTGAAGCTGGGACTGATTCCTGGGTACGGGGGCACCCAAAGGCTGCCTCGTCTTGTGGGACGGTCGGCGGCGTTGAAGTTGTTATTGACTGGGGAGATGATTGGCGCAGCAGAGGCGCTGCGGATTGGGTTGGTAGATGAAGTCGTGCCTGCTGAGCGGCTGATGGAGCGTGGCGAGGAGATCGCAAGGGCAATCGTCGCCATGGCTCCCCTGGCTATATCAGGATGCCTAGAGGCCGTGCGACGGGGTGCTGAGGTGGGGCTGGAGGAAGGGCTGGCTATGGAGGCGGAGATATTCGGGCGGCTATGCGGAACAGAGGACAAGGCGGAGGGGACTGCCGCGTTTCTGGAGAAACGGGTCGCGAACTGGGTTGGGCGATGAGGATAGAGTCCCTGGTTGCATAGAGGTGTGCCGGGCTTGATATGCTGATGATCGTGCGTATCTTGCAAATGAACTATCAACGGCTCCTCTTCCCTGCTTTCCTTCTTACGATGGCGATGTCCGGCCTCAGCGGCTGCACCCGGAGTTCTGCGCCTGCGGCTATGCAGACACGAACGAACACAGGCCAGGAACAGCAGGCCATGGAAGAGGCCAGGCAGCAGCTTGAGTTGATTCCGCCACCGTCGAAGACCCGATATATGTCAGTGAAGAGCCTGACCGTATGGGAGAATCCTTACGTAACGGTGCAGGGCGGGATGGTGACGCTGCATGTGATGACGGCAGATGCAAATACGAGCGGACTGGGTGAAGGTGGGATGCTGCGTCCGATGGGAGCGCGGCGTCAGGATCTCAACGTCAGGCTGGGTGAGCTGACTGCGGCGCTCAATGCGGTTCCGGAGAATAGCTGGCCGTATGGACGAGTGGTAGCGGTGGAAGAGGCCCATAACATCCCGGCTAGTGCACGACCGGAAGTGCGTCGGAATATGGAGACGGTGATCAAGAATCTGAGCGACCTTGGCGTTGTCGTTTATGAGTGGAATGAAAGTACGACTGGAATCAAGTAGGCTGCGCGATTGATGGACTACTAGCTAAATCAATCATTCCATTTCTGTTTTTTGAAGTTTTCTATTCTCAGTTTTGTGACGGATGACGACCTTGCATATAACGGCGCTGGTAGTGTTCTGTGTTTTTTTTCTGCTGGTGACGCTTGCGGGTTTCTGGGCGGCGCGATGGCGACGGCCGACGGGAGGGATTGCGTCCCTGGAAGAGTGGGGTCTGGCAGGGCGAAGCTTCGGGACCTGGGTGACATGGTTTCTGATTGGTGGCGATCTGTACACGGCTTACACAGTAATTGCCGTGCCCGCTGCCTTGTATGGTGCCGGGGCTATGGGGTTCTTCGCCGTGCCCTACGCGATTATTGCCTACCCCTACATGATGCTGGTGCTGCCACGCTTGTGGACTGTATGTCACCGACATGGTTACGTAACGTTTGCTGATTTCGTAGGTGGACGGTATGGCAACCGATGGTTGACGGTGGCAATTGCGCTGACTGGAATATTGGCACTGATGCCCTACATTGCGCTGCAACTGGTTGGGATGCGGGTGGTGATTGGGGCAATGGGGGTGCATGGGGAGTGGCCGCTGGCTGCGGCGTTTGTAATTCTGGCGACTTATACGTATTCGAGCGGATTGCGGGCTCCGGCGGTGATTGCGATTGTGAAGGACGTGATGTTGTACGTCATGGTTTTAGTGGCGCTGATCGTTCTACCGCTGAAGCTGGGCGGATATGCCCGGGTGTTTGAACTGGCGAATCATGCACTGGGGACGCACTCTCCAGCGGCGACGATTTATTTAAAGCAGGGGCAGTTTCTGGGGTATTCGACTCTGGCGATAGGGTCTGCAGTGGCGCTTATGCTGTATCCGCATACAGCTACGGCGGTACTGAGTGCGAAGAGTGCAAATACGGTACGGCGGAATGCCGCGCTGCTTCCGGCTTACAGCTTTCTGCTGGGGTTGATTGCGCTGCTGGGCTATGTGGCGCTGGCGGCAGGGGTATCGACAAAAGATACGAGTTCGTCGGTTCCGCTGCTCTTTCTGAAGATGTTTCCCGAGTGGTTTGCGGGATTCTGCCTGGCGGCGATAGCAATTGGGGCATTGGTACCAGCGGCGATCATGTCGATTGCGGCTTCGAATTTGTTTACGCGGAATTTATTTGGCGAGTTTGTAAGAAAAAAGATGCTTCCGCGGGAAGAGTCGTCAATGGCCAAGATGGTGAGCCTGGTGGTGAAGTTCGGAGCGCTCGTGTTTGTGCTCCGGTTGCCAGCTCCGTACGCGATTGAGATGCAATTGCTGGGTGGGATTTGGGTTGGGCAGATGTTTCCTGCGGTGGTCTGCGGAGTGTTTACGAGGTGGTTTAATCCTTGGGCGTTGCTGGTGGGATGGGCGGCGGGGATGGCGAGCGGAACCGGGATGGCAGTGGCGCTGGGGCTGAAGAGTTCGGTGTATCCGCTACACCTGCTTGGCCGCAGCTATCCGATGTATGCCGCGGTGCCAGCGCTGGGGTTAAATCTAGCTGTTTCTGTGGTGCTAACACTGGTATTTCGTGCGGCAAAGGTGGACAACGGCTCGGATGTTACGGATGCGACTTCTTATGTGGGATAGCCGACATCTCCCTGACACCCCCGTGCGGTTGAGGCGCATCTTAAGGCTTGATGGAATGCTGGGAAGGCGGATGGATGAGCGAGAGTACTGTTGAATTAGAACGGAACGAGAGGACTGTGATGGCGAAATCTCTGGCAAAGGGGATGCTGGCAGGATTGATTGGTGGCTTGGTGGCTACGGCGGTCAAGGCGGTCGCGGAGAAGATCTATCCACCTCGTACGCATGGAGAGCCTGACCCTCCGGCGGTACTAGCGGAGAAGATTGCGGGCCATCCGTTGCGGGGCACCGAGAAGAAGGTGGCGGTGGAGGCGATCCACTGGGGGTTTGGCGCTTTGACGGGTGTGGCTTATGGAGCACTTGCGGAGTACTACCCCGCAGCAACGGCGAAGGACGGCGCTAGCTTTGGGCTAGCATTGGCTGCGCTGACGCATGAGACGGCACTACCCGCTATGGGGCTCGCGGCGGCGCCCGAGGAACAGACGACCCGCGAGCACACGAGCGAGATGGCAACGCATGTTGTATACGGCATGACGACGGAGATGGTCCGGCGGTTTGTGCGCAAGTCTATGCGCTAGCTAAAGGCTATGCGCTAATTCTGCTGAACGCCGCTATCCGGGGGGATAGGTTGGGTACGCGAGATGCTGAGCTGCGACGACTCGGCAAGGGTGATCCAAGCCGGATTGGCCCATAGGCGCTCTGATGCGTCATAGCGTGCGGCGAAGTTGCTGATGAGGTCAGCCTCTGCGGAGTCGATCTGAGAAGGATAAGCGAGGGCGAGGCGACGCTTGGTCTGGACTGCATTACTCGTAGAAGCCGAGAAGACCGGGGTGAGCGGCTGGGAAATTTGGAGACTCGCGTCAACTGCAACCTTATCCGGGGATTCCAAGGTGGTGATCGCACCGGGGAGGTCTTCGTAAAACGCAGTGGGGAGATGGGCGGCCTCAGGGAAGGCGGCTTCGCGAACGGTGAGATGGTCCACGTGGTGGCCGAGGCCTAGAGGCAGCACTAACGCCTCGACTTTGCCGGATTCGAACTGCCTTGCTAGAGATTTTCGGATCTTTTCGATAGCGGGGTCGGCTGGGTTGACGGCAAGCGTGTAGAGTTCGTCCTGGGTGCAGCGAAGGCGGAGGGGCGCGTCCTTCAGGTTGAGGTCGACCATCTGGATGTTGGTCGGCATGGGGCTGCCTTTGGCACCGGGGACGCGATGGAGAAAGAGTTCGTCTTCGCGACGGCGCATGGCGGAGACGTAGGAGAGGCGGTCATTGGGGTGCGCGAAGTCGGCGTCGGAGTATGGGGCTTCGAGGCTGCGGGTGAAGACGTTCAAGATCGTCACGGAGTGGCGGGCGGCCAGCCAACCAATGACTGAGAGTGAAAGCGAGAAGGCTGCGGTACCGCGGTGAGGCGAGAGTACGAGGATTTTCAAGTAGCGGCTCCGTATGCAACTTCAGGATACCTTTGGCTTAGCGAAGGAGCATAATGGCGGGCGTTCGCGTTCCCTTTTGACTTGTTTGCAGTGTCATAAAGTTGCGGGGCTTGAATCTTCACCATACGGAATTGCCCGGCTAGGTGGGCCGCGTGGCTCCCTATACTCGAGCTTGGCAGGCTGTCTAACGCCGAAATCCATTGAATCGCGAATTCCAAGGATTAATAAAATTGATGAAGAAAGCCCGACACGCAGTGATTGTTGGAGCAGGGCCTGGGGGGTTGGCAGCTGCGCTGCTGCTGGCGAAGTCCGGGGTGAAGGTCACGGTGGTGGAAAAGCGTGACCATGTGGGTGGGCGAACCTCAACGCTGGAACAGGACGGCTTCAGGTTCGATGTCGGCCCGACGTTTTTTTTGTATCCGAAGGTGCTGAAGGAGATTTTTGCAGCAGCCGGATATGACCTGGACGCCGAGGTTCCAATGACGCGGCTGGATCCTCAGTACCGGCTGGTTTTTGGGGGAGGAGGCGAGTTACTGGCAACGCCGAATATCGAGCAGATGACCAAGGCGATTGCAGCAATCTCACCGGAAGACGCGACTCGTTTTCACGAATTCATTACCAGGAACCGGTCTAAACTGGCCAAGTTCCTACCCTTCCTGCAGTCACCGTTTGAGAGTTGGAGGGACTTGGCGAAGCCTGAGATGCTGAAACTGATTCCCCTACTGGCTCCATGGCGTTCGCTGGATAATGACCTGCAGATGCATTTCAAGGATGAGCGGATTCGGCTGGGGTTCAGCTTTCAATCCAAGTACCTGGGGATGAGCCCGTTTCGTTGTCCGAGCCTTTTTTCAATTCTTTCGTTTCTGGAATATGAGCATGGGGTGTTTCATCCGACAGGCGGTTGCGGTGGGGTGACGCGGGCGATGGCGAGGATGGCGAGGGAGTTGGGCGTTGAGATTCTGCTGAATGAACCGGTAGAGCGGGTGCTGGTGGAGAACGGCAAGGCTATCGGAGTAAAAACGGCGCGCCGTAGTCTGCCTGCGGACGCAGTCGTAGTGAATGCTGACTTTGCGGGAGCGATGCGGCGCATGGTGCCGAATCATCTGCGAGACAGATGGACGGACGAGAAACTGGCGAAGAAGGATTATTCCTGTTCGACGTTCATGATGTACCTCGGGATCGACGGAAGGTATGACGACATTTCGCACCACACGATTTACCTTGCGGACAATTACAAGCAAAACCTTAAAGACATTGAAGATCTGCACAAGCTTTCTGACAATCCTTCGTTCTACGTCCAGAACGCGAGTGTGACGGATGAGACCCTGGCTCCGGAGGGGCAGAGCACGCTTTATGTGCTGCTTCCTGTAACGCATGAGTCCAGCAAGGTGGATTGGGCGAAGGAGACACCGCGATTCCGCGAACTGGCTCTGGGACAGTTGGAGAAGATAGGGATCAAGGATGTTGAACGAAGAATCCGGACCGAGAGGATAATGACCCCGGCTGGCTGGCAGGGTGAGTTTGACTTGTATAAGGGCGCCACGTTCAGCATGGCCCACTCGTTGAAACAGATGTTGCATCTGCGGCCGCACAACCGCTTTGAGGATATCGACCAGATGTACCTGGTGGGGGGTGGTACGCATCCGGGGAGTGGGTTGCCGGTGATCTTCGAGTCGGCACGAATCACTTCGCGCCTACTGCTGGATGACCTGAAGATGGAGCCACAGTGGGACACAACTGCGGATGGAGCAGTATCCCGGGATGAACTGGTTGGGGTGGCATCGTAGCGATGCGTGATGCGGTCTTAGAGTCAGAGACGCATACTGGATGCGTGAAGAACCCTACCGCGTCAAATATCGACGAGACTGAGGCTGTGCTGCGTGCGGCGCAGATTGAGTGGGCTGCGACTCCTATGGCAAAACGACTACGGGTGCTGAAGGGCGCTCGTCGGCGAATGGCAGGGCTGGCTGATGCGTTTGTGGCAGCCGTTTCAACTGAGCTGTCTCGGACTGCAGCGGATACCCTGGTGGCGGAAGTATTGCCGTTGCTGGAGGCCTGCCGGTTTCTCGAGCGTGAGGCGGAAGGAATTCTTGCGGTTAGACGACTGGGGCGGCGAGGACTTCCGTTTTGGCTTTCGGGTGTCGACAGCGAAGTGCAGCGGGTGTCATTAGGGAAGGTGCTGGTGATCGGGCCGGCAAACTATCCCCTGTTTTTGCCCGGAGTGCAGGCGCTGCAAGGACTGGCGGCAGGCAACGCTGTGGTGTGGAAGCCAGGAATCGGCGGAAGAGCTATGGCAGAGATTGTTGCTGAAGCATTGCATGCCGCAGGGTTGCCGGAGGGGTTGCTGCGGGTGACAGATGAGAGTGTCGAGGCGGCGCTAGCGGAGATGCGGACGGGGGCGGACAAGGTCTTCTTTACGGGATCGGCGCTTGCCGGACGCGCGGTGTTAAGAGAATTGGCGGAGTCCGCTACTCCTTGTGTCATGGAACTCTCTGGTTGCGATGCAGTTGTGGTGCTAGCTTCTGCTGATCTGAATCGAGTGGTAGCGGCTTTGACGTTTGGCATGCGGCTGAATGGGTCTGCTACTTGCATGGCTCCCCGACGAGTATTTTTAGTTGGTGCGACCGCTGAACGTAAGCGGCAGCTGATTGGACTGCTACTCACTGGGCTGGATCGGGTTGAAGGTATTTGGCTTCCAGAGCGGGTACATGGACAGTTGAGGCTTCTGCTGAAAACGGCTACTGAAGCAGGTGCAACAGTACATGGGGAACTTGATCTAAATCAGCAACCTGTTTTGGTTACAGATGTGGCTCCGTCGATGGAGATTGCAAGAGCGGATGTTTTCGCTCCCGTGCTGATGTTGATGGAGACAGTCGACGAACGAGCGGTGATGGGAGCGCTGGAGGATTGTCCCTATGCGTTGACTACCGCAGTGTTTGGGGAGGAGCGTGAGGCACTGGGGCTGGCGAAGAAGATTACGGCCGGCACGGTGCTGGTGAACGATTTGATTGTGCCTACGGCCGATCCGCGGGTGCCATTTGGGGGGCGGCGGCAGAGCGGGTTTGGCGTCACTCGGGGCACCGAGGGTCTTTTGGAGATGACCGCGGTGAGAGTGGTATCGGTTCGGCGGGGGTGGAGCCGGAAGCATTATGAGCCCACCACGGAGCAGCATAAAGATTTATTCAACGGATTGATTCGAGCAGCGCATGCTGGACCCTGGGGAGAACGCTGGCAAGGCGTGAAACAACTACTGACAGCAGCGCGAAGATTGAAGAGCAAGTAATGAGGAGTGCTATGCAGAGCGGGATTGCCAACGACGTCGGGATGAAGGTAGGGGTGATTGGATCGGGGCTGGCAGGACTAGCGGCTGCTTGCACTCTGGCTGCGCGAGGGCACCGCGTTGAGGTGTTTGAGAAGAACCCATGGCTCGGCGGAAAAGCCGCACAGCTGCGAGAGCAAGGGTTCCGGTTTGATATGGGACCGACGATTCTGATTCAGCCTTCGGTACTGCGGAAGATCTTCGACGAGGCCGGGCGGAGGATGGAAGACTATGTACCGATGGTGCGGCTTGATCCTCAGTGGCGGTGCTTTTTCGAGGATGGGACACAGCTCGACCTGAAAGACAATGCGCAGGAGATGGCAGCGCAGTTGGAGGCCATCTGGCCGAAGATGGGTGCCGGGTATCTGCAGTTTCTGGAGATGTCGGAACAGCTGCACTCGATCAGCGACCGTTTTTTCTTCTGGCGGTCGATCGGATCGATGCGAGACACGATGGATGTAGGTGGCGCCTTTGATTTGAGGGTGTTGCGTGACGTGATGCGGATGCGACTCGGGAAGACGGTGGCTGGGACTATTCGGGAGTTCATCCCGGATGCGAATACGGCGCAGATGCTGGACCACTTTGTGCAGTATGTAGGGAGTTCACCGGATGCTTCGCCAGCAATTCTCTGTTCAATCGGACACATGCAAATGGAGGAAGGGATCTGGTATCCGCTGGGTGGGACTCGTGCAGTGCCGGAAGGGCTAGTGAAGTTGGCAACGGAGTTGGGAGTGGTGTTCCATACGGAGACCGATGTGGCGCAGATCTTGACGGATACACCAAGGCACGGTGGGTCCGGTGCAGGACGGGTAACAGGACTGGTGACTACAGAGGGGACAGTACACAGGTTTGATCGGGTGGTATCGAACTCGGATGCGGTACGGACGCATCGAGAACTGGTTGGCGGTGCGGCAGCACGTGAGTTTGAGCATAAGCGCAGCTACGAACCTGCTTGCAGTGGCGTGGTGCTCTATCTGGGATTGAAGAAACGGTATGAGCATCTGGCTCACCATGACTTTGTTTTCTCGCGCGATCCGCATGAGGAGTTTCATCACATTTACGACTTGGGAGAGCCGGCACCCGATCCTACGTGCTACCTGGCTGCTACGGCGGGGACTGATCCTACGAGTGCGCCGGAGGGCGGTGAGGCGCTGTATGTCCTGGTGCATACGCCTTATCTGCGGCCGCACCATGACTGGAAGAAGATGTTGCCGGGATACCGGCAGGTGATTCTGGACAAGTTGAAGCGAACGGCAGGCATGGAGGATCTTGAGGAGCGAATCGTGTTTGAGAGCGCACTGACTCCGCAGGACATACATGACCGGTATCGGGTATTGAATGGGGCTATCTATGGGATCTCGAGCCATGGTGTTTGGCAAGGGGCGTTCAAGCCGGCGAATCGGAGCAGAGAGCTGCCGGGGATGTATTTGGCCGGAGGCGCGGCGCATCCGGGACCAGGCATGCCTATGGTGATGATGTCGGGGTGGATTGCCGCGGATAGTCTGGATCATGATGCTCGTAGCTGAGGTAACTAACCGCATGGACGCTCCTGCTATTTCGAGGCCGATTCTGGGGTTCTTCCGGCGGATTGTGCGGGGGTATTTTCGGCGGCATTTCCATGCGGTGAGAGTGCATGGGGCGGAGCGGTTTTACGAGGCTTCGTCTGCAGATTCGGAACCGCTGCTGGTTTATGCAAACCATAGTTCATGGTGGGATCCGATGGTTTCGATCCTGCTGGCGGCGGAGTTGATGCCAGGCCGTCAGCACTACGCTCCCATGGATGCAGCGGCTCTGGAACGGTATGGGATTCTGCGGCGGGTGGGGATCTTTCCGGTGGAGATGAAGACCACGCGGGGAGCAGTGCAGTTTCTGCGGACAGGGGAAGCGATTCTGAAAGGTGGCGGGGTGTTGTGGGTGACGCCGCAGGGGCGGTTTGTCGATGTGCGCGTCAGGCCATTGGAGTTCAAGCCCGGGCTGGCGGCATTGGCGGCGCGCGTTGGACCGTGTAAGGTGCTGCCGTTGGCGATTGAGTACCCGTTCTGGGATGAGCGGATTCCGGAGTGTCTGCTGGGGTTTGGGGAACCAGTGCAGGTGGAAGCGGGCGAAGATGCCGAAGGATTGCAAATACGTCTGATTGCAGCACTGGAAGCAACGATGGAGGATTTGCGGGAGAGAGCCTTGCAGCGGAGGGCTGGGGAATTTGAGCAACTGGCGCGGGGGACGCTGGGAACGGGCGGGTTCTATGGGTTTGGGCAGCGAGTGAAAGCTATGGTGTTGCGGCGGCCTTACCGGGCTGAGCATACGGCGGTGGTGGGGACTGAGGCGGCGGTGTACGAGAAGGGTGGCAGGAACGATGCTTGATGCGTTCACGATCGCGATGATGTTGTGTGCGCTTGCTCCGACAGTGCTGTTCTGTGTCAACTTGCGGCGGTATCTGGTTCCAGTTGCGGCGGGATCGATTCCCTTGCCTGCTGTGTCGGTGCTGATTCCTGCTCGGGATGAAGAGGGCGCGATTGGAGCTGCAGTCGCGAGTGTGCTCGCGAGTACTGGGATGGAGTTCGAAGTGGTGGTGATGGATGACTGCTCGACCGATCGGACTGGGGCGATTGTGGCGGAGATGGCCGCTGCGGATGGAAGGGTGAGGCTGGAACAGGCTCCGGTGCTGCCGAAGGGGTGGAATGGGAAGCAGCATGCCTGCTGGGCTTTGGCGCATGTGGCTCGGCATGAGTTGATGTGCTTTGTGGATGCGGATGTAAGGCTGGAGCCCGAGGCGTTGGCGCGGATGGCTGCGTTTCTGGTGCGAGGAGATCGTGGACTTGTGAGCGGCTTTCCGCGGCAGGTGACCGGAACCTGGTTGGAGTGGCTGCTACTGCCATTGATCCACTTTGTGCTGCTGGGCTTTCTGCCGGTGGAGAGAATGAGGAAGTCGACCGACCCTTCGATGGCTGCTGGTTGCGGGCAGTTCATGCTGGTGCGGCGAGAGGACTACTTTGCTTGCGGTGGTCATGAGGAGATCAAGGCCACGATGCATGATGGGTTGTTGCTACCACGGTTGTTTCGGCAGCATGGTTTCAAGACGGATCTTGCGGACTTGACCTCACTGGCGACTTGCCGGATGTATCGGAATGCTGGTCAAGTTTGGCAGGGACTGGCGAAGAATGCGACGGAAGGGATTGCTGATCCGGTGCGGATTTTTCCAATTAGTGTGCTGCTGGTGATGGGGCAGGTGTTGCCGTTCTGCTTTGCTGGGTGGTTTGCTGTGCGGGGTGGGGCTCCAGTAGCGGTTTGGGTGTATGTGCTGGTTGGGATAGCTGGCGCGTGGTTGCCGCGGGTGCTGGCGGCGGTGCGGTTCCGGCAGAGTTGGCGGGGGGCTTTGCTGCATCCAGTGGGGATTATGACGCTGCTGGCTGTGCAGTGGTATGCGTTGACGCGGAAGCTGATGGGTGGGGCTGTGAGCTGGAAGAGCAGGGCTTACGCGGGGGAGTGACTCGTCGGAGAATTGTGGTTGGCTTTGCGAATGCCCACCTTAGCGACGATGAAGCTGTCGCGAAGATGGGCACCCGGACTGGTGGGACAGGTAGTTAGTTGGTGGGGACCTGGTTGCGGGTTTGGGGCCAGTTGGTGACGAGGTTGTCGACTATGACGTGGCCTACGCGGTAGGCGCTGTCGAGGGCGGGAATGTAGGCGGAGTATTTTGTGACCTTGGTTTCGGCCAGAGATTCGGCGGCGGTGAGGCCGATGCGTTGCTGATCGTAGTTGCTGGCGGTGCGGAGGACGAGGACTCGGTTGATATCGAGTTTGTGGGCTTTGGCGAGCCAGGTGAGGGACTGGAGGGTACCGGTGTCTTCCATGCCGCAGACGGCGTAGGTGGCTTTGCCGTCAGTCTGGTATTTGACCCAGTCGCGGGCCCACTGGTTCATAAGTTTGCCGTGCCAGAAGGTGGCGGCGGAGAGGTTGTCTCCGCGGAGGACGAAGGGTGGGCGATGAGCGGCGGTGCCTTCGTACTGCTGGCGGCGCTCGGCTATCTGAGGGGTGTCGGGGAGGGTGATGTCTTTGGTGAGGTTGAAGGCCCAGGAGACGAGTGAAGTGTTGAGGTGGTAGATGTTGCCGTCGTCGCCGAAGCGGGCGGTGCGGGGCTGCTCGTACGGGGTGGATTTTCCGAGGGGGACGTAACCGGACTTCCAGTTGGCAGGAATTTCTCTTGCGTCGATTTCATGGGAGAGGTCGCCGTCGACGATGTAGTCAGACCAGACGGCTGAGCCGAGGGAGCCGACTTCGGGGTCGATTCCGGCGATACCGGCGACGAGGAAGTAAGCGTGGGTGAGATCGAAGCGGGGGTCGAGGCCGAGAGCCATGATGGAGGCAGCGGCGCGGGTGTTCCCGACTCCGGTCAGGACACCGAGGACGCCGGTCTGGCGGTTGATGCGGAAGTCGTGGTAGCCGGCGGGGTTGGGGAGGATGGTATCGAGATGCTGGCGCTCGACCCAGAACTGGTACTCGCCGGGGATGTCGCCGGTATCGGCACCCTGCTCGAACATGTTGATGACGACGACTTTGATCTCGATGGGCTTCTGGGGTGATTGCGCCAGGGCGCAGGTGGTTGCCAGCAGGAGGAGAGTGGAAAGGAGTCGCATGCATGATGGTAGCAAGAGTGGGATTGATGAAGCTGCAGGTTTCGGTTGCATTAGTTCTCCTTTCCGACTGCTCGTGCGGGGGGTACCCCCCTGGGGGCATACCCCTGGCTAAATTCCCTGAATGCATAGAGATGCGAAAATGATGCTCTCTAAGATGTTGCATCCATTGATGTTACTGGTAAATATTAGATTGCAAACGAGTTAGGCCCGGCTGGTGGCCGGGCCTGTCGTTTGAGGGTTTATTTTCTATCCCTTAGTTCTATTTTAGTGGATTGAGTGGGGCTAATAGGCACTTAAATTTACGGGGCTAAGTGTTGATGAGCATGGGGTTGCTAGCTTTTTTGAGGGGACAGGGGCTTGACATGCGATTTTGCTGAGTAAAAACGCGAAATAAAATTTCTGGGCGAAAGTGGGAGAAAACAAGTGTGATAGCTGGTCGTTTCGGCTGAGCCTTTACATTTAGGGGATGGAGATCGTTGCAGTCTGGGCGAGCTATGGGGTGGTCTTGGATTGAGCATGGATTGTGTGCGGATGGACAAGTGGTTGTGGGCGGCTCGGTTCTTCAAGACTCGGGCGTTGTCGGCTGGGGCTTGTGAGCTGGGGCGGGTGGAGTCCAATGGTTTGAGGGCTAAGGCGGCACGCGATGTGAAGGTGGGCGACATGCTGCGGGTGAAGAGCGAGGCGGGGGAGTTTCTCGTGGAGGTTCTGGTGGTGAGCGAGGTGCGCGGCCCGGCGGCGGTGGCGCAGACGCTGTATCGCGAGACGGAAGAGAGCCGGGAGTTGCGGCTGAAGGTGGCGGCGGAACATAAGGAGATGCTGCGGCTGGGAGTGGTGACGGAGGGTAAGCCTTCGAAACGGGACCGTGCGGAGCGCAGCCGGCTGCGGGGGAAGATACACCGGTTCTGAACCGGTGGGTTAGCGCGGCACGTGCTCTTCGCGCGACGACTCGGATTATTGCGAGCTGCGATGTCGCATTAGGGTTTATTGCTGGTGGAAGACAAAAAGAAGACCGCCGGAAGTATCGGCGGTCTTTTTCTTTGTCTGGGCAATGGTGATGGAAGTGGCTGGATCGCGATGAGGGTTAGTGGTTGATCTGCTCGAAGGTGGCGTAGAGGCGGTCGCTGATGCCTCCTGCGTAGAGGTATTTAGCGCCGGCGACTTTGAGTTCGACTTCGTTGGAGGACAGCTCCTGCATGGCGGCTGCGATAAAGTCGTTGAGCGGCATGGGGCTCATGCCTTCGTGAGCGGTGGGAGTGGTGTGGGTGGCGTCGAGATCGGTCTTGACCCAAGGCGGAGCGAGCTCGACGACGCTGACGCTGGTGTTCTGCAACTGGAGCCGCAACGACATGGTGAAGGAGTGTACGAACGCCTTGGTGGCACAGTAGACGGGGTAGCGGGCGATAGGGACGAAGGCCAGCCCGGAGGAGAGGTTGACGATGGTGGCGGAGGGCTGCAGCTTGAGCTGGGGGAGGAAGGCGGTGGTCATGCGGAGGACTCCGCTGATGTTGGTATTGATCTCCTCCTGGATGGCGGCATCGTCGGGGGCTTCGTTGGCGCTGAAGTCGAAGACGCGCTGCATGCCGGCGTTGTTGATGATGACGTTGAGCTGAGGGAAGCGGGTTTTGAGATCGGCGGCGGCGGTGGTGATGCTATGGGCGTTTGAGGTGTCGAAGGTGATGTAGTGCATGCCGGGATTGGCTGCGGTGGTGTCGCGGAGGACGAATTCGCGCCGGCCGGCGATGATGACGGTGTTGCCGAGCTGGTGGAATGCTTCGGCGAGCCCCCGACCAATGCCAGAGCCTCCGCCGGTAATTAGAATTGTGTTGCCTGTGGTCTTCATCGGAGATCTCCTTGGAGAGCAGCTGCGGGTGCTTCGCATGACTGAACTCTAAGCATGACAGTTTTTGTTGCGATAGGATCGCTGGATGGTTGATGTGTCCTACCTTACGGATGCCTCTGGATTCACGGGCTGGGCAGAGCGGGTGATTGTGCCCAGGAGTGAAGCAGAGGTGGTGGCAGCGCTGGGTGAGGCGGTGCGGACGGCGACGCCGGTTACGATTGCGGGAGCGGGTTCGGGGTTGACTGGATCGCGGGTACCGCAGGGTGGCTGGGTGATTTCGCTGGAGAAGTTTCGGAAGCTGGAGATTTCAAAGGGCTTCGCACGAGTTGGGCCGGCGGTGACGCTGCTGGAGCTGCGGGATGCGGCGGCGCGGACAGGACAGTTTTATGCGCCTGACCCGACGGAGATTACGGCTTCGATTGGCGGGACGATTGCGACCAATGCAAGCGGATCGCGGAGCTTCAAGTTTGGGAGTACGCGGCGGCATGTGCGGGCGCTGCGGGTGGCGTTGCTGGATGGGAGTGTGCGGGAGTATCAGCGAGGAGAGAAGATTGATTTTGAGGTGCCGCAGATTCCGGTGCCGAAGACGACGAAGTATACAGCGGGGTATCGGCTGGAACCGGGGATGGAGTGGGTGGATCTGTTCTGCGGGTCGGAGGGGACGCTGGGAGTGACGCTGGAGGCGGAGGTGGCGCTGCTGCCGGTGCCTGCAAGTCTGTTTACCGGCGTGATCTTCTTTGGCAGCGATGATGAGGCGCTGGATGCGGTGGGGCGCTGGCGAGGCGTGGACGAGTTGAGGATGATGGAGTATGCGGATGAGAGCTCACTGAATCTATTGCGGGGGCGGTATCCGGAGATTCCGCGAGAGGCTCGGGCGGCGTTGCTGATTGAGGCGGAGGGCGACGATGTCGATGCGTGGGTGGTGCGTCTGGAGGAGTCGAAGGCGCTGATTGAGGCTTCGTGGTTTGCGGTGGGGGCGAAGGATCGGGAGCGGTTTCGTGCGTTTCGGCACTCCCTGCCGGAGCTGGTGGTGGAGACGATGCGGCGGCGGGGATTCATGAATATGGGGACGGACTATGCGGTGCCGCTGGATCGGGACCGCGAGATGCTGGCTTATTATCGGGAGCGTCTGCAGACGGAGTTGCCGGAGCGGTATGTGATCTTCGGGCATATTGGGGATGCGCATGTGCATGTGAATATGCTGCCCTCGACACAGGCTGAGGCAGAGACGGCGACGCGGTTGCTGAAGGAGTTTGCGATGCATGCGGTGGAACTGGGAGGGACGGTTTCGGCGGAGCATGGGCTGGGCAAGCGCAAGGCTTCGCTGCTGCCGCTACAGTATGCTCCGGAACACATTGAAGCGATGCGGGCGGTGAAGCGGCGGTTCGATCCGGAGAGTTTGCTGGGACGGGGAACTTTGTTTGGCGCGGATGGGCCGGGGACGCTGTAAGGCAAAACTTTGAACGGCAGGGCTAGACGCCTTTTTTCATGGGTTCCCAGATGAATTTGTGGATCTGGAGGGAGAGGCGGGCGTTGATGCCGTCGGCCATCATCCATTCGACAAGGGTGCGGGGGTCGAGGGTGGCGTTGTCTGTGGTGCGGAGAGGGCTGGGGGATTTATTGAAGGCGGGGCTGAGGAGGATGTTGTCGACCAGGTCGTTGAGGTGGTGCTCCGCGATGAAGTTGCGGGCGAAGTCGTAGTCGGCACGGTTGGTGAGGACGAATTTGACTTCGTCGTTTTTGGTGAGGGCGGTGAGGTTTTCCATGCGGAAGGAGTTGGCGGCGGCGCCTGCGCCGGGGCACTTGACGTCGACGATCTTGTGGACGGCTTTGGGGACTTCGGAGAGGGGGCGCTCGCCGGAGGTCTCGATCATGAGGGTGTAGCCGGAGTCGAGGAGGCGGCGCATGAGGGGGAGGAGTTCGCGGGCCTGGAGCATGGGTTCGCCGCCGGTGAACTCGATGAGTTTGCAGGGGGCGAGAGCTTCGATCTGGGCGACGATTTCGTCTTCGGTGAAGGGCTTGCCGCCGGTGAAGGTGTACTCGGAGTCGCACCAGGCGCAGCGGAGGTTGCAGCCGGCGAGGCGGACGAAGATGCAGGGGAGGCCGGCGAAGGAGGACTCGCCTTGAACGGATTTGTAGAGTTCGATGAGATGCATGGAGGCTTGCTACTCGTAGTAGCGGGCGAAGCTGGTGTCGGTTTCGTAGAGGGTGCAGTCTTTGACGCGGACGCGGCCGGCGGTCATTTCGTGGAGTTGGGAGCTGGTCTGGTCGTAGAAGTATTTGGCCAGGTTTTCGGCTGAGGGGTTGATCTCTTTGTCGAAGGGTGGGAGGTCGTTGATCATGAAGTGGTCGAGGTATTCGACGGTGGGGCGCATGACCTGCTTGAGGAGCTTGAAGTCGAGGAGCATGCCAGCCTCGTCGAGTTTTTCGCCGATGAGGGTGACGAAGACCTTGTAGTTGTGGCCGTGGGGGTTCTCGCACTTGCCCCGGTAGTTGCGGAGGAAGTGGCCGGAGGAGAATCCGGCTTCTACGGTGACTTCAAACATGATGCGTCGTTCCCTTCAATTGCCGCTGGTATTGGATTAGATGGGAGCTGGCGGCGGGCGGCTTCAGCTTACTTCTGATTGTACCGTTTTGCGGAGGAGAAGGCTGGATGGCTAGTGTTTGCGGCGGTCGCGGCGGGCTTCGTCGGCGCGGCGCTCGGCCTGCTCAAAGAGGGAGGAGAGGATTCCGGCGAGGGCTACGACGAGGGCGATGACGAAAAGGCCGAGGCCCATGGTGCGCCAGAGAGAGGCATCGCCGGGGGAGCCGGGTTGCTGGGCGATGTTGGTGAAAGCCACTCCGCAGGAGACGAGAGAGAGGAGAGTGAGCGTGGCGGCGAGGATGTAGAGGTTGCGTCCCATGGAGTGTTTCTATTTTACGGGCAAGGGCTGCTGCCAGGACACAACGTCGTTGAGCTGACGGAAGTACGGTCGCCCTTCGGGCGATGCCCACACATCAGAATCGATGTATGGGGCACCCGGCTGCAGCCCAAGCTACTTAGATACTGAGCTATGAAGGCGGTGCGAAGAACTGTTCTACGTCGGAGATTTCCTGGGTTAGGCGGTAGGGTGGGAGGGAGTCGAGGAAGATGCGGCCGTAGCGTTGGCGCTGGATGCGGGGGTCGAGGAGCATGAGGACTCCGCGGTCGGAGAGGCCGCGGATGAGGCGGCCGAAGCCTTGTTTGAGGGCGATGACGGCGTTGGGGATCTGGTAGTCGAAGAAGGGTTTGCCGCCGGCGGTTTCGATGGCGTCGGAGCGGGCTTTGACGACGGGATCGGTGGGGACGGCGAAGGGGAGGCGGTCGATGATGACGCAGGAGAGCTGCTCGCCTTGAACGTCTACGCCCTGCCAGAAGCTGGAGGTGCCGAAGAGGACGGCGTTGGGGGTGTCGCGGAACTGCTGGAGCAAGACGTGGCGGGGGGCAGTGCCGTGGAGGAGGAGCGGGTAGGGGAGTTCGGCGAGGAGGCGGTCGTGGACCTCGCGCATCTGTTTGTAGCTGGTGAAGAGGCAGAAGGCTCGGCCTTTGGTGATTTCGAGGACGCGGCGGATGCGTTCGGTGGCTTTGAGCTGGAAGTCGGGCTCGCGGGGGTCAGGCATGTTGGGGGGCAGGTAGAGGAGGGCCTGCGTCTCGTAGTTGAAGTGGCTGGGAACGATGAGTTCGCGAGTGCCGAGGTTGAGGCCGAGGCGTTTGCGGATGTGGTCGAAGCCCTTAGCGACGGTGAGGGTGGCGGAGGTGAGGACGACGGAGGAGTACTGGTCGAAGAGGGTGGTGGCGAGGAGTTCGGAGACGTCGATGGGTGTGGCCTGGAGGTGGGTGTTATAGGCAGGGGCGGCGTGGGCCTGGGTGCGGGCGAAGTTGCGGACTCCGGCGGTGGCGCGGCGCTCGATCCAGAAGACGGTGTTGGGGTCGTCGGATTCGAGGAGGAATTTGAGGTGGTGCTTAATGTCGGCTGCGCGTTTGCGGAGGCCGGTGGATTCGTCGACGTTCTTGAGGTGTTCGAGCTCGCCTTCGAGGCGGGTGATGGCGTTGAGTGCTCCGGTGTAGGTGTCGCCGGACTCTTCGAGGAATTCTGTGCGGTCTTCGAAAGGCATGCGACCGACGGTGGGGGTGGCGAAGGCGTTCTCGCCGGGGAGGGCGGAGAAGAAGAGGCGGGAGCGCTCCTTGAGGGTGGTGCAGGCGTTGGTGATGGAGCTGGAGAGGGCGTCTTTGGCCCGGAGCATGGATTCGACGTCGCGAGTGAGCTCGTCGATGCGCTGGGTGGAGAGGCCGATGCCGAAGTAGCTGGAGGCGACGTCTTCCAGCTCGTGGGCCTCGTCGAAGATGACGGCGGCGGCTTCGGGGAGGATGCCGGCGTCGGGAGCGTTGGCGGCCTGCTGCTTGATGGAGAGGTCGGCGAAGAAGAGGTGGTGGTTGACGATGACGATGTCGGACTCAAGCGCTTTGCGGCGCATGGTGGTGATGAAGCAGTTCTCCCAGTCGGGGCAGGACTGGCCGAGACAGGCTTCGGTGCGGGCGTCGAGTTTGTGCCAGAGGGGAGAGTGCTCGGGGAGGGTGTCGATTTCGGCGCGGTCGCCGGTTTCGGTGGTCTTCTCCCATTGGGAGATGTGGTGGAACTGGTCGATTTCTTCGAGTCCGGTGAGGATGGGGGCGGCTCGGAGGGCGTAGAGCTTGTGTTTGCAGAGGTAGTTGCTGCGACCCTTCATGTAGCAGACTTTGAGGGGGCCGAGGAGCGATTCGAGGAAGGGGATGTCCTTGAAGTAGAGCTGCTCCTGAAGGTTTTTGGTGCCGGTGGAGATGATGACGCGCTGGTTGCGCTCGCGGGCGAGGCGGAGGGCGGGCAGGAGATAGGCGAGGGTTTTGCCGGTGCCGGTGCCGGCTTCGACGATGAGGTGGCGCTTGTCTTCCAGGGCTTTTTCTACGGCGCGGGCCATGTCGTACTGGCCGGGGCGGTGCTCGAAGGCGAGGGTGGATTTGGAGAGGATGCCGCCGGGTGAGAAGAACTGGTGGAGCGTGGGGAGGTTTTCCGGCGGGGCAGGTGTGATCGAGATGGGAGCTGGAGTGGACACGAGGTGGCTACCCCATGATAGCTGTGGGGTGGATTGGGTGGGCATGTACCCTCCCCCTCCCCGGGTAAAAGTGTGCAAAGTCTTGGGAAGATGGGGGTTAGGTTTGGACTTGGGTGGGGCGCGGGGCTGGGTGGTGGGTCGGGCTTTCTGCTGGGGATACTGGGGCGTTTGTCAAGTGGGGTGGGTCTGGGCTGGGGTTTGGCGGCGTAGCGCGCCCGGTGAATGGGGCACCCGGCTTGGAGCTGGGCCGAAGAGACAAAGACCCCGGAGTTTGTTGGTTGAAAGGTTCGAGCAGTATGGAGGGTCGAGTTAGTCGGGGTCCTTCGCTGCACTCAGGATGACGGCAAAAACAAACAAAAGCAGATCCTCCGCTGCGCGAAGGATGACAATGTTTGCTGAAGGGTCACATTTGGTTTGATTTAGGCGGCGAAGGTTTTGTGGCTCGTGGTTTGGTCGCCTTGTCCTGCTAGCAGGCCTGCGATGGAGATGTCTTCGTCGAGGGCTTCCGCGATAGCGGAAGACTACTGGGAGGGTGTTACTTTACTGTACTTCTCGCCCTACTTCGCGACGAAGGTGCGAACAATGGGCACCAGAGATTTAGCGGTGGGTTGGAGGAGAGCGGTTCGCGCCGGCGCGAATGCCCACTCATGCGATGAGACTGCATGGATGGGGCACCGGTTTGGTGGCTGGGCGGAGGGGCCTTGGAGTTTGTTGGTTGAAAGGTTCGAACGGTGGGGTGGTGTTGAGTTCTTCGGGGTCCTTCGCTGCGCTCAGGATGACAGCAAGAACTTAGAACAAGGGCAAGAGCGAACAGCAGGTCCTCCGCTGAGCGAAGGATGACAATGTCTGGAGAGGAAGACAATGTCTTCGGTGTTATCGGCGGCGATTCGTTGCACATCCCTATAATGGTTAATGGCGCTGCGGCGACGAGAGAAGGCACTCCTTTGGCTAAGAAAGACGATAAGAAGAGATTAGGTAAGAAGCACCGGCAGGCGAGCACGAGGCCGAAGAAGGGGCGGGCTCCGAAGAGTACGCCGACGACGGGCGCGGTGGATCCGCGGAAGAGGAAGATTCTTTCGACGAAGCGGGCAGAGTCGGACAAGGCTTCGCGGGTGACGAAGCAGTCCCCGGACCGGGAGAAGCGGAAGACCATTCGTGGGGAGGGCGCGGTCAGCGGTTCTCCGAAGAAGCCAGTGAAGCGGGCTGGTGTGCCGAAGACTCCTGCGGGGACGAAGCCTGCGCCTTCGCGTAAGGCTGGCGAAAGACCGGCGGATGGGATTGTGGGTCGGCAGACTCCGCGCTCCTCCAATATGGAAGGACGCGAAGAAGACTGGCGCGATATTGAGCTGCTGGCTTCGCAGATGGTGACCGAGACCGAGAGTGTGGATGCTCGGGACCTGCCGCTGATTGCGGTGTGCGGGCGGCCAAATGTGGGCAAGAGCACGCTGTTCAACCGGCTGACGGGATCGCGGCGGTCGATTGTGGGCGATGAGCCAGGGATTACGCGGGACCGCATCTACGGCGAGATTGAGTGGATGGGACGGGATGCGCGGATCGTCGATACGGGCGGAGTGGTGCCGGATGATGAGGCGCTGATTCCAAGTGAGATCTTCCGGCAGGCGCAGGTGGCGCTGGAAGAGGCCGATTCGATTGTGATGGTGGTGGATGGGCGGACGGAGCTGGCTTCGCCGGACATTGAACTGGCGCGGCTATTGCTGCGTGGGGGCAAGCCGGTGTTTCTGGCAGTGAACAAGATGGATACCGATTCTATGAATGCGGGTGCGGAGAACTTCCGGCGACTGGGGTTCCGGAATGTGGTTCCGATCTCGGCGGAGCATGGGAGTGGCATTGGTGACTTGCTGGATGAAGTGTTCGACTCGCTGCCGGTAGAGGTGGAGAGAGAGCCGGATGCGGTGATGCTGACTGCAGCGGATGAGATGGAAGAAGATGAGGATGGGCCAGACTTCGCGCCTACTCTCGTTCCGGCTATTCCGACTGGTCCGGTGCGACGGATGCGCTCGCATGGAGAGTACGACAGCAAAGAGACTAAGGTCGCGATCATCGGGCGTCCGAATGTGGGTAAGAGCACGCTGCTGAATGCGCTGACGGGTAAGGAACGGGCGATTGTGTCGCCGATTGCCGGGACGACGCGGGATGCGGTGGATGAGGTGGTCGAACGCGGGGGGCATAGCTTCCGGTTTGTCGATACGGCCGGGATTCGGCGTAAGGGCAAGACGAAGCTGATGGCGGAGAAGCTATCGGTCATCATGGCGCGGAAGCATCTGGAGGCTGCGGATGTTTCGCTGCTGATCATCGATGCGGCTGAAGGTGTGGCTGCGCTGGATGCGAACATCGGCGGCTATGCGCATGAGAGCGGGCGCAGCGTCATTATCGTGATCAACAAGTGGGACTTGATGACGAAGGTCGGGCCGGATGGAATGCGGTTGTTTGATGGCAAGCCACCGGCAGACCAGAAGCAGTATGAGCAGGATGTTCGGGACAAGCTGAAGTATCTGGATTACGCTCCGCTGCTGTTTATCTCGGCGGCGGATGGGAAGAATATCGAGTCGGTGTTCAAGAAGGTGGAGCTGGTTGCTCGTGAGCGGCGTAAGCGCGTGACGACTGGGCAGATGAATAAATTTCTGGAGAAGGTGGACTTCCAGAAAGCCAGCGTGCCGATGAACAAACGCGTGCGGATTTACTACATGACGCAGGCTGCTGTGGCTCCGCCTACGTTTGTGTTGTTTACGGACAAGGACATCAAGATGCACTTCTCGTTTGAGCGGTTTCTGGGGAATCAGATTCGGGAGCACTTCGGGTTTATCGGGAGTCCGATCTGGTTCAAGATCAAGGCGCGGCAGAAGAAGAAGCAAGAGTAGTTAGTAGGCTGGCTCCAAGGGTGGCTCGAGATCTGCCGCCGTGATGACGGCAGGTCTAAGGGGAGTACTGTCGAAGGTATCGGGTGAAAGGTTCGAGCTGTATGGGTCGGTCGAGTCTCTCGGGGTCCTTCGCTGCGCTCAGGATGACGGCAAGAACTTAGAGCAAAAGCAGATCCTCCTCTTCGCGAAGGATGACAACTAATCATGTAGCCAGGCGTTCCAGGCTTCGAGGGCTCGGTCGCATTGGATTTTGTGGCGTTCTTTTTTGTCGCGGATTTTTTTGCGGAGGTCTTCTTCGAGAGGTGGGAGGAGGTCGAAGGTGATGTTGGCGGGGGTGAATTTTTTGATTTCGGTGTGGGTGATGTAGTGGGTGAGGGAGCCGTTGGCGGTGAGGCGGGGGGCGGGGGTGGGTTGGGTGCCGTGGGCGAGGGCTGCGGCGTAGCGGCCGGCGAGGAGGCCGGAGGCGATGGATTCGGTGTAGCCTTCGACGCCCGAGAGTTGGCCGGCGATCATGATGCTGGGGTGGGCTTTGAGCTGGAGGGTTTCGGTGAGGAGCGAGGGTGCGTGGATGTAGGTGTTGCGGTGGATCTGGCCGTAGCGGAGGAAGGTGGCGTGCTCGAGGCCGGGGATGAGGCGGAGGACGCGGGCTTGCTCGCCGAATTTGAGGTGGTTCTGGAAGCCTACGAGGTTGTAGGAGTCGGCGCGTAGGTTTTCCTGGCGGAGTTGGACGCAGGCGTAGGGCCAGCGGCCGGTCTTGGGATCGGTGAGGCCGGCGGGCTTCATGGGGCCGAAGCGGAGGGTGTCGCGGCCGCGGCGGGCGGTCTCTTCGATGGGGAGGCAGCCTTCGAAGTATTGGAGCTTTTCGGGGGTGGTGGAGGGTTCCGTAGTGGTGCCACCCACACATGACGATGAGGCCGTCATGTATGGGGCACCCGGCTCAGTGGAGACGGTGGGGATTTGTTCCCAGGATTTTGGGGGGACGGCTTCGGCGGTGGTCAGGGCGTCGAGGAAGGTGTCGTACTCCTCTTTGGTGAAGGGGCAGTTGATGTAGTCGGCGGTGCCTTTGTCCCAGCGGGCGGCGAAGTAGACCTTGTCCCTATCGATGGTGGTGGCGTCGACGATGGGGGAGATGGAGTCGTAGAAGGCGAGGTGGTCGGAGCCGGTGAGGCGCTGGAGTTCGGCGGCGAGGGCGGGGCTGGTGAGGGGGCCAGAGGCGAGGATGGTGATGGTGTCGGGGTCGTTCTCGTCGAGGGTGGTGACCTCTTCGCGATGGACTGTGATGCGGGGCTCGGCGGCGATGCGGGCGGCTACGCGGGCGGAGAAGAGTTCGCGGTCTACGGCGAGGGCATGGCCGGCGGGGACGGCGGTGGCGTCGGCGTCGGCGAGGAGGAAGGAGTTGGCGCGGCGCATCTCCTGCTTGAGGAGCCAGGGGGCGGAGTTCTCGGACTCGGACTTGAGGGAGTTGGAGCAGACGAGTTCGGCGAAGTCGGAGGTCTGGTGGGCCTCGGTGGAGCGGATGGGGCGCATCTCGTAGAGGTGGACTTCGCATCCGGCTGCGGCGGCTTGAAGCGCGGCTTCGGGGCCGGCTAATCCGCCGCCGATTACTTTGATCTTCTTCATGTATCTAGTTTAGTGGTTCTGAAGAGGTGGAAGGTACGGCGAGACCACTCCCAAGGATTGCTTTGGCTGCGGCACTCCAGATGATCTGGCGAACCATCACGTCGCACCAGCTACTCTTACTCGGCGCATGTGGGGGAGGCGACGGCTATACGTCGTTTCCGAGGTGGAAGATGGGTTCCACGCCGGTGGCGCGGGCGAGGAGGGCCTGCTCCTCGTGATGTTCGAGGGGCTTGTAGTTTTGCGCTACGTCCATGGCGAGGCGGAAGTATTTCTCGTCTCCGGGAGGCAGGGCGGCCGTGACGGGGTGGCTGAGGGTCCAGCGCAGGCCGAGCGTCGCTTCGTCAGGGAAGGCAGCGGGCTGGTACCAGCACTTTGGCTCGGGGTGGCTGTGCTTCTGATCGGCAGACCAGACTGTCTTGGCCATCGCTTTGAGGGCGAGGATGCCCATGCCCTTTTCCTGGGCGCGCTTGAGGATCTGGGGGCCGAAGTTTGCCTGGGAGAAGAGCACGAAGTTGATGGGAAAGAGGATGGTATCGAAGTTGTAGCGGTCCATGGCGGCCAAGGCTGTCTCGGCTGAGTGCACGGAGAAGCCGATGTAGCGGATCTTTCCTTCCTTCCTGGCGGCTTCCATGGTCTCCATTGCGCCGCCGGGGGCCATCACTTCGTCCAAGTCGGTCATTTTGGTGAGGGCGTGGAACTGGTAGAGATCGACGTGATCGGTCTTGAGGAGTCGCAACGATTCTTCCAACTGCCTGCGCGAGTCCTCTTTGGAGCGGCCTTCGGTCTTGCAGGCCAGGAAGCAGTTCTTGCGATAGGGCTCGAGGGCGGGGCCGAGACGCTCCTGCGCGTTGCCATAGCTGGGGGCGACGTCGAAGTAGTTAATGCCGCGGTCCACGGCCTCCGCGACAATGTTGCTGGAGTGGCTGGGATCCTCGTTCATGACGACGATGCCGCCAAAGCCGATGATGGAGAGGTGTTCTCCGGTCTTGCCGAGAGGTCGGCGCGCGATGGCGTTGGTGGGAGTGGTGGCAGCAGACAACCTGGTGCTGGCTGCGGCTGCGGCGGTAAGGGCGCTCTGTTTCAAGAATTCACGACGTTCCATGTTCGGACCTCGTCAACGGAATTACTAAGAACGAGCCGGGTTGCTGGGAGTATTTTCGCAGACTCGGGGGTGAGTGCGTCAAAGCCTCGACTAGGGAGCCTGGCGGGCGAGGGTTTGGAGGGGTTGGTCGGCGAGGCGCATGATGCGCCATTCGGTGAGGATGTGGGCTCCGATGGATTGGTAGACGGCGATGGCGGGGGCGTTCCACTCGAGGACGTCCCACTCAAGGCGGGGGCAACCCTGGTTGACAGCGATGCGGGCGAGGTGAGCGAGGAGAGCTTTGCCGATTCCCTGCCCTCGTTTGGTGGGGGTGACGTAGAGGTCTTCGAGGCGAATGCCGTGGTGGCCGCGCCAGGTGGAGTAGCTGTGGAAGTAGAGGGCGAAGCCGGCGGGGCTGCCGTCGTGCTCGGCGATGATTGAGTGGAAGCGTGGGGTGGGGCCGAAGCCGTCGCGCAGGAGGTCGGCCTCGGTGGCGAGGACGGCGTCGGGTTCGCGCTCGAAGATGGCTAGCTCGCGGATGAAGGTGAGGATTTGCGGGATGTCGGCGGGAGTGGCGGGGCGGATGGTGAGCATGCTTTGGTTAGGTTAGTGGATGCGGCGGGGTAAAAGCGAGATGCAACAGCAACTACAACCGCAGGTCCTTCGACTTCGCCTCTCGCAATGAAGCGCGAGAGGCTACGCTCAGGATGACAATTTATTTATATGATGCCGTCCATGACACCTTATGGGAGGGTGGCGTTGGAGGATTGCGCTGCCGACTTCTGACCAGGCTGGCGATTAGCGGCGAGCCATTTGTCGAATGGGACGGTGAAGGCGAAGAGTTCGTGTTTGTTGTCCAGGGTGTGGATCATCTTGATGTAGAGCTCGGCGTGTTTGAGGGCTGGGTCGTCGAGTTCTTTGATGTCGTAGAAGAGGTAGCCGGCGAGGGTGCTGTGGGCGTTGACGACGGTGCTGTTGAAGCCGAAGTCGGCGTCGTCCTGGGTGATCTTCTTGTCGACGGGGGCGTGGTGGATGGTGATCGGGATGATGGGGATCCTGGTTCCCTTTGCGCTTTGAGCGGAGAAGAGGCGGCGATTGATGTCTTCGAGGAGAGCTGCGGGGAGCTTGTCGTTGTTGGCGGAGATGAACTGGATGCGTACGTCTTCGAGGGAGAGTGCGGTGTCTCCGTCGTTGGTGATGATGACGAGGACGGGGAGGAGACCGTGCTGGACGTAGGGAAGGCGGAAGAAGGCGCAGTCTTTGGAGTCGTCGCAGGGTTCGGCGGCGATGGTGACGTGCTCGTTGGGGTGGGTGTCGAAGGCGGCGTACTGGTTGGCAGGCTTGGGTGGCGGGGCCTTTTTGTCGGCGGCGAGGGCGCAGGATGCGAGGAGGCAGGTGGTGAGGACGATGCGCGAGGAGAGGGACTGATAGGACTTCATGGTCAAGTTGATTATGATCTTCGCTGGTAGGACGCGATAAAGCAAGACAGGTGAGCGAGGTTCGATATTGGTTTTAATGTGGCTCTATAGCGCGCTGCTGCTGGTGGTTCTGGTGGTGGGGGCTCCGTACTGGCTGGTGCGGATGCTGACGAGTGGGCGCTATCGGGCGGGACTGGCAGGTAGGTTGGGGTGGATTCCGGCGGAGTTGCAGGCTGCGGTGCGCGGGCGCGAGGTGGTTTGGGTTCATGCGGTGAGTGTGGGTGAGGTGATGTCGGCGACGCGGCTGGTGGCGGAGTTGCGGGAAGCATTGCCGGGGTGTGTGGTGGCGGTATCGACGACTACTGTGACGGGTCAGCGGCTGGCGAAGCAGAAGCTGGTGGGGTCTCCGGTGTTTTATCTGCCGCTGGATTTCGGTGTGGTGGTGCGACGGTATCTGCGGGTGCTGAAGCCACGGATGGTGGTGCTGATGGAGAGCGAGTTGTGGCCGAGGATGCTGGTGGAGTGCGGGCGGGCAGGAGTTCCGGTGGCTGTGGTGAATGCGCGGGTGAGCGATAGGTCGTTCCCGAGGTATATGCGGTTGCGGCGGTTGTGGAGACCGCTGCTGGCGCAGATTTCGCTGTTTCTGGCGCAGAGTGATGAGACGGCGGAACGGCTGGTGAGGATTGGTGCCCCGGCAGAGCGGGTCAGGGTGACGGGAAATTTGAAGTACGACAACCGGACGGGTATGGTGAGTCCGCTGGTGGAGCTTTTTCAGCAGAAGCTGGAAGCGAGAGCGGTGGTAGTGGTGTGTGGGAGCACGCTGGAGGGGGAGGATCGGATGTTGCTGGAGGCGTGGCCTGAGGCGCTGGCGGTGGAGCCGAAGGCAGTGATGGTGCTGGCTCCGCGGCATCCGGAGCGGTTTGATGGGGTGGCTGGGCTGGTAGCGGCGAGTGGGTATGGAGTGGTGCGGGCGAGTGAGTTTCGAGAGAGACCGGTGGGGGTGCGGTGCGGTAGCGTGTTTCTGCTGGATACGATTGGTGATCTGGCGACGATGTATTCGCTGGCGGTGGTGGCGTTTGTGGGCGGGAGCCTGGTGCCGATGGGCGGACACAATCCGCTGGAGGCGGCGCAGTTTGCGGTTCCGGTGGTGATGGGACAGTCGTATGAGAATTTTCGCGAGATGGTTGAGATGATGCGGGCGGCGAAGGCTATTTGCCTGGTGGAGACCGAGCAATTGGGTGGGACGATTGCGGGGATGCTGGTGGATCGAGAGGCGGCGCGGGCGGTGGGTGAGCGGGGACGCGCGGTGTTTGAGGCTCAGTCTGGGGCTACGGGGCGGACGGTTGCGGCTTTGATGGAGATGTTGGGTGAGCGGGGGGCGCGATGAAGCGCGTCGCGAGGCCTTGGTTGTGGCCGCTGGTGCCTTTTTATTGGGCGGTGACGGAGTTGAAGCGGCGACTGGTGCGGTGGGGGTGGTTGGGGCAGCGATGGCTGAAGCAGCCGGTGATTAGTGTGGGGAGCTGTTCGGCTGGAGGTGCGGGGAAGACTCCTGTGGTGTTGCTGCTGGCGGAGGCATTGGGGAGGCGCGGGTTTGCAGTGCGGATTTTGACGCGGGGGTATGGGCGGGAGTCGAAGGCGGTGGAGCGGGTGGATCCGGCGGGGGATGCGAAGTGGTATGGGGATGAGCCGATGCTGCTGGCGCAGCGGTCGGGGGGCAAGGTGTATGTGGGGGCGGACCGGTATGAAGCGGGATCGCTGGCGGAGCGGGAGGCTGCTGGCGAGGGCGGGGTGGTGCATGTGCTGGATGATGGTTTTCAGCATCGGAAGCTGGGGCGGGATGTCGATATTGTGCTGCTGACGCGGGAGGATACGGAGGATGCGCTGCTGCCGGCGGGGAATCTGCGGGAGTCGCTGGGGGCGCTGCGCGAGGCGGATGTGATTGTGCTGCGCGAAGAGGAGTTGGAGTGGACGGGCGCGTTTGTGGCGAGGCTGGGTGGGCCGGCTACGGTTTGGGTGGTGAGGCGGGCGCTGCGGTTTGACGAGGCGGTGCCTGGGCGGCCGGTGGTGTTTTGCGGGACTGCGCGGCCGAAGGACTTTACCGCGATGCTGGCTGGAGTGGGGTGCAGGGCGGTGGAGACGATTGCGTTTGCGGACCATCATGCTTATGGCGAGGAAGATCTGACGCGACTGGTGGAAGACGCGACGGCAGTGGGGGCGGATGGTTTTGTGACGACGGAGAAGGATGCGGTGAAGCTGACGGCAGAGATGCGGCGGAGGCTGGAAGAGGTGGGGCCGGTGGCGGTGGCGAGGCTGGAGGTGGAGTTGGTGGATGATGGAGCGGCGGTGGATGGGATGATTGCGCGGATGCGGTCGATGGAGCGGCGCGGACGGGTGAAGGTTTAGCGGCAAAAGCTGGGTGGCGTGAGAAAATTGGGTCTTGGCTACCCAACCTTATTTGTTGACTGAGAGTGATCGGGCTCACCGCGTATTGATTGTGCGGATTGGGGCGATGGGTGATGTGCTGCATGCGATGCCTGCGGTGGCGGCTTTGCGGGAGGCGCATCCGGAGTGGTTTATTGGGTGGGCGATTGAGCCTCGATGGAGTGAGTTGATAGAGTCTGCCGGGGAGACGGCTGGGCGGCGTGGGGTGGGGATGCCGCTGGTGGACCGTTGGCATACGGTGGCTACGAGGGATTGGAAGCGGCGGCCTGTTTCGATGGCGACGTTGGCTAGTCTGCGAGGGTTGCGACGGGAGTTGCGTGGGGAGCAGTACGATGTCTGCGTGGATATGCAGGGGTTGATACGGTCGGCGACGATTGGTCGTATGGCAGGGGCGGCGAGGTATGTAGGCCCGGCTGATCCAAGGGAACGACCGGCGCGTGCGTTGTATGGGGAGCAAGTGACGCGGAGTGCAGCGCATGTGATTGAGCAGGGATGCGAGTTGCTGGGAGCAGCGGTGGGGGAGGTGCTGAAGCCGGCGAAGGTGTCGCTACCGTTGGATTACTCCGCAGAGGCATGGTGCGAAGGGATGCTGAGCGGATTGGGAGTGGAGAGATTTGTGGTGGTGGCTCCGACGGCGGGGTGGGGGGCGAAGGAGTGGCCTGCGGAGCGGTATGGTGCGGTGGCTGCGGAGCTTGGGCGGGCGGGCTACAGGACGCTGGTGAATGCGGGTTCAGCAGGGGATGCGACGGCGGAACGAGTGGTGCGGGCGAGTGAGGGATTTGCGACGACGGTTCCCTGCTCGATTGGGCAGATGATTGCGATGTTTCGGCGAGCGGCACTGGTGATTGCGGGAGATACAGGGCCACTGCATCTGGCGGCTGCGCTGGAGAGACCGGCGGTGGGGATCTATGGGCCGACTGATCCGGTTCGAACGGGGCCGTACGGGGCGCGAGCGCGGGTGTTGCGGGATGCGGGGAGCGTGACGAGTCACAAGCGGCTGCATGGGACTGAGGCGGGGTTGATGAAGATTGGAGTGGGTGAGGTGGTGGCGGCGGCGCTGGAGATATTAGGACAGACTGGATTGGATGAGGTGAAGTTGTGAGTGAACGGACGCAGTGGCAGCGGATTGCACGGAGGATTCGGGTACCGCTTGGATTTGTATTTGCGGGGGTGTTTCTGTGGCGGGCGCACCCGACCTGGGTGACTCTGCTGGCGAGCCTGGTGCTGGTGGTTCCGGGGGTTTGGCTGCGGGCGTATGCGTCGGGCTATGTAAGGAAGAACGCAGAGCTGACGAGGACCGGGCCGTATGCGCATACGCGGAATCCGCTGTACCTGGGGAGCATGATGATTGCGTTCGGGTTTGCGGCGGCGGCGGGGAGCTGGGTGATCCTGGTGGCTCTGGCGGGGCTGTTTGCGGCGATCTATATTCCTACGATTCAGGGTGAGGAAGGGTATCTGCGAGAGCATTTTGCGGGGTTTGATGAGTATGCGAAGAGTGTTCCTCGACTGCTGCCTCGGTTGACAGCTGCTCCGACGGGGGATGCTAAGGGGAGCTTCTCGCGCGAGCTTTACCTGCAGCACCGCGAGTACAATGCCTGTATGGGTGCTATCGCCATTTATGCGGCGCTGGCGATCAAGCTACTGCTCTGGCACTAGATGTTTATCGGAGCCGAAAGGGTTCGGGATGAACGAGATGCGACAGAGGAATGGCAGCCCACACTCCGTGATTGCCGTGAGAGCCACCCATTGCTGAAGAGTAAATCCGTATTATTTTCCGTCGCAGTGGTTGCCCTGCTGGCTGCCTGTTGGTCAAGGCCGATGGCCGGACAGTTTCTGGGGCCTCGTGCGGCACCGGTACCAGTGGTTATTCCTACGCTGCAGCCTCCTCTGCCGGAGTATGTGTTTCCGGCGAAGCAGACGCTGACTTATACGGTGGACTGGCGGGTGTTTACGGCGGCGACTGCGGTGTTTCACCTTGAGCAGGTGGGCGGAGTGCAGAAGATTACCGCAGCAGCGGATACGGTTGGCGCGATTACGATGCTATTTCCGGTGGTGGATACGTTTCAGGCGTCGTTTGATACGAAGACGGGTTGCTCTGAGGGATTCAGCAAGCAATTGCTGGAGGGCCGGCGGAGGGTGACGGGGGATCTCTCGTTCAACTATCAGCAAGGCAAGCAGACGCTGGTGGAGAAGAACCTGGTGAAGGGGACGTCGAAGACGCAGACGGCATCGATACCGGCGTGCGTGACGGACTCACTGTCGGCGATTTTTTATGCGGCTTCGCAGCCGATGGTGGTGGGGCAGGCGATACGGTTTCCTCTGGCGGACTCCATGCGAACGGTGACGGTGGCGATGAAGGTAGAAGCCAAGGAAGAGGTCAAGACGCCTGCTGGGACGTTTCAGACGATCCGGGTGCAGCCGACGGCTGATGAAGGTATTGTGAAGAACCGCGGTAACATCTGGATCTGGTATACAGACGATGCGCGGCATATGCCAGTGCAAATTCGGGCTCGGCTCTTCTTTGGTACGATTACGGCGCATCTACTGTCTTACGAGGCAAAGTGACCTATGACAGACGAAATACAGAACCTGAGTGACGAAGTGGCGGATCCGGAGAACTATGTAACAGTGGGGAAGTTTCTGGAGCCGGTGAATGCGCAGATGGCGAAGGGGATGCTCGAGTCGGCGGGCATTGAATGCTTCCTGCAGGGCGAGAATGCGAATAATCTGATGGCGCTGGCGTTTCGGGTGAGGCTGCAGGTACACCGGAAGGACGAGGCGGCGGCACGAGAGCTGCTCGCGGACTCTGGCGATGAACCGACGGATGAAGAGTTAGAGGCATTGGGTGGTGAGGATGAGTAAGGTGCCTGGAGGCGGGTCCGACGCGACCAGACCCAAGGCAGTCGTGTGTCTTTCAGGCGGGATGGACTCGTGTGTGTGCACGGCGTTGGCGGCGCGGGACTATGACGTTTATGCAGTTCACTTCAGCTATGGGCAAAGGACGGAGGCGCGGGAGCTGCGGTCTGCCGAGGCGATTGCGGAGAGCGTGGGGGTTCGTGAGCTAATGCCGCTGAAGATGGACTTGTTTCGGCGGATTGGCGGATCTGCACTGACGGATGCGTCGATTGCGGTACCGAATGCTCCGGCGGAGGAGTCGAACATGAGCGAGCGGGCTGGGGCCGAGGTTCCAGTGACATATGTACCGTTCCGCAATGCGCATTTTCTGTCTGCGGCGGTGAGCTGGGCGGAGGTTCTTGGGGCGCGGACGGTGTTTATTGGGGCGGTGGAGCAGGACAGTTCGGGGTATCCGGATTGCCGGCCGGCGTACTATGACGCGTTCAATGAATTGATCCGGCAGGGGACGAAGGACGGGGATATTCGGGTGCAGACACCTCTGATTCGGATGCGAAAGAGCGAGATTGTGCGGCTAGGAGTTGAATTGGGCGCACCGTTCCATGTAAGTTGGTCATGCTATTCCGGTGAAACGGAGGCTTGCGGGGTATGCGAGAGCTGTGTCTTGCGTCTACGAGCTTTTCAAGAGGCGGGCGCGGTGGATCCGATAACCTATGCCGTGTGATGAAAGTGAATTTTGCGTCATCGATTTGAGTGGGCAAGGAAAAGTTGTACGAGAAATTTTACGATGCGTCTAATAGAGAGCGCCGGGAGAAGAGAGAACACTATGAAGCATTTTGAACGGAAGTTAGGCAGCATTCTGACAGCGGTAGTGCTGGCAGTTGTGGTGATGGGCCAAACCGGCAAGGCAATGGCGCAGGAGAAGGTTGCGAGCATCCATGGTCACGTGTTGAACTCGATCGGCCAGATAGTGACGAGGGGCGAGGTTCGGTTGACGACCGACCGGACGTCGGATGCGAAGAACCGGAAGTATCAGTACACGTTCCAGATCAGTTCGACCGGCGAGTATAAGGGCACGGGAATTGCTCCTGCCAACTACGTGGTGCTGGTGTTTCAGGATGACAAGAGCCTGGACTTCAATGACAACGTGAATATTGCGGCTGGTGAAGACAAGCAAGTTGACTTTGATATGTCTCGCAAAGAGTACCTCGACAAGATGACTCCGGAAGAGAAGAAAGCTCTGGAAGAGTTCAAGAAGAAGAACGCCGAAGCAGTGGCTGCGAATGCGAAGATCGCCAATCTAAACTCTTTGCTGCTGCAGGCCCGTGCGGACAACAAGGCCGGTAACTTCGCGTCGTCGGTTACTGCGATGCAGCAGGCAACGACAGTGAAGCCGGATGAACCGATTCTGTGGATTACGCTGGGCGACTCGCAACTTGGTGCAGCCGATGTGGCTGCCAAGGAAGCAAAGGCAGCAGGCAAGCCATCTACCGATCCTGATGTGATGCAGAAGTATACCGATGCTGCGACCTCTTACAAGAAGGGCATTGATCTGAATGCGGCGTCCAAGAAGCCGAGTCCGGAGATTGCAGGGGCAGCTTACAACCAGTTGGGTCAGGCGTACGGAAAGATCGGCGATGCAAAGAACTCGTCCGATGCGTATGAAGGCGCGGCAAAGGCGCAGCCTACCCAAGCCGGCATGTACTACTTCAATGAAGCAGCGACACTGTACAACGCGAACAAGATGGACGAAGCAGTAGCGGCCGCGGACAAGGCGATTGCTGCGGATCCGAAACGTGCCGAGGCTTACTACATCAAGGGTCAGTCGCTGATTCCGAAGGCAACCGTGGATAAGGCCGGCAAGATTGTGACACCTCCCGGATGCGTTGAGGCCTACCAGACGTACCTGGAGATCGCACCCGATGGGCCGCATGCTGAGGATGTGAAGGGTATTTTGACGGGCATTGGCGAGACGATCAAGTCGAGCTACAAGGCAACCAAGAAGAAGTAAGCGTGAGGCAAGAAGAAGAGGCCCCGGGCATGGTGTCCGGGGCCTTTTTGCGTAGGGCAAGGGGGGATGCAATGGGTGAAGCACCGGGGATACTGGTCGACTTTGATGCCGCTTTGGAGATAGTGGCGCGCCACGCGGAGGGTTTGGCAGCGCCGGCGGTAGAGGTTGTGGAGTTGCTTGCCGGACGTGGAAGAGTGCTTGGCGGGGAGGTGAAAGCAGACCGGGACCAGCCTCCGTTTGACCGGTCGACGCGGGATGGATTTGCAGTGCGGGCGACGGATGCGGGTGATGCGGCTGAACTGCGGGTGGTGGGGCAGGTGCGGGCGGGCGAGCGTTGGGTTGGCGACGCGCTGGAGGGAGGATGCGCAATTGAAATTATGACCGGCGCACCGGTTCCGACGGGGGCTGATGCAGTGGTGATGGTGGAGCATGTGGCGCGGGTGGGTTCGGTTCTGAGAGTTGAAGCGGGGCGGATTGTGCGGATGGGGGAGAATGTGGTTCCGCGGGGGGCAGAGGCGCGAGCAGGCGAGGTGGTACTGGGTGTGGGAGCGGTGATTGGGGCGGCAGAGATTGCGGTGGCAGCGGCTTGCGGGTGCTCGACGCTGGAGGTGTTTCAGCGGCCGACGGTGGCGATTGTGGCTACGGGAGATGAGTTGGTGGAGTTGAGGCAGCTGCCGGGGGAGGTTTTGGGCGAAAGCCAGATTTGGAACTCGAACAGCTATGGGATTGCGGCGATGGTGGAGGAGGCTGGAGGTGATGCTCTGCGGATGCCGGTGGCTCCAGATGAGCGTGAGGCGTTGGAGGCGATCATCCTGCAGGCGCGGAAGGCGGATTTGCTGGTTTTGTCGGGTGGAGTTTCGATGGGAGAGTATGACCTGGTAGAGGAGGTGCTGCTGGGGATGGGGGCGGAGTTCTTCTTTACCGGGGTGAAGATGCAGCCGGGGAAGCCGGTGGTGTTTGGGAGGCTGCCGGCGAGAGGTGAGGCAAAGGAACAGTACATTTTTGGACTGCCGGGTAATCCGGTTTCGACGCAGGTGACGTTTCATTGCTTTGTTGAGCCTCTGCTGCGGGCGATGGGGGGGGCTGGGGGAAGTGGGCCGCGATTTGTGCAGGCGACGCTAGCGGAGGATGTGACGGGGAAGGCTGGGCTGATGCGTGTGCTGCCTGCCCGGCTGACGACGGACCGGGTGCGGCCGGAGGTGCGACTGGTGGGGTGGCAGGGGTCAGGAGACCTAGCGGCGAATGCGAGAGCTAATTGCTACGCGGTTTTGCCGCCGGAACGGACGACGTTTCGAGCCGGGGACGTGATTACGGTGCTGATTCGATAGTCCGACTGCGGTAGGCTGGTGGAATGGATGATCCAGAGCTTGTCTATTCGTCGGAACTGATTCAAGATGATTCACCAGAACCGCTGGGCGACGTGAAGCGGCGGTCGCAGGGTGAGCCTCAGACGTTGGTGGTAGAGAAGTTGTCGCATTATGACGAGGCGGGGCAGGCGCACATGGTCGATGTGAGTGCGAAGGCAGAGACACGGCGGGAGGCGGTGGCGGCGGCGTTTGTGGAGTTGAGTGATGCGGTGCTGGCTGCGTTGCCGCAGAATCCTAAGGGGAATCCGCTGGAGGTGGCGCGGTTTGCTGGAATTCAGGCGGCGAAGAAGACCTCGGATTTGATTCCGATGTGTCACCCGCTGGCGTTGAGCTTTGTGGATGTGCAGGCGACGGTGGTCGCGGGTGGTGTGGCGATTGAAGCTACTGCGGCAACGGTGGCAGGAACGGGCGTCGAGATGGAGGCGATGGTGGCGGCTTCGGTTGCGGCGCTGACGGTCTATGACATGACGAAGGCGCTGGATAAGGGGATACGGATTCGCGAGGTGGTGCTGGTGCGGAAGAGTGGCGGCAAGAGTGGGGATTATCGGCGGGGATGAATGCTTCCCCGCCCTGTTCATTGAGCCAGGTGGGTGTCGAGGAAGTGGGCCATGATGTGGTCTGCTTCTTTGGATTCGGGGAGTGCGGGGTTGTTCCAGAATGCGTGGGGCAGAGCTTCGAAGACTACGAGTTGGACGTCGACTCCCGCACGGAGGTAGGCGCGATGGAGGATGGTGGTGCCGCTGAGGAGAATATCGCGCCCGCTGGTGATGAAGAGGGTGGGTGGGAATCCTTTGAGATCTGCATACAGGGGTGAGAGGACGGGGTCGCGGGAATTGGTGGCGGCCACATACTCGGGGATGAGCACGCCGGGTTGGGGAGGTTCGTGGTGCCCGGAGAAGCCGTCAAGAGCGTAGAGGGCTAAAGAGTCAGTTTTCTGACTAAGGTCACCCGTGCCGGAGAAGATGCCAGTGACGGCGGGAAGCGGCAGATGCAGTTGCTTCAGCTTGACGGTAACTTCAGCGGTGAGGATGGCACCAGCGGAGGTGCCGTAGATTCCGATGTGGCTCGGCTTGTAGGTCTTGAGGAGTTCCCGGTAGACGGCCACAGCGTCGTCAACCGCAGCGGGAAAGGGGTGCTCGGGTGCGAGGCGATAGAGGACGGCAACGACTTTGGTGCCGGTCAGATTGGCAATGGGAATGGTCTCAGTGAGGGAGCCTGAGTCTGAGTTGAAGCCGCCACCATGGAGGTTGATGAGGACGCGATCGAGTTTGCCGGGGGCGATGGTTGTGGGGGTGATGATCAGGACGGGGACTCCGGCTATGGTGTCGGTGGCGACGTCAGCGGGATAGAGCATCTTCGAGGCTTCGCCGGCCCCCGCCTGCCACTTGTCGGTACCGGTTCGCCGCTGCCCGAGGGTTTGGGGGACTGCGGTGTCCGATACGACACGGGCGAGCACCTTCTGGGCTTCGGGGCTGATGGTCGTAGGAACGGGCACGATGCGCGTGACGTAGACGGTACCGTCGGGAGCGATAGTGCTACTGTTCGCGTGCGGCAGGGGCTGTTGGGCAGTGAGATTTCCAGACAGGAGAGAGACGGCGAGGATAACGGGCGCGAGATGGCTGCGGAGGAAGCGTGTTGGCATATTCACCTTATTGTTTTTACCTTATCGTTCGAGAGGCACAATTCTACTTGAGCGGCGGCGGGGCTGACTGCGAACTATTGGCCGGCGGGCGATTCCAGGCGGAAGGGTGGAAGTTGACGCGGTGCTTAGATGGCGGTCGCGAGTGTGACTGCGAAGAGCGCGGCAGGATCTTGCCAGGTATGAGTCGGGATGAAATCGGCCGAGGTTAGCAGAGTCGTGATGGCGGCGGAGGTAAATTTGTAACTATTTTCGGTATGTATTGTTTCACCGGGTTCGAGCGTGAGGGTGAGGGACGGGCTACCACTGTCGGCAGGGATGGTTACGACCTGGTGGATCAACGACTCGAGATGCATCTCGATGCGGGATTCAGTGGGGTTCCAGCGAGCCTGATGGCGAAAGTTGGCGAGGGCGAAGTCGGCGTCGAGGTCGCGGTTGAGGCGGGCGAGAATGTTGAGGTTGAAGGCTGCGGTGATGCCGGCAGCGTCGTCGTATGCGGCGAGGAGTTGGGGGATGCTTTTGTGGGTGCCGGGGGCGAGGTCGGCGCCGAGGAGGAGCATGTCTCCGGGTTGGAGCTGAGCACGTAGGTTGGCCAGGACTTCGACGGCGGCGATGGGATCGAAGTTGCCAATGCTGGAGCCGATGTAGAGTGCGAGGGTGCGGGTGTTGGGGAGGCGATTGAGGGGAAGAGGCTCGCGCGTGTAGTCGGCGACCTGACAGCGGACGGTGACACCGGGGATGTTGGCGAGGATGTTGGCGCTGGCGGCGGCGAGCGCGGACTCAGAGACGTCGACGGGCTGATAGACGACGCTTCCCTGCTGTCGTACGGCGGCGGCGAGGAGTAGTCCTGTCTTGGTGGCGGTGCCTGCGCCTAGCTCGATGAGGGTGAGGGCCGGCTGGTGGTGGCTATGGGTGTGGGCCGCGCGGGCGATGATTTCGTCGGCATGGTCGATGAAGATGCTGCGTTCTGTGCGGGTGAGGTAGTACTCCGGGAGTTCAGTGATTTGTTCGAAGAGGTGGGAGCCGACTTCGTCGTAGAAGAGCCAGGGGGAGAGGGATTTTGGGGTGGAGGTGAGGCCGATTCGGGCGTGGTGGGCTACGGCCTGGATGACGCTGAGGGCTGGTTCTGGTGCGAGGATGGTTGTCATTTGACTCCGTCTTTGGCGAGACGTAGGCCGGAGAACTGCCAGCGAGTGGATGGGGAGAAGAAGTTGCGATAGGTGGGGCGGATGTGGGTGGCGGGTGTAACGCAGGAGCCTCCGCGGAGGACGACCTGGGAGGACATGAATTTTCCGTTGTACTCGCCGAGAGCTCCGGGTAGGGGTTTGTAGCCGGGATAGCCTGTGTAAGCGGACTGGGTCCACTGCCAGACGTCGCCGAAGAGCTGCTGCAGGCCGGCTACACCGGCGGCGGGAGCGGGGTGGAGGTGGTTGGATTCCAGGAAGTTTCCAGCGATGGGTTGCTGCGTTGCTGCGTGTTCCCACTCGAACTCTGTGGGGAGGCGGTGGCCGGCCCAGCGGGCGAAAGCGTCTGCCTCGAAGAAGCTGAGGTGGCAGACAGGGGTTTCGCTCAGGTCGTCGATGGACTGGAAGCCATGGAGGGTATAGAGGGTCCAGCCGGATTTGGTGGTGTTGTCGTGTTGCCAGTAGAGCGGCGCCTGCCAGCCTTCGGCGCGAAGGGTTGTCCAGCCTTCAGAGAGCCAGAGCTCGGGACGGGAGTAGGCACCTTCGTCGATGAAGGCGAGGTACTCCGCACAGGTGACGAGGCGGGAGGCGAGGTGGAAGGGAGCGAGATAAAACTTGTGGCGAGGGGTCTCGTTGTCGAATGCGAAGGTATCGAGGTCAGAGGGATCTGGGGTGATGCCGATTTCGATGAGGCCGGGAGTGAAGCTGACCCAGTCCAACGGTGGGGCGGGTAGAGCTGCGCTGGCGGGGGGTGTGACGGTCTGAAGGTATGCGGGGTGGAGGGGGTTAGTGAAGAGCGCGTGCTTGATATCCGTGGCGATGAGTTCGAGGTGCTGCTGCTCGTGCTGGAGGCCGAGAGAGATCCGCCGGGCCGCTTCATCTTCTATGGGGTTCTGGAGCAGGCGGGCGATGGCGGCGTCGACGTGGGTGCGATAACTCAGGATCGCGCCGAGCGATGGGCGAGAGAAGGAGGCGCGGAGCTTCTTCTCTGGCATGTCGCCCAGGGAGTTGTAATAGCTATTGAAGAGCCATTGGAAGTCTGGGTGGAAGGGCTGGTATACGGCGACGAACTCGCGGAGGACAAAGGTCTCAAAGAACCAGCTGGTGTGGGCGAGGTGCCATTTGACCGGGCTGGCTTCGGGGCAGGACTGGACCATGAGGTCCTCTGGCGAGAGAGATTCGCAGAACTGGAGGGTGGCGCTACGAATCGCCTGGAATCGGGCGAGCAATGCGGAGACGGTGGCGGCGGTAGCGGGCATGTTGGCTCTCACAGGAGGGACTGAGATGTGATGCGGGACCGGACGTGGGCGTTGCCGAAATAAGTTTAGCGTGGACCAAAGTTGGAGAGGTTCTGGATTTTGGAAGGGCTAAGGGCGTGATTGGGAGTGGCTCTCATGGGGAGCCAGTCTAAAAGGTGGCATGGCTTGCCTGCTTCGCTAACGGATAGAAGTCTGCATGGCGCAATAGGATTAAAGGGAATGTTTGTTGAGGAGATAGGCGAGGAGGAAGGCGGCGGCGGCGGCGGCTCCTCCGATGGAGATGGTCTGGATGGCGCTACGGAGCCATCCGGTACCGACAAGTTTGCCTTTGATGGCTCCGAAGAGAGCGAGGGCGATGAGGGTGATAACGACGGAGAGCTTGAGGGCCTCGACGCTATCGTGAACAAAGATATAGGGGAGGAGGGGGACAAAGCCGCCCGCGACGTAGGAGATAGCGATGGTGAGGGCAGAGCGGCTGGCGCGATTGGCGGCTGGCTCTTCGAGGCCGAGTTCGAATCGCATCATGAAGTCGACCCAGGCGGTGGGGTTCTGCTTGAGTGCGGCGAGGACGGGCGCAGCGCTGGCGCGATCGACGGCGTACTGCTCGAAAATCACGTAGATTTCTTCTTCTTCGTCGTGGGTTCGCTCGATGATCTCACGCTCTTCTCGCTGGCGCTCGGAGACGTAGTGCTCGACGTCTCCACGAGCGGCGAGGTATCCGCCAAGACCCATGGCGATGGAGCCGGCGGCGATTTCAGCCAGGCCCGCGAGGACCACGATGTGCGAGGAGGCAACAGCACCCGAGAGACCGGCGGCGAGAGCGAAGGGGACGGTAAGGCCGTCAGAGAGGCCGATTACGACGTCGCGGACGGTTTCAGTTGATTCGAAGTGGGTTTCAGCGTGGGAGTTGTGGGCGACATCGTGCATGGCCGTTAGTTTAGTTCAGCGCGAGTGGCGATGGCGGGAGAAAAGATCAACAACGATCGTTGGGCATTGAAGCTAAGGAGGATGAAGTTCGACCATTGTGAAAGGCACGTAAGTATTTAGAAGGTATTAGCGTCTTTCGCCTCGAAAATCCGTCTGTATCACCACATAGGTGGATAGAAGGCGGCAGCACGAGAGGTGTGATGTGGCAATGGGACTAAGACGAGGCTGGATTCTGGGGTTCGTGATGATGGCGGGGGTAGCGACGTCTGCGGGGTGGGGTCAGGATGGAGTCGAAGGGGGCGCCGCGAGGGGCGGATTCGGGATGGAGAACGCCCAGCGGGTGATGGGGATTGTTACAGCTACGGGACCAAACCAGGTGACGGTGAAGACGGAGAAGGGCGAGACGTTCGAGGTGGTGACGACGCCGAATACTCGGTTTGTGAAGGACCGGCAGGCTGCGCAGTTTTCCAGTATTCATAGCGGCGACGACGTTGGGGCAATGGGGATTCTGGATGCGAGCACCAAGACGCTGCATGCCGCGGTGGTGATGATTGTGGATGCTGAACAGGTAAAGAAGGCCCGTGAAGGGTTGGGGAAGGTCTACATCGTGGGGAAGGTGACGGCTATAGACGAAGTAAAGATTACGGTTCTGAGGTCGGATGGGGTTTCGCAGGTGATCGAGGTGGATGAAGGGACATCGTTCAAACGTGGGGGACGGATGATGATGACGATGGGTGGCGGACCGGGTGGAATGGGGGCTGGACCGGCGGGTGGAGGTGCTGGCGGACGTGAAATCGGGGCGACTGGTGGAGAGAGTATTACGCTGGCGGACGTGAAGGTGGGGGACTCTGTGGCTGGGCAGGGCGCATTGAAGAATGGGGTGTTTGTGCCGACGGAGTTACGGGTACTGGTTCCGGGCGCGAGGCGGCGGCGGGAGGCGGATGGAGTTGGTGATGTGGGCGGTGCGAATGGTAGTGCGGTCACACCTCATCCATAGCGAGTGTGGTGATGGGCTGAGAACAGGAAGAGGAGGCGGTTTGTGAGTAGATTGCGACAGTTGGCCGGGATGTTGGTGGTGATGGCGGCGGTGGCGGGGTCAGCGACTTCCGCCCAGACTGCGGCACCTAGCTCGGTTGCGGGAGTGACTTCGGGGGGGACGATTCGGGGAACGGTGAAGGCGGGGGCGGTGCCACTGCCGGGCGTGGCGATAACAGCGACCAATACGCTGACCGGTAAGAAGTACGTAACGACGACGGACGTGACCGGTGCGTTTGCGATGGTGATTCCGCGAAATGGGCGCTATGTGGTGAAGGCGGAGCTTGCAGCTTTTGCGAATGAGACCAAGGAAGTGCTGATCCACGCGGAGGGATTGAACGGAGGCAAGGCGGAACAGCAGGCGGACTTTGGGATGCAGCTTGCCTCGCGCGCCGAGGCCCAACAGGAACAGCAGGCGGCGCGGCAGACTGGCACAGCGAGCGCACTGACGGGGGCGCTGGGCAGCAGGATGCAGTCGTTGAATGTGACAGGGGGCGGGGCGGATGTTGCCGATGCGAGTGCCGGGCCGGGAAATGCTGGAGCGCAGATGCCGACGCTTGCGGGACTGGGTGGGGATAGCGTTGCGACCGACTCGGTAGCGGTAAGTGGCCAGATGGGTCAGACGAATGGCCTGGCTGGAATTAGCGAAGACGATCTTCGACAGCGGATTGACGATGCATTGGCACAGGCTCGACGGGAGGGCGGGGCGCAGGGCGACGTCGCAAATGCAGTGGTGGGAATGCTGGGCGGCATGATGGCGATTCGCGGCGGGGGCGGGCCGATGGGAGGATTTGGTGGACCAGGCGGAGGGGGCGGAGGACGGGGTGGGGGGGGGCAGTTTCGCGGGTTGAATCCGACACAGCCGCATGGAGCGGTTTTTTATCAAGGTGGCAATGGCGCACTGAATGCGACGAATTATTCACTGACGGGAGTTCCGATTGCGAAGCCGAGTTATAGCTCAAACCGGTTTGGTGTGAGCTTTGCGGGGTCGCCGCAGATACCTGGGCTGCTAAAGCCGAGTACGAAGCAGTTTGTTTTCTTCAATCTGACAGGTCAGCGCAATATCAATCCGGAGAATTTGTATGGGACCGTACCTGAGGTGGCGGAACGAGGGGGGGATTTCTCGCAGGTGAGGGCGCCTATCTATGATCCGGCGACGGGACTGCCGTTTGCTAACAATGTGATTCCGACCGGGCGGATCACCTCGCAGGCACAAGCTTTGCTGGCGTACTATCCGGCTCCAAATATTTCTGCAGTGGGGACGCAGGGCTATAACTACCAGACGATCACGACGGCGGGGTCTAACTCGACTACGGCGTCTCTACGCTATGTGAGGAACTTTGGGCAGAGCGGTGTCTTTGGCGGGTTTGGCGGCGGCGGACGGCCTGCAGCGAATGCTCCGAAGACGTTGCGGCAGAATATCAATTTCAATGGGAGCTATTCACATTCGGCGAGCGACAACAGGAATCTGTTTCTGCCGCTGGGCGGGACGAACGCATCGAATGGATATGGCCTAACGGCCGGATACACGATTGGGTATGGCCGACTGACCAACAATGCTTCGTTGAACTGGAACCGGTCGCACAGCAACGTGCTCAATTACTTTACTAATACGGCTACAAATCCTGCTGCACTGGCTGGAGTATCGATTCCTACTCAAATTGCGGGGCTGGCTAACCCTGAGTTTTATTACGGAGTTCCGAATCTTTCGATTACGGGCTTCAACGGCTTAAGCGAAGTAACTCCGCGCGATGCTATCAATCAGACGATTTCGTTTTCGGACTTTGTGAGTTGGAGCCACAAGAAGCACAACATGCGGTTTGGCGTGGACGTGCGGCGGGTGCATGCGGATTCGCTGGGCGGGAACAATGTGATGGGGACGTTTGTGTTTTCGGGATATGCGACGGAGAGTCCGGCGGACCAGATGGGTGCGACGACGACCAGCACAAGACTGCCGCCAAGTGGCTCAGGATTTGCCGACTACCTGTTGGGGTTGCCACAGCAGACGAAGATTCAGGCGGGCTTATCGAAGATCTATCTGCGGGCGAATGTGTATGACTGGTATTTACAGGACGATTGGCGGGCACTCTCGAATCTGACGTTTAACTACGGACTGCGGTACGAGTATTTTTCTCCGTATGTGGAGAAGAACGACCGACTAGTAAATCTGGATCATAATCTGGACTTTACGCAGGTGGCTCCGGTGCTGCCCGGCGGCACGGGAGTTTACAGGGGGAGCTATCCGCGGTCGCTGGTGAATCCGGACCGGCGAATGTATTCGCCGCGGCTGGGGGTGGCATGGCGTCCGAAGTTCCTGAAGGAGACGGTGGTTCGCGCGGGCTATGGGATTAACTTCAACACGGGGCAGTTCGCTACGTTTGCGCAGTCCCTGGCGTTTCAGCCACCGTATGCGGTGACTCAGACGAACGTATTAGCGACAGCCTCCAATGCTTCGGGTTGCACATTTGCAACGATGACACTGGCAAATGGGTTCGGCTGCTCGACGAAGTCGGTGCAGAATAACTATGCGGTGAACAAGAACTACCGTCTCGGCGATGTACAGGTATGGAATATCGACGTGCAGAAGACACTGCCGATGGGAATTGTAACCAATATTGGATATAACGGCTCGCTGGGCGGCAACCTGGATATGGTGCGGGCGCCCAACCACACAACAAACAGTGTGACGACGACCGATGCGCAGGCGTTTACGTATGAGGATTCCATTGGGTATTCGAGGATGAATATGCTGGCCGTGAATGTGCGAAAGCGCATGCAGAAAGGGCTAGCACTGCAGGCGACTTATCAGTACGGACACTCGATCGACAATGCGTCGTCGATTGGTGGAGGAGCGCAGGTAACAGCGCAGGACGACAAGCGACTGGATCTGGAGGAGGGCAACTCGGCGTTTGATGTTCGGCATAAGATAACGGGTAACTGGGTACTGGAGCTACCGTTTGGGCCGAATCGGGCTTTTCTGGCGAAGGGCGGATTCTGGTCGAAGGCGTTGGACGGGTTCTCAATTTCTGGCAACTACACCTTTGCTTCGGGCAGGTACTATTCGCCGGTTTACAACTCGACTACGGCACAGATCTCAGCGGGCGGGACCTACACGTTACGGCCGGACCGAGTGTCCAGCCAACCGATCCATGGGGCGGAAACCCGGAATGTGTGGTTCAACAAGGCAGCATTCACGAATCCAGCGAATGGGTTTGGTACTGCGTCGCGGAACTCCATTGAAGGGCCGGGGACGATGTCGGTCGATATGTCACTGGCGAAGACGGTGAGCCTTGGGGAGACGCGATCCTTTGAGGCCCGGCTCAGTGCTTCGAATGCGTTGAACATAGTGCAATACTCGGGGATTGATACGACGGTGAATTCTCCGACGTTTGGGCAGGTAACAAGCGCTGCGGCAATGCGGCAGATTACGCTGCTGGCACGGTACAGGTTTTAGGGGAGCTTTGAGTTAGTGGCGAGGATTTGTGAGATGACGATGCGTAAGCTTGTTACGGCGATGGTGGTTGCGGTGTTGGCGGGGTCGCCTGCAACGATGGGGTTTGCGCAGCAACCGGATGCGAACGGGACTTTTACGCTGAAGGTGCAGTCGGACATTGTGCTGACCAATGTAGTGGTTCGGGACAAGAAGACGGGTGAGGTAGTGAAGGGCCTGAAGGCGGCTGACTTTACGATTATGGAGAATGGGAAGCCGCAGAAGATTGGCAGCTTCGATTACCAGAATGTAGATGAAGCTGCGGTGCTGCACGAAACGACTACTGTAACTGGTAAAGCTACAATTGCGGATTTATTGAATCGCAATCTGGCAGCCGCTCCTGGTGAGTTGCGAGACCATCGTCTAATGGTGATGTTCTTCGACTTGAGCAGTATGCAGCCGGAGGATATTGATCGTGCGGTAGAGGCGGCGAAGGACTACGTCAACAAGAAGATGCAGCCGGCAGACCTGGTGGCGCTGGTGAGCCTGGATACGGCACTGAGCATGGATCAGGACTTTACCGCAAACAAGGCTTCGTTACTGAAGGGCCTAGGCAAGTACAACGGGACCGAAGGGACGGGGCTTGCGAATGGTGGCAATGGGGTGAGCGATGGTACTGCGGACAATGCCTCTTCGTTTACGGCGGATGATAGTGAGTACAACAGCCTGAACACGGACCGCGAGTTGTATGCGATCCGGACGATTGCGAAGAGTCTGGAGCGGGTGGATCAGCGCAAGAGCCTGCTGTATTTCAGCGGCGGGCTGACGCGGAACGGGATTGAAAATCAGGCGAGCATGCGTGCGGCGACGAACGAAGCGGTACGAGCAAATATGGCAATCTACAGCGTCGATTCGCGAGGGCTGGAGGCACTGTCTCCGCTGGGAGATGCTTCGACGGGAAGTCTGCGCGGGAATGCGGCGTACAGCGGGGCTGCGACGCAGAGCCGGCTGGACTCAAATTTTTCATCCCAGGAGGTGCTGGGCACGCTTTCGGCGGATACGGGTGGCAAAGCCTTCTTTGATTCGAATGATTTTGCTCCGGTGTTTCAGCAGGTGCAGCACGACACGGAGGCTTACTACATTCTCGGATTTCGATCGACGAATACGGCGCGGGATGGGAGCTATCGCCACTTGACGGTGAAGCTGAACCGGAGTGACGTAAGGATGGATTACCGGCCCGGGTATTATGCGCCGGCGGACTTTCAGCACTCGAAGACGGAGGACCGTGAACTGCAGCTAACAGAGCAGCTACGGAGCGACCTGCCGGCGACAGATGTGGCCGTCTATCTGCAGGCACTGTACTTCCGTGTGGAAGACAACAGGTTTTTTGTGCCGGTGTCGCTGATTATTCCGGGGTCGCAGATTCCATTCCTGAAGAATGGCGACCGCGACAAGGCGAACATCGACATTGTGGGACAAGTGAAGAATGGGGAAGGGATCGCGGTGGGGAACATCCGCGATACGGTGAAGCTGGCTCTGGACCAGACGCAACAGGTGCAGCGGAAGAACATTCAGTACTCGACGGGATTTACGCTGGCACCGGGGCGATACCACCTGAAGTTTGTGGTGCGGGAAAATCAGACTGGGCGTATGGGGAGCTTTGAGACGGATCTGCAGGTTCCGGACATGAAGAAGAGTCCGCTGAAGCTGAGTTCGATTGTGCTGTCGAGCCAGCGGACACCGAATACTGAGAAGAAGGTGACGAATCCGCTGGTGCGGGATGGAGTGGAGTGGATTCCGAATGTGCCGCATGTGTTTCGGCAGGACCAACACCTTTATTTTCTTTACGAGGTTTACGACCCCGCACGGCAGAAGAGTGCTCCGGCGCAGTCTGCTTCACCGGGATTGACGCGGCGGGCCAGTGGTCCGGTGCGAGTGCTGACCAGCATCGAGTTTCTAAGTGGCGGGGTGAAGGTGTATGAGACGCCTCTGGTAGAGGCGACGGTAATGAGCAATCCAGAGCGTGGTGCAGTAGCGTTTCAGTTTGATGTGCCGTTGACGCAGTTGAAGCCAGGAACGTATGTCTGCCAGGTGAATGTCATTGATGATGCAGGGGGTAGCTTCAGCTTTCCACGGCTGGCGCTGATGGTTCAGGCGGGTGGTGCGGCGGCGGGGACGAAAGCTTCTGGGGTGGAGGAGCCAGCGGCGGGGAGTCGTGCGCTGACGGCTGCGCCAAAGTTGTAATCCGGTCACTTGACAAGACATTAAAGCTGGGCGGATGATGATTGGCCGTACGACTCGGGGGTTACTCCCATGTTACGTCTTGCTGTTCGATTCTCCTCCCTACCCGCCGTCCTGCTCCTCCTTACATTGGCTTCACCAGTGTCCGCGCAAGAGAAATGGCGCGCCAGTGACGCACGCGATCAGGCGCATCGCAATCCGGAATGGCCTATGGTTGCAGCACATCTTGTCGACCCAGCCACCGCATCGGTCCAAACCCTGGAGATGCAAGCAGATATTCTGCGTGCACGCCGGTTCCCTTACGATGCATTGGACTACTACGGCTACGCATTGAAGCGCGATGCCAAGAGTGCAACGATCCTGAAGAAGATCGGTGTCACTCAATTGGAGTTGCGGAATATTGAACTTGCGCGTGCCTACTTCCAGAGAGCAGTAAAGCTGAATAAGAATGATGCGGAAGCGTGGAATAACCTAGGCGCGGTGGAGTACCTGGACCGGAACTATTCGAGCTCGATCAGCGACTACAAACGGGCAGTAAAGCTACAGAACAAGTCTGCGATTTACCACTCCAATCTGGGCATGGCGTACTTTGACCAGCGCGACTTCAACCGCGGTCGAAAAGAGATGGACACAGCACTGAAGCTGGATCCGAACTTGTTCACACAGGCGGGTGCAACGGGAGTTTCCGCGCATGTGTTGTCTCCTGAGGATCGCGCACGGTTCTGCCTTGAGATGGCGAAGACCTATGCGGAGCAGGGCAATGAAGCGGAGATGCTGCGCTCGCTGGAGCGGGCTGCGGAAAGCGGAATGGATGTCGCTGCGGAGATGGGACGAGACAAGATTCTGGCGGACTACAGGAAAGATCCGCGGGTGCTGACGCTGATCCAAAATGCCAGAGCGCTGCGGAGCGGGAGTAATGTAGCCCGCGGCGGCAAGCCACCTGCTATTCCTTCGATAGCCCCTGCGGCCGAATAGGTACTAGCGATAGGGGCAGTGGCGACAATCGGAGTTGCAGCAATAGCCTCGCTTCGTGTGGTATGCGGCAGTGAATACGAGGTATGGGCCTTCGTAGTAGAAGTCTTCCGGCGCTAGTTCGTCGGGGGAGATGGGTGTGGCTTGCTCGGCGAGATTCGTCGCCAAGGGACTGGCCGGGTTGGAGTCGTCTGGCATTACTAGAACAATCTTAGTTCGTTTTGCGGAACCGCTACGGGGAGTGCTGCGGGGGTGAGTGCAGTCCGGATTCGTGTGGGGGCGGTATTGCGTGGAGAGATTCCATCGCTAGACTCATCGAGGTGAAGATGACCGTTGCAGTAGCGAACCTGCTTGCCGGGGATGGCGGCGACGCGCTCGCCGGGGATGACGATGCCGACGAGGTTGATGGGGTCGGCGGCAGCTATGGTGATGACGTCGGTGGTGTCGTGGTGACGTGCAGCGCGTATGGATTCTACGGCTTGGGGAAGAGCGAACTGCTCGCCGCCGAAGCCGGAGACGAAGCGGCCGCCACGGACTTCTCCGCGGGCTTCGAGACGACGGAGGATGCCGAGGAGATCGCGCCATTTAGGGGCGTTAGACTCGCGAACGAGGAGGTCGCGGAAGAGGATGCCGTAACGGGCGAGGAGCATTCGGGCTGCGGATTCCAGGGCTTGGTCCGTGCGGCGAGCCTGAGCGATTACTGTGGCTTGAGCTTGCTGACTCTGCGTGGCGGGGTTGGTTGTAACTCCAACGCAGATCGCGGAGTCGGGATCTGAGGCACCCGACTGCATGGGGAATTCGTTGAGGAGGGACCAGCGGCCAGCAGAGCTTCTGGTGGTGCGTTTTCCGTGATTTTCGGTGGTAGTGGGCTTGCGGCGTGGATCCATGATGGCGCGAAGTTGATCGAAGCCGTCGGCTGCGGCTAGACCTGCGGTGGCAAGTTCCCAGAGGGCGTGCTGGGTCTGGGGGCGGGTGAGGGTGGCGATGCGCTGGATGTCGTTGGCGAAGCAGGCTCCACGTTGCTGAAGCAGAGCGCGTACCTGGAGGGCTTCTGGACTTAGGGCTGCGGCGAGGTTGGCTTCCGCGACAGATTGCTGGGCGAGAGCGTGGGGGAGCCAGTCGGCTGTCTCGCGGACGTAGAAGGTAATTGGAGCGGCATTGGTAGGGATGACGCGGCGGGGGGCAGCACCATCGCCTACGGACCAGGCAGGATGGGGAGAGACGCGGCCCCAGCCAACGGCTCCGGAGAGGCAGAGGGCATCGAGCCAGCGGGGATCGTAGTTGGCAACTCGAGCGGGGAGGAGGGTTCGTTCCCATTCGACAGCGGGAGCCTCAAAGCCTTCGAGTTGGTGGAGAGCTTCGAGGACGCCATCTTCTCCGCTGAGCTGGGTTTGGGGGGCGAGATGCTGCCAGTTGAGCAGCCAGCGCAGGTAGACGGCGGGAGCTACGGCTTCGACCTGCTTGCGGAGAGTGCTGAGGGTGAGGCGGTGGATGCGCTGGAGGATGCGGCGCTCGCACCATTCGATTTGATGGTCGTCGGTCGTTGCGGGCTGCTCAAAAGCTCCGCGCATGAGGAGGCCTTGCATCTCCATGGAAAGGAAGGCCTGGAAGACTGCGGAGGGGTCGAGACTGAGTTTGGCGGCAAAGGCTGCGGCGGTCGTGGGACCGAGGATTTGTAACCAGCCTTGAATGCATTGTTTCAGGGCTCCCTCTTTTGTAACTACAACGGTAGCTTGCATGGAGTCGGGCTGCAAGGCTGCGGCGTGGGGGAGGCGCTCCGTGGCGACCCAGCAAGAGATGCCCGCGCAGTCGAGGGTAGTGGCACGGCCGGTTTGGGTGAGGCGCTGGTAGAAGGTGGGCCAGTGGCGGGCGTTGTCTTCATCCAGAACGCTAAGGGGTAAAGCGACCAGGCTTTGGAGGAGATCGTGGAGTTCGTGTTCGTCGCGGAGGTCGGGCCAGCACTCGCGACGGACGGTGTCGATGGCATGCTGGTCGAGGCGGCCAGCGCCTTCGGTGACGCTGTCGGGGAGACCGCGGCGGAGAGTGACGGCGCGGGCTCGACGCTCTTCGAGGCCAGCGTCATCGAGGAAAGCATAAGGGTTGGCGTTGATGAGTTCGTGAGCGAACTGGGATGGGACAGGGGTGTCGACTGCGAGGCAGCGGATGGCGCCAGACTTGATCTGCTGGAGGATCTGGATGAGGCCCTCGAGGTCCATGGCCTCCTGCAAAACATCTTTCATCACTTCGTTGACGAGAGGGTGATCAGGGATCTGGATGTCGCCGACGATGGTTTCGAAGCAGGCGGCAGCCTGGGGGAAGACACTGGCGAGGAGGTCTTCGGAGCGGGTGCGCTGGATCTGCGGGGCGATGCGCTTCCCTTTCGACATGCGGAGGAGTTGGAGGCTACGACCAGCGGCCCAGCGCCAGCGAGTTTTGAATATGGGGCTGGCGATGGCGGCTTGCTCGAGGAGTTCCCTGGCGGTGTGTTCGGTGAGGAACTGGAAGACTTCGCTAAGGGGGAATGAGTGCTGCTCGGCGAGAGAGATGTTGATGCCGTTGTCGGTGGCGGCGGCCTGGAGCTCGAAGTTGAAACCGCGACAGAAGCGTTTGCGCAGGGCGAGGCCCCAGGCCTTGTTGATTCGGCCGCCGAAGGGGGCGTGAAGGATGAGTTGCATGCCGCCGCCCTCGTCGAAGAAACGCTCGGCGATAATGGTGGTTTTGGAGGGGACGGCGCCGAGAATGGCTCGGCCAGCGACGATGTAGGCGATCAGTTGCTGGGCTCCGGAGGAGCAGACGCCACAGGTCTCAGTGAGCCAGTGGATGGCGGCGGCAACCTCTGGCTGAGCGGGGGAGATGAAGCTGGGAGGCACGTTGGGAGTGAGGGCGGAGATGTGTTCGCGGAGTTCGCCTACGCCGTCGGAGAGGATGGCAGTGCGCTGGGGGGCTTCGCCGAACCAGAATGGGACGTTGGGCGGGGCTCCGTGGGCGTCTTCGACGAGGACGCGGCCAGCGGCTTCGACACGCTGGATACGCCAACTGGTGTTGCCGAGGAGGATGACGTCGCCGGGGCCGGAGTCGACAGCGAAGTGCTCGTCCAGGGTGGCTATTTGTATGCCATCCGGTTGCAATATGACGTTGAAGAGGGCGGTGTCGGGGATGGCGCCGCCGTTGGAGATGGCGATCATGCGGGCTCCGCGACGAGGATGAAGATGACCCTGGATGGTGTCGTGGAGGAGGTAGGCTCCGTAGCGACCGCGGGAGGATTCGATGCCATTCGCGAGTAGGTCGATGAGTTCGTCAAAGTGCTGACGGGTGAGGTCGCGGTAGGGGTAGGCGCGGCGGAGTACGTTGAAGAGAGTGTCCGATTCCCAGGGTTCGGCACCGCAGCAGGCGACGATCTGCTGCATGAGAACGTCGATGGGTTGCAGCGGGATTTCGAGCTGGTCGAGTTCGCCGGCGCGCATCTTGCGGATGAGTGCGGCTTGTTCGAGCAGGTCGTCACGGGTGGTGGCGAAGAGACGGCCTTTGGGGATGGCTCCACGCCAGTGGCCGGCGCGGCCGACGCGCTGCATGGCGACGGCGATGGCTCGGGTGCTGCTGATCTGACAGACGAGGTCGATGTCGCCGATGTCGATGCCGAGTTCGAGCGATGCTGTCGCGATGAGAATTTTGATTTCTCCATTTTTCAGGCGCTGTTCGGCGTCGAGTCGGAGAGTACGGGAGAGTGAGCCGTGATGGGCGGCTACGTGCTCGATGCCGAGACGCTCAGAGAGAGCGAAGGCTATCTTTTCGACGAGGCGGCGGGTGTTGACGAAGACGAGGGTGGAGCGATGATTTTCGGCGTGGGCGGCCAGCTTGTCGAAGACCTCTTCCCACATGGCGTTGGAGGTGACGGAACTAAGTTCGTCGCTGGGGACTTCGATGGCGAGGTCGAGTTGGCGGCGCTGGCCTACCTGAATGATGGTGGCGGGTTCGCGGTCGGGGTGGACGCCGGTGAGGAAGCTGGCCACTAGATCGATGGGGTTCTGGGTGGCGGAGAGGCCGATGCGAAGGGGTGGGGTGGCGAGGCCGGTGAGGTAGGTGCCGGGGCTGAGGCGGTTTTCTCCGGTGACGAGGGCGTCGAGCCGTTCGAGCGAGAGGGCGAGGTGGGCTCCGCGCTTGTCGTCGGCTACAGCGTGGATTTCGTCGACGATGACGGTGCGTACGCGGCGGAGGTGTTCGCGGGATTTGCCGGCGGTGAGGAGGATATAAAGGGATTCAGGCGTGGTGACGAGGATGTGCGGCGGATTGCGGAGCATGGCGGCACGGTCTTTGGTGAGGGTGTCGCCGGTGCGGACGCCGGTACGGATTTCCGTGGAGAGGTAGCCGCGTTCGAGGGCGAGTTGCTGGATCTCGCGGAGGGGCTGGTCGAGGTTTTTCTGGACGTCGTTAGAGAGGGCTTTGAGGGGCGAGACGTAGACGACCTGGGTGCAGGGGGCGAGATTGCCGTCGATGGCCTGGCGGAGGAGCTGGTCGATGCAGACTAAGAATGCTGCGAGGGTTTTGCCGGAGCCGGTGGGCGCGGAGATGAGTGTGGTCTGGTGGGCGAGGATGCTGGGCCAGCCGTGTGCCTGGGGTTCGGTGGGGGAGCCGAATTTGTTGAGGAACCACTCGGCCGTGACAGGGTGCGCCCACGCGAGCGAGAGTGGGATGTCGATGGCGGCTGTAGGATCAACAGGAGCGGGCGGCATGGGGAGATTGTAGCGCGGTTTTTCGCGCTTTGTTCGCCTAAGGGTATCCTGTTGCAACAACTACATATTGCCGGTACCGATGTCGGCTGCTGCAGCAGCGGGGTTGTCGGCGTCGAGGAATTGTTCGATGACATCGTCGAGGATTCCGCGGGCGTTAAGGATAAAGTCGATGGCGTCTCGACCTGCGCCTTTGCCGCCGGGATTTGGGGTGATGTAGTGAGCGACGGCTTTGATCTGCTGGCGGGCGTTGGCGGTTGCGATGGCGAGGCCGCAGAGGCGCATGACCCCGAGGTCGACGATATCGTCGCCGACGTAGGCCAGTTCATCGATGGTGATGTTGGCTTTGGTGAGGATGTCATTGATGGCAGCCATCTTGTGGGACTGACCCTGGTAGACGAACTCCAACTTGAGGTCGTTGGCGCGGATGGCGACGGTGCGGGACTGGCGCTTGGTGATGACGCCGACCTTGATGCCACCGAGGCGGGCGAGGGTGATACCGAGGCCGTCGTGGGCGGTGAAACCTTTGACCTCAATGCCTTTCGCGTCGGGCGCGGAGCTTTCGGGGATCATGAAGATCTGGCCGTCGGTGAGGACGCCATCGACGTCGAAGATGAGGACTTTGATCTTATTGGCGCGTGCTTCGGGGGTGAGACTCATACATTCATCATAGCTGGGTGGACTGAGGGTTCAGGCCACCCAGCTATGATTTTGCTGGCAAACTAGCGCAAGTGACCTGGGATCCATTGCACTCCCTGGCCGTCCCACCGATGACGACCGGGTTACCACATCCAGCCGGGATGGTCGCAGGGGCGGACAGGAATGACTTCGCGTGGTGGGCGCGGCGGGCCAATATGAATGAAGATTTGAGCGTATGCAATACCTGTAGCGAGCAAGAGACTGCAGAAGAGGTGCGGGAGTTTTCTTCATGAGGGGCTGCCTCCATGCGAATGCTGCCCCGTTATGACGTGATTTTGGACGAAGAAATTACGGTGGGCGTTTGCGCCGAATAGGGTGAGACGATTGAGGCCTCAGACAGAGGACGCAAGTCCTAGTCGAGCCTGCAAAGAGCGAAAGGCCCCAGTGAACTGGGGCCCTTCGGTTGCTTCGAATCTCGGGTGTCGCGGACTAGAGGGGCTGGATGTTGGCAGCCTGCTTGCCTTTTGGACCGGTGGTGATATCGAAGGAGACGCGCTGACCCTCTTGCAAGGACTTGAAGCCGCTCGAATTGATTGCAGAGTAATGCGCGAAGAGATCCTCGCCGCCGTCTTCCGGTGTAATGAAGCCAAAACCCTTTGCGTCGTTAAACCATTTTACTGTTCCGTTTGCCATGATGCTCCTACTTTCGGGCGATGATGTTTCGCCGGTAACTCTAATGGTAGCAGGATAGGGCGATGGGTGCATTAAAATTACGACGGGCAAAATAGTTGCTGGACAGAGAGGCAAATCAATGCCTGGTTGAGCAGGGGAACTCGAACACCAAACCGGCGACCGGAAGTACCACATTGAAGAGTTTAGCCTTGATATCACGTTGAAAATAGACGCGTCCCCGGATAACTTCGCCAGGAGGCAAGGCAGTGACCTCAAGGTGCTTCTGAGCGGCTTCTCGCTCTTCCGATTCTTTTGGGGTGACTTCTTTTGCTAAGGCTTCTGGGGCGGGGGACGCTTCAGGAGGCGAGGCTGTGGGGGTGAAAGAGGGGCCAGGTCTGGTTGCTTTCTGCGCCGGCAGGGGCGAGATGGGGAGGTTCTGGAGTTCGGCCGGTGGCACGTAAGGAAGCACCTTGGGCCTGGGGGAGATGACCTCTACGCGGAAGTCCTGGGGGGAGAGATTCTGTGAGATGCCGGTGTTGTTCTCGATACTGACGTCCGCACGGGTGTAAGCACCTTCGTCCGAGATGGAGACCATGACGATGAACCTATCGGTTTGCAGGACCCTATAACTGCGCCCAAACACGATTTTGCTGGAGCAACGGGAGTCCTGGTTGCAGGTGATGACATTGTCGTTGAGGGTGGGGATTCTTGCTGCGAGGGTGAGGGTGGAGGATCCGGCCAAGAGCAGGACAGATGCGATTGCATGGATCTTCATGATGTGGGCCCTCACTGCTGCAACAGTGTGCTGAGGCTAGCGAGGGGGTATCTCCGAAGCCATCCCACTTTAGTGTTAGAGATAAGCCAAAGAGCCAGACAAGCCGGGCTGGAGGGACAGGACCGAGGCTCGAAGCCGACGGTATTTCTCTGGAGCCTCAGGGCGTTGTTTTAGCCGGCAGACTTGATTGAGGCGGTAGAGTAGTAGCGTTGCAGATTACATAACGAAGGTGCGCCCAGACTTTATGTCAAAGAACCTTTTTAGCCCGAGCAGCTACGGCCGATTTCTGATTTTAATCGCAGGTCTTGGTGGGCTACTGTATGGGATCGACGTTGGCATCATCGCGGCGGCACTGCTGTATTTGAGCAAGACAATCAGCCTGACGCTGGAGCAGACGTCGATTATTGTGGCGGCTGTACTGGGCGGGAGCATGTTTTCGTCACTCGTGGCCGGGGTGCTGGCAGACTGGCTAGGCCGGAAGATGATGATGATCGTCAGCGGGCTGATGTTTGTGGCAAGCGTTGGATTGATCGTAGTGTCGCAGGGCTTTGTCCCGCTGTTCTGTGGACGACTGCTGCAGGGTGCGAGTGGCGGGGTGATCGCAGTGGTAGTGCCGCTTTATCTGGCGGAGACACTGGGTGCAAAGAATCGCGGGAAGGGGACCGCGATCTTTCAGTTCATGCTGACTTTTGGAATTGTGATCGCTTCAGTTACAGGTTGGTTCTATACACAGCAGGCGGAGCGGGCGATTGCCGCTGCAGGGGGGAATGCGGCACTGATTCGGATTGCGCAAGACCATGCATGGCGCGGGATGTTTCTGGCTGTGATCTATCCGGGAGTCGCGTTTTTTCTGGGAGCGTGCGTGCTGAGCGAGACCCCTCGATGGCTGGTTCGACATGAGCGGCGTAAACAGGCGCTCATAGCTCTGCGACGCACAGCCGACGAGCTGGACGCGGAGCGGGAGCTGCGGGAGATTGAGGTTCTGGCTGGCGAAGAGAGTTTGGGGACGACGACTAAGAGCTCGGGCTCTCTGCTGCAACGAAAGTATGTGGTTCCGTTTGTGCTGGCCTGCGTCATTCTGGCATTCAATCAGGCTACGGGAATCAACTCGGTGCTTGGTTTCCTGGTGATCATTCTGAAGCAGGCGGGCATGTCAGCGAGTCGCGCGACACAAGGGGATGTAGCAGTTAAGGTGTTGAACTGCGTGATGACGATTATGGCAGTTGCGCTGGTCGACAAGAAGGGACGGAAGTTTCTGCTGAAACTGGGGACCGGTGGCATCATCGTGGCTCTGTTGAGTGCGGCCCTGCTGTTTCACGAATTTGAATCGGAACGAGGTGATGTTGCCGCCAAGGTGCAAACAGCGATGACTGGAAACGCAATCGTTCTACCGGTGGACGAGGCTCATCTGGGCGTGGCCGTTGATGGTCGGCCGATGGCACTGACGGTACTGTATTCGCAGGGTGGCGGCGACAGGGTGATTACGGTGCTGAGCAATGATCGTGATCCGGTACTGAAGATATCGCCAGATGCGAAAGATGCCGGAGCGCCCTTGACGATCAAGCGGGCGCTGTATGGTCCGGTGCCAACGGAGATGACGGGCTGGTTGATCACGGCTTGCCTGGGATTGTTTATTGCTTCTTACTCAGCGGGGCCGGGTGTGGTGGTGTGGCTGGCGCTATCGGAGTTGATGCCAACGCGGATCCGGTCGACTGGGATGGGAATTGCGCTGCTGCTGAATCAGGGAGTTTCTACGCTGATAGCCGCGGTGTTTTTGCCGGTGGTCGGACGCTACGGATACTATGCGATGTTTGTATTCTGGGCAGGCTGCACGGTGATCTACTTCTTGACTGCGGCCTTCTTCCTGCCCGAGACGAAAGGTAAGACACTAGAAGAAGTTGAGAAGTACTTTGACAAGAGCGCGCCAGAGATGGCGGTCTGAAGCCTTTGCAGGACCCAGAAGTGAAAGGATCATAACTGACATGCATTCCAGCAACGGTGGACACGCGACGAGTACTGCATCGCGACGGCAGCACGTGGAACTTGGCAGCGCTATTAATTTTCGGTGCAAACGGACATTGCGTCTGTTTCGCTATGTTGCGATGGTTGTCTGTATTCCAACGATGGCGACTCAAGGGCAAAACATGGCTGGAAATTTCGCGAATACTCTGCTGCCTGCCGCAAGCACGCTCCGAGTGGGGGTGGGCTATTTGCCGATGGGTGCTTCCTTCTCGGTGGGTTTGAGTGGGTATCGGGATGGGCGTCTGGAGAGAGCTACTCAGCGGATGATTGGGCGGCTGGAGTATGAGTCTGGGAACCCGATTCCCCGGGACTTGGTGCGTGATGCCTGGGCGGCGGTGATGGTGGTTGACGTCCGTGGTCAAGGGCAGATGGTGCAGGGACTGGAAGAGGATGAGTCGTACTCCGTGCAGGTGACTGGTGAGCGGCTGACGCTGCGGGCGGCTACTGTTGTGGGTGCTTTGCGCGGTATGGAGACGGTGCTGCAGCTGGTGCAACACCGCGATGGGAAGGCTGTCTTTCCGGTGGTGAGCATCGACGATGCTCCGCGGTTCCGTTGGCGTGGACTGATGATCGACTGTGGCCGACACTTCGAGCCGGTTCCGGTGATTGAGCGGACGCTGGATGGAATGGCTGCGGTGAAGCTGAACGTGTTCCATTGGCACCTCTCGGATGACCAGGGGTTTCGGGTGGAGAGCAAGCGGTTCCCGAAGCTGCATGGGATGGGATCGGATGGTTTGTACTACACGCAGGAGCAGGTGAAGGAAGTTGTGGCTTATGCGTATGACCGCGGGATTCGGGTTGTGCCTGAGTTCGATATGCCGGGACACGCGACGAGCTGGTTTGTGGGTTATCCGGAGCTGGCTAGTGCGGAAGGACCGTATGAGGTAAAGCGGGTGTTTGGCATCCATGATGCTGCGATGGATCCTACTCGACCAAGTGTGTATGAGTTCCTGGATGCGTTTGTGGGAGAGATGACGACGCTGTTTCCGGATGCGTACTTCCACGTTGGGGGCGATGAGAGCAATGGCAAGCAATGGCGCGCGAGCGAGCGGATTCAGGCGTTCATGCGTGTGCATGGACTGAAGGACACGGACGCTTTGCAGGCTTACTTCAACCAGCAGTTGTTGAAGATACTGGTGAAGCATCATCGGCAGATGGTTGGTTGGGATGAAGTGCTGAATCCTGCTTTGCCGAAGGATGTTGTGGTGCAGTCGTGGCGGGGCGTGAAGTCGCTGGGGGATGGAGCGCGGCAGGGATATCGCGGGCTGCTTTCGGCTCCTTACTATCTGGATGGAATGAAGAGTTCTGCGACGCATTATGCGGCTGATCCTTTGCCGGAAGGAATGACGGAGGCTGGGCTGGGGCTTGGTGGCGAGATCTGCATGTGGGGCGAGCAGATTGACGGGCAGACGATCGACTCGCGGCTGTGGCCACGGAGCGCGGCGCTTGCGGAGCGATTCTGGTCGCCGCGTGAGGTGCGCGATGAGAATGACATGTACCGCCGGCTGGGGGTGGAGTCGGTGCGGCTGGAAGCGCTGGGGTTGACGCATCTCTCGGGGCCGCAAGCTATGGTGCGGAGCCTGGCGGGGGAGCCGAATCCGGTGTTGCTGGAGCGGCTGGCGGCGGTGGTGGAGCCGGTGAGCTTTGGGGAGCGGTACGATACGCAGCAGACGAGCCAGTTGACTCCGCTGGATCGTCTGGTGGATGCGGTGGTGCCTGATCCACCTTCGCGGCAGCGGATTGCGGGGCTGGTGGATGGGTTGATCGCCGATCCGCAGCACCAGGCGGGACGGGCAGAGCTGGAACGGATGTTCCGTGACTGGGTCGCTGTGTCTCCCGGGCTGGATGCGATGGTGGCGGGATCGGCGCGGCTGGCGGATGCGGAGCCGAGGGTGAAGCAGTTGGCGGAGGCTGGTGCGATTGGGCTGGAGGCGCTGGGTTATCTGGATGCGGGAAGGACGGGGACAACGGACTGGCGGGAGCGGCGGTTGGGGTCTCTGACCGAGGCGGAGAAGCCGGCGGCGCTGGTGCGATTCACGTTTCTGCCGAGTTTGCGGAAGCTGGTGATGGCGGCGGCACCGGAGGGTTCCGGTAAGTCGTAGCTCCTGAGGGGGGTACCCCCCTGGGGGATACCCCTGGCTAAGTTGCTTGTTTACTTAGATTTGCGAAAATGGCTGTTGCTAACGTATTGGAAACAGGGAATTTAGAGGTAAATATTAGGCATCATTGGGGTTAGTGGCGGGGTGGCGGTTTTTAGCCGCCGTAGGGGTCGCCTTGCTCGCAGATCTGTGCTTCGTAGACGAGTTGGGCGTCGTTGGAAGGCGGTGTTGGACATTGGTGGAACCCTGCTCTCTTTGCTGGCTGGAGTGGTGCGTTAAAAAGTGATGGCTGCAGCGGGTGGGATGCCCGTGCAGCCTTATTTGTTCTCTGTATTAATTGTACCGAGTTGGAGATAACTAACAGGCACATTTTTTCCGGTGGGATTGAGCAGGCTGGGCGCGGGTTTTGTGGGTTTTCCAGAGCGCGGGGGGCTTGACAGGATTCTGGGTAGAGCGGTTCGCTACGCGAATGCCCACTCATGCGGTGAGGCTGCATGAATGGGGCACCCGGCGAAGGATGGGGCACCCGGGGTGGCCGGTGGGTTCAGGCGGAGGCGAGACGGTGATAGAGGAGGGTCATGTCCATGTAGTTCCAGGCTTCGTTGATCTTGTCTCCTTTGTAGTGGACGAAGGAGGAGCCGGGGAGGGTGACTTGTTTTCCGGTGGCGGCTAGCTCAGGGGTGCTGCCGGTGTGGGTGAGGGTGGCGGTCCAGCGGGTGGCGACTCGGTCTCCGTCGACGAGGATCTCTTCGAGGTGGATGTGGATGTTGGAGAACTGCTGGCGAAAGGGGTGGTAGAGGGTTTTGAAGCCGGCAGGGCCGATGAGGTCGGAGTCGGGTTGGGGGACTCCGCGGGCGTGGCCCTGGGGGTGGAAGAGTTCGTCGATGGCGGAGTCGCTGCCGTTGTTCCAGACTTCTTCGAACCAGCGGGTGATGAGGGCTTTGTAGTCGTGGGACATGCGGTTCTCCTGTGTGCGGATGGAGTGGCGGATCAGGGGAGGTGGTGACGCTTCAGGTACTCTTCGAGGGTGTTGAGGCCGGCGTTGGCGAGGAGATGGCCGAGGGTATCGGTGTCTTCGTAGCCGGGGGCGAAGTGGAGGCCGTAGAGGCGGCGGAGTTCGCGGATGAGGGTGCTGGTGCGGGCGCGATACTCGGCGTTGGTTTCAGTTTCGGGGTTGGTGGGGTACAGGTCGTCGTCTTCGGTGGGGAGTGGATCGGGAGAGTTAGGCATGTGGGTTCTCCTTTGCCGTGCTCGTCGGAGGTGAGGCGGACGGTAGTGGGAGTGTATTACAGATGGGGGGTGGTGGGCTGTGAGATGTGGATGGATTGATGGTAAGTAGAGGATGGTGGGTCGAGCTTGTACCGTCCCACCCTTCGCAAAAACGCGAAGGATGGGGCACCGGAGCTTTATTGGTTGGGTGAGGGTGGGGCACCCGGCAGATGGTGGTGAGGAAGAAGGTGCCTTGCGTGGCGGTTCTCTGCGGGATTGCCTGGGGGTAGTGTATGGGCTGGGGAGCGGCGGGGAGAGACGAGAGGCGAGCCTTCGGCAGAGCGGTGTCCGCCTGCGGCGGGGCGGCTTATTGGCACGCCTGAAGGCGTGCCCTTCCGTGGTGGTTGGAGTTTGTGGAAGGGTGAGAGCAGAGTGGTTCGCTGCGCGAAGGCCCACCCATGCGATACGACTGCATCAATGGGACACCCGGCCTGGGTGGATTGTGGCCATGGATAATAGAGAACTAGATACGAATTCCCGCCTTGTGGAGTAGCTCAACGACCAAGGCTCGGTAATTAGGAATGTGCGGAGCGATGTACTCTCTGCGGCAGATGTACTCTACTCTGTGTGCGGAAAAGTTGCCAAGGTCTCGGAACGTGTCGAGGAACGGCTTGCTGGTGCGCGATAAGCCAAGCGTTGTATTGTTCTTCGCGTTTGTGACGATCGCCTCAAGCATCAGAAAATTGCCTGCGGAATCCTGGATCGCGCGCTCAATCTGGAGCTTCCGATAAGAAAGGATCAACAGCACTTCAACCAGTCGGCGCATCAAAACCGCGCACCCATCGAATATATTGTGCTCGTAGGATGCGTTGATCTGCTTAGCGAGGCTTTCAATATAGCCGCGTGTGTTCTGGTAATAGATCTCCGGCAAAATCGTGCCGTCATCCACGATGTCTTGGGACTTCTGCGAAAGCGAAGGATACCGTCCCTGTAGCTCCCGCATGAATCCTAGGCTCAGCTTGTGGCCGCTCTTTCCTCGGATAGTGTTGCGCGTCTCTTTGAGTTTGTTATCAAGACGGGTGCGATTAGGCGCAGAAAACCCATAGGCAACGAGCCAAGTCGCGGCGTCCGAGGCGGTGAACTCCTCGACATTCTTGGTTTTCAGATAGAAATATGCGAGATGGCACGCTCTATCCGTCTCGACCAAATTGGTGAGATCACATGCCGTAGTGAATTGATCCAATGTCATGCGGTCGGATTGAGGACGCTCTGGATCAACACCGCAGCTTGGCGGTCACCTTCGTCAGTCAGATACCACATGCCCTTGTCTTCGCCAACCGGCGCTGGGTTCCCTACCTTTGCCAGCCCGAGGTCGCGAGTGACATTCGGCGGATGAACCTTTCCGGCTTGTTTGAAATAGTGATTGAAGGTTGCCGAGACTTGGGGGCCGCTGACTTCCTTCGTGCCGGTGATGCCTTTGATGACCGCGAGGAGCCAAATAGATTTTTCGATGAAGGACCACGCCTGTAGAGGGTTGCCGTACGTCGCGGGTTCGTGGCGGAAGTCGATCGCCTGGGTGGGTGTGCCAGCCGTCGAACTCTTTCCGCTCGGACGCTTTCGTGTCGGCTTCGTAGCGAGAACTTGCTCGCCTTGGATCGTCTTTGGAGCGCCACCTAGTTGCTTGGTAGGCTCAACGATCATTTCGGCAGGTTGAATAAAACCAGCGAGTTGTTGATGGAGGGCGGTGGTGATGGCGGGGATATCCTCTCGCTCGCCATCGACTTCTAATTCGAAACCTTGGATTTTCAGCCGCATCCGGAACTTTGCCATGACTCATAATCTCCTTTGTGATGAGTTTGGTGCGTCTAAATATACAAGAAAACAAACGGTTTAATATAAAAAGTCGAACATTCGGCGAATCTAAGCTAAGTCGCCCTTTGGGGCCCCTTAGCACGAAGGTGTCGAATATGCGCAAAACGTACACGCCCCATAAAAGCTAGCCTTATGGGGCGTGTACTTCAAATCTATGGGTACAAAAACCTACCTAAAGTGTGAGTTTACGCATAAGGCTGAAGTTGGCAGGTCGAGTCTTCAATGACTTACGGCATCTCTTACCTCAATAAGGCTGAAGTTAAATTCCCCATAAGACTAAAGTTCCACCGGATATTTACGCAAAAGGCTAAGGTTTCTCCAATCCGGACGAAATCGACGAGATAATATCTCCGTAAACAACTGAAAAGATTATTGATGCAGACCGTGGCTCGTCAACTCGTGCCTGAGTCTTTACCTGGGGCTCAGTCAGAAAAATATTTCGTCAAGGATGAGTGGGGTGTTCGCCGTAAAACTTCCAGGTGGTCTGGAAGTCCGCAGTGAGCTTGCCATCTTCCAGGTCGGCGCGGAGCATTTCGATGGGCATTGGGCCCTCGTGAAGGATGGCGTCGTGAAACTCGCGATCGCTCATCTTATGCGAGTCGACGAGCTCATGATGCATGGCGCGGAACTGCAGTCCTCCCATGAGATAGGCACACTGGTAGAGCGGGCCGACCGAACCGTCGAAGGAACGGCGGACTTCCGCGAGTGCATTTTCGGATTCGAAGCCTACGTTGTCGATGAGGAACTGCACGCACTTCTGCGGGGTCCACTTGCCCAGGTGGAAGTTCATGGTGAAGATGACGCGGGCGGAGCGGTGCATGCGCCAGACGAGTGCTCCGACGCGCTCTTCGGGGGTTCGTTCGAAGCCTTTTTCGTAGAAGAGCATCTCCCACCAGAGTGCGTTGCCCTCGCCCCAGAAGGGCGTTGAGAAGGGGCGGCGGTAGGCGCGGTAACGGGCGTTCATGTAAAACTGCAGGAAGTGCCCGGGGACCATCTCGTGAAACGCTGTGGCGTGCGCGAAGGGGATGTTGTTGCCGCGCATGCTCATTTCGCGCTGTTCGTAGGTCATCGTGTCGGTGGGGTAGGACACGCTGATCTGATTGCCGCCCGTAAAGAACGGGTTTAACAGTTGCCGCTCGGGCGTCATCATAATCATCATCCAGGTCTCGTCGGCCAGGGGCGGAACCGTGACGAGATTATTCTGCTTGACGAAGTCACTACCTTCTACGACGAGCTTGCGGATGAGTTCAGGCTGCTCGCCGGGCTCGACATGCATCTGCTTCACCTTCTCGACTGCGGCGTGCCAACCGTCGCCATATCCCATCTCGTGCGAGGCCTTGAGCATCTCCCGCATGCTCCAGTCGTACTCGGTTTGCGCGATGGCGATAAGCTCTTCGGGCGTGTACGGAATCATGGCATCGGAAAGCTGGCTCAGCAGCGCCTCGCGGCCGACGGGATCGCCGATGATGGTGGTCTTGTCGTCGGGCTTGATGCCGATGATCTTTTCCTTGAGAAAGAGGCCGTAGCCTGTAAGCGCCTTCTCGGCGTCTTTGTAGGGCAGGTCGACCCACCAATTGAAGGTGGGATCATAACCGTTGTATTGGGTGAACCAGTCCTTGAGCTCCGCGCTGAGCTGGCGCGTAGCTTCTACGGCGCGGTTGGCGATAACTGGATCTATTTTGGATTTCGAATCGGACCTGGTGTCATCGACTGGGGCTTGGTCGCCGTGCTGCCGGCCTTCCCGAAGATTGGGATCGAGCTGCTTGCGAGTCGCGTCGATCCGCTTCACCATTGCGGTGAGCAGTGCAGCATCTTTTTCGGACTCGGGCTTCTGCATCAGACGCTTCTTATCTAAAAGGTCTTCAATCGCCGCGGCAAAAGGGAGCAGTGGCTGCATCTCTTCGACCTGGTGCTTTTCAATGGTGAGCTGATGAAGATCAGCGACAAGCCGGTTTTTGAGCAGTAGGTAGTCGACCTTGTCTTCCTGTGACAAGGAGTTGAAGTCGATGGTTCCCAGCATGGCGAGCTCATCGTGGTAGAACTTTTCGAACCGCGCCACATGAGCCGGCGAGATGATGAGGGGGTAGGTTCGGGCCAGAGCCATGCGGTCGGCGGTGAACTGCTCGATGACAGAAGGCATGCTGGCATCGGCAGGGTTGCGCGGAGAGGGTGTGGCGGCAACACCGTGACAAAGGACGACGAACATTACGATCAAAACGGAGAACAGCCGGGTCGCTCGCTTGCAAATCCACATATATCTCGATCTCACAGGTGATGAAATGGTTCCGACAGGACCTGCGGGTTGCTCTCCGGGGCGCTGCTGTATGTTTTGCGATTACAGGGAGAGTTATACCGGAAGAGTTTCGTGTTGTATACAAATCAGTATTTGTTTAGTCTCACGACTAACCATTCGTTCCTGAAGTGACTGTGTCTCCCCCGGGAGGCTCGGAGGTTGGGTTTGATGAAGAAGGATTATTCGCGAAGAGCGGTAATGTCGGGATTGGGGGCCGTTTCAGCGGCCGTTCTGCTGAATCAGCGTTTTACCTATGCCGAGATGCTAGCGCCGTCGTCTGAACCGGTCGGGACGGTACCCGTTGCAGGGGGGCCTGTAGGAATGGAGTTGACCCTTACGGCTGTCACGGACTCGACTCTGAGGGTTTCGATCGCTGCAGTCGACGAGTTACTGGACCGGTATTACGAGGACGGCAGCGTCGCGCCGCGCATCTTTGCAAGGCCAATGTTGACGCTCCGAACGGACGCCCCAGGGCAGAACATTCCGTGGGGCGAGTACACGGTGCGGATCGCGACTCAGCCGCTGCGCATTGCGGTCGAGCATCCCCAGCGCGGGGTAGTGCAGGAGTTGAACTTTCGACCGGACTTGAATCAGATCGGATTCGGCTATAACAACGCCCCCGTGTACGGCATGGGACCTGGCGCCCACCCGATGGACCGGCGTGGCGTGAAGGACATCATGCGCAACGGAGCGGGTGACAACCTGCGCGTCTTCGGGGCGCGCAACCCGATTCCGTGGCTGATGGGTAAGGGCTGGGGGCTTTACTTCCACGAGCCCGGAGGACAATTCGATCTTTCCGGGGACATGGGATTGTTCAAACCCAGCGATAGTGCGCGTGGGCAAGACCTTTATCTGTGTGTCTCGCCGACGCCGGCCGGACTCCTGCGCCAATACGCAGAGATCACCGGGTTCCCCCATCTTCCGGCCAAGTGGACGCTCGGCTTCCAGCAATCGCATCGGACGATCGACAGCCGCGAAGAGATCCTTGCCGAAGCCCGGACCTTTCGCGATAAGAAACTGCCTTGCGACGCCGTGATCTATCTAGGCACCGGATTTTGTCCCTCCGGCTGGAACACGGGTCATGGCTCGTTCGTGTTGAATCAGGCAGTCTTTCCGGATCCCGAGGCGATGGTTCGTGAGTTTCACGACCTGCACTTCAACGTTGTGCTGCACGTGGTCAACCCACCTGAAGATCTTCACGGCAAGGTAACCGACACAGGGCTGGCGGCATCGGTGCCGGGGGACGCAGCCAACTACTGGCAACAGCACGTGCCATTGATAAAGACTGGAGTGGATGGTTGGTGGCCGGATGAGGGCGACGTGTTGCCCGTGGCTTCCCGCCTTGTGCGTAACCGGATGTATTGGGAGGGGGGACGCATGGCGACCCCGAACCGACGACCGTTCGCGCTTCATCGGAATTGCTACGCCGGGATTCAACGCTGGGGATGGTTGTGGTCTGGCGATACATTTTCTACGTGGAAGACGCTGGAGGCCCAGATCGCAATGGGCATCAGCGCAGGGTTGAACGGCGTGCCGTACTGGGGAACAGACATCGGCGGTTTTGTGCCGACGAAGGAGTTTACGGCGGAGTTGTTCGTGCGCTGGTTCCAATTTGGCGCGTTCTGCCCGTCCTTTCGCTGCCACGGACGGACCTGGCAACTTCGCCGGCCCTGGGGATGGAATACAGGGAGCTATGGAGCATCGGAGATGGGGGCGAACGCTGAGGCGTTCCTGCCCAAGGCAGAGGAGCTGCACAATGCCGCGGTCGAGCCGATCTGCCGTAAGTACCTGAATACCAGATCGCAACTGATGCCCTACTTGTACTCTGCCACCTGGGAGACGCACAAGACGGGCATTCCGCTGATTCGCAGCCTGGGGCTGGCGTTTCCAGAAGACCAGACCGCGTGGGCGACGGCCGATGCTTATCTCTTCGGGCCGAGTCTGCTGGTTGCGCCGGTTTTCGAGCCGGGAGCGACGGAACGCACGGTATACCTCCCGGCGGGTGGATGGTATGACTTCTGGACAGCGAAGCGGATAGAGGGTGGCACGACTGTGACGGTGCCGACGACGCTTGAAACGCTGCCTCTGTTCGTACGTGCCGGCTCGATTGTGCCGACCGGACCGGTGAAGCAGTATGTAGCCGAGCCCTCAACGGAGCCAGTGCGATTGACGGTCTATCCTGGAGCGGATGGACGCTTTCAACTCTACGACGATGACGGTCTGAGCTTTGCGTATGAAAAAGGATCGTTTGGGTGTGTCGACCTGAAGTGGGACGACGCAAGGAAGACGCTGCACTATAGCGTCGTCAAGGATGGGCTTCTCCCGGTGAAGGAACTGATGGTCTCGCTGGCAGGGGGTGAGATGAAACGGATCGTGCCTCGGCAAGTGGTACAAGCTATCGAATTGTAGCGAATTGGAAACATTACAAGTCGTGGACCCGATCTCATTTGCGGCTTGTCGGTGAGAGTAGCCCTGATGCCATGTCCGGCATTGGATACAACAATGTATACTTGCGTAACTTAATAACCACTTCCTCGCCAGGAGTCCTCATGACCTTCGCCATGCGAACATCCACCCGTTGCTCTGTATGGGCCGCTGCTATCTGCGTTCTATCCTTTGCCTCCTTTCTTCATGCGCAGGGGACGTTGACGGACTACCAGCGCGCGCATGACTTACGAGTCAGAGCCCGTGACCTGGTTGTGAACACCCCGGGAGCGGCAACCTGGATCGGCGACTCCAATCACTTCTGGTATCCGAAGTTGGTCAAGGGCGGAACTGTGTTCGTCCTGGTGGATGCGGACGCAGGCTCAAAGAACGCCGCGTTCGACCAAGACAAGCTCGCCGCCGCCATCTCCAGCGTGACCGGGCATCCGTACAGCGCTCTCAAGCTTCCCTTCGCGCCGATGCGTGCCGGCGCCCGTCCAGCCCCGGACGCCATTGCGAGCACAGCTCCGCTGAGCTTCCTCGACGGCGAGCGTTCCATCCAGTTCGGCATCGACGGTTCGCTCTACAAGTGCACCCTATCGGACTACACGTGCACCAAGGGCGGTCCTATCCCGCGGGGTGTCCGCCAAGGTCGGGGGACTGCGCCTGAGGATCCATCGCTGTCCAACCCGGAGGCCAGCCTCGAAGGTCCAAGCGGCGCCCCCATCGATGGGCTCGACTATATACCGCCGGCTTCGCAAGCTGACGACGAAGGCCGCTACGAGGGGAGACCGCGCGGTTGCGCTCCGTCCCAGCTTCGCGCCGCTCGTTTGGGTGTAGACGGTCAGCGTCCGCTGGTTCCGGCTGAGGTCTGCACCTCATTTGACGGGAACTACGAGGCCTTCGTCCAGAACTTCAACGTCTTCCTCAAGCCGAACGGAGATCAGCCGGCATACCCCATCAGCTTCGACGGCTCGGAGGACAACTACTACTCGCTGCGTACGTTAGCCTGGTCACCCGACTCCAAAAAGCTGGCCGCCTACCACACGCGTCCCGGCTACGACCGGGAGGTCATGTATATCGAGTCCTCACCGACCGATCAGATTCAGCCGAAGCACAACACCGTCAGCTACCCCAAACCGGGCGACATCCTGGACATCGCCTTTCCGGTTCTGTTCGATATCGCAACGAAGCAGGAGACGGAGATCGATCACGCCCTGTTCCCAAACCCCTACTCCATTAGCGCGCCAGTCTGGTGGAAGGACAATCGCGGCTTCACCTTCGAGTACAACCAGCGCGGTCACCAGGCCTACACGGTCATCGAAGTCGACGCGCAGACCGGCAAGACGCGTCCTTTGATCGCGGAGCAAACCAAGACCTTCTTCTATTACAACAACCTCGGTCCAGGTCTGTCTGCCGGCAGGAAATACCGCCATGACGTCAACGACGGCAAGGAGATTATCTGGGCATCGGAGCGTGATGACTGGGAGCATCTGTACCTGTATGACGGCGTCTCCGGCAAGGTCAAGAATCAGATTACGAAGGGTAACTGGCTGGTACGCAACGTGGATTATGTGGACGACGACAAGCGCCAGATCTGGTTTGAAGCCGGGGGCATGGTTCCTGGCCAGGATCCCTACTTCACGCAGCTCTACCGGATCAACTTCGACGGCACGGGCCTGACCAAACTGACTGAGGCCGACGGCACGCACACGGTAACGTTCTCCCACGACCGCAAGTTTTACGTCGACACCTGGCAGCGTGTAGACCTCGCTCCAGTGGCGCAGTTACGCCGCACCTCGGACCAGACAATCGTCATGGATCTCGACAAGGGAGACACCTCGGCTCTGCTGGCGGCGGGTTTCAGGTACCCCGAAGTCTTCGTGGCCAAGGGCCGCGACGGTAAGACGGACATCTGGGGCACGATTACGCGGCCGATGAATTTCGATGCTTCGAAGAAGTATCCGGTGATCGAGAACATTTATGCGGGGCCGCAGGGGTCGTTTGTCCCCAAGACCTTCAGCGTGGTCGCGTCTGACCAGGCGCTGGCAGAACTCGGCTTTATCGTGGTCCATATCGATGGCATGGGCACGAGCAACCGCTCGAAGGCCTTCCATGACGTGGCCTTCAAGAACCTGGGCGACGCCGGCTTTCCTGACCGCATCCTGTGGCACAAAGCCGTGGCTGCAAAATATCCGTACTACGACATCTCACACGTCGGTATTTTCGGGACCTCAGCCGGTGCCCAGAGTGCGCTCGGTGCCCTTCTCTTCCATTCGGATTTTTACAAAGTGTCAGTCAGCAATAGCGGCTGCCACGACAACCGCATGGACAAGATCTGGTGGAACGAGCAGTGGATGAGTTGGCCCGTGGGCCCACAGTACGCGGCATCTTCGAACGTGGATAACGCCTACCGTCTGCAAGGTAAAGTTCTGATCATCGTCGGCGAGATGGATAGCAATGTCGATCCAGCATCGTCGCTACAGGTGGTCAATGCACTGGTCAAGGCACATAAGCACTTCGACATGCTCTACATTCCTGGCCAGAACCACGGGGTGGGTATTCTGGCCAATGAGCATTATCGCGATGACTACTTCGTTCATAACCTGCTTGGTGTTGAGCCCCCGGACTGGAATAAAGTCTCCCTGCCGGCGGACGACACCACAGAGAACTGAGTGCCAAAGTGCAGGTTCCAGCCTGTTACCAACTACCGCGCTCGCCGAATATGTCGATGACGTGACCGAGTCTCTCGGCCCCTTTGAGCCAGTTGGCTTGCAGACCAGTCTCGACCCGGTCGGGATCCCCGGCATGGATGCCACGGATTATCTCCTCATGCTCCGCGACGGAGCGGTGCAGGTCCTTGATGATGGAACTGGCGTAGAGCCTCCAATAGCGCTCGGTTTGCGGCTCGATGGCTTTGTGCAGCGTAGTCAAGCGTGCTCCCGCGCCATACTTGATGATGAGACGGTGGAAAGCGCAGTCGTTCTCAAAGATCTCTCCCGGGGGAGCGTCGCGATCTTTCGAGATCACTGCAAGGCGATCGTTGAGCTTCTGCAGTTGCGAGCAAATCTCCTTCCGCTCGGGCGCCGGCAGGAGCGCAACGCCTCGACCGGCAATGCCCTCGAGACGCCCGATAATGAGGTAAAGCTCATTCGCGTCCTCTTTGGTCAGGGGAGCTACGATCATGCGCGATTTTTTGACGTTGCGATGCTCGAGAATGTAGCCTTCACGCTGAAGCCAATGGATGGCTCCACGGATGGGCGTCCTGCTCATGTTCAAGCGTTCCGCGAGTTCCGCCTCGAGTATCCAGGTACCAGGCGAGAGCCTGCCGTGTACGATCAACTCCCGAATCTGGCGAAACGCAGTGAGCAAACTGGTGCCATGCTCGGCCTTTGCTCTGGGACTGGCTGCGTCTAAGCTTATTTTTTTCTTCATGATAGTTCAGCTCTTGCTGGCAATGGAATTACGCTCCAGTGCCACTGGATCGCCTTTTTCATTTTTTCATTATAGAGTGGTATGAATTTAAGTTTATTAATGTATTCAAAATAGTCGACAACGAGGTATTATTGCCAATGGAACTTTGCCCGTCTGTGGATGTCATAGACTCCCATACCGAGGGTGAGCCCACTCGAGTTGTGATTGCCGGTGGGCCTGATCTCGGCGTCGGGTCGATCTCTGAGCGCATGCAGAGATTTTGCACTGAATTTGACCATTTTCGTTCCGGAATCGTGTGTGAACCACGTGGCTCCGAGGTCGTTGTGGGCGCGTTATTGCTCGATCCGATACAGCCCGACTCATCCGCGGCAGTCATCTTCTTTAACGATGTAGGCTATCTCGGGATGTGCGGCCACGGAACCATCGGTGTGTTGACCACGCTCGCCCACCTCGGCCGAATCGGGCCGGGACTGCACAAGATTGAAACCCCTGTGGGAACCGTAGAGGCGACGCTGCACGACGACGGAAGCGTGACCGTCGAGAACGTACCGAGTTATCGTTACCGGGCGAAGGTTGAGGTGGATGTACCTGGATATGGAACCGTTACGGGCGATGTAGCGTGGGGTGGAAACTGGTTTTTTCTAGTGGCTGATCCACCCTGTGCGCTGACAGCAGCCAATCGCATTGAGTTAATTGCTGCGTCATCATCCATCCGTGCCGCTCTGCACGCGAACGGGGTGACCGGGCACGACGGAGCGTATATCGACCACATCGAGTTCTTCTCGGAGCCTGAAGATCCAGAAAATTCGTCGCGCAATTTTGTACTGTGCCCAGGTGCGTCGTTCGATCGATCACCATGCGGCACCGGGACCAGCGCAAAAATGGCTTGCCTGTACGACGATGCCAAGCTGGCCCCAGGCGTCATCTGGAGACAGGAAGGTATTCTTGGGACAGTATTCCAGGGATCAGTTCGTGAGGGGAACAACGGACAAGTCAATCCCAGCATTCGCGGACATGCGTGGGTAACCGGCGAGTCCAGGCTGTTGTTTGCCAGCCACGATCCGTTTACGCAGGGGATCAAGTTCTGAGATGAAGCCCTACGACATCCTCATTGTTGGTGCCGGGATTGTCGGCAGTGCCGTGGCTCGGGAGTGCGCACTCCTTGGCTGGCGGGTTGGTGTGATTGAAGGTGGCACGCCCGCCGGAGGCGCAACCGCCGCGGGCATGGGGCATGTGGTGGTGATGGACGATTCACCAGCGCAGCTTGCACTGACGGCGTTCTCTCGCTCGCTGTGGCAACAGGAGTCGGGGAAGCTGCCGAAGTCAGTGGAATACGAGAATCGCGGCACGATATGGGTGGCAGCTGACGATGAAGAGATGGCCGAAGTTCACGCTCGGCAAAGAGTTTATGAAGAGGCCGGCATCGAAGCACGGGTTCTAACGGCCGCGGGACTTGCGGATAAGGAACCGAACCTGCGCCGTGGTTTGGCGGGAGGTCTGCTGGTGCCTGGCGATAGCGTGGTCTACCCACCGGCGGCCGCGGGATTTTATTTGGCGGAGGCCCGGCGTCTGGGAGCAGAGGTCTTCCTGGCAAGGGCGATGTCAGCCTCGCAGGGACAAGTGCTGCTGAGCGACGGCGTGAGCCTCGTTGCCGAGCGCATTGTGCTGGCCGTGGGAACGGAGTGCGACCTGCTGCCGTCTCTACCAATTCAAAAGCGCAAAGGGCATCTCGTCATTACGGATCGTTATCCGGGTTTTGTTCACCATCAGCTTGTAGAGCTCGGCTATCTAAAGAGTGCGCACAAGGTGACGGACGACTCGGTTGCGTTTAACGTCCAGCCGCGGCAGACCGGGCAACTGCTGCTTGGTTCTTCGCGGCAGTATGGCAACGAGGAGCCCCAGGCAGAAGCAGAGATATTGAGGCGCATGATCGACCGTGCGACGGAGTATATGCCCGGGCTTAAAGAACTGTCGGTGCTGCGAGTGTGGACGGGGTTCCGCGCCGCGACAGCCGACAAGCTGCCTCTGATCGGACCGGCTGCTGGACTTTCCGAGGACCGTTCCTTATGGCTGGCTGCAGGGTTTGAAGGCCTTGGCATTACGAACGCGCCGGGCGCCGCTCGGTTGCTGATGGATGCGATGCTTGGGCGCAAATCGGCGATCGACGCTGTACCTTATCTGCCTGGGCGACTCATGGAACCAGCAAGGCCTGCTCATGCCTGAGACCTGTACGATCACGATCAATGGTGCGACAAGACAAGTCGCGCGCGGCACAACAGTCGCGGTCGCCCTGTTGCTCGCAGAGCAGCCGAGCCGGATCTCAGTAACCGGAGAGGGACGTGCGGCTCTTTGCGGTATGGGCACCTGTTTTGAGTGCCGTGCCGTAGTCAATGGAATATTGCACCGCCGCACCTGCCAGATTCTGTGCGAGCAGGCTATGACGGTGGAGACGAGCCGATGACACGCACGGAAGTTCTGGTGATCGGGGCCGGCCCTGCCGGGATCGCTGCGGCGACGGCGGCGGCCGAGAACGGATGCGCCGTCATCGTGCTCGACGATAACCTGAGTGCGGGCGGGCAGATCTGGCGCGGGGCGACCGTCCAGGAGACCGGCTCCTCGTCCCGAGGCAACACCACAAAACGGCGAGCGCTGGAAAGGCTTCGACGGTCCGGAGCTCAGGTGCTCGGAGGCCGCTGCGTGTTCAGTGCCGAGGCCTCGGGAATGTTGCAGACCTTGCAGGAGACTGGTTCCGGCAGCCTCGTGGAACAGTTCCACTTTGAGAAGCTGATTCTGGCGACCGGGGCCAGGGAACGGTTCCTGCCGTTTCCAGGGTGGACGTTACCTGGAGTTTTCGGTGCTGGCGGTTTGCAGAGTCTAATGAAGGGCGGCTATCGTGTCGCGGGCAAGCGGGTAGTTGTAGCGGGCACGGGTCCCCTGCTGATAGCAGTTGCGACGCATCTGGCGCAAGAGGGCGCTGTCGTATCGAGTGTGGTAGAGCAAGCCGCACTGGCACAGCTCGCACCGTTTGCCGCGTCGCTTTGGGCGCATCCTGCGAAGCTCGTACAAGGCGCGCGCTATCGTGCCAAGCTATGGAAGACGTCGTACCGGATCGGTTGCTGGGTGCTAGAGGCGATTGCCGGGAGCGATGGTCAGAGGCTGGGCGCCGTTCGCGTGACCGACGGTACTCGCACCTGGACAGAGCCCTGTGACCTGCTGGCGTGCGGGTATCACCTTGTGCCGAACACAGAGATTGCGCAACTGCTCGGGTGTGAGTTGCCTGGCGACTTCGTGCAGGTCGACAAGACACAGCGCACCTCGCTGCCAAATGTATTCTGCGCAGGTGAGCCTACCGGTATCGCCGGACTTGAAGCTGCGATGGTGCAGGGTGAGATCGCCGGATTAGCTTGTGCGGGCGTCAGCAGTGCTCCACTGCAAAAGCGGGCGGCGGCGGAACGCGCCTTCTGCGATGGGATGGAAAAAGCGTTTGCGCTCCGCAGGGAGCTGCGATCGCTTCCTCGGCCGGACACGATCGTCTGCCGGTGTGAGGATGTCACGTTCGGCAGCCTGCATGGCTACACAGGCTGGACCGACGCCAAGTTGCAGACCCGATGCGGCATGGGTCCGTGTCAGGGCCGCGTCTGCGGCCCGGCCGTGGAATTTCTTTTGGGATGGAGACCTGTCTCCGTTCGGCAGCCTCTTTTTCCTGTGCCACTTCAAGCGTTTTGCTTTCAGGATGAAAGAGTGGAAATCAACAAAATGAACGAACCGATCAAGGAGAAAGCATGAACTGGTGCGGCGTAATGCCTGCAATGACAACCCCCTTCGATACCAATATGAAGGTTGATCACGGATTTCTGGCGCAACATGCAGCATGGCAACTGGGCAACGGTTGCCATGGACTTGTCATGCTGGGCTCGCTGGGGGAGGGCGCGACACTGGAACACGATGAGAAGCTCGCGATCCTGAAGACAGCGGTCCGTGTCGCAGGCAAGGCGCCTGTGGTGGCGGCTATCTCTTCGCTCTCAACCAAAGGCGCGGTGCAGTTGGCCAAGGAGGCGGAAGATGCAGGCTGTTCCGGCCTGATGGTGCTGCCTCCCTACGTTTATTCCTCCGACTGGTACGAGATGAAGCAACATGTCTCGACTGTCATCGGCGCCACCAAGCTGGAATGCATGCTCTACAACAATCCCGTGGCGTACAAGACGGATTTTTTGCCTAACGAGATCGCTGAGCTCGCGGCCGAGCATGCGAACCTGGCAGCGGTGAAGGAGTCGAGCGCGGATGTGCGTCGCGTCATGGCCATCCGCGAGGTGCTTGCCGACAGGCTGCGTATCTTTGTGGGCGTCGATGACGTGCTGGTGGAAGGCGTTGGCGCCGGTGCAGTGGGATGGGTCGCAGGTCTCGTCAACGCGTATCCGGCGGAGTCGGTTCGGCTCTTCGAACTCGCGAAGGCGGGCAAGCGCGACGAAGTATTCGAGCTCTATCGCTGGTTCCTGCCGCTACTGCGGATGGACACCGTGCCAAAATTCGTGCAACTCATCAAGTGGGTGCAGGGAAAGGCCGGAGTTGGTGCGGCCCGTGTTCGCGCTCCTCGCCTGGAGTTGCAGGGCGAGCAGTTGAAGGCCGCGACCGCTGTTTTCGAGAAGGCATTGGCCGAACGCCCGGCCACCAACGAGCGGCCTATTGCGGAGTTCGCCGGGGCGTAGCTGCGCGTCTTCTCCCGCAAAGGCCGCACTGAAGTCCTGCAGCCTTTGCGGGCCGTGCTCAAGCACCTTTATCGATGTGTCGGGAATACATCCCGAATGCTTCAGCTGCGCATGGCCCGAGCGAACTAGAAGCCGTCAAAGGAACCACCGCAGCCCGCATTAAAGCTGTCGGCAAAGCTGTCGGCGCTAGAGAAGCATTGTCATCTCGGATCCAGTCGTCACGATGAACGGCAAACCGCAGATGTGCTGCGACTCACAATCGCATCGAATGGCGGTACGCCGTAAAGACTTCCAAGAAGATAGCGGTCAGACGTCTTGCTGCACGTGCGTCGCCGGAATGCGGGTCGTCTGTGACAAAGATCGGGCCGAATGATCCGCCTTGCTTCGTTGGATCGTCGTGTCGCGCTCCGGGGGATGGTGCGAAAAAAATGGGCTTGTGCCGTTTGGAGCGGCACAAGCCCAAGTTGGTTACAGTTTGTGTGGTTTAGAAGGTAACGTTGGCCCGAAGTTCGATGCGACGAGCTGCCTGAGCCAGAGTACTGGTGGTTCCGAAGGTTGCACTCTGGGTGTTGTAACTGCCGCCGATCCACTCAGGGTGGTTGAAGGCGTTCAGGAAGATGCCCTGCAGGTTGATGTGGACAGCCTCGAAAATAGGCAGGTCCTTGGTTGCGGAAAGATCGAAGTTGTTCCACTTCGGACCGTAGATGTAAGGCAAGTTACCTTCGACGCCAGGGGTTGTGTTGGGTACAACATAGTTTGCATTTGCGGTGCTGGTGCCCTGGAACTGCGATCCGACGAGGTTGACATACGAATTATGGGCCGCGGAGTGCGTGACATGCACCGAACGCTGTATGTCGCGCGCCGTGGTAGTGCCGACGAAGTTGACGCCGCCGTCCGATTGCGGATTGATGGTGGAGGCTAAGCCACCCGTTATCAGAATCGGAGAGCCACTCTGGTAGATAGTGATGATGCCCGCCGTCCATCCACCAACAAAGTAGTTGAGGAACTTGCTTTGGCCGAGGAAAGCCTGGTCCCTGCCGAAGGGCAGGGCATAGGTTCCGCTCAGTTTGAGCGCGTGACGGATATCGTATGAGTTCGGAACGTAATTGTAGCGAAGATTGTGAAGCGTGATGACGCTTGCTGAACTCCCAATCGACCCGGAAGCCTGATTCGACGAGTTGCCGAGCGTCTTGCCGTACGTATAGTTGACGTTCATATCGAGACCGTGGGCTACGTTTTGACGGAACTCCATCTGGAGCGAATTGTAGTTTGACGCACCCTTGCTGCTGAGCAAAGTGGCGTTGCTCCCCTCAAGATACGGATTCACCTGGAACAAGTTACTTGGATAGATAGATGACAGAGGTGCAGTGGGGACCGATGCGCAAGGGCTGAAGGCCTGGCTCACAACGTTGCAGAAGAAGGTTTGGTTGTTGGCAATGGCTCCCGCCAATGCCCCCATTGAACCGTTGTTGAGAAAGGTGACGTAGCTGCCGTTCTTGAAACCGCTGGCGGAGCCACCAGCAAAAGCGGCACTTAGGATCGGCATAGCCGGCCCAGACCCATGGTTACTGAAGTCGTTGGGAAGGCCGGCCGCTGCGTTGATAGCGAGGTTCTTCTGGGCCGCGAGGAAGTCCTGGTAAAAGCCGTTGTTGAGGGAATTGACTTCGTTGTAGTTGTAGGAGATCCAATCGTGGATGCTGCGGTTTCCAACGAACCGGATTTCAAAAGCACTGGATTTTCCGATTTGTCTCTGGATGTCCAGCGTGTAGGACTCGACATACGGCTGTTTGATGTTGGGATCGATGGCAGACGGACCTCCCGAGCCCTTGAAGAACAGCGACGACTGCGGGATGGTGTTTTGGTAGACGGATGGTGTCTGGAAGAGTGTCGGCAGAGACCCCTCGGTCGCCACGTTCACGCAGTTAGGAACGGGGTTGGTGCAGGAGGATGGGGCGGCCAGGTGAACCGTCCCAGGAGTGAAATACTGCGGGCCAACCGTGTTGCTGGCGGTTGTGCTCATCGAGTTGAAGAAGTTATAGCCGGAGTTGGATGCCGCCTGCCAGAAGTTTTGTCCGCCCTCGGTGTAGTTTTTGAGGGTGTAGCTGCCCCGTATGACCGTTTTACCGGCTCCCATGAGCTTGCCCAAAAAGCCGTCGGGCTGATTAGGATTCCAGGCGAAACCTATCTGGGGCTGAGGCAGCACCAGGTTGGAGTTGTACTTGTGGCCTGACGTCGTGTAAAGCGGATTCGAGCTACCCGAGTTCGCTCCAGGCTGGAAGATGTTCAGGTAGCCGGAGGAACCGAACAGGTCGGTTGCGGACGGTCCCGTGTACCCGTTCTTGACATCGTGCTGGTCGCCGATCATGTCCCAGCGCAATCCATAATTGAAGGTCAGACCTGGCCTTGCGCGCCATGAATCCTGCACATAGAGACCGCCGCCGAAGCCCGCTTCATCAAGAGTGTAGGTACCCGCAGGCCCGTAGCCGCCAGTTGCCCGGTTCACGGGCAAAGCGCCACTGGCGCTGGTGACACGGCCGTTGAGCCAGCCGTACATGGCCGCAACGTCGCCCTGAGCCCCGCCAACATTGCCGGGAAGATTGGGGTCTCCTTTTGCAGTTGGAACCAGAGCCCGGATGGGATTAAAGGCGGGGTCGAGGCTGCTAAGCCCGAGGCTGATATTGATATATCCAAGCGGGGGGTTGTAGTAGTGGTCCTGCTGATGCCAGATGTTGCCGCCGATCCTGATGGTGTGAGATCCCTTCTGCCAGCTCAAATCGTCGTTGGCCTGGAGGTAGGGATAGAAACTCCCCTGGGGAACGATCGTGAAGTTACCGCTGGTGATGCCCTGGAAGTTGTAGTTGAGGTTGCCCTGGGACCCTACGTCGAAGCCGGAGGCCTCGGGACTGAAGGTAGACGCGGTGTAAAGATAGCCGAACTTAACCTGGTTGAGCACGTTTGGCGTGACGGTATAGTCGAAGCCCAGTGCGGCGACGTAACTCTTGTTGTAATTGCCGGTGGTTTTGGTTTGGAAGAAAGGACCGGGAAGCGGAGCCTGATAGACGTTCTTGTTCGTGCTGCGGGTCATGTTGGCGGAGAGGCTGGCCTGTAGTTTCTTAGTGACGGTGTAGTCGAGTCGCAGACTGGGATAGTAAACCGTCAGCTGGCTTGGCACCGCAAAGTTGAGGGTCTTTGTGTTGAGCTGCGTGCTCGTCTGTGTGAAGGTGCCGTACTGATAAGAACCGGCGTTGAGGTTCTCCTGGAAGGCGATCGCCGGGTTCACTTTCGGATCGAACCCGGCCGCACCCGCCCCTTGCAAAACGTTGATGGTTGAAACGGTACCTGAAGCGTTGAAGTAGCTGTAGTTGCCGGCAAGCGCCGCCGCAGTCGGCACAGTGGTCGCGATCGTGGCAGCATTGGGCGAAATGCGCGCAGAGAAATTGGCGAAAAAGAAGAGCCGGCTCTTGAAGATCGGTCCTCCAATCGCGCCGCCGAAGTCGTTGATGACGAGGTGGGGTTTGGCCAAGCGTGGACTTTGAAAGCCGTAGCTCCATGGGTATGCGTTCAGCGTTTCGTCTTGATGGTTTTCAAAGATGCGTCCGTGGAACTTGTTCGTGCCGCGATTTGTGACGAAGAGCGTCTGCGTAGCACTTTGGCCGCCACCCTGACTGGGCGGCAGTTCACCGCTCTGCACGGTGAACTCCTGGATGTTCTCTACGCGAAAGGTAACGGCTGCACCCGAACCGCTGCCGGTCTTGAATCGCTCGGAGGTCGCATTGATGCCATCGACGTTGGCCTGGTAGGCGGCTTGTGGAGTGCCATTGAAGGTGCCACTGCCGTTGCCCGTCGTGGACGCATACCCCGGGGAGAGAGCCTGGATCCCGAGCAAGCTACGGTTCCCCACCGGCAGGTTGTTGACTTCGTTGAGATTGATGGAGGTCGAGAGGGTGTTTGAAGATACCTCGATGACCGGGGCAGAGATGGCAGAGACGTCGACCACCTGGGTTTCGCTACCTACCTTGAGAGTGATGTCCAAGGGAGTTGCGACGCCGGCCTGGACGACGATGCTGTCGTAGTTAACGCTAGCGAAGCCGGCGCGCTCAACACTGAGGTGGTAGCTGGCCGGGGGCAGCGCGGTGAAGGTGAAGGTTCCGGAACTAAGGGTCGTGCCCTGACGGGTGACGTTTGTCTCGTTGTCTCTCAACACCAGATGCGTTCCCGGTAGGAGGGCTTTTGTAGCGTCCATCGTTTGGATGGTGATGGACCCGTTCGTGGTCTGGGCGGAAACCACGGTGGCAAGTGAGAGCATAATTCCCGCGAAGAGGAGAGTCGCCGGACCGCTTAGGAGTCGCTTGAACATTGGTCACCTTACTTATGTATTCAAAATTGTATTTGTAGATCCGCTCTACATTCCGCTAATACTACCTAATCTGTCAACACATTTAATCTTGAGGAGCGATCCTTCACGCATGTCTTTACTCGGGCGGAATACTCCCACATCGTTATCGCCGGATCGCGGATGAAGTAATTATTACCTGTAAACTATTCATAATAAATACTTTATCTGCATCAAATATCGTTTTTCCAGGGGATTTTATTGGGGCAAGGTGCTACCGTCTGGATCTGCTTGCCTGAGACGCGATCTAGAAAATGAGTCCATAATTGGATTTTTTAGCAAGGCTTGTCTGGAGGTTCCAATCGACAAGGATCGGTTACAGTAAGAGGCGCTGACCTTGTTGAAGGCAGCCAGCATTTCCGCTGAGGATTCATTATCGAACGTTATTGGAGATCCACTATGCATCGATTATTCCGAGCTTCAACGGGGTTTTTCGCCGTACTTTCCTGCTGTGTCTTGTTCGGCATGGTTCGGCCTTCTGTCGCGCAGACCGACCTAAGTGGCTATTGGGATGCACGCACGCAGAATCCGAGCGACGGGACTTTCCGCGATACCTACTTCGAAATCCGTCAGACCGGCGAGACGATCAGCGGCATGCTGATCCGGCGGCCGAACGGGATTCCGATTACGGGGAGCATCAAGGACGGCGCAATCCACTTTGTGACCGTGCCATCTCCGCCGCCGCCGCCGCCCGCAGGTTCGACCGCACCCGCGCGCCCGGCGCAACGGCCGATCGCGTATGACGGGAGCTACGAAGACGGCAAACTGACGCTGGTGACCCAAGGACGTAATGGAGCGGTGACATCGATCGCGGTGAAAGTGCCCAAGGAGGCGACGATGCCTCCGGCCCCGCTGCCCTTGCCGGCACTCAAGGACCTGGCGGACAACGGTCTGGCCAAGACGCCGCCGATGGGCTGGAATAGCTGGAACAAGTTCGGCGGCAGGGTGGACGACGCTTCCGTGCGAGGAATGGCGGACGCGATGGTGTCGAGCGGGATGAGCAAGGCCGGCTACGTTTACATCAATATCGACGACACCTGGGAATTGGGACGGGACGCGAGCGGGAACATCACCTCAAACAAAAAGTTCCCGGATATGAAAGCGCTTGCGGACTATGTGCACTCGAAGGGGTTGAAGATCGGGATCTACTCGAGCCCTGGGCCGAAGACGTGCGCGAGTTACGAAGGCAGTTTCGGGCACGAGGAGCAGGATGCGAAGACGTTCGCCGCGTGGGGCATCGACTACCTGAAGTATGACCTTTGCAGCGGGCTCGATATCTACAAGGACGATGCGCCGACGCTACAGGCTATTTATCAGAAGATGGGTCTGGCGCTCGAGGAGACGCATCGGCCGATCATCTACAGCCTTTGCGAGTATGGCCGCGCGGCCGTGTGGACGGGCTGGGGAGAGAAAAGCGGCGGCAATTTGTGGCGCACGACCGGCGACATCTCCGACCGTTGGGAGTCGATGGACAGGATCGGATTCAGCCAGATCAAGCTCGCAGCCTACGCGAAACCTGGGCACTGGAACGATCCGGACATGCTGGAGATCGGCAATGGGGGCATGACGGCGGACGAGTACCGGACGCACATGAGCCTTTGGTCGATGCTGGCGGCGCCTCTGATCGCTGGAAATGACCTGCGGACGATGACGGATGAAACGAAGAGCATCCTGATGAACCTGGAAGTAATTGCGATCGACCAGGATCCGGAGTACAAGCCGGTGACTTCACTGTCGAGCGATGGCCGAATCGAAGTGCTGATGCGGCCTCTGCACGATGGTTCAGTCGCGGTTGGACTATTCAATCGGACCGATGCGCCGGCTGAAGCGCAATTTGCACGAAGCAGCTTGCCAGGCAGCCTGATGGGCAAAGAAGCCAAGGTGCGGGACCTTTGGAAGCATGAGGCCCTGGCTATGGAGGGGGACTCGTTCAAAGCAACCGTGCCAAGCCATGGCGTGGTGTTGTTGAAGATCAGCGCCCGTTAGCGGTTCGGATTGGTATGGCACGCAGTCCGCACACTGTGAAGCGACGCGGGCCCATAGACGCAGAATGACCGGCAGAAATCATCCTGTCGGTCATTCTGCTTCATTTGTCGTCAGTTCGATTCACGCGTAACTACATCGCTTTCTCCTGTAATGTGACGATCGTCTCCCCGGTGCGGAGAGGGATGACGTCCGCTCCAGCATCGGTTGTTGTCTTCGAGGCGACCTTCCAGGAGTGCGCATCAGGCATGGAACTGGTCTGCTTGAGCCTCAGGCGTGCCGTGGGTACGGATGCGCTTGCTGCAGCGAGATGCAGGCGTACGATCCGCTTCCTGGGATCGAAGTCGACCGAGACGAGGTGGCCGGCATCGAGCGTAATCCAGAGGCCGAGCGGGGCGATGAAGAGGCGGTTGCGGGAAGAATCCATCACAGACGCGTGGACGAGTCCGTGACGGTCCTCGACATTGCCGCCGAAGCAAATCCACCCCATCGCATCGTCATGTGTGAGGAACGTTCCGGTATTGATGGCGTGGCCGAAGAAGTTGGGGCCGTAGTCGCCTGAGTAGGGGTCGAACATCATGCGGTCGGGGAAGGAGTGAAAGGCAGCGGAGGCGAAGCCCTTCTCATCGATGTTCGAGAGCGGTCCCAAAACGCCGCCATACCCGGCTCGGAGGAGGTAGAGATCATCGGGATGCGCGCGATACTCTGCAAGCAGCGGGATGGCGTTAAGGCCTGATCCGTAGTGATGGAGCTGACGCTCGATGCGGGAGTACTTGCTTTTGCCGCCATAGATGAAGTCCCAGTAGCGCCGGGCGCTGCCGTTGTAACCCCAGCTCGGGATGACGGGATCGTAAGCGAGGATGGCGTTGAGGGTGACGTCTGCCTTGTCGTCGTAGTGGAAGTACCGCGTCCAGCCGTAGACCTCCTCCTGGCCGGTGGAGTCCCAAGGCATCTCACTGCCAAAGGGATAGGCTTCACCGTTCCAGCGGTCGGCGCGAGCATGCATGACAGCTTCAAGCTTATCGGCTTTATCGTTCCAGCCCTCTGCCTTCAGATCGTCGAGCAGGCGAATGAAAACAGTGCCTTCCATCTGGCCGAAGCGGGTGTAGTAGGGCGCCTGCGAACGCATTGCGAGCGAGGTCTCGTAGGCCTGGTCGAGATACCAGGCCCAGGGGTGTTTGACGACGAGCCCTTTGGTGTTACGGGCTGTGCGATAGAGGGACCAGTAGGCCGCGACTACGTGCGGGTAGTTGTAAGAACGGCCTAAGTCATCGGCTCCCTTTTTATTCCAACTGGTCCAGCTCTTCCAGTTGAGGGCGGGGCCGTAAGTGAAGTCGGGGACAAGAGCGGGCTCATAGAAGAACAGGCTCTTGTGGACCCCGTACTTGTGATCGCCGTCGCTATTCTGCAGGTGGCCCCAAAGGACGCCGTCGACGAAGCTCTCAATTTTCGCGATTTCTTCCGCGTTGGGTTCGAGGTATTCCTTCATGGCAGCCGCGAGCCAGGCTCCGGCTCCGCCTTCGTCGCTCAGGCCGGCGATCCAGACGCGGGAGTCCTGGGTGACCTGCTTACCGGCCTCATCGTCGTAGCTGATGATGGACGGAGAACGATGGAAAGGATCGTTGGGCTGATCGAACCACTGCTGGTGGAAGAGGAAGCGGCCCATATCGGCGATGGCTTCGGTTTCAGGCTTGATGGTGCGGTAGCCGATGCTCTGTACAGTGCCGTCGGCGTAGGTGACTACCAGGCGGAAGCGTCCCCACTGCTTGCCGCGCAGGGTGTAGGCATGCAGGCCAGCAGCATTGCGGCCGTCGTCGTGGATAGCGACTGCGGCGGCGGGTTCGCTGATGATGGAGCGGACCGGCGAAGCGTAACGGAGGAAGAGGCGTGCGTCGATATCCTGCGGGAGAATGTAGCCCGGAATACCCACGGCCACGGGACGCTTGTGCTCGGCAAGCGTGGCATCGATGTGGCGGACGTCCGGGGCGACGAGGAAGCGGACGCCGAAGATTACGCTCTTACCGGGGGCCAGGGTCTCGGAGGTGGTTGGGTTCCACTCGTCGACACCTTTCCACTCAGTCTGAGCGAAGCCGGCGGAGTGCACCATCCAGTCGTACGAGCCTTCGAAGGTGGTGCCCCGGGGGGTGGGGTCATTGCCGAGGACGCCTTTACCGGTCTCGCGATCACGGCGATCGAGGATGGGCTTCCACTGCTCAAAGGGGGTGTGGCCGTCGGGCACGACGAGCAGCACAGGACCGACGCCGCTCAGGCGGATGACCTGGACATAGCCCGCGTCCTCGCCTATGTAGGGGTCGTAGAAGGAGCAGGTTCGGTAGGACTGGTCGAGCGTCCGTCCGTTCATGATGTTGTTGAAGACCATCGGGATGCCGACGCCGCCGAGTTCGACGGGTGAACCACCGGTGTTGCTGACAGTGAAGCGGAGGACAAGGTCGTCACCCTCGACCGCCCAGGTGCGGACGATCTTGAGCGGCGTGCCGTCGGGCAGGCTGGCGGTGACGTCGCTGGTGAAATGGGTGGCGTCGGAGGCAGTGACGGCGACGGGCGCACGGTGGAAGGCGGTGGAGATGTCGGTCCAGTCGGTAGAGCCCACGGTACGGATGCGAAGATCGAGGTCGCCGAGATGATAAAACGTGTCGGCGGAGCGCTCCTTGAGGCGGTCGCCGGGGGTGTAGTCCAAGGCCGGGTCGGCCTTGGGGGTCAACTGCGCGACGGTTCCAGAATATTTGAGGAACTCGACGCTAAGGGCGGGCGATTTCAGCGTTATCTTGCCGCCATCGATCATCGGGCCCGGAGGCAAGACGCGCGGACCACGCGGAGCCTGAACCGGTGCTTGTGCGGGTGCGGGTGCAGGTGCCTGTGCGGGTGCCTGTAAGGAAAGCGCCAGAGTCGCCACGAGAGCCAGCGCAACAAAGTGGTCAGGAAAGCCTGTGGTCGAGAGAGCGAGGTTCCGCCACTTCTGCCGATAAGAATGAGTTTGCATCAAAGTACCTCGTCAAATGTGTGAGCAGGTCGGAGCATTGATTGATTCCATCGGATTGTATACAAAAATGGACACAGTAGTACGTTAGGGAGTGAGCCCCATCGAGGCACTCCACAGCGGGATGTCGCGACAGCGCGATGAATAGCGACTTCTGTCAGTACTACCTTCCATTTCCGGCGCGAACAAGTTCGACCGCGACCGGCCTGCTGGAAATGGTCACCTGAAGGTTGAGAGCACCATCCACCGGAGCCTGCGCGGACTGCCCCACGCCGTCGACGATCAAGCGATAACTTCCAGCGGGGAGACCTGTGAGAGCGAGCGCGATCGGGTGCGCAAAGGTGGCATGGCTTTCAAGCGTGAAGCGCAGGTGTGCAAGGCCGTCGTCGTAGGAGATCGACTTCCCCGCGGCGAAAGCATCGCGATCGAGGAGCAAGTGCACGCGCTGGCCGCCGGTAAGGATGTGGAGGCGTTCGCGCAGACCGTCGTGAGGCACGACCTCGGTGCGGCCACCGTGCTTTGCGATTGTGCCGCCGTAAGCGTAGCGTCCGAAGATGGGGTCGTCGACGACGACAGTGGCTGCGTCACGAAGAGCTCCGCTAAAGCCAAGTTCGATCTCGCCCGAGTACCACCAAGGGCCTCGGCCCATCTCCTTATTACCCAGCCAGGCACGTCCCCAGGGTCGAGGCTCGAAGCCGCCACTTGCGCCCCCGTCGTTGTCCTTACCGGGGTACCAGTAGCCGTAGTTGGACTCGGCAGTGCCAGAGTTGATCAGTGCAAAAGAACTGAGATAGGAGGGGAAGCCGAGGCGAAGGTACTTCGCTGGATCGGGTGATTGATAGTAGGCATAGTCGAGGATGCCCCATCCGCCCATCTGCGACATGTAGCTGAGGGTGTATGAGATGTTGCCGTTGCCACGGTAGTCGCTGCCCATGTCATAGTACGCGGTCTCAAGCCATCCACGGCTGGCAACGTTGAGGGCGAACTGGCCATCGAGGAAGGTCTTGGCGTCGTCGTACTTGACCTGGCTGGCGAAGGCTGTCTGGCCGGGAATCGTCTGGGAACCGGACGCCGCGCCGGGTGCCTGAAGGCGAGCCATCGCGTACTTGGCGAGAGCGGCGGTGGACTCGAAGCCGGTGGTGTCATAGGGGTATTCGGAGCCGTAGAGGTACGGGTGGTCGTTGATGAAGTATTTGATCTTCTTCTCCCATTCGCCACGCAGGTAGGCGGCCTCGGCGTGCTGACCCTCCTGATCGAGCGCCTCGATGAGATCCGGGATGACAATCTCGTTGTAAGTGCCCGTTTCGTAGGGAGACCACTTAATGAGGTCCATGGGTACGGTGAAGAAGGCCTTGGCGGTGCCGAAAGCACGCTCGAGGTAGCCCTTGCTGTCGAGGTATCTGGTCGTCTCCGGGTACAGCTTGGCGACGCGATACATGTTGTAGTACATCGCCACGACGTGGGGATAATCGTAGATGCGCCAGACGTGCTCCTGACCCTTCGAGCCGGGATCGGGGCTGTCGCGGTTGGCCTTCCAGTTGGGGATGCCGTAGACCGCATAGGGAATTTTCTCCTTGGTGGTCTCCTGCAGGCCTCCCCAGACAAACTTGCTGATGTAGTCCTCGACGGCGGAGATCTCCTTCTGCGATGGGTAGACGATATTCTTGCCGGCGATGAACGCGGACTTGCCGAGTTCTGTATCGTCGCAAGCAACCGCGTAGGATTGCAGGCCGTCAAGATCGTCAGGGCTGCGCAGGATGTGATTTTTCATGTCCCACTGCGAGAACAGGCCATTGTACCACTTGGTGGGATCGGTGTGCTGCTCGTGGGAGACAATAAAGGCGGAGCGCTTCTTGAAGAGGGTCTCGATGGGTTCGGTGACGAAGAACTCAAGCGCGACATACCGGCCGTCGCCGTAGCGGACGTTGAGCATATTCTCGCCGAGCTTGCTGAAGTGGACCTTGTAGACATGAATGTCCTTGCCGTGTTCGCCAAGGGCGGTGACCTGTGTCTTTTCGGGGTGCTCGGCCTCGATCTTCAGACTGGCATTGCGAGTGTGGAGGGAGAATTCGGCGTCGAGGTCAGTGGGGACGGTCATTCCCGGGACCACAGCGACATCGAATAGCTTCTCCTGGTAAAGCACCTCGCGGACGCCGTCGTAATCGAGTGCCCAGCGGAATCGGAAGCTGTAGGTCTTGCTGTCGCCGGCCACCCCCCTCGGCGCGAGCACGAGATGGGTGGTAGGCAGGCGCCAGTTGCCGCCCTTGGCTTTGAGATCGGCCAAACTGGCCGAGGAGTGAATGTAGGCGTTGTAGACGCGGGTAGCGGGCAGTTCCTCGAAGTACTCGAGCGACGTGCCGGGCGAGGGCAACATGACGAGATACGGGCCTTCGGCGTTAGTGCGCATCCAATAAATGTAGGAACCATCTCCGGCGATGGAGCTGTGCTGGATGACGCGCTTGGTATAGGTCTCCGTCTTATCCCCGACGTAATGGCGATTCATGGGCAGACCGACGGAGAGGTCGCCGATCTCGACGGGGTGATCGGTGGGGTTGCGGAGGGCGATGGTCCAGACGAGGGCGTCGCCCGAGGGCAGAAAGGTCTCGGAGGCCTGAAGGTCATCCACGGGTTGAACGATGCGGGCGGGCTCGCCGTTGAGGCGCCACTGGAGCATACCCGCAGTGGCATCGGTTTCAAGCTGCACCTGCAGCCGGATGCCCGTAGTGGTGACGGGCCGGAAGGTAGTCTGGTTGAAAACATCGGCGGCGATCGGGGACTGTTTCTCCTGCTGAACGTCCTTCCAATCGTCGCCTGCTTTGTAAAGAATCTTCCAGGCGACTGGAAGTTTGGTGTTCAGGCGGCGGCCTGCGTCGGCGGCCCAGAAGACCTCGGCTGAGTGGATCGTTTGCGGCTTGTCGAAGTTGTACTCGACCCATTCGCCGGATCCCTTCTTCCCTGCCCAGGTGAAGCGTGTAGCTCCGATGTCGTGCGAGGTGGAGGGCTCAAAGGCTGCGCTGAGCAGACGGGCGCCGGGGCCGCGCACCGAGGCGGAGACGCTGGCACCGCCGGCGAGCGTAGGTTGCAGGAGGCTGACGGTATACGTCGCAGCACCAACCTGCGCTCCTGGATCGCGGGTGGCGGCGGAGATTTCGTTCCACGGGCCGGTTCCCTCAGTGCGATAGCGGATAGTGATGTCGCCAAGCGCGTGACCGGACTGAATGTAGTCGGTGGCGTATTTGTCCTGGGCCCTCTGCAGGCTCGATACACCGGAGGCGGTGTACTTCACCTGAAAGGGAGAGGTGGAAGGCGTCTGTCCGACGGCGTAACCGAAGACTGGAACAGCCAATAACGCGCCACACTGAAGGAATCGACGTCGATCCATTTACGGTCTCCTGGGAGTTCGTTACTGTCCCAATTCAATGTATACAATAACGTATAAATAAATGGCAGTAGCGGAAGCTTTTTGGCTCGAATGTGAGGATTATTGAAAAACGTGCATCCTGTCGCCCTTTGTGTTGCCGTCCTTGTTCTTCTGGCGCCATCTTCCCTGGCGTCGGCACAAGAGCCGCAGCCGCGCGTCATCCATAGCGCCGGCAACCCAATACTCTCAGATGGTTCCTTTTACTCCGCCGATCCAGCTCCGATCGTTGTCGGCGATACGCTGTATATCCTCGCCGGACGCGACGAGGCGCCGGCCAATGTCAACAACTTCATCATGAATGAGTGGCAACTGTTCTCGACGAAGCACGTTTCCTCAAAAAAATGGCTGCACTACCCCGGGATCCTGCGCCCGGAGACAGTATTTTCCTGGTCAAAACCGGGCCACGCCTACGCAGGACAAATCGTGCAGGGTCCAGACAAACGCTTCTACCTGTATGCGCCTGTGCAGGAGGGAAAGCGCGAACACGCCGATCCTTTTGTAATTGGTGTCGCCGTCTCGGACAGCGTGTTGGGGCCGTGGAAGGATGCGCATCCGAGTGGCCCGATCGTCTCCCAGTCGCTGCCAGAGCCCAACAAGATCCAAAACATCGATCCTACGGCGATGGTCGACAACGATGGACGCGTCTATTTGTACTGGGGAACGTTCGGGCGGCTGCGCGGTATCGAGCTCGAACAGGACATGGTGACACCCAAGGGCAAGGAGGTCAGCGTCGACAGCCTCACAGGTTTCTTCGAGGCTGCGTGGCTTTTCCGACGCAAGGATGCCTATTACATGGTCTATGCCGACAATCAGGCGGGCCCCAATTCACCCTGCACACCGGCGAACTATCACGCCTGCATCGCCTATGGCACATCCACCTCACCGCTTGGACCGTGGACCTATCAAGGCGTCATTCTCGACCCCGTCTCTTCGACCACGTCGCATCCCGGCGTGATTGAGTTCAAAGGAAAGTGGTACATCATTTATCACACCGCCGACGCTAAGGGAGGCGGACACTTTCGACGTAGTGTTGCGATCGACACCGTGCAGTGGGATGACAGCGTCTCGCCCGCACGAATGCTCAAGGTCAAACAGACGCATGAGCCAAGGCCGGCGACGGCACCGTCCCGCAACATTGCCCTGGCAGCACGCGTTACCGCATCGAACGAGCCGGTTCCGGTCCAGTACTGGATCAAAGCACTGAACGACGGCATCGTCCGTCCGAATCCCTTGCCCCCGGATATGTGGGGTAGTTGGACGCCGCATAACCCGGCGAGCCAGTGGATTCAGTATGAGTGGGCCAAGCCGGTTACGCTGGACGGCTCGCGCATCATGTTCTGGAGCGATCACCGCCAAGGCGCGAACGCCGGGGTTGCCCCGCCTGCCACGTGGCACCTCGAATTTCACAGCGGGGACGAATGGCGACCTGTAGCGAATGCGAACGGCTACCCGACCACGATAGGTTCCTTTGTCGACGTGAAGTTCGATCGCGTGACGACGAGCTGCCTCCGTGCCGTGTTCGACGCTTCCGGCGACGGCCAGCAATATGCCGGCGTCGCTGTTCAGGAATGGGAGACGCTCGGACCAAAGGTTATGGCACCCTCTGCGTTGCAAAAACTGGCCCCGACTATCGACGCCAAGTTAGAGTGTTCGGCAACTTCGTCCCAAATGCGATGAGGACCATTTTTGGCCTTTCTTATTGACAAGGACGCCTCATTCAGGCGATTGTCTATGTACTCGAAATTGTATACGTTGAGTTGGAACAGCAATATTGAACACCCGGACACATTGCAAAATAGGTCATGGAATGAGGAAGCATGGACTTGAAACTGACACGTAGACATTTTCTCGGCGGCGCGGCCGCAGCGGGCGCCTCAACTCTCCTGCCTTTAGAAGCCGGGGCGCGCCCGATAGCGGCCAAGACAGACAGCAAGGCAATTGCGTCGACCAGCGTTGATACTGCCAACGCTTCGCTTACGCGGGCCGCCGTCGCCAAGGTGAAGTGGAAGGCGGAGCCGTTCTCCATGACCGAAGTCCGTCTCCTGCCCAGCTTTTGGAAGGACATGATGGAGCTCAATCGGAGCTATCTCTATTCCCTGCCCAATGAGCGGCTGGCGCATAACTTCCGTGTCACCGTTGGCATCCCCTCCGACGCGGAGCCCCTCGGCGGCTGGGAGGCTCCCGACTGTGAGTTGCGCGGCCACTACGTCGGCCACTACCTCTCTTCGTGCGCTCTCCTCCACGCAGGTACCGGGGACGAGGCCATCGTCGCCAAGGCCAACGATCTTGTCGCCATTCTCGCTCAGTGCCAGGCCAAAGATGGATACCTCGGCGCTTACCCGGCCGCATTCTATGACCGCCTCCGCGCTCATCAGAAGGTCTGGGCTCCCTTCTACACCTACCACAAGATCCTGGCCGGCATGATCGATATGTATGAGCACACCGGCAACAAGCAGGCCCTCGATGTCGCCATCAAGATGACTGACTGGGCCGACACCTACGCCAAATCCATCTCGGATGACGAGTGGCAGCGCGTCCTGCTCACTGAGCATGGCGGAATGAATGAGGCGTCCTTCAATCTGTATGCCATCACCGGTAACGCCAAGTACCGCGACCTCGGCTACCGGTTCGAGCACAAGAAGATGTTCGTGCCCCTTGCAGCCAACCAGAATATGCTCAATGGCAATCACGCCAACACCAATATCCCAAAGATGATCGGCGCTATTCGTGGCTACGAACTGACGGGCGACACCCGCTACCAGAGCATTGCCCAGAACTTCTACCACATCGTCAAAGATCACCACAGTTATTGCACTGGCGGCACCAGCAACGGCGAGGGGTGGCACGAACCGGACGGCGTAGCCAGTCAACTCGGACCCGCTGCCGAGGAGTGCTGCTGCTCTTACAACATGATGAAACTCACGCGTCACCTCTTCGGCCAGGAACCGGACGCGAAGCACTTCGACTACTACGAGCGCATGCTGCTCAACGTTCGTTACGGCACGCAGGACCGCAATGGCATGCTGATGTACTACGTCTCGCTGCGCCCCGGCCTGTACAAGACTTTTGGCACGCAGTTCGATGCCTTCTGGTGCTGCACCGGGACGGGCACCGAGGAGTATGCCAAGCTCAACGACTCGATCTACTTCCACGATGACTCGTCCGTCTACGTCAATCTCTTCATTCCCTCCAAACTCGACTGGAAAGAGCGTGGCCTGCAACTCCGCCAGACGACTAAATACCCCAACGAGCAGACCATCACGTTCACGGTGGATGCTGCTCCATCCACGCCGACCAGCCTCAAGGTCCGCGTGCCTTACTGGGCCACCAAGGGCGTCACCGTAGCAATCAACAGCGAGCCGATGACTGTCACTGCCACCCCATCCACCTATCTCGAAATCAACCACCCGTGGAAGGCCGGAGACGTCATCACCGTTAACATCCCTATGACGCTTCACATCGATCAAGCACCGGATGACAAGCAGGTTCAGGCCGCAATGTACGGTCCGCTCGTGCTCGCCGTGCGCCAGGGGAGCGAGGGTCTCACCAACTCCATGATCTACGGTGGTTCGGGTCCCCGCGGCTTCGACGACGGCTACCCGATGCCCACAGTCAGCATGCGTTTCCCTAGTCAGCGCCGGCCGAACAATGCTCCCGCTTCCGCTCCTGTCCCGCCCCCGATTGCTGACGACGGCATCTGGTTCGAACAGACTGAAGGCTCACGCCGCTATCCCTTGCAGTTCCGCACCAAGGGTCGCGGTCCCACCCACACCCTTATACCGCTCAACCTCATCATGGATGAGCGTTACTCCGTCTACGTCCGCAACGAAGGAGTCGTCTAGCCTCAGGGCTTATCGCACTCTGCAACCCCAGGCGGGTCCTCTCAGCGGACCCGCTTGCTGCTCTCTCCCCAGCACCTTCTGCACGCAGCCTCTCGACTGCACCCGCACCACCGGATCGACCCTTCAGTCCGGGACATTCAAGTGTCCAACAGCTTCGAGCAGCCCGACCAGCTGCGGCCGAAGCATTCACCCCGAAGCTGGCTTCGGATAGGCTGAACGCAGAGCTGCCGCCGCTCTCGATCGCCACAGTCAGTCTGGAGGCATAAGCGAATGCAGCAGGCCGTAGAAGATTTTAAACTCAGAGAAACCGCTGGAGCAGGCGAAGCACCCACACAGTTCCGCAAAGCGCTTGGCCTTTTCGACTCCATAATGATCGTCGCCGGCATCATGGTAGGCTCCGGCATCTTCATCGTCAGCGCGGAGATCTCGCGGCAGGTCGGTTCGGCCGGCTGGCTGCTCGTCGCCTGGGGCATCACCGGCGTGCTCACCGTCTTCGGTGCCCTCAGTTATGGAGAGCTCGCCGCCATGATGCCAGCCGCGGGTGGTATGTACGTCTATCTCCGTGAGGCCTTTTCACCTCTGCTCGGCTTTCTCTATGGCTGGACGCTCCTCACCGTCATCCAGACGGGCTCCATCGCCGCCGTAGCCATCGCCTTTGCCCGCTTCAGCGAGGTGCTGTTCCCGTCCGTCAACGAAAGCCACTATCTCATCGCGCCCATCCATATCCTGCCCAGCTACGCTTTGTCGCTCTCCACTGTCCAGGCCGTAGCCCTCGTTATCATCCTGCTGACGTGCTTCGTCAACACCCGCGGTGTCTCCTGGGGCAAGCTGATCCAAAACATCTTCACCGTTGCGAAGCTCGTCGGCATGGTCATGCTCCTGGGTCTCGGCGCCATCGCCTTTTTACGTAACCCCTCAATCTTCCGTGCCAACTTCAGCGATGCATGGCACCCTCGGCATGTCTCCCTGATCCACACCCTCGACGCCACGACCGGCTTTGGGCTCCTAGTTGCACTCTGTGTCTCGCAGACCGGCTCACTCTTCTCTGCGGACTCATGGCACGACATTACCTTCGTCGCCGGGGAGGTCCGCAACCCAAGGCGCAACCTGCCGCTTGCCCTTGGCCTTGGAACCTTCATCGTCATTGCGCTTTATTTGCTTTGCAACCTCTGCTACCTCGCCGTACTTCCGGTCGAGGCCATTCAGACTGCCCCGGGCGACCGCGTCGCAACCCTGGTCGTCGATACCGTCCTGCCGGGAATTGGCAAGCTTGCCATGGGCTGCCTCATCATGGTCTCCACCTTTGGCACCGTCAATGCTCTCACTCTCGCCGGCGGGCGCGCTTGCTATGCCATGGCTCAGGATGGCCTTTTCTTCCGACGTGCCGGCACCCTCAACCGTGCCCGGGTGCCCGGCTGGGCACTCGCTATCCAATGTCTCTGGTCTTTGCTGCTGGTTCTGCCACGCACCTATAACGCCGCAACTCAAACCTACGGCAATCTCTACAGCAACCTGCTCGACTACGTGATCTCAGCTGCCCTCATCTTTTACGTCCTCACGGTTGTTGGCCTGTTCCGCTTGCGGTACACGCGGCCCGATGCGCTGAGGCCGTATCGCTGCTGGGGATATCCCTGGCTGCCGGGGCTCTATATCACCGGCTCCTCGATCATTCTGATGATGCTGTTTGCCTATCGAACGACGACCACATGGCCTGGGTTACTGATCGTGTTGAGCGGAGTTCCGGTGTATTTGTTCTTGCGTAGAAGCACTTCACAGACAAACCAGGTGACGGCACAGAAAACTTCCGGATGAGGGCGATCGAGTCCCACTTCTGTAAGTCACCTCGAAGGGAGAGTTGGCACTGCTTCTGGGTGGGATTGATCTTGACAACCTGGGACTACATTTTTTCCACACAAAGTGTGGGATTTGCACACGAAAAAAATCTTTTGGAATCGATACTTTTCTGAGAGTTCGGGAGTAGTATTCATTTCACCGGAAGAGCGATCTTCCAGAAGAAGAGAGAAGACGGAAGGCCATCGGGAGAATCGGCAACGAGACTTGCCAGGCATCTGGGCAACTGGATGTTTGGGGATGGCAACAAGGAAGCTCTTGCAACAGGTGTGAGTAGCGAAGGAGCGAGGGAAACGCGGGCTTAGCTCGTGGGTTCCGAAAAACTTCGGGAGAGCAAATGTTGTGATTTGGAAGCCAAACCAAATCTTCGGAAATAGGACAGGGAGGGCGATATCTCGCAAGAGGTGTCGCCCTTTCGCTTTGTGCGGGGTTTTAGTAGGGGTCTAGCGGAATGGGGGTGTTGGCGGAGGTGTGGGGGTAGGCTTCGGGGGTGGCGGCAAGGTGAGCGGTGACGGGGTTTTGGTGGATGTAGGTTTGACGGGTGGTGAAGTCCTGGGGGCTTTGGATGAGGTGGTCGGTGTAGCCGCGTTGCCAGACGGGGAGTTTGGAGGCGAGGCGGTGGGAGTAGCCGCCTTTGATGAGGTTCATGATTTGCGGGAGGGTTTTGTCGCGTGGGGTGAGGATGAGGTGGGCGTGATCCGGCATGAGGACGAAGGCGTGGAGGAGGTAGTGGGGGCGATAGTGTTGGAGGGTTTCGAGGAAGAGTTCGGCGTTGCGGGTGACCTGGAAGATGCGGCGACGATTGTAGGAAACGGTGGTGATGAAGAAAGTGCCTGCGGTGGCGGTTCTCTGCGGGATTGCCATGGGGTTAGTGTATGGGTGCGATTGGCGGCGGTGAAGTGCGTTGAAATACAGCCTTCGGCAGAGCGGTAGCGCCTTCGGCGGGGCGTTTTATTGGCACGCCTGAAGGCGTGCCCTTCCGTGGCGGATGTTTTTGTGGGAGGGTTTTGTCGCGTGTGGTGATGATGAGGTGGATGTGGTCGGGCATGACGACGAAGGCGTGGAGTTTATAGCGGCCTTCGGCTCGGTAGTGCTGGAGGGTTTCGATGAGGAGTTCGGCGTTGGTGGAGACTTGAAAGAGGCGGCGGCGGTTGTAGGTTCCGCCCGAGAGTTTACATAGATCAGTTTGTTGTCTTAGCTTCGTCATTGTGATGAAGCGTATAAGTCCAAGAGGGGCATTTACCCTTAGCTATCCATTCGAACTTGATCTGAGATTTTCTTGAAGATCCCATCCCTGCTGGAGACATGTGGACATGCACAATTGCATATGGCGGGCCCACTGTAGTGGGATAGGCTTCGTGGCTCAATGCCAATACTTCTCGAATCGCGCTTTCAGGATGTTGCACAATCCAAGCGTCGTCTTTGTCATATTTGACCCATACTCCAAGTTGATGGAGTGAAGGATGTAATCGGTCATACTTGTCGCGTAACAATGTATTACTTATTTCAACCCAATCCAAAACATCCACAAAATATTGATTTCCGGTTAGTGTAGGCCTGCTGGCTGGTTCGACCATGAGTTGCCGAAACTTCAAATCATTGTGTTCAATTGCTATCAAAAACAAATTTCGGAATTCAAATTCTTTTGTTGCTTCAGGCATTGGCCCGAAGTTCCGCACATTTGAGATCTGCTGCTTCGTTCTAAGGCTTGGATCGTGTAAGAGAAATGCCATCTGTTCCCAAATATCATCTACGTACTCGTTTCTTATTGCGAGGCGAAATTGCTCGGCCGAAGGCGCGATCTTTATTGCATTCACTATTTCTTCTTCTAACGAGTAATCTTCCCCGGATGCTGTAAATCCCTCTAAAACACTGGTTTTTCCTATCAAGCCTAACTTCGTTTGATGAATCTTACAAACAAGTTCAGAGCGATCTCCTAAACCACGAATGCTATCCGCACCTACCCAATAGCCATCTGGAGTCTTGATGACAACTATGGCCGTACACCAAACATAAGCCGGTGAGACTAAAACCACCCATATGAAACATGCAAGAAAACATAGAAACCCTCTCGCTTTCTTGAGAGGGTTCCTATGTGCTGCGCAGTAGTAAAAATGAAGAATCATCGTGACAGCGCTCGTTAGCTGCAGCCGCTGGTGGAGCCGCAGGACATGCAGCGGTAGCAGGAGCCGCTGCGGGTCATGATGGCTCCGCAGGTGGCGCAGGAGGGGGCGTCGCCCATGTCGTACATGGACTTCATGGCGTCGGAGGCGTGGTAGACACCGCGATCTTCTGTGGTGAGCGGGTTGGGGGTTAGGCCGTTGCTGGCGATGAGGTCTGGGGCGATTCCCTGCTGGGGTGGGGTGCGGTCAGCGTACTCGCTCTCCGGGGAGAACAGGGGTGCTTCAGACGAGATATGGGGGTTCTTCGCTTCGCTGAGGATGACAGCATTATCGGGAGCCGAGATGGTGCCTGCGACTGCGACGGAGGGCTGGCCGTGGGATTGGGGTGAGAGGCCGGCGAAGAGGTCGAACTGGTGTCCGGAGAGGAAGCGGATCTGGATCCAGCGGAAGATGTAATCCATGATGGACTTGGCGTATCCGATTTCGGGGTTGCCGGTCCATCCTGAGGGCTCGAAGCGGGTGTGGGCGAACTTCTCGCAGAGGACGCGGAGAGGGACGCCGTGCTGGAGGGCGAGGGAGACGGCGGTGGCGAAGGAGTCCATGAGTCCGGAGACAGTGGAGCCTTCCTTGGCCATGCGGATGAAGATTTCACCGGGCTGTCCGTTGGGGTAGAGGCCTACGGTGATGTAGCCCTCATGTCCGGAGAGGCCGAACTTGTGGGTGACGGAGGCGCGCTCTGCGGGGAGACGGTGACGGACGGCGCGGGGCGGGGCTTGGGCGTCGACGGAGTCAGAGTTCTGGAGGGCGGCCTCGGAGATGGACTTGAGCTGGAGCTCGAGGGCGGAGATGCGGGCGGCAGCAACGGCCTTGGCAGCGATGACGGCTTCTTCGATCTCGATGGAGCCGGCGGCTGATGGGGAGACTGCTGAGGTTTCCTTCTGGGCCTTGCCGTCGGAGGCAGAGACGTTGAGGGGCTGGGTTCCCTTGGAGCCGTCGCGGTAGATGGCTACGGCCTTCAGGCCCTGGCGCCAGGACTCGATGTAGGCCTCGGCGACGTCGTCTACTGAGGCGTCGTGGGGGAGGTTAACGGTCTTGGAGATGGCTCCGGAGAGGAATGGCTGGGCGGCGGCCATCATCTTGATGTGTCCCATGTAGTGGATGGAACGAGTGCCCTTGGAGGGCTTGAAGGAGCAATCGAAGACGGCGAGGTGCTCGGACTGGATGTGGGGGGCGCCCTCGATGGTGCCGGTGGCGTCGATGTAGGAGACGATGGCGTCAACCTCGGAGTTGGTGTAGCCGAGCTTGAAGAGAGCCGAGGGGACGGTGTTATTGACGATCTTGATCATGCCGCCGCCGACGAGCTTCTTGTACTTGACGAGGGCGAGATCGGGCTCGACGCCGGTGGTGTCGCAGTCCATCATGAAGCCGATGGTGCCGGTGGGAGCGAGGACGGTGACCTGAGAGTTGCGGTAGCCGAAGCGCTCACCGTGGGCGAGAGCTCCGTCCCAGGCTTGCTTGGAGGCTTCGATGAGTTCGTTGAGCTGAGGTGCGGTGAAGGGCTCGGCGGAGTTGCGGGAGGAGCCGATGTTGTTGACCTCGGCGCGGTGCATGCGGATGACGTCGAGGAAGGGCTCGCGGTTGACGTAGAAGCCAGGGCAGGCTCCGCCAGCGATGTGAGCCTGCTGGGTGAGCGGGGTGGCGGCTCCGAGGGCGGGGCAGCGCTCTGCGATGCGAGCGGACTGCCAGTAGGCATCGCCGCAGAGGATGGCGGTGAGAGTGCCAGCGAAGTCGCGGCCAGCATCGGAGTCGTAGGGGAGACCGAAGGCCATGAGGAGCGCACCGAGGTTGGCATAGCCGAGGCCAAGGGGGCGATAGTCATGGGAGTTCTTGGCGATCATCTCGGTGGGGTAGCCAGCGGAGTCGACGATGATCTCCATGGCGGTGGTGACGATGGCGATGGCGTGGCGGTAGGCTGCGATGTCAAAGGCTCCGCCAGGGGTGAGGAACTTGAGGAGATTGAAGCTGGCAAGGTTGCAGGCGGAGTCGTCGAGGAACATGTACTCCGAGCAGGGATTGCTGGCGTTGATGCGAGCAGTGTTCTTGGAGGTGTGCCAGCGATTGATGGTGGTGTCGTACTGCATGCCGGGGTCGCCGCACTGCCAGGTGGCTTCGGCGATCTTGTTCATGAGATCGCGGGCGCGGTACTCCTTGATGGGCTTGCGGTCTTTGACGGCGCGGGTCCAGAAGGTTCCATCCTGCTCGACAGCGGCCATGAACTCGTCGTTGACGCGGACGGAGTTGTTGGCGTTCTGGAAGAAGATGCTGGTGAAGGCTTCGGAGTCGGGGCTGGAGCCGTCGTAGCCGGCCTGGACGAGATGCCACGCCTTCTCTTCCTCTTTTACCTTGCACTCGATGAAGTCGATGATGTCGGGATGGTCTACGTTGAGGATGACCATCTTGGCGGCGCGACGGGTTTTGCCACCGGACTTGATGACACCGGCGAAGGCATCAAAGCCACGCATGAAGGAGAGTGGGCCGGATGCGGTTCCGCCGCCGGAGAGGGTTTCCATGGAGCCGCGGATGCTGGAGAGGTTAGAGCCCGCTCCGGAGCCCCACTTGAAGAGCATGCCTTCGGTCTTGGCGAGGGTGAGGATGGAGTCGAGGGAGTCCTTGACGGAGTTGATGAAGCAGGCGGAGCACTGGGGCTTGGTGTAGCCGGTGACGGAGAACTCGATCTGGCCGGAGGTGGGGTTCCAGTGCCAGTTCTGGGCGTCGGAGTTGGGCTCGAGGCGGTCGCAGCCGACGTTGAACCAGACGGGCGAGTTGAAGGCGACCTTCTGGTTGAGGAGGAGGTGGGCAAGCTCGGCGTAGAAGGTCTCGGCGTCGGCGTCGGTGGCGAAGTAGCCGTCGCGGATGCCCCAGTCGCGGATGGACTCTGCGACGCGGGTGATGAGGGCGCGGACGCCGGACTCACGCTCTTCGGTGCCGTTGAGGCCGTGGAGGTACTTAGATGCCACGATGTTGGTGGCGGTCATGGACCAGTCGGCAGGGACTTCAACGTTCTTCTGCTCGAAGATGATCTTGCCCTTGAAGTCCTGAATGATTGCGTCGCGGAGTTCCCAAACGATCTCGTCGTAGGGCGAGATGCCGGGGCGGGTGAAGTGGCGCGAGAAGGAGAGCCCTGGGGCGCGCGAGCCAGACGCAGCGGCGTTCTGGTAAGGGGAGGCGGTGTGGTTGCCGGTCTGAGTGCCGGATTGGATGGGTGTGGTCGCCATTTGGGGAGTGCTCCTTGGTGATTCTGATGATGAAACTGAATTTTTTGATACCTGAAAACTGGGGCCTGGGACGGTGCGCCGGGGTCGGCTTGAAAAGCTTCAGAGCGCTGACAGAGTGACCGATCAGGTTGCGTCGGCTAACGTACTGGGCTGGCTAAAGCTGAAACAATCCGTATGTCATGGGGTGTTGCAGTCGTGAAAGTACCGCCCTCTGTAGGGTGTGTCAAGTATAAAGCACAACATGTTGTGTTGTCAGTGCGAATACCTCTATTTACGGAGGGTTAATCGCGCAGAGCGCTGAAAATGGGGGATTTGGCTGTGGAAGTCTCCATTCGGGCAGAAACGAGGCGGGGATGGAGAGTGATGACAAGGTGATTAATACGCGCATTTTTGAGCGTATGCCGCGGAGGGGGATGGAGCAAGGTGCAGGAGTGGTGCAAATAGTGTGGACAGTGGTGGAAAAGAAGGAAAAGCGGACAAGACCGGGCGGGGCGCAAGGAGGCGGGACTGAGGCTTTGTTGGCGGGAGATCAGGCAGAGATCGGTTTGCGGAGGCGGCGGTGGAGTTGAGCGGTAGCTTCGCGGTGGCAGGGGAGGCAGAGGGTGCGGAGGTTATCGAGGTCGCACTGGCCTCCGCCTTCGGCGACGGGGCGGATGTGGTCTGCGTCCCAGAGGGAGCGGCGGCTGGTGATGGACTTCATTCCGTAGAGGGAGAGGCCGGCGACGCGGGCGGGGCCCCGGGCTCGTTTGAGTGCGTTATAGATGGCAATGGTGTCGGCCTGGCAGAGGGCGCAGATGCCGCGGTCGCGGGCAAAGACCTGCTCGCGGAGGTAGCCGGGGTCGGTGCGGAGCCGCCACTGGTGGACGCAGTAGTCGGAGCAGAAGGTACGGCGGCGTTTGGCGAGGATTTCGAGCTCGCACCAGCGGCAGAGGGCAAGGCCGTTGGGACCTTTGGGGAGGGCGTGGGAGGAGGTGCGGCCGCCGGGAAGGGTGCGGGTGGGGAGCATGCTGGTCTCTACGATACGGTGGGCGGGTGCGAGGGATGAGTGGTGAGGTTGGTTCCGGGGGGCTTGGTTCAGGAGGGACTTAGATCCTACCCTTCGCGGTGAAGCTGCGAAGGATGGGGCACCCGGAGTCTGGATGGTCGGTACGTGGGTGGTCGGTACCTGGGTGGTCGGGTCAGGCTTCGAAGTCTACTTCGAGGGGATCGATGAGGGGGAGGAGCCAGGTGAGGAGTTTCTGGTGGACGGGGTGGCCGTTGTAGGCGTCGAAGGAGGCGCGGGTCTCGAACTTCATGACTCCTCCGAGCTGGTAGCCTTGCGATCGCGGAGAGATGTTGACGCCGACGAGGGTTTCAACGAGGCCGGGGATCTGGCCCTGAAGGGCGCGGATCTCGCGGATGACATGCTGCTGCTGATCCTGGGTGACGGCGGGTTGCCACCGGAAGGCGAAGGTGTGGATGACCATGCGGAGATTGTAAAATGGTGGGCCTTAGAATAGGACGACTGAATGGGTCTACAGGCATTCGAGGAGATGAGGGACTATGTCTAAGACGGAATCGATGATGGTGGAGCTTGGGACGGTTGCTCCTGCGTTTGAACTGCAGGATGTGGTGACTGGGAAGGCAGTGGGGCGGGATGATGTGGCGGCCGATATGGCCGGGTTGCTGGTGATGTTTATCTGCGTGCACTGCCCGTATGTGAAGCATGTAGAGGAAGAGTTGGCGCGGATTGGGGTGGATTACGAGGGGAAGATTGGGATCGTGGCGATCTCTTCGAACGATGTGGAGGCTTATCCTCAGGACGGGCCAGCGGAGATGAAGGCGCAGGCTGAGCGACTGGGGTTCCGCTTCCCTTACCTGTTCGACGAGATGCAGGAGGTAGCGCGGGAGTACGAGGCGGCTTGTACACCAGACTTCTTTTTGTTCGATGCAGAGATGAAGCTGGTTTATCGTGGGCAGCTGGATGACAGCAGGCCGCGACGACCGAGCGGCGGCGGGAACGATATTCCAGTGACGGGCAAGGATCTGCGGAAGGCGATGGACGAAGTGATTGCAGGCAAGCGGCCGGACATGAATCAGCGCAGCAGTATAGGGTGCAATATCAAGTGGAAGTCCTAGCCGGATGGGCAGAAGCGCGAGTTGCGCGCGAGAAGCCGGGTGGGGCCAGTATGTACGTTGTCTACAGAAAGATGAGCGGGTTCGAGGCAAGAGACGACTTATGGCTGAGGTTCTGGAGAGGTTGAAGGCAGGAATACGGCGGTTTCAGACGGAGGTATATCCGGAGCAGGCTGGGATGTACCGGAAGGTGGAGAGCGAACCGCAGCGTCCGCAGGCTTTGATTGTGACGTGTGCCGACTCGCGGATCGATCCGGAGCTGATTACGCAGAGCGCGCCGGGGGAGCTGTTTGTGACGCGCAACATCGGCAACCTGGTGCCGGGGTATGGCGAGATGCTGGGCGGCGTGAGTGCAGTCGTCGAGTATGCGGTGAAGGCGCTGCAAGTGCGGCACGTGGTGATCTGTGGGCACTCGGACTGCGGAGCAATGAAGGGACTGCTGGATCCGGAGGGGCTGAAGTCTATGCCGACAGTGGAGAACTGGCTGAAGAATGCGCATGCTGCGCTGAGCGTGGCATGCGCGATCCAAGGACAGGATGCCACGCGGGATGAACTAATGAAGCTGGTGACGGAGCAGAATGTGCTGCTGCAGATGCAGCATCTGCGGACGCATCCGGCGGTGGCGGGCGCGATGGCACGGGAGGATCTGACTATCTCCGGGTGGGTGTACGACATTGGACAAGGAGAGGTTCGGATCTGCGAGGATGGCGGCCGGAAGTTTGAGCCAGTGAGGATTGGGGAGAGTGAGGTCGCTTGATGGAGTTGGGACGTAGGGGTCGAGTGGCACGAAAGTTGTAGTGAGAAGTTGGATGCGGGCGGATCTTTCCACGCTATGATCTTGGCCATGAGAAAGATATATCCGGTTTTCTGCGTCGTACTAATGAGCATTGGTCTTGCAGGAGTCGCCGCGGCAATCCCTCCGGGGCAGGCACCACTGACTGTCTCGAGCGATGAGATGAGGAAGCTGCTGACCTTTGTAGAGGCGCCGACCTATCCGCCTTCGGAGCTGGCTGCTGGAACGACAGCGACTGTGGTCCTTAACGTCGTGGTTGACTCCACGGGAAGGGTCGAGAGCAGTACGGCGACATCGGGGCCGGACAACTTTGCCGATTCAGCGGTCAAAGCGGTGAAGCACTGGACCTACAAGCCGTATCTGGTGAATGGGACTGCGGTAGAGGTGCAGACGGTAGTGACGGTGAATTTCTGCCCAGGTAAGTAGTGCAGAGTTGGTACGCTAAACCTCTCCTGTATGGAGAGGTTTTCGTGCGCGTGGAGGTATTGGGGGGATCAGGCGTTGATGGTTTGGCGGACGACTGATTCGATGTGGGTGATCTCTCCATCGCGCATGTGGAGGATGCGGTCTGCGATCTGAGCGGCCTCTGGGTTGTGGGTGATCATGAGGACGGTCTGGTGGAGCTCGCGGCTGGAGGTTCGGAGCATCTGGAGGACAGCGTCGGAGTTTTTGGTGTCCAGGTTTCCGGTGGGCTCGTCGGCAAGGACGATGGAGGGTCGGTTAATGAGAGCGCGGGCGATGGCTACGCGCTGCTGCTCACCACCGGAGAGCTCGTTGGGGCGGTGCTCGAGGCGACCGCTGATGCCAAGGAGAGCGGTGAGGTGGTCGAGGAGGGCGTGATCGAGTTCGCGCTTGGGGGAGACCCCAAGGTTGGCGATGTCGTGAGCGATCTCGATGTTGCCCATGGCCGACATGGTGGGGAGGAGATTGAAACGCTGGAAGACGAAGCCGATGCGGGCACGACGCATTTTGGTTCGGTCAGCGTCGGAGAGCTTGGAGAAGTCGGTGCCATCGATGGTGACAGAGCCGCTGGTGGCAGGGGTGAGGCCGCCGAGGATGTGGAAGAGAGTGGACTTTCCTGAGCCGGAGGGTCCGACGATGGCCACGAACTCACCGGGATTGACGGAGAAACTAACGTTGCGGAGGGCTTCAACCTCAACCTTGCCGGAGCGGTAGGTCTTGCCGAGGTTCTGCGCGATGATGATGGGGGCGCCATTAGCAGCGCGTACCGCGGACGGATGAGGCGTTAGGGAAGGGTGCATCCTGGCAGAGCTTAGTTCCGATGGGTCCGACGCGGGTGAAGTTCCAGATTGCATTGTGGGAGATCTCGATTCAAAAAGCTGCGACGCAGCTGAAGTTGTAGATTGCATTGTGGCAGAACTCGATTCAAACGGCTGCGGCGCGGCTGAAGTTGTAGGCTGCATGTAGTTACTTTCAAGTTTATCGTGAGTGGGGTTTCGAGATGAGTTTCAGAGAGCTTTTACTGCTGGCGCTGGTGGGCTGGACGGCACTGGGTGTGTTGGGGGTGGGGATTTCACTGGTTCGGGGCGAGCGGGAGCGGGTGCGGCGAGGGCTTGGGTGGCTGGCGGGGACCTGGGTGATTTATGTAGCTGTGGTGATAGGGGTTTCGGTGGTGCAGCCGGGACGGGTAGTGGCTCTGGGGCAGGAGCAGTGCTTCGATGAGATGTGCTTCGCAGTCATGAAGGTGGATGAGGTGCCCGGTTTCTTTGGGCCGAACCATGGACCGGATGGCAGCCGGTTGCTGCGTGTGGTGGTGCGCGTAACGAATAAGGGCCGGGCAAAGACGCAGAGTGAGGCGCTGCTGCGGGCTTATCTGGTGGATGCAGAGGGACGGCGGTGGGAGGAGGTTTCCGGGTTGAGTGGGAACCGGCTGACGACGCGGGTGGTGGCGGGCGGGACGATGATGAGCGAGCCGGTTTTCAAGGTCGCGGGCAATGCGAGCGGGCTAGGGCTGGTGTTGACGCATGGGCGATGGCAGCCGGGAGTGCTGGTGATCGGGGACTCGGATAGTTGGTGGCACAAGCGGACAGTGGTGGATCTGAGGCGGTAGGGGGCTAAAAAATCACAATTGGGTGACAAGTCTGTGACACCAGCGCTGGGTGGACCCGACTAGTGTGATTTCGACGACTCGGGGCAGCCAGAGCGACCGATGAGAGCTGTACCTGCTCGCCAGACGAGGAGAATCACCATGATCATCCAGAGATTCGACCGCACGAACTATCGACGCGCGCTATCAACCGCAGTGCTTGCGATGGCTATCGCAGCCTCTGCCGGAGAGGCGATGGCGCAGACCGTCCAACACTACAAGCAGACCAACCTGACATCGAACCAGGCATCGCTGGCTCCGACGGTGGACGCGAACCTGGTGAATGCGTGGGGGCTGGCACGGAGTTCGAAGAGTCCGTGGTGGGTTTCGGACAATGGGACGGGGGTCTCGACGCTGTATGGGGCAACTGGCAGTCCAGTGTCATTGGTGGTGTCGATACCTGGCCCGAACTCGAGCACGCCCGCGGGGACTCCGACGGGGGTCGTGTTCAATGGCGACCCAACAGCATTCCTGGTGGCACCGGGGGCTGCGTCCAGTTTTATATTTGTAACGGAAGATGGAACGATCTCCGGATGGAACTCCGGCGTGAACCTGCATCAGGCCGTGATTAAGGTAAATAACTTCGATCGTTCGGTGTACAAAGGCGCAACGATCGCCACGATCACGGATGGAACCGTCACCAAGACGTATCTGTATGTTGCCGATTTCCGGATGGGCAAGATTGCGGTGTTCGATTCGAGCTTCAACCCGGTGACGATGTCGGCGGACCGCGATGGAGATAACGATCGGGATGACCGGGGCCAGAGCTTTGAGGATCCGCGATTACCGCGGGGGTATGCGCCGTTCAATGTGCAGAATATCGGCGGCAATCTGTACGTGGCGTTTGCGAAGCAGGATTCCGCGAAGCATGACGAAGTGGCCGGAGCCGGGATGGGATTTGTGGATGTGTTCTCGCCACACGGGCGGCTGTTGCACCGGTTGCAGGCAGGGCCGTGGTTCAACGCTCCGTGGGGACTGACGCTGGCGTCGAGTGACTTTGGCGCGTATAGCCATGATGTGTTGGTGGGGCAGTTTGGCAGCGGTCAGATACTGGCGTTCGATCCGGTGACGGGCAACTATAAGGGCGCGCTGGTGGGTACGGACGACAAGACGATTTCGGTAGACGGCCTGTGGGCATTGGGGTTTGGGAACGATGCGAGCGCTGGGCCGGCGACGACCCTGTACTTTACGGCAGGGCCGGATAGCGAATCGAATGGGCTTTTTGGGAGTTTCACTGCGGTTGAGAATGCGCAGGGAAACCATCAATAAGGATGTGTCATGGCTGTAATGTCTGGCTCCGCATGAGGCGCCGTGATGAACGGCGCCTCTTTTTTGAGACTACGCGGGCTTAGATGAAGAGACAGGTTATGGGGCGACGGTGAAGGTGGAGTGGAGTGTGGCTTGAGAGTTGGAGCCTAGCCAGACGTCGAAGGTGGAGGCGTCCTGAACCCAGGTTCTGGTGGTGCTGGTCCAGTAGGTGAGTTCATCTTTGCCGATGGTGAAGTGGACGGATTTCTTTTCGTGGGGAGCAAGGGTGATGCGCTGGAAGCCTTTGAGCTCACGGACGGGACGGGAGGTGCTGCCGTACTGTTGGTGAAGGTAGAGCTGGGGAACCTCGTCGGCGGTGATGGCGCCGGTGTTTTCTACATCGGCTGTGACTTCAAGGGATTGGCCGGGTTTGATGGTGTCCTGGCTGAGTTTGAGGTTGGAAAAGGCTAATGAGGAGTAGCTGAGGCCGTATCCGAAGGGGTAGAGCGGGGTGGACTCCTCGTCCCAGTAGCGCTTGCCCTGATTTTCCGGAGCCTGGGTGGTGTTGTGCGCGTAGTTGATGGGGATCTGTCCGACGTTGCGGGGCCATGAAACGGGGAGCTTGCCGCCGGGGACAGCGTTGCCAAAGAGGAGGTTCGCAATTGCGTTGCCGCCCTGGGTGCCGGGATACCAGGCCTCCAGGATGGAGGGAACGTGCTGCGAGGCCCAGGTGATGTTGAGGGGACGTCCGTTCATGAGGACGAGGACGACGGGCTTTCCGGTGGCGACGACGGCCTCGAGGAGGCGCTGTTGCTGGCCGGGGAGGTCGAGGGAGTCGCGGGAGGCACCTTCGCCAGACATGTTCTGGGCCTCGCCAAGGACAAGGATGGTGAGGTCGGCGGAGCTGGCGATATCGATGGCTTTGGCGAACTCGGCCCTGGAGTGTTCCGGGGTCCATGGGATCACGGGTGCCAGACGGGTGATGGGATCGAGAAACGATGGGAATTTGCGGTAGAGCTGTGCTCCGGGAGCGTATGAGATGTCGGCTTGCTGGCCTAGTCTGGTGCGGATGCCGTTGAGGACGGTGGCAGTCTCGGGGAGGTCGAAGGCGAAGTCCCAGGGACCGAGGGTATCGATCTGAGAGTCGGCGAGGGGGCCGATGACTGCGATTTTCTTATGAGCGCCGGGCTGGAGGGGCAGCAGAGTTCCTTCGTTGCGGAGGAGGACTGCGGTGCGCTCTGCGGCGAGGCGGGCTGCGGTGCGGTGGGTGGGGTCGGCCAGGGTTGCGACGGAGGTAGGTACGTCGGCATAGGGATGCTCGAAGAGGCCGAGACGGATCTTCATCTCAAGGATGGGGCGGACGGCAGCATCGACCTGAGTGACAGTGATTTGGCCGGATTTGAGGGCTGCGGGCAGGCCGGTGGAGTAAGCGGTGTTTCCGACGGACATCTCCATGTTGACGCCGGCGGTGAAGGCGCGGAAGGCTGCGTCGGCAGAGTCTTTCGCGTAGCCGTGGTTCTTGAGGCTTTTAACGGCATTGGCATCGGAGACGACGAAGCCTTTGAAGCCCCAGTCCTTACGGAGGACGTCGGTGAGGAGCCAGCGGTTGCCGGTGGCGGGGACGTCGTTGAGGTCCATATAGGCGGACATGATGGTGCCGGCGCCAGCGTTTACGGCGGCGTGGAAGGGCTTGAGGTAGATGTTCTGGAGCTGGGTCTCAGAGATGTAGGAGGCGTCATAGTCGCGGCCTCCCTCGGCGGCTCCGTAGCCGGCGAAGTGCTTGACGGAGGCGAGGAGGTGGTCGGGTGCGCCGATGTAGTCTCCCTGGAAGCCTTTGACCTGGGCGGCTGCGAAGGCTGAGCCGAGGTAGGGATCTTCACCTGCGCCTTCCACGATGCGTCCCCAGCGGGGGTCGCGGGCGATGTCGACCATGGGACCGAATGCCCAGTTGATGCCGACGGAGCGGGCCTCCTTGGCGGCGATGGTCTGGCCGCTGGTGGAGAGGGCCGGATCCCAGGAGGCGGCCATGGCGATGGGTACGGGGAAGATGGTGCGGAAGCCGTGGATGACATCGAAGCCGAAGATGAGTGGGATGTGGAGGCGTGAGTTTTCGACGGCGAGATGCTGGTAGTGGTTGATTACGTCGGGATTGGTGATGAAGAGGAGTGAGCCGACGTTGCCTTTCCTGGCCATGTCTTCGATGTGGGAGGAGTTGTCGGTCTGGGCGAGTTCGTTGAGGGTGTTACCGAAGACGAAGAGCTGGTTGAGCTGACCGAGCTTCTCTTCTTGAGTCATCTGCTTGAGGAGGGATTCGACGCGCTGGTGGACGGCCTGATCGGAGAGAGGCGCGGTGGAGGGGGCGGAGGGGGTCTGGGCTAGTGCGGAGACGGTGAGGAGAGTGGCAGTTAGGAGGACGGTGCGGACGCAGTGGGGGGCGATTACAGCGCTTTTCTTGACGTTCATGAAGGCTCCGGGGTGACCGGATGATGCTAAGCGACAAGGCTATGTTTTGGCTATCTACATATTTGCGGGGAGTGGCTTCTGGACAGGTATGGATTGCAACGTGGATATCAAGGCTGGTTTGGGGAATGGTAGCAGCGGATCAGGCTGGTAGAGCGGCAGTCATGAGGAGGGAGTGGAGGGTGATGTCTTCGAGGAAGCTGATTTCGATACGGAGCGCGACGACCTGGCCGAGATCTGCAGACCGGCGGAAGTGTTGGCGGCAGGTGCAGAGTTCGCTGAGTGTAAGGTGTCCGGAGCGAGTGAGTTCGAGTCCGGAGGCGATGATAGCGGCGTAGAGATCGACGATGGCGCGGAGCTGGATCTCGATACGGAACTCCATGGTGGTGGCGGAGAGGGTGCGACGGTCGAGCACCCAGCCGCCGCAGTCGGCAAAGGCGTTGGTGAGGCTGGGGAGGACGCCACTGCGCTCCTGGTAGCTGAAGCTCTGGATTTCGAGAGACTGCATGGTGAGTTAGCCGCCGAGATAAGAGATTTTGAACAGAAGGAGCTTGGAAGTCAATGAAGCAGCTTCTGTCGTCAGGGTGTTCATCGGTAGTTGGATGCGGGATAGTGATGGTGGAGCAGCACGGTGGTCACGTGACGAATGGAAGCGAGCTGGTTACGCCAGGGTGGTGCTGCGCTGGCGGACGGAGTAGCCATAAGGAAGGGATCTGGATTAAGCGGGGTGGCAATTTATTTCGGTGTGGTTTTGGGCGGGAGTGTAGGAGGATGGTGAGGGAGAGTGCGGCATGGTGCTTGGTGTTGGAACAGACATGATTGAGATTGAACGGGTGGAGGAGAGTATCGAGCGTTATGGGGAGCGCTTTCTGGCGCGGGTGTTTACGCCGGAAGAGATTGCGTACTGCCAGCAGAAAAGGAACTCTGCGGAGAGCTTTGCGGCGCGGTTTGCAGCAAAGGAGGCGGGGGCAAAAGCGCTGGGCACGGGGATCAGCCGAGGTGTGAGCTGGAAGGAGATCGAGGTGCGGCGGGTGATGGGTGAGCGTCCCACGCTGCACTGGAGTGGTAGGGCGGCGGAACGTGCCGAAGCTATGGGGATTCACAGTGTGGAGTTGAGCCTGACCCACAGCCGGACGGTGGCGATGGCGATGGTGATGGTGCAGGGAAAGGAAAGGCGAACAGTGTCTGAGTGAAGCATTGAAACCAATGAGAGGGTTTCAGCATCCATTGAAGATAAAGGACTTTCTGTTTGCCGGAGCGATATGATTCCGTGCTGACGGCGCGGACGTAGGGTATTCTTTTGCTACCAGACGTTCAAGTGCTGACAGTAGGGGCGATAACACCCTTTATCTGCCGCCAGTTCAAGTTTGCCGCGGTGAAACGGCCCGCGGGAAGACACTCTGAAGGAGGGCTATGCCCAGTCAGCAGGAAGTACGTTGGTCGCAGCTTAAGGTAGGCATAATCGTATTGATCTCAACGGTGGTGCTGACAACGCTGCTGTTCCTGATGACGAGCGCCTCGGGCCTTGGGATTCTGTCGAAGAAGCTGACGATTACGACGTACTTTGAGAACTCCGCTGGGCTGAAGGAAGGCGCGGCAGTGAATCTTGAAGGCGTGACTATTGGCGCGGTGAAGACCGTAACCGTAGTGAGTGATCCAACGCGCAAGCTGACGCCAGTACGCGTGGTGATGAAGCTGAATGAAAAGTTCGCGCGGACGCTGCGGAAGGATTCAAAGGCGGCGCTAACCACGGTTGGAGTGCTGGGAGATACGGTGGTGGACCTGAACAGCCAGTTTGCGGTGGGCGCTCCGCTGGAAGATGGGGATGAGCTGAAGACGCTGGAGACGCCGAGCATTACGGATGTGGTGAAGGCGAGCCAGGGGACGATTGAGAGTCTGAATGTGATTTTGTCGAAGATGAATGGGATCGTCGACAACCTGCAAACGGGCAAGGGGTCGATCGGCCAGTTGATCAATAGTCCTGATCTGTACAACAAGGCAAATGCAACGGTGGATGAGTTGCTTAAGCTGGAGAAGAACCTGAATAAAGGACGGGGTTCGATTGGTAAGCTGATGACGGACGACACGATGTACAACCGTCTGAATTCGGCTGCTGAAAAGCTGGAGAACATCTCGACCTCGCTGGATAGCGGTAAGGGCACGGCCGGGATGCTGCTGAAGGACGACTCACTTTATAAGAACCTGAACTCTACGCTGGTGCATGCGAACTCGCTGATGGCAGACGCGGATGCAGGCAAAGGTACGCTGGGGCTAATGCTGAAGGATCCGAAGTTTCGGCAGGAGTTGGGCGACACGTTGACGCAGGTGAATTCCCTGGTGACAGGGATCAACGCGGGCAAGGGTACGCTGGGCAAGCTGGCAACGGATGATCGGGTTTACGGAAATCTAAACCAGTTGCTGACAGAGAGTACTAGTTTGGTGACGACGATCCGGAAGGATCCTAAGAAGTATCTGACGATTCACCTAAAGATTTTCTAGGCGACAGGTTTTACGGATAACGTGGCAGGGGGAATTATGAGGGCGGGTTCAGGCTAAGGCTTGACCCGCTTTTTTCATTCGCCAAAGGGTGATTTCGTTTGGCAATGCGTGGTTTTGATGAGCGAAAAGGCGGCGGGAGAGCGAGTGTTTGGGCATTGGACTGGCACTTTTGCCCAGGGTGGGGGGGATTGCCGGGGTGGGTAACCGTTTTGCTGGTGACGAAGGAAGTGAGGGTGGTGTGGCTCTAAAGTGGCACAAAGTCGTCGCAGCTTCTACAATTGCGAAAGGATTTGAAACCCCACAGAGTTGCTCGCAATAGAAGGCGGTCGTAGAGGCTTGCTGGCGAGGATTAAGGAAGCGCATGAAGTTGAGCAGGATTGGCCGGATTTCGATGGCCTTCGTAGCATCTGTAGCGATGGGTCTGGGCATGACGGCGTGTGGTGGCGGCACGGTCGGGTACATGTGGGTTCTTGGAACGCAATACAACCAGATCTCCGGGTACAAGATCGACAACTACACGGGTAATCTGACAAACATCGTTGGAACGCCGTTCCCCTCTGGCGGAACAAACCCGGTATCACTGGTTGTGCGACCGGGCGGGCGATATGTCTATGTTGTGAACCAAGGCGTTGCGGCGACTTCGACTGCACCTGCGACGGGCGGTAATGTCGCCGAGTTCAGCGTGGGCGGCGATGGCGTTCTGACGTTCCAGGCAAACTTCTTCACGCAGGGCACGACACCGGTCTGGGTGACGGTGGACGCCTCTGGCAACTTCCTTTACGTTCTGGATCAGGTTTCTCCAGACGGCGTGAATGGTGACATTACTGTGTTTCAGATTGCGCCGGACACTGGGCGTCTGACGCTAGTACCGAACCAGCAGCTGAAGAACTCGAACGGGACGCAGCTGACGTACTTCCCGGTTGGGCCTAAGCCGACGTCGATGCGGGTGGCTGGTTCTTCCTGCCTGTTTACTCTGAACTCGGGGAATAACACGATTTACCCGTACTCTTTGGGTGGCTCTGGGCAGTTGACGATCACGGCGAATTCGACGATTACGACGCAGGCGACCAAGCTGACTTCGATCAACGCAAGCGGCGCTTACGTGTATCTGACGGATGCCGGAGCGACTCCGAGCACGTCACAGATTCTGCCTTATACGGTTGGATCGTCATGCGCGCTGAATACGTTGACTGGCGGCGCGGTACCGAACCTGGCGTTGACTGCGAACCCGGTTTACTCATTTACGGACGCTCGCGGCCGTTATCTGTATGTGCTGAACCAGTCCTCGACGAACTCGAACAACGCGAATAGCACGATTTCGGCGTTTACGATCGACCAGTCGAACGGCAAGCTGCAGGTTATCGGCGACTCCAACAATCCGTATCCCGTTGGCTCGGGACCGGTGTGCATGGTGGAAGACCCGACAAACCAGTATGTCTATACGTCGAACAACATCGATGGAACCGTGACAGGCAAGATCATCAACCAGAACACTGGGCAGCTTTCTAACCTGACGCGCGGGAGTTCTTTCCCGGTGACCGGGAAGCCGACCTGCCTTGCAATCAGCGGAAACACAAGCAACTAGCCGGAAGTTCGGCAGTTGCATCTCTCAGACGGGACGTCATCACGAGTCCCGGTTTTGTAACCAGTTTTGGCTATAGCACTGGCGGGCGGAAACGAATTGCCCCGGAGCAATGAAGTGCATGACGTTGAATAAGATGGGCCGCGGTACGATGGCCTCGATAGTATCTCTGGCGATGGGTTTGGGTATGACGGCGTGCAGCCGCACCTATACGGTGGGCTACGTCTATATGACTACGGCGAAGGCAGACCCTGGGCTGATCAATGGCTACGAGGTGGACTACCAGTCGGGCACCCTTACTCCTCTGGCCGACTCGCCGATACCTACTGGTGGACGTAATCCAGTTACACTGGTGGCTGCTCCGAACGGCAAGTTCATCTACGTGTTGAATCGCGACGATTCGAACGTTGTTGCGTTTGCGATCGGCACGGATGGCAAGCTTTATCCGCAGAAGACGTACACGATTGGTACGGGATCGAATCCTGCGACGCTGCCGACGTTTCCGACTGCTGCTTCGATCGATCCATCAGGCAAGTTTCTATACGTGACGTTCACCTACCAGGGAGGCTATACGACGGCGCTGCCTGGTCCGGGTGGCGTGTCTATCTTCCCGATCAATCCTGATAACTCGCTGGGGACTCCGACGGTGGTGAATGCTGGACGCAATCCAGTTGGAATTACCGCGACGAGTGCAAACCATTTTGTTTATGTGATCGAGCAGGATGCGGCGACGACATTGAATCTGCTGGCTTTCTCTGCGAACACCACCACTGGGGCACTGACTCCGCTGGCTGGCGTGACGATCAACGATGGCAATGTGGTGTCCACGGGATTCGCTTCGGGAGTAACGCCAAGCGCGATCGTAGAGGATTCGACCTCACAGCATCTGTACATTACAGACCAGTCTGCAAACCAGGTGATGGCGTACTCCATTGCAGCAAGCGGCGTTCCGAGCCAGATTGCGACGGCGCCAACTGAGGCTGGTCCGGCAGGTCTGACGATTGATGTGACGGGCAAGTATCTTTACGTTGCAAACACCGTTGCAGGCACGATCGGCGGCTACACGTTTGGAGCCAATGGACAGCCGATCGCATCGACTGTGGCAACGAGTGTGCAAGCTGGAACGGGCCCGACCTGCATTACTACGATTGGCGTTCCGACCAATGCGAGTGCGACCCACGCGATTTACTTGTACGCCTCGAACTCGTTGAGTAATTCGTTGACGGGTGAGCAGATGGACCCGACGAACGGCAGCCTGAAGCAGATACAAAACAACCCGTTTGGCGGAAGTACACTACCGACTTGTGTGGTGAGTGTGCCGTCGTTCCGGTAGCAAGTTGGCTGCGGACGGCCTGGACAGTTTAGACAGATTTTTTAGCGGGCGGCGGAAGCTCCCGAGATGAAGGAAACGCGTATGAATTTGAGCAAAATGAGCTGCCGGGCAATGGCCTCAGTCGTATCGATGGGAATGGTTCTGGGCCTGACAGCCTGCACGCGCGACTATACGGTGGCGTACGTTTATGCGACGGCATCCAAGAAGGGCGCTGCCGGAGTCGTGAACGAGTACGCTGTGGACTATCAAACTGGCGCGCTGGTGCAGGTCACTGGTTCTCCGGTGGCTGCGGGCAATAATCCGGTGAGCATTGTCGCGGCGCCGAACGGGCTGTTTCTGTATGTGTTGAACCATGATGACTCGACGGTACAGGAGTATTCGGTGGGCAGCGCAGGCATGCTGACGTCGAAGAATACCTACAAGACTACGGGGAGCTTCCCGACTGCGGCAGCGATTGATCAGGGTGGCAAGTTTCTGTACGTGACTTATACGTATCAGACTGGTTACTCTGCTGCGACGCCGGGGCCGGGTGGAGTTTCGATCTTCCCGATCAATTCAGACAATTCGCTGGGAACAGCTATCAACGTGAACGTTGGCAACAATCCAGTGGCGGTCACGACGAGCAACTTCAACAGCTTCGTGTACGTTGTGGACCAGGAAGTATCGCCGAATGCGACGGTGCTGGGATTTGCCGAGAACACGAGCACTGGAGCACTGACGCCGACGCCGGGAACGGTGATTACGACAGTGGCCGGCAAGACGGTGGCTACGGGGTATTCTGCGGGCACTACGCCTAGTGCGATAGCGGAAGATCCGACGGCACGATTTGTTTATGTAACCGATCAGGCGACGAATCAGATGTACGGTAAGGTCGTGCAATCCAATGGGTCGCTGGTATCGATGGTGAACGGTCCTTTCGCGACGGGTCTTTATCCGGTTGCGGTCACGATCGACCCGCGCGGCAAGTTCCTGTACACGGTGAACTTCAACGCGAGCACGGTAAGCGCGTTTGCACTAGATCCGGCGACAGGCTCTCCGAGTGGTTCGGTAGGATCGGGTTCTACACCGGTCAAAACGAATCCGACGTGCGTCACGATTGAGCCTGCCCTGGGTATCTACCTTTACGTGCCGAACAGCGCGGATGGTTCGATTTCGGGCGAGAAGCTTGATCCGCATAACGGTGGATTGCAGGACATTCAGAACACCCCGTTCCCTGCTTCCGGAACACCGACTTGTGCTGTAGCTGTTCCGAATGGCGAGCATGCGACACAGGTAGTTCAACCGTAAGAACTGAGTAGGATGGTTTGGTGAGAAGCCCCGCTGATGCGGGGCTTTTTGCTGCGTGGAGGAACACTGCTGGCTGGCATCGAGAGGTTCATGGCTTACGGAGATCGCCGCTCTATCGGAGCTGCGGCCGCGGGCGTGTCTACTGAGAATTTGCATGCTTCGTAGCCGTGAGCGGTGAATGAGATTTGATTGAGGATCAAACCGACTCCATCACCTCGAGGGGGAAGGCAGGCGTTTCTGGCGGACCGATCAGGCAGGAGTGGTGGTGGGTTTGGGTCTGGAGGAGAAGCGGCGGAGGATGGCTTTGCGGCCGGGGTTCTCTACGAAGTGAAGGGTGGCGAAAGCGAGGGCGATGATGGCGAGATAGGAGAACCAGGGCTCAAGCGCGGTGAGGTGGAGGCGCTCTGGCAGGTGGTAGGTGTGAATGAGGATGAAGGTATTGAAATGGAGCAGGTAGAGAGCAAAGGTGGCTTCGCCGAGAAGGACGAGCGGGCGGATGGAGAAGACGGCGGCGATGGGATTGGGGCCGGCGAGGCCGAGGATGAGAAGGCTGAAGAGGGGCACGAGAAATCCGCCGTGCAGGATGAGGTAGGGGACGTGTTTAACGGCTCCGGTGTAGAAGAAGAGGCCGAGCAGAGTGAAGGCGGAGGCGGCGACGACGAGGCGCTGGCGCGGGGTAAAGGTCAGGAGAGGGTGGAGCTTGCCGAGAGTGACTCCGGCGAGAAAGGTGCAGACGTAAGGGGGCGGGGTGTACTTGAGAAAGCGGAGGAAGCTGGTGGAGGTGTAGCGGTCTACGGGGGCGGCGAGGTGCTCCGGATTGAAGGCGGCGTAGAGGATGTGGGGCAGCATGCCAAGGGCCCAGAGCGCCATGAAGAGGGCGATGAGGCGGCCGGGAGTGTTGAGCCAGTGCATGCGGGTGGCCCAGAGGTAGATGAGGAAGGGGAATGCGGCGTAGAACATGACCTCGCAGGAGAGGGTCCAGGCGACGGTGTTGCCGAAGGTGGCGAGGGCGGGGCTCCAACCCTGGAGGAGCAGAGGAGTGAGGATGATGCCGCGCCAGAAGTCGGCATGGGACCGGGAGGCCCACTCATCCTGAAGCATGCGGGTGGAGACGATCAAGACGAGAAGGTAGACGGGGTAGAGACGAGAGAGGCGAGCGACCCAGAAATCACGCTTGTTGAGGGTGATGGCCCGGTCGAAGTAGTTGTAGGTGAGGATGAAGCCGGAGATGAGGAAGAAGCAGCCTACGAAGACGTATGAGTTGTCGATGATGGGGTAGAGCAACCCAAGGTGGGGCGGGGTGAAGTGGAAGAGCACAATGCCGAGGGCGAGGACGGTGCGAATGCCAGTAAGGGCAGGCAGCGCCGGCTTGCGGGCGGTCCTGGGACCCACGATTGCCGGAGTAGCATGCTCGGGTTGTTGTTCCAGAGTGGCGATACCCATGACTCATCCTGGTTTATTTGCTTTGGTCTATTTGATGCAGTGGGGCTGCCAATCTATCTAGCGTAATTTGAGAGATTTTGCGGCGGCTCTGCTGTATCGAGGGTTGCAATGCTTAGCTGCGGGGTAGTCTTCCGACGGCTGATGGCGAAAAGGATGCAACTGCAACGAAGATACAGGTACTTGCGTTGAAAATGCCACAGGTTATGCGGTGACGAGGGAGCCGAGTTGCTCGCCGCCGACGACGCGGACGATGTTGCCTTCTTCGCGCATGGAGAAGACCATCATGGGCATGTTGTTGTCTTTGCAGAGGGATACGGCAGTCTGATCCATGACGCGGAGGTTGAGGCGCTGGATGTCGGAGTAGGTGACGTTGGGGAGGCGGATGGCGGTGGGATCGGTCTTGGGATCGGCGGTGTAGATGCCGTCGACAGAGGTGGCCTTGAGGAGAATGTCTGCCTTGATCTCCATGGCGCGGAGGCTGGCAGCGGTATCTGTAGAGAAGAAGGGGTTGCCGGTGCCGGCGGCGAAGATGACGATGCGACCTTTTTCGAGGTGGCGCATGGCGCGGCGGCGGATGTAGGGCTCGGCGACCTCGTGCATCTCAATGGCGGACATGACGCGGCAGAAGAGTCCGCGCTTCTCGATGGCGTCCTGGAGAGCGATGGAGTTGATGACTGTGGAAAGCATGCCCATGTGATCGGCAGCGACACGATCCATGTCGATAGCCTGCTGGGCTACGCCGCGGAAGAAGTTGCCCCCACCGACGACGATGCCTATCTCGCAGCCTAGAGCGTGGACTGCGGCGATTTCTGCGGCTACTTTGTGGATGAAGACTGCATCGATACCGAAACCCTTGCCACCGGCGAGGGCTTCTCCAGAGATCTTGAGGAGGACTCTTTTGTACATGTCAGGATTAAGTATCGCATGGGGTTAGGGTGAGGTATGGAACGGAGTTGAATTGAATTCGTATGAATGGAATGTCGATGCAATAGGATTGCGAATCATAACGACCCCCCAAAATAGGAGAGGGAAGAATGCAGAGCAAAAGCAGAGCAAAATTACGGGAACGACGATTGGCATCCGGGAACGGGGGAGTGCGGCGCGATGCGGCACTCCCCTTCCCTTGTGTGGCAGGTTGCTTAGTAGCCGATGGTGAAGCGCTGGCGCTGGTAGTGGGGGTTTTCGAGCTCGTCGACGAGGGCGATGGCGTAGTCGTCGAAGGAGATTTTGCTGTTGCCCTGAGCGTCGGCGACGAGGTCGTCCTTGGCGATGCGGAACATGCCGGTGCGAGGGCCGGGCTCGAAGAATCCAGCGGGGCTAAAGCAGGTCCAGTTGATGTCGGATTTCTGGATGAGTTCAAGAGCGTCGGCGTGGGCGACGGCGATGTCCATATAGCTCTCGGGAAGGTAGCCGCTGGCGATGAGGGTGACACCGGGGGCAACGAAGAGGCTGCCTGCTCCACCGACGAAGAGGAAGCGCTTGGTGCCGGTCTGCTTGACAGCGTCGATGAAGTGCTGGGTGACGGGGATGAGCTCGCGGACACCCTCTTTGGTGAGGGGTGGAGCGTATGCGCTGACGACGGCGTCGGCAGCGGCGGGGATGGCCGCGGCGATGGCTGAGGCGGAGTCAACAGTTCCCTGCTTGATGGTGAGGCCGGGGCGGGCGGCGAGCTTGGCGGGGTCGCGGACGATGGCAGTGACCTGGTGGCCGCGGGAGAGGAGTTCGGTGAGGATGGCGCTGCCGGATTTCCCGGTGGCTCCGTAGAGGGCGATGTGCATGAAAAGGCTCCAAGGCAATGTGTGCCGATGAGCAGTAGATGCTGGGTTGGATGGAATCGACGCAAAGAGAATCGGTCGGGTGGTTGGGATTCGAGGGTACCCCCCACCCCCCTTATATTGTGCAAAGTCTTGGGATAATGAGGGTTAGGGTTGGACTTGGGTGTGTTGGTGGCTGGATCGGGGTGGGCTAAGGAATGCTGATTTGGGGTAATCGGGTTGTTGGAGGGTGGGTTTGTCAAGGGTGCTGAGTCCGTTTGAGCTGGGTCCAACAGCAAGACCCGCGCGAACATCGGGCTTCTGTTTTGGTGATTAGGCTCAACTTGGGAGGGATCGGGCTTCGAGCTTCAGCTATTGCCAATTACGCGGCTTTCTTAGCTCCAGCAGACCCAAATTCAGTCGCTATCAAAAGATACATTCTCTTGATGATCATCAGAAGACTACAAACAAAATTTAGCGTTAACGCTGACAACAGAAATGTTGCGCCATAACCGGTCTGTGCATAAGGAACAGATCGCATGTAGCCGAGTGCAATAAGAGCCGTCCCTGTAACCGCAACGGCCACAACAATACAGAAGCAGACATTTGTGAAAATTTCCTTGAGTACCCGTCTTCTCATCTAAAAATCAGGCTTTTCGGTCATCGTCGTCGAAATGGTGAACACTAGAACTAGGAGGTTCAACATCAAACCTGTCAGAATCGCAAACGCATTGAGAAATCCGTTGACGGCGTCAATCCGAAAACCGAAGTGTAGTAGGTCTAGAGTCAGCCCCACAACCGCGGGCAAGCCGAAGAAAAGGGCAATATCCATCCGCGAAGATGTCCCTGTCCGAAAATCTGAGAGTGTTTCGAGATGGGCTTTCAGGATGGGGCTAACGTCAGCTTTGTTAAAAAGACTCGGAAGTGGCATAGGCACCTTCTTTTATGTCGTTCGCTAGGCCGTCAAACGCTTGGGAGATGCTTTCATAGGTGGAAATTCCGTCGCCATCCTTCGTAACTTGATTTGAGAGATCGTAGAGGGGGCTAGCATATTTCCTACCTAAATCTACGCTCCTGCGATTTCGACCCAATCTTACGTCTACCTTGATATTGTCGTATTCAAGATCTTTCAGTTCATAAACGTCTTGGATGGCTTTTCTCGGATCTGCGCTCTTGAATAGGCTCTTTTTTATTGGGAGACTGTGATTTCTCGCAGCTGTCACTACCAGTTCCGTTTTGCCGAGTACTTCTTGGTGACCGGTTTCAAGTATGTCCGCAATATCCTTCGGCAATCCCATCTTTATGAAACTGATCTTTTGAACTTTGCCCTTGTTCAAATAGGCCTCAAATACTGCCTCCGGTAGCACTGGATCGATGGTCAAGGTATAGTCAGGAAAAAGCATGGCGAAGCGTGATTGCAGCAACCCTCTAAGCGCGGATGTCGGCGAAGTCTTCCGGGATTTTTCTATGAGCAGCAAGGCTTCATCTCTCTGTTTTGGCACTTCAAGTCTGAAGTAAAAGGGCAGAGCGTCTGCGTGATCAATCGTTTTCTTGAATACCGTTTCCGCATCGCTTGCATTTATGACGTTGCATGCTTGGCCATAGTCACCGACTAGTATGCGGCCACTTATAACCCGATCATTAACTTCGATTCGCTGAGACATCGCAATTCTCTCGGCGATTTTGTCGTTGTAATGTTCGTTCTTGTAGTCGTCAAGCACCTGTTTTACAAAATTTAGGAAATCAATGGAATTTCCGAATGAATCCAGGTTAACGTGCTTTCTGTTATACCGTTCCTTGACGCGAACGTGATATGCCCCTGCCAACGTAGCACTTGCCATTTAGTCTCCAGCTTCTGCGAGAAGCTTACACAATGAATTGATGTCAGCAAAGATATGATTTGTGAATCAAGGAACTACGATCGAGTCGATGTGGCAAAAAGCCCGGGCTCTGTAGTTTTGGGGAGTCTTGGTGGCAAATAATCTCCTCCTTGCCACTAGAGACCGAACCTCAATCCAAACTCATCAGTGACCGATATATCGAGTTGTTCGGTAGTGCTCAGCAACAGTGAGGGTAACGAGAGTTCCATTCCTTAGTTAAGCAATGGAGTCGAGGCGAAGCCTAAGCTAGCCTCGTTCGGAGGGATAGAGAAGCATACCTCAGGGGCTAAAGCCCAATTTTGTGGAGACGTAAATGTCCGGGCTAAAGCCCGGACCTATCTCAGAAGCAAAATAACGGGCCTGCCGAATAATCTTCGGCAGGCCCGTTGATGCAGGGAGATGGTGGATTCGTCCTCGTTCTCTCCGCTTGTAGAAGTTACGCCTGTGGTTCTTCGGCGGCTTGTTTGGTGGTGGCTACGGTCCAGTCGGGGGCGCCTACCTTGAAGCGGGCGAAGCGGCGGACGCTGATGTTTTCGCCGAGTTTGCCGACCTTGGCGGCGATGATCTGGGCGATGGTGTGGGACTGCTCCTTGATGAAGGGCTGGTCGAGGAGGCAGAACTCTTCGTAGAACTTGCCGAGCTTACCCTCGAGCATCTTTTCGACGATGGCGGGTGGCTTGCCGGAGGCGATGGCCTGCGAGCGATAGATGTCCTTCTCGCGGTCGAGGTCGGCTGCGGTGACTTCGTTCCTGCTGACGTAGCGGGGATCGGTCGCCGCGATGTGCATGGCGATGTCCTTGAGGAGTTCCTGGAAGTCCGGGGTGAGTGCCACGAAGTCGGACTCGCAGTTGAGTTCGACGAGGACGCCGATCTTGCCGCCGGCGTGGATGTAGGTTCCGACTGCTCCCTCGTTGGTGCTGCGCGAGGCCTTCTTGGCAGCGGAGGCCATGCCACGCTTGCGGAGGACGACGAATGCGCCTTCCATGTCGCCCTTGGATTCCTGCAGGGCCTTGAGACAGTCACCCATGGGGGCGCCGGATTTTTCGCGGAGTTCTTTGACGAGCTTGGCGTCGATCTTTACTGCGGTTTCAGTAGACATAGTCATCCTTGATGAAGAAGTTGCTGGAGACGGCATGAGGAGGCCGCCGATGAAAGAGTGGCGCGGGTTGAAGCCCGCGCCAGTTTTGAAACTATAGGATGGTGATTGGCACGGCTCATGCCGTTCGCTTCACACAACCAGAACTAAGCGCCGGTCTGGGCGACTGCCGTCTCGGGCTCTGCGTCGGGCTCGGTGGCAGCGGCTGGGGCCTTGCGGATGTTTCCGCCAAGGACAGCTTCGAGATCGACAGTTTCGTCGTCCTCTGCGGCAGCTTCGGCAACGGTGGCAGACTCCTCGACATGGCCGAGAGCTACTTCGCCCTCTTCGCCTACATGCTCGGGAGAGACTTCAAGCTGCTGGACGTCTGCGGCTTCAGTGGCGAAGGCCTTCTCGGAGACCATCTGTACGCCTTCGGCGGCCGAATCAGCAATCTTCGTGGTGAAGAGGCGGATGGCGCGGAGGGCATCGTCGTTGCCGGGGATGACGTAGTCGACAACGGTAGGGTCACAGTTGGTGTCGACGACGGCTACGACGGGGATACCGAGCTTGCGGGCTTCGGCGACGGCGATGGCTTCGTTGTTGGAGTCAACGACGAAGATGGCGTCGGGGAGGCGCTTCATGCTCTTGATACCGGAGAGGTTGGTGGAGAGATGCTTGCGCTCACGCTCAAGCTTGATGACTTCCTTCTTGGTGAGGAGTTCGTAGCGACCGTCGGTGGACATGTCGTCGAGTTCCTGGAGGCGTTTGACGGACTTCTGCACGGTGACCCAGTTGGTGAGGAGACCACCGAGCCAGCGGCTGTTGATGTAGGGCATTCCGGCGCGGGTTGCTTCTTCCGCGATGGCATCCTGTGCCTGGCGCTTGGTGCCGACGAAGAGGATGAGCTTACCGGTGGAGGTGAGATCGGTGACGAACTTGGAGGCTTCCTTGAAGAGCTTGAGGGTCTTCTGGAGGTCGATGATGTAGATTCCGTTACGCTCGCCGAAGATATACTCCTTCATCTTTGGGTTCCAGCGCTTGGTCTGGTGCCCGAAGTGAACGCCTGCTTCGAGTAGTTCTTTCATTGTGATGTTTGCCAATGTAGCTCCTTAGTTGAGACGGCCGGGTGTGATCGCCGGTGCCTGGATTGATCCTTCGCCTGACGAGACAGGTTCGGGAGATTTGACTCCTTGCCGCAAGGGTTGAAGCCTGCGGGTGTTGCGACGGAGGAGGTAAGGGCGATTGCCCAGACCTCCTCCGGATAACAGGTGTTCCCAATCCCGAAGAAAGAGAGAAAAGCAGCAGCAAAGGATCTTGCTGAATAGCTCTTTTCTATCGCTTGGAGAACTGGAAGCGAGCGCGAGCGCCCTTCTGACCGTACTTCTTGCGCTCTTTACCACGCGAGTCGCGGGTAACGAGGCCTTCTGCCTTGAGCGCCTTACGCAGCTCAGGGTTGAACTCCATGAGTGCGCGGGCGATACCGAGCTTGACTGCGTCTGCCTGACCCATGACTCCACCACCTTTGACGGTGGTGAACACGTCGAAGGTTTCGCCGATATCGGCGATTCCGAGGGAGCGCTTGGCCGCGGCGCGCTGCTGTGCGGTGACGAAGTAGACGTCACACTCTTTTTTGTTGACGGTGAACTTGCCGCTACCGGGACGCAGGAAGACGCGTGCGATGGACGACTTGCGACGACCGGTGCCGTAATACTGGACTAGATCTGCCATGGTGCTCCTTGAACTTGAACCTCAGGGGCTGAAGCCCCCGTCGAATTTGTGCCGTAAATGTCCGGGCTAAAGCCCGGACCTACCAGAAACCATTGAACCCCGGGTTGAAACCCCATTGCGGGTCTAGAACCTGTTCGGCACGGCTGAAGCTGTGCCGAGAAAACGAAATTTCCTAAGCCTTGGGGGCGTTGGATGCGTGGAAATCCAACGGCTGGGGCTGCTGCGCGAGGTGCGGGTGCTGGGCTCCCTTGTAGACCTTGAGCTTGGTGGCCATCTGGCGGCCGAGCTTGGACTTGGGAAGCATGCCCTTGACGGCCTGCTCGACGATTGCTTCAGGACGGCGGGCAAGCAGCTTGATGAAGGACTCTTCGCGGAGACCACCGGGGAATCCGGTGTAGCGGCGATAGAGTTTCTGGTCTGCCTTGAGGCCGGTGAGCACGATCTTTTCGGCGTTGATGATAACGACGTGATCGCCCATATCGATGTAGGGGGTGTAGAGGGGGTTCAGCTTACCGGCGAGAACAGAGGCGGCAGTGGTGGCGAGGCGACCGAGTGTCTTACCGGTGGCGTCGACGACGAACCACTTGCGCTTGATGTCTTTGCCGCTCGGAATAGTAGTGGACATTTGCGATTTACTCCCTGGTTCTGCCGTCTTCAGTGTTCGGCGTGTTGCATGAAGAAAAGGTCGATCGATTTTTTACTGCATGTTTCATTTACTGCTGACTGCTGTACCGCACGTTGCTGACGGCCTGCAAGAGCCGCTTGCGAAGATCAAATTGTGGCCGGGCGGAAAGGCTGAGCGAACGAGAGGAATCTCCCGGACACGAGAAAGCCAAAGCCGCTTGGATTGCGCACAGAACCTTATTTGGGGCCTGAGGAGTGGGTGCTTAGGGGCGGCGATGAAGCATAGCTACCCCGGAGGTGACTGGAAATCCAGACTTCCGGCTCCCACGATGTCTCGATTCTCTGCTTCGTCTGTGAAATAGGACACACGGACGTACAGACGCGAGACTGCGCGAGATTCAAGAATAGATGAAGGGCTGGCGGGAGTCAACGACGGATATACGAGATTTTATAGGGCGAGCGTTAAGTTGGCTGGGGTTTCCGGGTTCGGAATGAGGTGCGTGATGGGGAAGGCGCCTTTGAAGGACGGGTTAATGCTGGAGCTGGGTGGCGCTGGGTTGCTGGCCCAGGCTGGTCTGGAGCAGTCGTGGGATGGGCTTACGGTGGTGCGGACTGACAGGGGTGCCGGGGCTTGCGGGATCGAGACGATAGAGGATGAGGAGGTTGCGCTCTGGGTCGTCCATGACGGGGAAGGCGGCGACGCGCTGAAGGTGGTAGAGGGGGCTGAGAGCATCCATCTTGTCGTCGTCGACCTGGTTCCAGGTGACGTACCAGCCGGGGCGATAGGCTTTGACGCGGACGGCGAGATCCATGGTGCCGAAGTCGTCGCAGATGGAGGGCAGACCAGTCATGAGGGATAGATCGGAACCGCTGATGGAGAGGACGAGCGGATTGTGAGCGGGATCTTTCTTCTTGTCGTCGTCGATGATCTGGCGGATCTGCGCGGCAGCGTGGGCGAAGGTGTATTGGGGTGTGCGGACGTATTGGATGGTGTGGCGCGCATCAACAACCACCGTGGCGAGGAGCGCGGTAAGGAGAGCGGTGCTGGCGAGGGCGTGGGTCTGCAGGTGGTGGGCGGAGGGGTGAGGGCGGTCGAGCCAGACTGCTTCGAAGACGAGTGGGATGAGCAGGGTGAGGGGGACTGCGACGACGAGATAATACCGGGGCTGCAGGTTGTCGTGATAGGCGAGGAAGGCGAGGTAGCCGGCAGCCCAGAGGAGGAGCGCGGGGATGAGGGGGTTTTGCAGGGTTCGGCGCGGGTGGAGCAAAGCGATGGCGGTGGCGAGGATGGCCAGGGGGAAGATGAGGCGCCCAATCCAGAGGCCGTCGGCGACGGTGTCGGCGAGGACGGAGAGGGCGGTTGCAGCAGTGATGCCGGTGTAGGCGTTGGCGCTGAAGAGGTAACGGTAGTCGAGCAGGAAGTGGGGACGGACGACGCAGAGGTAATAGGCGAGCCAGGTAAGGGCGGCGATGGTTCCGGTGGGGATGCAGAGCCGGAGAAATGGTCGAAGGCTGTAGCCGGCGCGGACCCAGAGGATCCAGGCGACGGAGGGGAGAAGAAAGACAGCAGTGGTCTTGGTGAGGACCATGAGGGGAATGAGGAAGCCGAGCAGGACCGGGAGGAGAATCCAGCGCGGAGGGATGAGTCGGCGCGGGAAAGGGAGAAGAGTTTGCTGCCCTGGTTGGGGGCTGATATAGCTGGCGACGAGAAGAGCCAGGAGAGTGAGCAGGATGAGCATGGGTTCGAGGATCGCCATGCGGGTGAAGACGTAACAGAATGGGCTGACGGAGAGAAGGAGGACGGCGACGGCAGGAGCAAGGGAGCGGTTGCGGGCGGAGCCTGGCATCGAGCGACGGAGTAGGAGATAGGAGACGAAGAGGATGAAGGCAAAGATGGTGACTGTGAGAGCCCGGGCTGCTACGGCGCTGACACCGGTAAAGCGGAAGACGATGGATTCAACCAAGGGCCAGATGGGCAGGGCTGCGGCGGGGTTGAAGTCTCCGGGAACGTACCACTGGCCACGCTGGAAGTGGCGGATGGCAGCGTCACCGTACCAGCCCTCGTCAGTGTATTTGGACCAGTCCATCCACGGGGAGTAGTTGGGGAAGTCGGCGTTGAGATGGAGGGCATGGAGCGCGAGAAAGACCGCCGAGGTGAGGAGAATGAGGAATCGGACAGCCTTCAGGGCTGTGAGACGGGGCTCCGGCGATGGGAGGTCGTTCGACATGACTCTCATTGGTTTAACGCAGATTTTACGGGTTGGTTCCAGCCTATTACATAAGTGTTACTTGTGCCGGATGGCGGCGGTGGCGCTCGGCACGGGTAACACAACTGGCACGGCGGCCGAGATACGGCGGCAGAGCCTAGTCTTTGAGCGCAGGTACGAGATTTGGCTTTGGTTCCGGCTTCTGTTGCAGCAGTGGTCTCTCCATGACAAACCAGGAGACCGTTGCGTACAGAATTGAGATGGCGAAGGCGGCTGTGGCGATGCTGACCCTGCTGCTGAGATGCTGCTCGAGAACGGTAATGACCGTGAGATGAATGAGATAGACCGAATAACTGATTCGACCGAGATATCGGAGCGGTGCCAGGTTGAGGATCGCCACGGCTTTACCGCTGAGCGCCCACAGGATGATGCCAAGGGAGATCAAGAGTGTCAGCTCAAAGATCCAGAGATTGCCTTGCGGGGTATTTCCTGTAGTTGTGATGTGAGTAGTGCGGGAGAGCACGATTAGGGTCGCGAGCGCACCCACCGAAAATATCGGGCCGAAGAAACCGAAGCGCTCGATGAGGGAGCGGTTGCGGCGCCAGACGATAGCGATGAGTGCTCCCATTGCGAGGGTATCCATGCGGAACGGGGTAAGGGTATAGATGGCCCAGTGATTTGCGAAATGTGGTGTGAGTTCCCAGCGCATGACAGGAGCCAGGAAGACTAGAGCCCCGGCAGCCCAGACCAACATCTCTTCGCTGAGGAAGTACACCACGAAGGGCCAGATCAGATAGAACTGTTCTTCGACTGCCAGCGACCACAAGACGCTGAGTGACGTCGGGTAGGGGATGCTGAAGGCAACCAGGAAGTTCATCAGAAACGCGTACAGATACCAGTGACGCATCCAGGCGAGACCGAAGAGGATTGATGTGACGACGAGGAGCAGGAGATATGCCGGGATGATTCTGCGGACACGGCGTTGATAGAAGTGTCCGAAGTAGAGGCCCAGGCCCTTGTGCTTCGCTTCGATCAGAATTCCGGTGATGAGAAATCCGGACAATATGAAGAAGAGATCGACTCCCATCCATAAGAGCTTGGCTTTGAATGCATGGTAAATGAATACAGCAGCGATCGCCAGAGCGCGAACTCCATCGAGCTGCGTGATTCTTTTCGCCAAGTTCGATCCTCCAAAGATATTGGGACAACGATCTGCGAGCTTAGGCTTAACTGAGCGCTTCGTTATTCGTAAGACAGGGCGTCGATGGGATCCTTGCTTGCGGCTTTGAAGGCGGGGTAGAGAGCTCCCAAGATGGCTCCTATGAAGGCGATCAGCACGGATTTCCAGACGTAGGGGACGTTGATGACGAAGTCGAGCGTCGGAAACCGGTTCTGCAGAATGCCGCTGAGCGCGTAGCTGGATATGACGCCGAGGAGGATGCCGGCGACGGCGAGGACCCCGGTTTCGCGCAGAACGACGCCGACAATATAGAGGCGATTGGCGCCAAGAGACTTGAGGATGCCAATTTCGCGGGTACGCTCCATGACGGCGGTGTACATGGACTGGAAGATGACTAGAAATCCGATGACGACGGCG